>JBGVET010000014.1:0-30077 GCA_045120395.1 Candidatus Limimorpha sp.
TGTGCTATTGTGATAGGGAAGTCGTCGGTTAGACGTGCTTTGATGAAATCATATTTGTTATAAGCGAAATCAGCGACAGCTTTGATTTTGTCGTTGATTCTTGCATGCAAATCGACATTGAAATTGAATACATAACAGTCGTTCAAAATAATATCGAAGGTTCCAGCTTGTGTTGTCGAATTGATGAAGAACATATGATTGTCAATTCTTCTATATCTTACTCCGATATGTCCGTTTACCATATTCAAAGCTTTGAACTTCAATCCTCCTTGGAAGTCGATCCATGTCTTTTCGTAATCGAATTCAGCGTAGTTCAAAGGATTGCTTACTATAAAAGGATTTTCTTCTAAAATTTCCTTTAATGTGTTGATTTTCGTCATACCGCCAAGTCCTGCATAGAACTCGATATTTCTCTGGAAGAGATAGAGGCTGCCTTTGATGTCAGGATATATACCACCCATACTGATGGAGTTGGTCTTGGCATCAAGTCTAAAGCCAAGATGCAGTTTGTAATATTCACCGTCAAAGGCAAGGTGTGGATTTGCAGATATTATAAACTGTGATTGTTCTATTACGTTTAAGTCGGCATTTACGTCAATGGCTAAAGTCTGTGTGCCTTTGCCATATCTGAACCATGAATTTGAATGTTCGAGATGTGCCTTGAAGCGTAAGAAGTTTTCTTGCATGCCGTTTTGTATGCCTGAGTAACTATATTTCAAAGAGAATTCGTCATATAATCCTTTGTAACTCGACTTGTTGTTGTTTGCTGTCACATCGGCATTTAGAGAATGTATTTTTCTCGCATCGCCAGTTGCCATGTCGTTGATGTGATATGTGTCATAATGATAGTCGACGTGTGAGTGTAGCTGAAACTGTGAGAAGCGGTTTGTCATTGACAATGCAAAAGCATTGTTCATATATTTCAAGTTAGGGTAGTCTTTCATTCCGAGCCATGTAGAGTTATGGTCGACACCTATGCCCAGGCTTGTTCTTTTAGTGATGTTAGAATAATGACGGAAGAGGAAGTCTGGCGATAGTCGTGTTCCAATTCCAGCCTTGATGAAGTTGTTGGTGATGCTTGTCTTGTTGTTATGAGTATAACTCAACGGGCTGATTGGTTCTAGGTCTGCCTTATATCTGTAAGAGAAGTCTTCTGTGTTGATTTCGTAATTCGGTATGCTGAAGTCGCGTTTGGGCATGTCGGGTGTCTTGACAAGGCGTTCCGACTTCTGTATCTGTGGAGCGTATTTTCCTTCCACTGTCACTTCCGCATTACGAGATTGGGCGTTCAGCGACAAGTTTGTTATAACCAATAATAAAGCTATGATAAGATTTATATTTTTCATGATACTCTTCCTTATTCGTTTGATGTGTTTTCGATGTCATTTAATTTCTCTTGTGCCAAGTCGACAACTTCCGTGTAATCGGCTTCGTCATCAGGGTAGTTTTCTATCACGCTCTTCAGTGTTTCTTTGGCTTGGAAGATATTGTCTTTCGCAACATAAACATCGCTTAATATTATGAAAGAACGTGCTATCCAGTTTATGTAGTTGCTGAATTTGTCTGAGACGAAGAACACTTTCTCTTCGGCATCATCGTATCTCTGTGTATTGTACAAGCACACTGCAGAAAGATATGCACATTCGGCACCGGTTTCTGTATTGTCGATGTTGGAATATATCTCGAAATGCTTGAGAGCTTCAGAATAGTCTTTCTTGTCGAAGTACGACTTGCCTAAGATGTAGTTAGCCTGTTTTTTCTGATTTCCGTTGATGTCTTGCATTCTCATCAGCTGATTGGCTTTTTCTATTGCCTTGTCGTATTGTTTGTCGAAGTAATAGCTCTTCATTGAACCTTCTATTGCTTCTGTTATGACTTGTTGGTTTTCTGTTATGTTTAAAAGTCTTTCATAATATTTTGCCGAATTGGAATAGCTTGATTCGTCGTAATCCATTCTTGCGATAAGAAGCAAAGCCTGGTCGGTATAGTCGTTGTCATTTTGGTTGATGATATATTCTATGTGAGTTCTGATACCGTCGGTTTCATTAGTCATCTCCATGGAGTTCATAGCGTAATAGTGAACGTCAAGTAGATATGCTCCGTTAGGATGTTTTTCGATATATTGTTTTGCGCCTTTTATGACTTGTTGGTACTTCTTGCTTGAATAGAAGTCTTCTATATTTCTGAAAGTAAGCGAGTCTTGCTTGTCTATGCTGATTTCTGCGAGATTGTTTTCTGCGATATAATCGAAATATGATTGTATTTCGTTATTGTCGCGATAGATGCTGCTGATGATATTCAGTGCTTCTCTCGATTCTTCAGTATTAGGATATTGAGCGACTATTGTTTTGAGGTTTTCGAGAGCCTTTTCGTTTTCATCGTTATTATAATAAATCATGCCGATCTTCATCAATGACTTGCGAGCATATTGTGAACGAGGTCTTTCTTTGATGACTTTGTTGAATGATGTTATCGCAGATTTGTTGTCGTTGCTGTTGAGCTGTGTCATTCCCATTTCATAGATAGCTCTGTCGTAGTAGACCGACTTCTGATGTCGTACTATCAAGGTGTTAAGGCTGTTGATTTTTTCTTTCGACTTACCCAACGCTCCATATCCCATTGCCTGTTGGAAATAGATATAGTCTGCGTTTTTATTGCTTATCTTCAATGAGTTGTTGTAAGAAGTTATTGCATTGTTATACTGGCGTTGGATGAAGTAGCAGTCGCCTATGCGAGTCCAGGCATCGCCTTGTCTTTCTTTGTCGGAGAGTTTGTCGTTGTTGATAAACTCTTTGAATTTTACGGAAGCGTTTGCGTAGTCGTTGTTGTTTAAATATATATAACCCAAGTTATAATGTGCAAGGGCATAGACTTCTAAATTGTTAGCACCTTTGGTGTCGATAAATCTAATATAAGCATCTTCTGCTTCATTGTAGTTTTTCAGTTGGTAATAAGAATCTGCTAGCCAGTAGATAGCTTCCTTCTGACTGTTTGACTCTATGTCTTTGTTGTTAGCTGACTTCTCGAAATATCTTATAGCCTCATTAAACTTACCTTCGTTGTAATATTGTATGCCTACGTTATAAGTTATGTTAGACTGAATCTTTTTCAATTCGGGACTTAATTTTTCGTATTGTTCCAATGTCTCTAGCACATTGCTGTAGTCGTTAGAATTAAGAAGCAAGTGTATTGCTATGTCTTGGAATTCGCTAATCTGACTTGATTGAGAATGTGTTTTGATGTATTCGTTAAGAACGCTTATCGACTCGTTGAAAGGGTCGATGCCAGGGATGAAGCTAAGCACTGCATAGTTGTAGAGCGCGTTTTCTTTCAAGATGTCGTTGAAATTCATCTTATACGCCTTGAGGTATGTGTTTCTTGCGAATTTGTCTTGGTCAGTATTGCTGTAACATTGAGCCATGTAATATGATGCATATTGAGCAAGCTCATCGTTTTTGTCAGCGGCTTTGGTAAAATGTTCTATTGCTCCTTGGTAGTCTTCGTTTTTCATCTTGCAGAAACCGATGTTGAACTCGATTTCTCTTGGCAGTTTACGGCGTGAGTTCTGCATTGCAATGTTGTAGTATTCAAGACTTTTGCTGTAGTCGCCTTCTTGTTGCCACGACTCTGCTATCATAAGCGCGATGTCAGACTTACGGTTTTTGTGTGCTTTCTGCAAGACGTTGTCGCCGTTCTCTATGACGTTAGCGTAATTATTTTTATTGAAGTTTATCTGTAAAATGTAAATGTTTGCTATGTCAGAGTAGCTGCTGCATTCTTTCAACATATTGAAATACTCCAGCGCCTCGTCTTCTTGACCATTGATATACAAAATGTGAGCGTAGTAATATCTCGCGTCGTTGGTGTAAGCGTGTTCTGATTTTGCGAGTCTTTCAAATATAGGTGTTGCTTGGGAAACGTTTTGTGTTTGGTAGTAGCAATATGCTTGTTTGAAGTCAGATTCGTCTTGTTCTTCTTTGCTTAGATTGCTGGAGTTGATGCTGCTGTATGTCTTTAAGGCATCGCGGTATTTTCTGGTTTTGAACAAGTAATTGCCATATAATAATTTTGCCTGGTCAGCCACCAATGCGGTAGGGTTTTCTTTTATGAAGGTGGTTATTTTATTTTCTCCATCTGTTTCGTCAAGGAAAAGTGTCGATGCGGCTTCGTAATATTTTGCCATCACTACGTCTTCTTGCTTTTTGTCATCGACAGATGATATGTATTGTTCGAAGCAGTCTATCGCTGAGGCGTAGTGTTTGTTTTCATAGAATAAAATGCCTTTCTCATAAAGGCTTTTAGGGTTATATTGGTTTACTTCTTTTTGTGCTGAAACTGAAAGAGCTGCTAGTGATAGCATTATTGCAAAAAGAATCTTTTTCATGCCGAAATATGTTGTTTTAATAAAAATAATTGCCACTTAAAATTTAACGACAAAGATAAGAAAAAAAGTCTACAAGACAACAAGTCAACAAGTCAACAAGATTTGTTTGTGCTATCACTTATAGTCTTGTGGTCTTGTAGTCTTGTGGTCTAAAAAAAACGGAGCCATACGACTCCGTTTTTTTTCTTAAAAAGCATAAGCGGGATTCTGTTCCTTGTTTCCAAGGTGATTGTCATTTCTCTAGGTCTGTCGTTGCCGAAAGACTCAAGCAACCTACCCTCCCGACTTGGACGAGCAGCCCTCAGCGTCGGTATATTTGGTCTTGCAGCCCGTAAGGTTTACCCCGAAGCTATGTCACCACAACTTCGCGTGAGCTCTTACCTCACATTTTCACCCTTACTCCGAAGAGCGGTAATTTTCTGTGGCACTTGCTGTTATCTTAAAGATACCTTCCTGTTAAGAAGTACGGTGCTCTGTGCTGTCCCGACTTTCCTCACGCAGAATTGCTTCTGCCTGCGACAATCGCTTTTTGAGCTGCAAAGATACATAAAAACCCTGAACTTTGAACTCAGAACCCTGAACTTTTTTATATAACTCCTAACTCCTAACTCCTAACTGAAAAACCTCTCCTGCTTCTGGTATTACTATATTCTTGAATCCAGCTTTCTTCAACACTTCGCTGTAAGGAACTTGTGCCTCGTAGTCGCCGTGGACGATAAAGACCTTCTTCACCTTTGCTGGGTTTTGGCATCTGAGATATTCTTCCATCTCTTTGTAATCGGCATGACCGCTGAATGCGTCGATGCTGAAGACTTCCGCATTGACGGTGTGAGGCATTCCAAAGATAGATATTTCTTTTTCGCCTCTTAAGATACGAGCTCCTAGGGTTGTCGGAGCGCAATATCCGATAGCGAGTATAGAGTTCTTGGGGTTGTCAATGCTATTAGCGATATGATGTTTCACCCTACCCGCTTCCATCATTCCTGAGGCTGAGATAATGATACAAGGCTCCTCTCTCCTATTCAAAGCCTTGGAGTGATTCACATTGGTGATATATTTCAGAGTGCCGAAGCCGAAAGGGTCGTCGTCGTGTTCTAACACTTCTGCCACATCCTTATTGAAGAGGTCGAGGTGAAGACGGAAGATATTAGTAGCATTGACAGCCAGAGGGCTATCTACATAGACAGGGATGAAAGGCAGTTTCTTCTCGTTATAGAAGTTATTAAGTATATATACAATCTCTTGCGTTCTTCCGATAGCGAATGCAGGTATGATGAGCTTTCCTTTCTTCTCCACGCAGGTGTGTTTGATGATTCTCAACAGCTCGTCTTCCGAGAATTGCTTATCCTGATGCAGTCTGTCGCCATACGTGCTTTCCACGATAAGGTAATCGCATTGAGGGAAGGCATCGGGAGCGCGAAGCAGATAATTGTTGTTACGGCCTATATCGCCAGTGTAGCCGATACGTGTCACCTCACCGAACTCATCGATTTCTATTGTGGCAGACGCACTGCCGAGGAGGTGACCTGTATTGGTAAATTTCACCTTAATATTATTATCGATATGAAACTGACGGTTTAGCGGCACGCTGATGAAAAGCTCCATACAGGCATGAGCGTCTTTCTCTGTATAAATTGGGTCGACAGGCTTCAGTCCTTGTCGAGCTCTTTTCTTATTAAACCAAAGGGTATCGTTCTCTTGAATGAAGCCGCTGTCGGGCAACATAATAGAACAAAGGTTACGAGTAGCCTGCGTGCATATCACAGAGCCACGGAAGCCTCTCTTGTAGAAGTAAGGTATAAGACCTGAGTGGTCGACATGAGCGTGTGTCAAAATGATATGGTCTATCTCAGCAGGGTCGACCATGGTATTTCTGTTCAATGAATCTGTTTCTAGTCCCTTACCTTGAAACATGCCGCAGTCGAGGAGTATCTTCTTTCCGTGACGTGTGGTGATGAGATGTTTACTTCCTGTAACTTCTCTTGCTGCTCCGATAAATTTAATTTCCATATCATTAAGTTTTAATTGTTATTACTTTACAAATAAAAAAAGAGTGACTTCAGTGTCACTCTTTTTTCAATATTATCTCCTATTACCAAATGTCAACACCAAACCAAGTCTTATGTTAGCAGCATCAAATGTTGTCAACATCTCCATTGGTGAGGCATTGTATTTTGTAGCTATCATAACATTGTCGGTGATAGCATAAATATTCAGAGGTCCTAAATTGATACCGATACCAGCGCCTATGCTATTGCCAGAATATTTCGACATTGTATAACTTGCTGTAAAGTTCAACAATCTCCAGAACGAACCGCTATATGCCAATGTCAATGCTGGGCGATATTCATCTTTGATATAATACATCTGTCCGATGGCTGTAAATCTCATCAATGAATTTAATTGGTAATAACCTTGAAGCATGATTCTTGTCTTCAACGATGTCTTATAGTCGGCACCATCATATATAGAGTCATTACCCCAGACGTCTTCTACCATGGTGGTATACAATTCAGAGAAATCGATATTCATATTCATAACATCGTCGAAACTCTTGAACAAAGCGTCATTAACAACGACATTATCTTTATGGCAATGTTTAACTTTCGTATCTTTCCATGTGATATAACCGAGGTCGTAAACACCGGCTGCTATTCCGAAATGTTTGTTGAATTCATAAGCCACGCCAAAGTCAATACCGAAGCCTATATTTTCCTGAATATCGAAAAGATTCTCAATGATAAGTGTGTCCATATTCTCGAAATATCTCGAGTAATCTCCGAGTCGGTATATGTCATCCATATCCAATGCCGTTGTAGCTTCAAAGTTTAAATTGATATCAGCTGTCATCTCGTATGTATTCTCGTCTGTATAGATTTTTGTTCCATCATCATTGACAGACAAATTAGCCATACCAATCAAAATTTTAGGTCTGACTCCAACGTATAACTTATCAGTGATTCTGTATTGCAAGCCCAAAGACATTTCCGAATATAAATTGATGTCAGCGCCAATACTGAAATCTGCTGGATTGTCATGACCGAGGTAGTTGCCATTACCATTTACAAAAAATCCTAAGAAGTCTTTTGAGTAATGTAACTCGCCATTGAATTTCACGCGATAGTCGAAATCTACGAAAAGTCTTCCGATACGAGTGCCCAAACGGACAACATCCATGGATAAGTTACTGCTAATGAAGTTATCATGCTCATCGAGGCTGTTGATAAATTTATTAGCATCCAACGATAGAGAGCCATCGTTATTAGGTGTAAACAAGTTATTATATCTGACACTTGAATTAAAGACAGAGAAATTGACATTTGAGATACCAACACCTATCACGCGTTTTGACTCAACAGGTATTGCTGGGTTATACATGTTATTGTATGAAAAGTGTGGTAACAATGTCAATGCGATACCATCATTTTGAGCCTTAGATGCCACTGTTGCCAACAACAATGTCATTATTGCGAAGAATCTGTATATTTTTTTCATATCACAATCTTTTTAGAAGTTCAACTCATTCATATTAATTTCTGAAGTTTTGGTCTTCAATCCTATTCTAATGTCAAAATAGTCATTAGTATTTAAGACCACACGTTCGCCTTCTGATGACAAAGTGATATCCAGCATCAGCTGATCGGCACGTTGTACGTGTTCTAACTTATCACCTGTGACATGAACGACAAGAATATCCTCTGTTATCTCGTCATCGAACTTACCATGGATGCAAGCTTTCTCATCAAACAATGAGTCGATAGCTACGCCGTTTTCAAGCACATACACCTGTGGTGTTATCTGGACTGGGATAGCGTTGTTAAAGATGAGCTTGAATTCCAATTCGTCGAATATATTTTCCAAATGAATTGACTCTTCGTTTTCTTCACTGCTGTTAAGCGAAAGGTCAAAATCGAATGCGTTTGAGTAATTGAGATTTTCCATCTTGAATTCCAAAGGAATAGCCAAGTCGGCAATGATATCGATATGAGAATCATCTGTAATCATATTATCAGTCACCTCATCACAGCCAAGGATGATATTTCCATTGAATGTAATGCTGTTAAAACCTTGCAAGATATTAATCTCATCAATGAGTTTTTCATCCAACTCTGATATTGAGTCATACGCTCCACCTGTTGAATGTAAGGAAAGTTCCACTCTTTCACCATCCTTTATCAGAGATGTCATATTACCAGCATCATCACTGAGATATAATGAATCTATCACGCCATCGGCTCTAAAACCGAATGTGTTGACATATTTGATACTGAATTCTGGAGTAGCGACTTTCAAATTACCGCTCACATTAGGAATGGAGAAATCGAAGTCATGGCTTCCGACAAAGTCAAAAACAAAATCACTTATTTTTCCATCTATTGTCTTAAACTCTACATTCATAATTCCGCCATTGACGTCTACGGTATACAAGCCACCTTCAAAGCCTTCCTCAAGAGGAATATCTAGTACCAATGTTGCCGAGAATGTAATATTCTTATTTTCCGGTGCTATGACACAATTCGTAAGATCAAGGTCGACTACCTGTTTGTGACCTGTAGTAAAATCAAGGGCAATTTCCATATTAGAACCATTCCCCATCTTGATGTTATCTGTTGACAACACAACATTTCTTACCAGTGTAAGGTCTGTTGACAAGGCAAGGTTTAATCTTCCATTTTTCAATTCAACAAACTCAATTTCATAGCCTTCATATTCAAATGGAACTGACACAAAATCCTTGAAATCAAGAACTAAATTAGAGCCAATTATTACTCCTGGAATTTCTGAAAAGCCTTGTACTCCTGGAATTGGAATATCTGGCAAATCAGGAATATCTAGTGTATCCAGGATGTCTGGCAAGTCTGGTGGTAGAGAATCAAGGATGCCTGGCAAATTAGGCAATATAGAATCAAGGATGTCTGGTAAATCAGGCATAAGAGAATCTAGAATTTCTGGCAAATCAGGCAATATAGAATCAGGTATGTCTGGCAATGCTGGAATAGAAGGAATTTCAAACTCTCCACTTGTATTAAATGTAATTGGAGGTATTCCCGACAAAATATCACTTGCCACAACAGCATTATTTACAGAATCTGCATAATAAGCGTATATTCTTCCTTCTTCTGATACCTGGATAAATTCAGATAACCCAGGACCTATACCATCCAACAAATCACCGACTTTCACGGTACCTGAAAACAATGACACCGCGAACTGATTATCTACAGCTACTTTATCCACCTTATTCTCATTACACGAACATAGCAGACTCATAATGGCAACAAGCAATGCCATTTTCCTAAATGATACAAATAACTTCTTCATAATCTATTATTTTTTATCTCTATAGTTTGATGTTACAAAAGTAGCATTTATTAAATAATTAACAAATTATTTAACCAAAACTTTTTTGACTATAACATTATCTTTTGTCTTTACCTCAACGAAATACATTCCTTCATTAAGATCCGACATATCAATATAATCATTATTGCCGTAAAGTTTCTTTACCACTTGACCTTGATAGTTGTATATTACGACATCAAAAGAAGACTCTACATCTACATATACAAGACCTGATGTTGGATTTGGATAAATGTTAACATCTTTAACATTGATATCGTCAATGCTCAACTCTGTAACTTCAACGGTCACTGTTGCTGATTCTGACATTCCATCAAATTTCTTAGCTATGACACTATATGTATATGTACCTTTATGGCTTACAGTATCAATGAATGAAGTTTCTTCCACCACAGCAATTTGCTCCTCATTACGCATGATGACATACTCTTTTGCGCCAGCACTTGCATTCCATGTCAAAGTCACTTCATTGGCATCAACGTTTGCTTGAAGGTTTGTCACAGGTGACACTAAAGTAACTACACTGAATGGTGGTAAAACGATATTATCCAAATATACGCAATCTTCGCCCTTTGCTTCACCATTGCGTTTGTTGTAAGTCCATCTCAAGGTGTGAGTACCCTTTGTCAATTGATGAGTAAATTGTTCCCATTCTGTTGGGTTAGGATTTGAGTATCCTGTATTTCCTCTCCACTCTTGGACAAATTCATCGTCAACATAGAATTCCAACTTAGCGTAATAGTCGCAGAATCTTTGGTGGTAGAAGCTAATCTCTTCGTCTTCGACCAATTCTACATTTATTACCAATGAAGTGTTTCTCTTATCTTTTTCAATATTATCAGCGATTTTGCCTGACCTTGCGCTATATGTTCCTTCGTAGGCATTTTCGCATATAAACCAATTAGACGTTCCTTCAAACTGCCAGTCTGTCTTAGAGAAATCACCTGTCTCGAAGTCTTCCAAAGCCTGACTTATCATGATGAAATAATTTGCAGACATTTTATATGCACCGGCTGCCACTGAACATGACACTTCATATTTTGTACCTTTTTCAGCATTTGCATCAACATCAAAGAAAGCTACAATTTCCATAACATCACCCGCTTGCAATACTTCTTCTGTAAGAGTTGCTTCTGGGAAAACAATGTCCGACGAACTACTTACCATCTCAGAGATTACATTATGAGCTGCGCTATGACCAACATTTTTCACTGCTATATACAAAACATCTGTTGAACCTGGTTCAATCATCTTATTCTTGATGAAGATGGTATCTATTGCAAGACTTGGAGCGTTGGCTGTGATAGAGAACGAACTTGCCCATGACTCATCACCAGATGTACATTTAACATCAAACTTCAAGTCTTCTTGATCTGGCACATTATCAGTGACGATGAATTTAAATGTATCTTTAATCTCAGCGACTTCATTAACACCCATCGATGCCACTGTTGTCTTAGCTGATGTCACTGTCACATAATCGCTCTTAGAGATAAGTTCCACTTCTACATTAGCAGCGTCTTTAACACCTATGTTCTTAACACTCAAATCAAGGTTTATGGTCTCGCCATAATCCAACTGACCGTCAGCTTCGTTAAGTTCATACTCATTAAAGATTACGAATGCCTCCGTTGGCTGTTTCACTTCAACATCAATGACTTCTGTGACTTTATTATAAGCAATAACTACAAGCTGCATTTTTCCTTCTTCAGTAATTTCAGGGAAAGCAAGGGTTGCGCTACCATTTTTAATATATGAAGAAGCGACTACTTCACCATCTTTTGACAATGTAGCGATACCGAAATCGACATCAGCATTGACGGTGTAGTTTGTCATTCCGACCATGAGATATGATGAACTGCAATAGACGTTCATCTTTTCTGGAGCTTTGGTTCTGAGCATCATAGAAGGGTCACCGAAGAGAAGCCATGTGTTGTGTGTGTTGCCACGGTCTTCTGGACTCATGTCGAGAATATACATATTACCATTCAAGGAAGCACCGCCGAGAGTGTGATGATAATTGCCTTTCCATTCTGTCAAGATAGCTATCATTTCATCTTGACCGTACATCGGTGGTTGCCATGGCTGTGTAATCCAAGAGAACATACCTCCGATAGCACCTGTAGGAGCTTTGGTTGTTGGGTTGACAGCACGCATCCATGACTCTGCGAAACATTCATCAACGTCGAATTGTCCGTTTCTGCATGATGAAGTCCAGATGAATGGCAACATATAATCGTTTGTCAAGTTATGAACACATTGTGTATCGAAGTTTCCCATGACCCATTTTTCCACTTCACCATGGTTGCAGTAGTTAGCAATACCGACGCCTTTGTTGAAATCGACAGCATAGTCATCTGCTGAAGGTTCGTAGCCATTGACGCCTTTATATTTTTGAGAAATCTCTGTGTATGTATAATTCATGAGTGTATCACGGATGAAGTCGATATGCTGATAGTCTTTCTCACCGAAGTGACCATAACCTTCTGTTGAACCCATACCGATACCTCTTGAGAGCCATGTGGCGTCTTCTTTTATATCACGTTCGTAATAGATAATCTTGTTGATTTGATTTTGTGCATCTTCAGTATCTTTCACAGAGAGACGACCGACGAAAACTTCTTCATAGTTATCATCGCCATCCAGTCTTCCGTAGTAGTTGTCAGATCTTGTATAATATTGCATACCATCGATTGTGACGATGATTTCGTATGGAGGGAGATTGTCATATTCACCAACCAAAAGAACGTATGTCAAATTTGGGTTCGTGTTGTAATAGTTTGAGATATAAGCTTTCATATCATCGAGAGTTCCTGTCTCTGATGTCAAAGCCAATGTTGTTGGACGGCCAGAGATGTTTTTCCATTCAACAAATTTCTCCACTACTTCTTTATATTCGTCAACGCATATCACCAACATCTCGCCTTCATCTTCTATGAATGAATATCTTGTGTTAGTTGGATAGTTGATGAAACGGCGTTCGTATGAGGCTTTCATTTCTGGAGAAATACTATTGCTGCGTCGTGTAGCGATTTTTTTATTAACGCCATTGTCGCTGACTTTTTTAACAGAGATACGCAAGTCAGTATAAACACGCAATGTCTTTGTCACAGGATTATATGCGTATGGATAAACCATAAGATTTTGACCGCGGAAGTCTCTTATGATATAAGGTGCTTCCAATGAAGCTTGTTGTGCTGGATAAAACTCATCTTCTTGATACATCTCTCCATAGACAAAAGGAAGGTCTTCTGGATTTATATCACGGCTGAAGTTACCTTTAGAAGGAGCGACTTCAATATTTTCGAAATCGATGTATGATGATTCAACGACAGATGCCTTCATTTCTGCAGTATTGCCTATAATCATAGAAATAGGATACATAGGAAGATCTGGAGCTCCAGCAATAAGCATTGAAGCCATGTCTTCTCCGCTTACAATCATCTGTTCACCTCTGTCAGTCTTGACAGCATTTTGGAAGAAGCCGCCGACTTTAACATCAACAACAATCTCTTCTTCTGATGATGAGACCAAACTTTCTTGAATTCTAACAGGAGCATTTTTTGTAACGCTGACCCATTCTTGTGCTGAAAGCAAGCCCGATGCTAAAAGCATCACACTTACTACAAAAAATAATTTTTTCATTTTTAAAATTTTAAAATATTTACTTGGTTAAAATAATCTTCTCAATCATCACATTATTACCATCTCTTATCTCGAGGAAATAAATGCCAGTTGTCAAATCAGACAAGTCTATCTGTCCGTCATTATTATTCTTTCTCATCACGATTTGACCTTGGTAGTTATATACCACGGCATCGAAAGAATCAGATTTAACATACAACATTCCTGTTGTTGGATTTGGATATACCGACATTTTCTCTATTTCGAAGTCATTGACACTTTCTGTTGATTTCTTGTTAGAATCAAATATCACGAATGCTGGAGCTGAGTACAAGTTTCCGCTTCTTGCAACGACGCTGTATGTGAATATTCCTTCTGAAACATTTTCATTATATGATGTTTCGGATTGTGTTGAAACTATTTCACCGTCGCGTCTTACTATATATTCATCAGCATTTTCGCTTGCATCCCATGTCAATGCCAATGTATTATCATCTTGCTTTATCGCTTTAAGATTTTCGATAGCATCAAGATGTTTTATCACTGAATGAGGAGGGAAAGAAACCATATCGACTGCAGCTCTATCGTTGCCTTCAGATGTATCTGCACCTTTGATATATCTCCATTGCAATGTATGTTTACCTTTTGACAACTTATAAGAATAAACATCCCAAGGCACTTCTCCCGACCATCTATTTTTTTCTCTGCCATCTACAAAGAATGCAAGATAATCTGTATCTAATTCTGACGACACTTTTCTGTAAAATTTAATATATCCAGATGTTACAACATCTATTTCTATCTCCATTACAGACATTTGATTGTGGCCTATTATCGCTGATTTAGCGCAGTAAGTACCTTCGTAAGCATTTGTATTGTCAATAACCCATGCATTATCAGCAGTCTGAATCCAATCGTATGATGAAAAATCGCCTGATTCAAAGTTTTCTGTAACAGATCCTATTACGAGATTATATTCTGACTTCAAGGTATTATATTTTGTACCTACTGAATATATAATTTCATATACAGAAGATAATATTGCCGAAGAAGACACAGTGAAATCTGTTGTAACGAAGAATGTCTCTCCTGCAGCCACCTCTTCTGTAAGCAATGTAGTATTTTCAAATTCAACATCAGAAGAACCTACAAACAACTCTGTCAACACATCGTAAGCCGTGCTGTTTCCAATATTGTCGAAAGCAAGTTTTAATGTTGCTGTCTCACCAGGTTTCACAATATTATTAGGAAGGATTGTGATTTCGTTCAAGGCGAACTCTGGAGCATAGGCATCTATACTGAAAGGTATTTGATATGTTCCGATTTTATCAGTGCATGTAAGGACGAAATTGATTGTCTCTTGGTTTGGCACATCTGCGCTCACATAGAAACGAAATGCTTTTTCAAGACTTAGCATTTCATCAAATTCTATCTTTGTAACAATCTCGGTATTATCAATAATTTCTACATATTCAGATGATGTAGACAATTCTAATGTTATGTCACTCGCACTTTCAACACCTATATTTTTGACATTAAGACTAAGGTCGATATATTCATTGCAATCAATCTGTGCATCCTCTTGATTGATGTTGTAAGAATCGACGATGATATAAGCTCCTTCTGTTGGCATTACATTTATGTCGACAATCTCTGTCACTTTATTATATCCTATAACGACGACCTGAGCCTTACCCACTTCTGAAAGTTCAGGGAATGTAATATTTGCTGTTCCGTTTTCAATATAAGCTGAAGCGACTGCCTTATTATTCACTGACAATGTAGCTATTCCAAAGTCAGTATCAGCATTCACCACTAGCGATGTCATTCCAATTTGCAAGAATGTAGGCTCTATGGTAACATTCATTTTCTCTGGAGCTTTTGTTCTAAGCATCATTGAAGGGTCACCGAAGAGAATCCATGTATTGTGAGTCTCTTCGCTATAAGCATCTTTTGATATATCCAAGACGTACATATTTCCATTGCAAGACGCACCAGCGAGAGTATGTTTATAGCCCTCACGATGTTCTGACAAGATTCTTACCATCTCATCTTGTCCATACATAGGAGGCATCCATGGTTGTAATATAGTAGCGAACATTCCGCCTATAGCACCTGTAGGTGCTCCTGTCTCTGGGTTTGTAGCTCGCATCCATGCTTCTGCGAAACATTCTCCTGTATTAAATTTACCATTATCACATGCAACTGACCAAATAAACGGCAACTTATAATCATTTGTCAATTGGTGAACATTGTCATTGTTAAAACCTGTCACCCTCCAACCATCTATAGTTCCATGGTTACAATAGTTAATTATGCCAACACCTTCATTAAATCTGCTGATTAAATCATTTAATGTTGGTTCATTAACTTTATCATAATGTTGTGAGATATCAGTATAAGTATAATTTAATAAGGTGTCACGGATATAGTCCACATGAACGTAGTCGTATTCGTTATAATGTCCTCTGCCTTCCTTTGCAGCCACACCTGCTCCATTAGAGAGCCAGCTCGCGGTTTCATCTATGTCGCGCTCATAGTATATAATCTTATTAATTTGGTTTTTAACATCTTCATCATTCTTAACAGATAGACGACCAACAAATACTTCTTCATAAAAGTCATCACCTTCCAACATACCGAAATAGTTGTCAGATAAACCACCATTCATAGAATGAGATATAATATCCGCAAACTCTCCAATCAGAAGGACAAATGTCAATTTAGGATTGTTATTATAATACTCAACGAGATATGCCCTAAGGTTCTCGTCTTTACCTGTCACCGATGATGCCACCATTGTTGTTGGACGACCTGAGATATTCTTCCAATCAATAAGAGGCTGAACAGATTTCATATATTTATCAGCACATACCACCAGCATCTCGCCTTCATCTACCATAAATCCTCTGCTATCGTTTTTATAATTGATGAAACGGCGTTTGTAAGAAGCATCAAATTCTGATGTTATGACATTACCTCTTCTAGAACTTACTTTTTTATTTATACCATTGTCACCAACTTTTTTCACAGAGAAGGTAAGTTCTGTATAGACACGCAATGTCTTTGTTATAGGATTATACGCATAAGGGTATACCATAAGATTTTGTCCGCGGAAATCTCTGATGATATATGGTTTTTCCAAGCTCATCGGTTGTGATGGGAAAAACTCATCTTTTTGATACATATCGCCATATACATAAGGCACATCATCAGGATTTATCTTACGGCTGAAGTTGCCCTTTGATGGAGCAACTTCAATATTTTCAAAATCTACGTATTTAGACTTAATGACAGACACCTTCATCTCTGCCTTATCACCTATTATGATAGGTATCGCATACAATGGCAGATCTGGAGCACCAGCTTCGAGCATTTGTGCCATTTCGTCTCCGCTTATTATAAACTGATCACCTTGAGGTGTAGCGACTTTCCCCTTGTAGAAACCACCCACCTTAACATCAATAATGACTTCTTCTTCTGATGAAGACACAAGACGTTCCTGAATCTTGACAGGCACTGCATTGTCAACGCCAATCCATTCTTGAGCGTCAACACCTATGATATTAAACAAAAATACTACTAATATTAGAGCTATTCTTTTCATTACCTAATACACTATTTAATTACAATTTTTTCAATTTTGACATTGCTGCCATATCTTATTTCAACTAAATAAATACCAGCATTCAAATCTGTCAAGTCTATTTGGCCATAGTTATCATATTGTCTCAAAACGACCTGACCTTGATAGTTATATACTACTGCATCAAATGTATTGTCAAGGTCTAAGTATAACATTCCTGATGTTGGATTTGGATATATTGATACGGTATCGATATTGACAACTTTTTCTCCAGACTTATATTCTGAATTGACTATTAAGAATGATGGTGCTGAATAGTTGTCACCACTCTTAGCCACTACTGTATAAGTCACTATGCCATCAACAACGCTTTCGCTGAATGATGAAGAAGCTTGTCTAGATACTATTTCACCATCGCGTCTCACTATATATTCATCAGCATTTTCAACAGCATTCCAAACCACAGTAATTTCTCCGTCTTTGATGTTATATTTTAATCTTTCAGGAGCTTCGAGCATACTTACTGCACTTACTGGAGGGAAGAAGATATCATCGATATAAGCTCTGTCTTCACCATAGCTTCCTGATGTATCTTTTCTGTATCTCCATTCCAAAGCATATACTCCTTTTTCCATATCATAGGTATACTGTGTCCATGGTGTTTCTCCAGACCATTTTTCTACTACAAATGAATTGACAAAAAACTCAAGCACGTCATAACCTGCTTCTGAAGAAGTCTTAACATAGAATGTTAACGGGCCATCAGCCAACACTTCTACCTGCAACTTCAACTTTGTGTATTGGTTGTTATTAACATTATCACTCTTGATACAATATTGTCCGGAATGAGCATTGAGGCTATCAATAACCCAGACTCCCTTACCTTCAATTTTCCATTCATTTGATGTGAAGTCACCTGTTTCGAAGTCATCACCCATCAAGCCTACTTTGAGTTCGTATCTTTTAGTATCTGTAGTATAATCGGAATTAGCAGAACCTAATATCTCATAAACAGAACCTATCAATACTGAAGGCTCCACTGTGAAGTCAGCCTTGACGTCATATGTATCACCTACTGCCAATTCATCTATAGTCACAGACATATTCTCGAACTTTATATCAGAAGAACTACTATACATCTCAGCTATTACATCGTATGCTGGAGCTCCACCAATATTCTCAACCTTCATTTCTAATGTTCCTGTCTCACCTGGCTGAACCAGTTTTGTTGAAAGAGATGAGATACTATTGACAGAAAGAACTGGTGCATATGCATAAGCATAGAATGTCGTTGTCCATGTATCTTTTCCGTCTGTACAAGTCAAGACAAAATCGACTTTAGTTTCATTAGGGACATTAGGCTTAACATTGAGTGTAAATGCATCTTGAAGATTTATTATCTCATCAGATTTTATTTCATTTATGTGAGCATTATCTTTTGTCAATGTAACATATTTTGATTCTGTGCTAAGTTTAACATCCACATTTGCTGTAGCTTGCAAACCTATGTTCTTAACTTCAACAGACATATTAACAGTCTCACCATAATCCAATCTATTGTTGTCATCACTGAGTTCGTATGCTTCGTATATAACATAAGGTTTATCAGCAGGAACTATCTCGATCTCTTTAATTTCAGTGACTCTATTATATCCAACAACTACCAATGTTGCTGTTTCTTCTTTGATTAAAGGTTCAAATGTGAGGGTTGCCACACCGTTTTTGACAGGTGCACTTGCTATTGCCTCTCCATTTATCGACAATGTTGCGATAGCATAATCAGCTTCAACGCTAACGTCCAATGTTGTCATTCCGATAAACAATTCTTGTTGAGGCACTCTTACATTCATCGACTTAGGAGTATCTGTTCTAAGCATCAATGAAGGGTCACCAAAGAGAATCCAAGTGTCGTGAGTGCTTGGTCCCTCGAATGGATCCATATCCATCATAAACATATTACCATTACATGATGCACCACCTAGAGTATGTCTATAACCTTCTCTCCATTCTGTCAAGATAGCGTTCATCTCATCTTGGGCATACATTGGTGGCATCCATGGCTGAGAAATCCATGAGAACATACCGCCTATAGCACCTGTCAAACCACCTGTTGTTTGATTTACAGCACGCATCCATGCTTCACCAAAACACTCATCAGTACTGAATTGTCCGTTCTCACATGCTACAGACCATACTATAGGCCATTTGTTATCATTTGTCAATCTATGAATATCATCGACAGAGAAGTTTGCCACTGCCCATGTCGTTGGTGAGCCATGATTACAATAATTTATCAAACCCAAGCCCTTGCTATAATCTACAATCATTGCTGGAGCTGCTGGATTGTTGATGTTTTCATAATATTTAGACACCTCTGTGTAAGTATAATTCAACAAAGTATCACGAATAAAATCCATGTGTTCATAGTCGATTTCTCCATAATGACCTTCACCTTCTTTAGCTGCGACACCAGAAGCTCTTGTCAGCCATGTAGCTGAAGCATCGATATCGCGTTCGTAATAGATGATTTTATTGACTTGATTTACTGCATCGCCTATTGACTTAACAGAGAGACGTCCTACGAGGACTTCTTCATATTTGTCATCACCTTCTAACATACCATAGAAGTTATCAGATTTGCCACCGCTCATCGTTTCTGCTGGAATGTCGGTATGCTCTCCAACTAAAAGCAAATAAACGAGTTCTGGATGTTCATTATAATAATTCTGGATATATTGCTTCAAGTTATTTCCTGTTGCCGACAATGCCACCATCGTTGTTGGACGACCAGAAATATTCTTCCAATCGACCAAAGGCTGCACTGCTTCCAAATATTTATCGTAACATACAATTAACATTTCACCTTCGTCTTCAACAAATGAATATTTCTCTTTTGTTGGATAGTTAATGAAACGACGTTTGTATGAAGCATTAACTTCTGAATCTACAGCATTGCTTCTTTTACGATTAAGTTTTGGATTCACACCATTATTGCTGACTTTCTTAGCCTCTATTCTGAGATAAGTATAAACACGTAAAGTCTTGGCAACAGGATTATATGCGTATGGATACACCATCATATTCTGACCACGGAAGTCACGAAGGATATAAGGGTCGCCGAGCACTGCTTGTTGCGCTGGATAAAAAGCATCTTGCTGATACATCTCTCCGTATTCATAAGGCACGTCTTCTGGTTTTATCTGGCGGCTGAAGTTACCTTTTGAAGGTGCCACTTCAACATTCTCAAAATCTACATATTCTGATTTAATTACTGAGACTTCCATCTCAGCCATATCACCAACTATCATTGATATTGGATACATAGGAAGATTTGGAGCTCCCTTTATTGGCATAAACGCCATGCCTTCTCCGCTAACAACAAACTGCTCGCCATTGGGAGTCTGTACTGTATGCTTATAGAAACCATCTATCTTAACATCGACAACGATTTTCTTTTCTGATGATGAAATCAAGGTTTCTTTTATTCTTGTATCAGAACCTTTAGTAATTCCGACCCATTCTTGTGCATTGACTGTTAACACAAACAAGCACAACACTATTGCTAAAAAACTTTTCTTCATATTTCAAATATTTAATCAAAAAAGGGTAAAACATTGTTTCGCCCTTTTAATTTATTTTATTTACTGAATAATAATTTTATTGACTGCCACCTTACCGTCAGCGATAAGTTTCAAGAAATAAATTCCACTGTCGACACCTTCAACAGATATTGTACCTTCTCCAGACAACACTCCCTTAAGCACTACTTGTCCTAAGTTATTCATCATCTGATATTCACATCTCTGAGAATTTGATTCGATGTTAATAAGGTCATTTGCAGGGTTTGGATATATCACAAAATGCATGTCATAAGACTCATCTAAACTTAAGACTTCGTAACAACTTGCAACAAACTCGCAATTAACACCTTCCTTGATATTCTTTCCAGAATTATATATCTCTGCACCATCTTTATACTCGATGATATATGAGCACTCATAGCTATTGTACTTCTCTTTTATGAAAGAAACAGTTACCTTTGTTCCAACAACAACATCTATTTCTTTAACATATTCTTTTCCGTCGAAAATTGAAAGTGTATCTGCTGGAGTATCGTCACTATATTCAATTTTGATAGCTGACTTGCCCCATCCGTCACCATAACTATCTTTCAAAGTAAATACCAATACACATAAGTTTTTCAAGACATATGAACCTTCTGATACTATGTCATTATCAGCTGCAAATGTAAATTCCAATGGAATTCTTTCTTGTATTGAACATGAGTCATCGATGGTAACTTCAAAATCGAATGATGCAGTCTCACCAACTTCAATTGTTCCAATTTCACTTGTTGTATTTTTGAGTGTGATATATTCGTTTGATGATGCTATTGTCACAACAGCATTCTCTGCCTTATAGTGACCGATGTTTTTAAATTGAGCATGGAGTGTGTATGTACCGCCTGCTTCGTATGCGCCATCCCATTCTACACCCACATATTCAATAACTGGATCATTGACTGTCAATACGATTTTGTTTATCCACTCTAAAGTATCGTATTCTATCTTTGCAGTCACTACAACTTCTTCCATATCTTCAAGAGCCTTATCAAAGACAAATGCGAACTCATCAACCAAATCAATTGTTGCGCCTGCTTCTAATGTTGTGAAAATAGCTTCATTATCAGTAAATGTCAAGAAGTCAGAATCGCTTGTCAATGTAACTTTTGCCTCTGCAGAGACAGGATCATTACCAACGTTTCTCATTGTCAATGTCATTTTATTTTCTTGAGTTACAGGGAAACTCTTTGGAGAGAAGTCATATACTGACAAGTAAGGACCATCTGTTGGCAACGCAAGCACGTTCTTAATGTAAGGGGCACGTTGTGGATGAGTTACAGTGATTGTGACATCGCCTTCTGTAAGAACAGGGATAATCTTCACGTCAACAAAACCTGCCTTTCCTACCATTTCTGCACCTATCAATACGCCATCTTTTGATATAGCAACATATGATGAAGGATCAGCGAACACAGTGTAGAAATCAAGGCCCATATTTAGCACCTCTGAATGAGACACTGTATTTTCTATTGGATTTGTACGATATGGCATAACTGTACCGTCACCGATTGTGTGATAAGCTTCCCAGTAATACAATAGTTCTATTCCTGATGTTGTTTCATACGATCCCGCATGTGCGTTTGTCACAGAAAGATTTCCAACAAATGGGACTGATGACAAAGAATTATACACATCATCTTTCCAGAACATTTCATAAAAACCTTCTTCTGTCTGATTTGGATTTGGAGTTTTGTTAAATACCGTTGTAGCACCTACAGCGAAATAATAGTCTTCATTCCAATAACTTACAGGACATGAACCAATATATCCCCAAGCACCTTTCTGGTCAGCTCTGATAAATGCCTCACCTAAACAAGGTCCTTGGTCTGTTCCCCAGTCACCTGTTAAACAGCAGTTGCCTATTGCCCAGAAATATTTATCTTTATTAGTCAGAGTCTTGACATGATCTGTATTGAAAGCTGGATCCTGCCATCCTAACTCAATGCCATGAGCTGTGTAGTTTACAAAGCCAACGCCTTTGTCAATATTGTCATAACAACCATTATAAGTCGATGTATACTTATGCACTGTATTCATACCATTAGATTGGTTGAAGAAGAAGCTGGTAGCATAATTAACAGCTGGTGTACCAACCTTTGAGTTCCACCAATCATCAACACCTGCTATAAATAAAGCATCACTCAAATATGAAGGATCTGGCATTGTGTATTGTTCATATTGAAGAACTTTCTCGATAAGAGATTCTAACTCTTCAACTGTCTCGCAGCTCATTCTGCTATAGTAGATATCTGGGAAAAAATCTTCATCAACACATGCATAGTACAAGTCGGTAACTCTAGAAGTCTCCACGCCTTTTTCTAAGCTTGGAGCTACAAGGTTTTTATCACCAACAATAACAAGGAAAGATGGTTTCACTGTGTTGTATTGCTCTTTAACGTATGACTTGATAATAGATGAAGATGTTGTTGATTCAACATATTTCACATCAATATAAAAACCTTTTTGTGTCTTCCATGCAAGCCATGGCTGAAGAGCTTCTTCAAACATTTCATTTGCAACAACAGTCATACGAACTGGTGTTTCGTATAAGTCAGGATGGTCATAAAAAACATCAGCCAAAGTTCTTGAGTTGAACATTTGCTTGTAAACGACATCGTAATATGGACTATATGAACCAACTAAATTCTCTTCTGTCAATTCAACGTCAGCACCTTCAAAGTCGACTTCAAAGTTGATGTCGTTAAAAACGCGGATTGTGTTGCTTGATGGGTTGTAGCTTATTGGTTCCACTTGCAATGATGCGATTTGCACTCCACGCATTGTTCCGAGCATTTCCACTTTTACCTCTGGAGCACTAGCGAAAGTTCTTGTCTTGTATGCAGCTTTATTATATTGGAAAACGACATCTTCAACCTTTGTATCTTTGCTGTAAGATGGCTGTTGTGGATAAACTCTTTCCATGCCGTATTCGCTGAGTTTATAATCTGCTGTGCTATATGAAGCTATTTTAACAGACGGTGTTGCTCCGAAAGGAACTGCTATAAGTTTCTTTGTAATTGGTAATGATGGAGCACCTATTTCACCGCAAGCGACAGCATCAGCAAGGATAAGTCTTGAGAAATTTCCATGTTCGGTTTCAACAAGTTCGGTTTCGATTGCGTTATAAGAGATAGTTGTTTCAAAACCATTCAGTGATGATTCTAAAAGCTGAGTAGCGCCTCTGTAGTTAGAGTTCAATTCAATACGAGCTTGTGCAAAAAGGCTTACATTCATAATCATAGCCAGACACAAAATCATAACTTTTTGAAAAATAGAATTTTGCATTTTTTTCATTTGGGATAATTTTAGTTATATTTTAAATTTATTTTCTTAATTATAAACTCATTTTTTACTTTTAAATAAGGCTTTATTCACAAGAAAAAACAAGCTTACAAATTTATGATTTTTTTTGCTAACATTTCCACTTATCCACAAATATTAATTAATAATTATAAGATAAAAAAAATAAAGAAGGCCTTTTGAACCTTCTTTATTCGTAAAAATATAAAACAACATTTATTATCTCTTCAAAATACTTCTGTATAGATTACTGTCACCAAGCACTTCCATTGCTTTTTTTATCACCTTATCCTCTTGCAAGACAACTTGATAATAATTTTCCATATCCCATTCATTACGAGCTATCAAAGCTTTAAGCTGCAATTTGATAAGAGGCGCAGAGCGTTCATACTGTTCATCATTCCATGTAACGCCTTCTTTTTCTGCAAACTTTCTAAAGTCATCCATCATAGAATCTGATACATTAAACTCAGCATTGAACTTATCAAAATCTACATACTGACTTAATATTTCGCTTCTATTTGCCATGACATATTCTACGGTAAATTTATTAAAGACACCCTTTCTCACCAAGTCGGTATACAATTTTGTTGAGTATGTAGTATCCACTGGCATAAAAATATCTGGCATTATACCACCGCCGCCATATACCGTCCTGCCGCTCAACAAGGTAGAATATTTCAAAGAATCAGGGAATTGAATACTGTCAGAATGATAGAACTCCCCATGTTCCATACGTTTTGTCATTTCCTTGAAATAATCTTCAGAACCTTTGTCATAGGCACGTTGTATGCATCTTCCTGTAGGGGTATAATATCTTGCCGTTGTAAGACGCACCACAGAGCCATCAGCGAGATTGAAAGGTCTCTGCACCAATCCCTTACCGAAAGAACGTCTGCCAATAATCACGCCTCTGTCCCAATCTTGAATCGCACCCGAAACAATTTCACTAGCAGATGCTGAACCTTCGTCAATCAATATCACAAGCTTACCATCTGTGAACGTACCATTTTTATCAGTCTTGAAAACCTGTTTTGGACTTTTATCACCTTCGGTAAAAACTATGTCTAAATCTTTTTTTAGAAATTGATTGCTCAACTCAGCAGCCACATTGAGGTAGCCACCGTTATTACCTCTTAAGTCCAATATCAAAGACTTCATTTTCTTTGCTTTAAGCTCAGCCAAAGCAGCATCAAATTCTTCCATAGAAGTCTTCGCAAAACGATCCAACTTGATATAACCGATTTTCTTGTCGAGCATAAAAGACGCGTCAATGCTATTCAACGGAATCTTATCTCTAACGACTTCAAAGTCAATCAACTCATTGCTATTACCACGTTTTATTCCAAGGACCACCTTTGTTCCTTTCTCGCCTCTTAAATGTTTTGCCACATATTCATTGTCAACCTTTTTTCCGAAGGCATCTTCACCGTCAATCGTAACAATCTTATCACCTGCCATAATGCCTACCTTATCTGAAGGACCACCCGACACTGGCGACACGACTAAGATAGTATCCTGAAAGATCTGAAAAGTCACACCTATACCTTCAAAACTACCCTCTAAAGGCTCATTGGCTTTTTGAACATCTTTCTTAGATATATATGCAGAATGAGGATCCAACTCCTTGAGTATTGTTGTGATAGCCTCTTCAGTCAGAACTTCAAAATTTGCAGTATCCACATAAAAATTATCAATCAGATAATAAATGGTTGACATCTTTTGAAGAGCAGCTTTCGAATCCATTTTAATGTCTTTATCAACACTTTGAGCACTCAACAAAAAATGAGTAGAAACAAAAACGACAGATAATAATAACTTAATGTATTTCATACTTTTTCTATTTTTAACAAAACCAAACCAAAATTGTTCACTCCCAACTCCTAACTCCTAACTCCTAACTAAAACCCCTCACTGTCGAATGATATCGAAATGATTATCTTCATACAACCTTATGATTGTAGAAGCCTTTGGTTTTGTGAGAACATCATGATACAGCTGAACCACATAATCCACAGACGATTTTATCTGGTCCGTAATTTCCACATATATAGAAGGAGCCTTATCGCCCGCGAGATTTGCTGATGTAGATGTAATCGGATGTCCAAGTTTATGTATCAACGCCTTGCAGAAATCATTATCAACCACACGAATACAAATGGTGCTGTCAGCCGACACATTCTTTGCCAAGCCCTTCGACTCTGAATAAACTATGCTCAACGGATTTTTTGCAGCCTTGATGATATCTGGTGCAATTGGAGGGAAATTATTCACATACTCTTTCAACATCTCAACGCTGTCGACAAGCACAATCAAGCCCTTGCCTTTTGAACGTTCCTTGATATTATAAATCTTCTCGACAGCATCGTAATTGGTAGCGTCGCAGCCTATTCCCCAAATCGTATCTGTCGGATATATAATAACTTTACCTTCTTTCAATAATTCACAACATTTATTTACTTCTGCTTCAAAATTATTCATAAAACATCATTTTTTATTTGCAACAAAAATAATTTTTTTTTGATAATTGTCAAAAGACAAAGAAGCAAAGTTTCTTAGTTTTTTATTAAATTTGCAACTTAGTAAAAAAATGAATCATAATCATGTGGATATTTGTAATCGCTATACTCTTCGGACTTTGCTTCGCCTCACTTTTATATCTATTTAACAAGAAACAGCATTACAGCAAATCTTTGACAATATTGCTATTTATTTTAAGATGCACCGTCACGAGTTTGCTCGTCATATTATTTTTCAACCCATTTTTTAAAATTAAGAAAAAGACAATAGAAAAGTCAACGATAATCATTGCACAAGACAACTCCACATCATTGATTCTCACCAAGGATTCTAGTTTTTACAAAAACACATATCCACTTCTTCTCGACTCATTAACCAACGAACTCTGTGAAAAATATACTGTCGACAAATATCTTTTCGGCAACGAAACAATAGAGTTCGACAGTATCAACTATCAAGACTATTACACAGATATCAGCAATGTCTTAAAAACTTTTAAGAAAAACTATTATAAGAAAAACGTAGGAGCTGTCATACTTCTATCCGACGGCATCTGCAACAAATCGTATTCTCCAGAACAAGACATCGAGTCTTACCCATTCCCTATTTATTCCGTAACATTAGGTGACACAACAAATTATCCCGACATTTACATAAAAGACATTTTCTACAACAAGACAGTTCCGTCTCAAACTACAATCCCAATCAGATTGACAGCCAATGCCAACAACTGCCGCAACAAAGCTATGAACATCACAGTTTTGGTCGACAATGAAATCATAGAAGAAAAAGAGATTAGCGTCAACTCTAGTCGTTTCTCAAATACAATAGACTTCAACATTGAGTCGGGAGATGAAGGTGTGAAACAAATTGATGTAATTATCAACAACATAAAAGGAGAAGTCACAACTAACAACAACAGCAAACGTATTTTTATCGATGTCATCGACAAACAATATAAGGCATTGTTTTTTGCCAAATCTCCACATCCAGATTTAGGAAGCTTGAGAAACATTTTGGGAGATAATTTTGAAACCGACATGATTTTCTCAGGAGAAGAACTCCCCGACTTTAAAAACTACGACATAATCTTCTTGCACCAGATTCCGCACCTCGGAATGGATAACCAAGCCGAGCTTAGCAAGCAGTTGAAAGAAAACAATGAAATACCAGTGTTTTGTATCGTAGGCGAAAACACAGATTTAGAAACATTCAACACAATACAATCATCCATCGAACTGAGGAAAGGAGCAGTAAACAGCATCCTCGACATAAAGGCAGATTACAACAACACATTCGGAATTTTCAACATCGACAATGAATTGATTGACGCCATCAATATTTTTCCACCGCTCTCACTTCCACATCTTGAATTCACATACAAGACAAATCACGATGTCATGCTCCACATGAATATCAAGGATGTATCAACGCAATCGCCTTTGATGAGTTTCAGCAGCGATGAGAACGGAAGGAAAAACGCATTCCTTTTCGGCACAGGAATATGGAGATGGAAGTTATATGATTTCCATAACAACAAAGAATATGGCAATTTCGAAGAACTATTCTCAAAATCAGTAAAATATCTTTTAACAGAAAAAGACAAGGAGCTAATCATCAACTACAAAGACGAATATCTTAATAATGAGAACATCATTTTCACAGCAGATTTGAAGAATCCAAGTCAGGAACTTACCAATGAACCTGACTTGAGAATGCGTATCATCGACAAACATTCAAAGAAAGTCTACGACTATGATTTTTCAAAGCATAACAAATCATATCGTTTAGATATCAACTCATTACCTGAAGGCATTTACAACTTCACAGCAGAAGCGAAATTAGGAAACACAACATACTCAGAAACTGGAAGTTTCTCTATTGTAAGCATTGGAGCTGAAGCTCAGGATTTAGTAGCCAATTCACAAAGAATGAAACTTTTAGCTTCGTTGACAAACGGAAAGAATTTCAATGTCAATGAAATGAATCAACTTATCGAAAGCATTGAGAATGATGACAGAATCACATCGATAACAAGAGAAGAAACAAATTATCAAGATTTAATCAATATGAAATTGATATTTTTTGTAATTTTATCGCTCGTTTCAATCGAGTGGTTCTTACGAAAAATGTTCGGAACGTATTGAACTTTTCGGTCGCTGAGCTTGTCGAAGCGCCGAGCTTTGCCTTCGACAGGCTCAGGCATCGCTGAACTTTGAACAGAAAAATTATTATTAACAATAAATTAAAACACAAGAAAATGAAAGTTGCAAAAAACACTGTTGTCACAATGACATACGTTTTACACCGCGAAACAGCTGACGGTGAAATCATCCAAGAAACTACAAAAGAACAACCATTCCAAGCTATATTCGGCGCTGGCATGTTATTACCTAAATTCGAAGAAAACTTAGACGGTTTAGAACCAGGCGCAACATTTGGCTTCGCTTTGACTCCACAAGAAGGCTATGGCGAACGTAAAGACGAAAACATCCTCGATGTCAACAAAGAAATCTTCGTACAAGACGGCGTTTTCAATGAAACAATCTGCCAAGTTGGTGCAACAGTATGGTTCACAGACAACCACGGACAACCATTCCCAGGCAAGATTTTGGAAATTGGCGAAACAACAGTTAAAGTTGACTTCAACCCAGAATTAGCAGGTGTTCCATTATATTTCACAGGCGAAATCTTAGACGTACGCGAAGTTAACGAATCAGACTTCGGTGGCGGTTGCGGCGGTGGTCACTGTCACAATCAAAGCTGCTGCGACAGCTGCGGCGGTGGTTGCGGTGAATGATAAATATTCCAGGCAATAATAAAAAAATCGACTCAAAATTGAGTCGATTTTTTTATTTAGAAGAGGTAAACAAAACCAAACGCTGCAGTCTGGCGAGTGTTAGCTCCAAGCTTGAATTCGTTAGTTTTATAGACAGTTCCGCTAGGAGATGTAATTCTTGTATGCATACAATTGATACTCAACAAACCGATTTCTGTAGTAAAGAGAATATGATTGTTAAACTTATATGTCAAACCTGGAATCAAACGGCCACCGATTGAAAAAATCTTGTCACCATCTATCGCTACATCGTCACCTATTTTTGTCTTATCATTAGAAACACTCATAGGTATTTTTGCATCAACATATAATGTTATCTTGTCAAATCTAGCATAAGCATAACGGAAGAAAGGACCGAAATCGAAAGTGTTAGAATAGTTCTTTTCATTAAGTGCAACAATTACATCGCCATTAGTAAGAGTATAGTCGTCTTTAATTGAAGAATAGCCATAGCCCAAACCAAGACCAAAACCATAGCTCTTACCTGGAATCATATAACCAACAGCCGGAGTAATTGTAAATCCATTTTGAATAGGAGCTTTGTCAACAGTATGGAATGGAGCCTTATAAGATGTCTCACCACCAACATGATAAGCACTTAAAGAACCTGCAACAAACAACTGAGCGTTGCTAATTAAAGATACAGCCAAGAAAGCTAAGGTTACAAATAACTTTTTCATTGAAATAATTTTAAATATTCCTAAAATCCGCAACTATCATCCAATACACGATTAAGGGTAGATTTATGAGTCGTTAGTAGCAGCTTTCAGTAAAAAGCAACAGCACAACATCAATATGTAGCCACCATCCCCTTACCCCACGATGCGACTTGAGGTAATA
>JBGVET010000015.1:0-26797 GCA_045120395.1 Candidatus Limimorpha sp.
CAACCGACAACTCCTCGCCTTCCGCCTTTAACGAAACAGCTGAAATAACAATTATTATTAATAAAAATAAACGTCTTAACATAAGAATCATTTTCAAATGCTAAAACGTTTAAGAAAGGATTTGGTTTTATTAAAGACAACAAGTCCATTGGACTTGTTGTCTTCTCAATACCCTCCTCCCAATGCTTTATACAATTTCACCATGGTGATTTGTTTGTCGCGGTAGGCGTTGCTGAGGCTTATCTGTGCGTCGAAGTAGTTTCTCTGTGCGTCGAGCACGTCGAGGTAACCGATAACACCATTGATATATTGAAGCTGTGCCAGTTCCATTGTGGCTTGTGCTGATTCTTTCAAAAGCAGACGTGAGTCGTAAATCTGTTTTATCTTTTCAAATTCAACCAAGGCATTCATCACGTCATAGAAGGCCGACATCACGACTTTTTCGTAATTGTAACATTCTTGTTCGTAGACTGCCAGCTGTGCCTTATATCTCGCTTTGTTCTTTCCCATGTTAAAGACTGGCGACAAAAGATTAGTTCCTACAAAAAACATCGGCGATGACAACAATGTCGTAAATTTATCTGTCTCTAAGCCAAGACTCGATGTCAAGGCAATCTTAGGAAACATATTGGTATATGCCACTCCTACTTTGGCGTTTGCTGCTATCAGTTTCTGTTCAGCCTTTCTCACGTCAGGTCTTCTCTCCATAAGGTCAGAAGGTAAGCCTACAGGAATACTATCTGGCAACACGAAGTTGTTCTGTTTTCTCACTCTGTCTACTTTCTTAGGATAGCTTCCCGACAATGCCAAAAGCTCGTTTTCTTTCATCGCTATCTTCTTCTCCAAGTCAGGAATCATGGTAGCGGTCTTGGCATATTCAAGCTTAGCCTGCTGATATGAAGTCTCGCTTGTGAGACCTCCTTCAAAACGAAGCTTCGCCAGTTTCACGCCGTCTTCTCTAGCAAGTAATGTCTGCTTTACGATAAGCAACTCATTGTCAAGAGCGATGAGTTCGAAATATATCTTAGCCACTTCTGATACCAGACTCATCATCAAGGCTCGTTGTCCTTCTATTGTCGACATATATTCAGCGACGGAAGCGTCATTAGACCAACGGAGATTGCCCCATAAATCCAATTCCCAGCTGATGTTAGCCTTCACTCCGTATTCAATATCGTGTGGTTGCTTGTCGAAATTACCTTGATAGTTAAGCTTCTCATCTTGACCATATACGCTAGCATTTATTCCAGGGAAGAAATTGGCATACTCAATCTTCTTTCTCGCTGCCATCTCTTTTACCTTAGCCATAGCCATCTTCATGTCTTTGTTATTTTCCAAAGTGAAATTAATGAGATTTATAAGGTTGGTGTCAGCATAGACTTCCCACCATTTGACGTCAGCATAACAGATACTGTCATGGACATAGGATGTAAAAGTCTCTGGCATATCTATCTCCATCTTGGTATATTCTTTTCCCATTCTGCAAGATGAGAAAGATAATAATGATAATATGATTATGATATACTTTTTCATGACACAGACTTTTTGAATTTATTCTTGATTTTATAAACTAAAACGAAGAAGAACGGCACCATGATAACTCCGAATATCACCGCGCTTATCATTCCGAAGAAGACACCTGTTCCGATGGCCTGACGGCTGGCAGAACCTGGTCCGCTCGATAAAACCAATGGTATCAATCCTAAGATGAATGCCAATGATGTCATCAGGATAGGACGGAATCTCTGACGTGTTGCCATGACGGCTGCTTTTACCACGTCTTCCCCTTTATCAACCATCTCTTTAGCGAACTCAACGATGAGGATAGCATTTTTAGCAGCGAGACCCATCAACATGACGAGACCAATCTGGAAGTATATGTCGTTTTCTAATCCACAGATCCATACTCCGAGATATGAGCCGAGCACTGCTATAGGCAATGACAACAAGACTGCTATCGGGACCATCCAGCTTTCGTATAATGCGGCTAGGAATAGGAACACGAAGACAAACACCAAGGCTAAGATTATTCCCAACTTACCTCCTGCTTGTTTTTCTTGATAAGATAAACCGCTCCATTCTACTTCAATATTCTTTGGAAGATGAGTGTCAACAAGTTCTTCCATTATCTTTGTAGCTTCACCAGAACTATATCCTTGTGCAGCCTGACCTCTTACGACAACGCTGTTGAACATATTGAATCGGCTTATGCTTCCAGGGCCAGTAGTGTATGATGTGCTGCCTAATGAAGTCAGTGGTATCATGGTTCTGTTGGCACCTCTTACATAAAAGAGATTGATGTTATTCTGAGACTGACGATAGTCGGCTTCAGCTTGTATGTAGACACGATACACTCTGTTGAAAAGGTTGAAGTCGTTGACGTAGACACTTCCGGTGTAAGCTTTCATGGTAGAGAAAATCTCAGCCATTGGTACGCCTGCGAGTTTTGCCTTGTCTCTGTCAACATCGAAATAAATCTGAGGTATATTTGATTTCAATGATGTTGACAGACTTGAAAGTTCCTTACGTTTTGAGGCGTAGTACATCAAGGTATCGGTAGCAGCCACGAGATTGTCGAAGGTAGCGTCGGAACGTGCTTCCAGCTGCATCTCGAATCCTCCCGAAGAACCTAAACCTGGGATGACAGGTGGCAACGACAGATATACCTTAGCTTCTGGATAACGAGAAAACTCTTTCTTTACCTTATCCATAATATCTTGTATCGTGGTATTGTCTCTTTCTTCCCAAGGCTTGAGGATGACAGTCAACTCTGTCGCCGACTGGCTTGTTCCCACACGAGAACTTGAACCTACAACACTCTGAACATATTCCACCTCGTCAAGAGTCATGAGATAATCGATGGCTCTTTCTGCAACGACACGTGAGCGTTCAAGAGTTGCGTTCTCCGGAAGTTCCAACTCAACCTTAAAATATCCTTGGTCTTCAACAGGAAGGAAACTGCTAGGAATAATCTTATTCAAACCGACGATAAATACCAATGTCATGCCGAACCAGAACAACATTCTTCTAGGATTCTTGACGACTTTTAAGATAGCATTGCCATAACGTTCTTCGCCGTATAACAAGAACTTATTGATATTTCTGAAGATGAAGTTTGGATTGTCGTTATTCTTTGGCTTTAATATCAAAGAACACATCACCGGACTTAATGTAAGAGCCACAACTGTTGATATCAATACAGAGACAACAATCGTTATAGTGAATTGTCTGTATAATATTCCTGTTATTCCAGCCAAGAAACTCACTGGCACGAACACAGCAGCAAGTACTAATGATGTAGCGATGAGCGGACTAACAAGTGTTTCCATCGCTTTCTTCGTGGCTTCGTATGGCGACAGATGTTCGTGTTCCATGATACGTTCCACATTCTCCACCACCACGATGGCGTCATCAACAACGATACCGATAGCGAGGACTAATCCGAGAAGTGTTAATATGTTTAAAGAGAAACCGAATATCAACATGAAACCAAATGTTCCTATCAAAGAAATTGGCACTGCTATCAATGGAATCACCGTTGCTCTCCAGCTTTGCAACGAAAGGAAAACGACGAGGATAACAAGTATCAAAGCTTCGAATAAAGTCTTGTAAACTTCAGATATGGATTCTGAGATATATGTAGTCATGTCGAAAGGAATCTCATAGCTCATGCCTTCAGGGAAGTTTTTGCTTATCTCTTCCATCATTTCCTTTACCTTGTTTGCCACTTCCACCGCATTAGCACCTGGCAGCATGTATATTCCTAAGATAGCAGCATTCTCTCCATTGATGCCGCTTTCTGTATTATAAGATTGTGCTTCCAATGATATTCTTGCCACGTCACGCAGTCTGATTAAAGAGCCGTCAGGGTTGGCTCTCAGCACTATCTCCTCAAACTGTCCCACTGTCGAGAGACGACCTTGTGTGGTGATAGGTGTTGTGATGTCGATACCCGACATAGGAGCCTTGCCGAACTCACCTGCTGCTGATTCTCTGTTCTGGTCTTTCAAGCTGTTCTGAAGGTCGGCGATGGTGAGACCATAACTCGCGAGTTTATCAGGCTGCACCCAAATCTGCATCGCATAATAACGGCTACCGATATTACTTACTCTACCAACACCAGGGATACGTCTGATGAGGTCGAGGACGTTGAGTGTGGCGAAGTTACTGAGATATATCTCATCAAACTTAGGGTCCGATGAGGTGAGACATATCGTCATGAGCTGGCTTGGAGACTGACGTTCGACGTTGATGCCGTTCTGCACTACCTCAGCTGGCAATCGTGACTCTGCGAGTTTTATTCTGTTTTGAATGTCGACAGCTGCCAGTTCTGGGTTTGTTCCGATATCAAAAGTGACGGTAGCGGAGAAGCTTCCAGAGTTGGAGCTAGTAGACTCCATATATATCATGCCTGGTGTTCCGTTGAGTTGCTGCTCTATCGGAGTGGCTACAGCCTGTGCAACGGTGAGCGAGCTGGCTCCAGGATATGTCGCACTAATCTTGACGACAGGTGGTGTTATCTGCGGATATTGATCTATCGGCAACATCGTCAATCCGATAAATCCTAATATGACTATCAATATAGATATGACGATAGAAAATACGGGCCTATCTATAAAAAATGAAACCTTCATAAGCCATCCTTATTTTTTATAATGAAACTCGACTCTGTCACCAGGATTCAACTTATGATATCCTTCTGTGACGATAAACTCCCCTGCACTCAGACCTCTTTCAACCACTACATTATTATTCCACTCAGGTCCTATCTCTATAAATCTTCTTTCCACTGTAGCATCGGCACGCAAGACGTAAATGTATGCACCGCCTTTTTCAATATCAACAGATTTTAATGGAACGACATTGGCGTTTTCTCTTACGTCGAGCAAGAGCTTGACTTTGGTGAATTGTCCTGGCAACAAGGCTCTGTCTGGATTTGTCATCTCGGCTCTCACAGAGAATGTTCCAGTGAGTTCATCAACTTGAGGAGCAGCAAAATCGACGAGACCTTTATATGGATATATTGTGTTGTCTGCTAATGTTATTGTTACGTGTGGCTGCCATGAACGTGTGGTGTCTTTTTGTCCGAACTCAACGTTTCTCTCTTTAGACTTAAGATAATCCAAGGCTGTCATGCTGAAGTCAATCAAAACGGTATCCATCTTAATTATAGTAGCAAGATGTGATTTTGATGAAGGACCTACCAATGTTCCCAAGTCGGCTTCACTTTCTGTGATATAACCTGATATCGGTGAGTTCACTGTTGTGTAGCTAAGCTCTAACTCTGCTTGATACAAGTCGGCTTCACTCATAGTAACAGAAGCCTTTGCTGTCTCATAAGCAGCAATGGCATTATCAAGGTCAAGCTGACTTGCAGCATTTTGTTCGTAAAGAGGACGTATTCTCTCAAGGTCGCGTTCTGCCTTACGAGCCTGCGCCATGTCTTTGTTGAGCTGCGCCTTGGCTTTATCGACTCTCGCCTTATATCTGTCTTGGTTGATGACATACAAGAGCTGGTTTTTGTGAATATGTGTACCTTCTTCGAAGAGCATCTTCTCCAGATAACCTTCAACACGAGCTCTGATTTCGACAAACTGCTGTGCTCTGATGCGCCCTACATATTCTCCATAGATAGCGACATCTTCTTGTTTCACCTTTTCTACGGTCACCATAGGGTAAACCTCTTCCTTTTCTTCCCTATCTAAAAAATGAAAAACAATAGCTGCAATGATAACAAGCGATATTACAGTGATGATTAGTTTTTTGTGTTTAGTAATAAAGTTAAGTTTTTCCATATAATATTAATAATTTATCAATGAAAATTTACAAGTATTATACCAATGGAAATAGTATTGATATATGGTGATTTAGGTTTTGTTGATTATTATAACATTCCACAAAATGTGTATTTTTTCCACAAACCACAAAAAAGGACTAAAGAATTCTTTAGCCCTTTATCTTTTGACTTTAGACTTTAGCCCTTAGACATTAGTCTTAAGTCTTTATTATCTTCTCATTTGTTGTTGCTGTCTTTGCATCTCTTCCAATCTCTTTTGGAAATTAGATTTCTTGACAGGTTTTTTCTTAGCTTTCTCGATTTGTTCGCGTAATTTATCTTCATTGAGGAAAATCTTGAAGAGATACATTTGCAAGAATGTAATCAAGTTGACTAAGAGGTAATAGTAGCTCAAACCTGCTGAGTAGCTGTTGAAGATACCGAGGAACATGATTGGCATGAGATACATCATTAACTTCATACCTGGCATCGCTTGGTTGCCTTGTGCTTGTTGCATTTGTTTGTTATTGATATAGGTATAAAGTAATGTTGATGCTGTCATCAATAAAGTGAACAAGCTGACATGATCTCCATAGAATGGAATATTGAATGGAAGATCTAAAATGCTATCATATGTTGATAAGTCGTCTGCCCATAAGAATGATTGTTGACGCAATTCGATACTTGAAGGGAAGAAACGGAATATCGCAATCAAGATTGGGAATTGCAATAACATTGGGAGACATCCTGATGTTGGACTTGCGCCTGCTTTCTTGTAAAGATCCATGATAGCTTGTTGTTTCTTCATGGCATCTTCTTGTTTTGGATATTTAGCGTTGATTTCATCGATTTCTGGTTTCAAGACGCGCATCTTAGCTGATGACATATATGATTTGAAAGCGATAGGCATCAAGCATAATTTTATGATGAGTGTCAATACCAAGATAACGACGCCGTAGCTCCAGCCATAGTGTCCTAACCAGTCGAATACGTTGATAACGATAAGTTTGTTAATCCAAGAGACGAGTTTGCCGCCGAGCGGGATTTGATCTTCAAGATTCAAATCATATTGTTTCAAGACTTTGAAGTTGTTAGGACCGAAATAATATGACATCTCGATTTTGTTATCTTCATTCAAACCATCGAAAGGCACGTCTATGACGGCACTCATTGACTTTTGGTAACGTTTGTTCGATGGTCTTGATTTAGTATGTAATTCGATGAAAGCATCGTCGAAACTTTCTTTAGAGATAAGAGCGTAGCTGAAGAATTTCTGTTTGAAAGAAATCCATTTCACGCCTGAGTTCAACTCTTTTTCTTCATTTGCGACTTCTGTCTTTGAGAGAGCTTCAACATCGTTGTTTGTATACATATAGTATATAGTCTCGAAATTGATGCGGTCGCTAGCTTTTTCTTGTTTAAGAACATCGACAGCCCAGTCCATTGTCATGAAACGTGTGTTAGCTGGGATGATGCCTTTAAGGTTATTAGTAACAATGTCGAAGCCAAGCATATATTGGTCTTTGTACATTGTGTAACGATATTCAAGATATTTATCGAGGCTCTTGTTGCCTTCTGCGTCGTTGACGTAAGCGCGGAGAGAAAGGACTAAAGAGTCTCTTCCGTCGAGAGTTATAGTCTCATTGCCTTCGTATGGAAAGCCGTTGATATAAGGCTCGAAATAAAGATCGTATGAGTTGATGCCTTTACCGTCGGCGATGAATTCAAGGTTGAATCTTGAAGTTTCTTCATCGAAGCCTATCAAAGGAAGAGAGTCGTAAGTCTTGTAATCTTTAAGTTCGACAGTCTTCACATAAGCACCTCTTGATGAAAGGTCTACTTTAAGCAAGTCGTTTTCGAGAGTCCATGTCTTGTTTTCGCCAGTAGCTGCTTCAGCGAATGAACCGAATTGATTGTAACGGGCTGCGTAAGATTCATCTTTTACAGAAGCGTTCTCTGTTTTTGTCATAGCTGCATTGGCTTCAGCCATTGTGATAGAATCCTTGATGAATCGTTCTCTGTTGACTCTGTTGATAGAGTCTTGAATGTGACGTTGTTGTGCTAGTTCTTCTTTAGAAGGTGTCATCCATACTGACCAACCAATCAAGATACCTAAGATAAGGACGATACCAATAAGAGAATTTTTATCCATATACTTTTATTTAATTTTTAAAGGTGCAAAAATAACATAAAGAATTATCTTACATTACTTATGCACCTATTTTTCGATGATAAAATTTGATATTTTATTGATTATTTTCCGCTATATTCGAGCATAGCTTTCACGAAACCTACGAACATAGGATGTGGTTTTGCCACTGTGCTCTTATATTCTGGGTGATATTGAGAAGCTACATACCATGGATGGTCTTCTATCTCTACTACTTCAACGAGGTTTGTGTCTGGGTTGACACCAGTTATCTTCATGCCGTGTTTCTTGAATTCTTCGATATATTCGTTGTTGAATTCATAACGATGGCGGTGACGTTCTGATATGAGTAACTCGCCGTAAGCCTTGTGGAGGTTAGAACCTTCTGTGACTTTACAAGGATAGGCTCCAAGACGCATTGTTCCGCCCATATTGGTGATGTTCTTTTGTTCAGCCATGATGTCGATGACTGGATGTTTTGTATCAGGGCTCATTTCGCGTGAGTGAGCGTCTTCATAGCCGAGGACGTTTCTTGCGAATTCAACGACAGCGCATTGCATACCGAGGCAGATACCCATGAAAGGAATCTTGTTGACGCGGGCGTATTCTACAGCGTTGATCTTGCCTTCGATACCTCTGCTGCCGAAACCTGGAGCTACCAAGATACCGTCTACGCCTGCGAGGATGTCTTTAGCATTTTCTCTTGTAATTTCTTCACTGTGGATACTCTTGATATGAACCTTTGTATCGTTAGCAACGCCACCATGAATCAAAGCTTCACGGATTGATTTGTATGCGTCTTTTAATTCTACATACTTACCGACCAAAGCAACTGTGATGTCGTGTTTTGGATTGTGAAGACGATTCAAGAATTCTTTCCAGTTTTCTATATCTATCTTTTCTGGTATTTCTGTGTTTGTCTTTCTCAAGACTTCTCTATCGAGACCTTCTTCCATCATCAAGATTGGCACGTCATAGATAGAATCAGCGTCGATACATTCTATGACTGAAGTCTTTTCAACATTACAGAACAATGCAATCTTAGATTTTATTGATTGAGAGATGTGTTTTTCGCAGCGGCATACGATGATGTCTGGCTGAACACCTTGTTCTTGCAATGACTTGACAGAATGTTGTGTAGGTTTGGTTTTGAGTTCTTGAGCAGCTGAGAGGTAAGGAACCAGAGTGAGGTGGATAACCACTGAGTCTTGTCCCATTTCCCAACGCATCTGACGGATTGCTTCAACGAATGGCAATGACTCGATGTCGCCTACTGTACCGCCGATTTCTGTGATTACGAAATCATATTTTCCTGTATGGCCAAGAAGCTTGACGCATCTCTTGATTTCGTCCGTGATATGAGGAACAACTTGAACTGTTGAACCAAGATATTCACCTTTTCTTTCTTTGTTGATAACACTTTGGTAGATACGACCTGTTGTTACATTATTTGCTTTAGAGGTCGCTGTATTTGAGAAACGTTCGTAGTGACCTAAGTCGAGGTCTGTCTCTGCACCGTCTTCTGTCACGAAACATTCACCATGTTCGTAAGGATTTAATGTACCTGGATCTATATTGATATATGGATCGAGTTTTTGGATTGTTACTGAGAATCCTCTACCTTGCAATAACTTTGCTAAAGATGAAGAAATAATACCTTTACCTAAGGAAGACGTAACGCCTCCTGTCACAAAAATGTATTTAGTCTTTTTCATTGAAAAAAGGGTTTTTATAAAAACAACATGTTGTCGGACGTAAACGATACGCCACACTACGGGTTGCAAAAATACTAAACTTTATTGATAAAAAAAAGAGATTTGATTTATTTTTTCAATTCATAATTCACAATGCATAATGCATAATTTAGAACTATAATGCAAAGACGCAAAGCGAAGAAATACTTTGCGTCTTTATGTCTCTGTGACTTTACGTCTTTTATTGTTCAAGATACATTCTCAAGAGATTTCTGTTAGGATGTTGTTTAAGTTTCTTGAGAGCCTTATCTTTAATCTGTCTGACTCTTTCTCTAGTGAGATCAAGTCGATATGCTATCTCTTCTAAGGTGTAGTTGTGCGACACATCAATGCCGAAGTAGAGATTTATTATCTCACGTTCTTTGTCTGTAAGTATCGACATGGACCGTCGTATCTCTGTACCGTCAAATTTGCGGATGATATTTTCATCTGTAGAAGAATATCCTTCAGTGATAATAGTATCAATCAATGACATATCGTCATCATCGCTTATCGGAGCATCCATAGATACTTCTTTCGCATTCATACGCATCGCTGCTGTAACCTTATGTTCTGGCATATCCAGCTCTTCTGCAATTTCCTTGACCGTAGGTTGTCTGTGATACAGTTGTTCCAATCTTGTTGACGTCTTCTTTATCTTCGACAATGCTCCCACCTGATTCAAAGGAAGTCGCACCATCCTCGACTGTTCGGCTATGGCTTGCAATATGGATTGTCGTATCCACCATACAGCGTATGAGATGAATTTGAATCCTTTAGTCTCGTCAAATCTTTGCGCTGCCTTAATAAGACCAACATTGCCTTCGTTTATTAAATCTGGCAGACTCAAGCCTTGATTTTGATATTGTTTCGCCACCGAGACCACAAATCTTAAATTAGCTCTGACTAATCGTTCAAGTGCAATATCATCTCCGGCTTTTATCCTCTGTGCAAGTATCACTTCTTCTTCTGGTGTCACCATGTTTTCTCTTGCTATATCAGCAAGGTATTTATCGAGAGAACCTAACTCTCTGTTCGTTATCGATTTTGAAATTTTTAATTGTCTCATATTAGTCTAACAAAGTTGATACTAGATTGTTTTATAGTCTTCTATTTTTTCATCCACTAATCTTCACGAATTCGCACGAATATTATTAGTGTTCGATTAGTGTTTATTCGCGGACGTTTTTCATCCACTAATCTTCACTAATTTTCACGAAAATTATTAGTGTTCGATTAGTGTTTACTCTCGGACGTTTTTATCGATAGAACTCAAAAGTGATGTTATATGTTCCAGTTGAATTGATACCTTCTATTCTTATTTTGCCGTTTCTGTCGTTGCTCAAAGCTTTATTAAGATCTTTTTCAGAGCTTACTTTTTGATAATTGACAGATAATATTATGAAGTCGTCAGTGATTCCTTTTTGTTTGAAGATACCGTCTTTCACTTCCACAATCTTCAATCCGTGGTTTATTCCTAGTTCACTCTTCAATGATGATGACAAAGCTTGTGCTTTAATTCCCAGCACATCGTTATAGAAGCTATCGCTGTCTTTGTGCATCTCTTCTGTACCTTCCAAATTCTTCAATGTCACTTCTTTGACTAAGATATCACCTTTACGTTGAATTTTCACAGTCACCTTGTCACCTGGACGATATTGACTTATGACTCCAATAAGTTGTGAATTAGAATTTACGGAGATGTTATTTACGCTTAATAAAATATCATCTTCTTTAACGCCAGCAGCTTTAGCTCCACCTCTTTCATCAACACCTAAGATATAAACTCCAGACATCACTTCAATATCTTTTGCTTCAGCGAGTTCTTCTGTTATTTCAGCGATACTTATTCCAAGATATGCTCTCTGCAAAGAACCATATTGCAAGAAGTCTTCAACGACTTTCTTCACTATGTTAGATGGAATAGCGAAAGAATAACCTTCATAGCTTCCTGTACGTGATGCGATAGCTGCATTTATTCCAATAAGATTACCATCCATATCTACCAATGCACCGCCACTATTACCCGGATTTATAGCTGCATCAGTCTGAATGAATGACTCAATGGTGCTGCCATCACCTAATATATTTATGTTACGAGCTTTTGCACTCACGATGCCAGCAGTGACTGTTGATGTGAGATTGAAAGGATTGCCCACTGCGAGTACCCACTCTCCCACCTTAACTTCATCAGAATCGGCGAAGGTCAAAAATTCAAGGTCTTTGGCATCTACTTTTATCAATGCTAAATCGGTGCTAGGGTCATTACCGATTATGGTAGCGGTTCTCTTATGCTTGTCGTTGAAAGTCACTTCTATCTTACTTGCACCTTCAACAACGTGATTGTTAGTAACGATATAGCCGTCAGGTGAAATAACAACACCAGAGCCGTATGCAACGGATACGCTATTAGGCATCTGCATCTGTCCACCATAGAGCTGCTCTATCAACGAACCAAAGAAATCGTAGTAGCTGTTTCCTTTAGACACCACCTCTGTCTTGATGTGAACTACGGTGTTCACTGTCTTCTCTGCGGCATCTACAAAATTATCTTCACCATTATAAGACACAAAACTTGCTTTCACAGCAGGTATATTATTTTCATCAATAGTGTTAGTCTGTATTTCTGCATTTGCCATTGTTTTCTTCAACTGACCTTGCGACACATACAGATTGACTGTAAGAACACATAATGCTATCACGATAGCACTTAAAGTTACGAATAATACTTTTGTTTTACTTTTCATGTTTTAAAAATTAGTTAGTTAATAAATGATGTCTGTCATTGTTTTAAAAATCTTTTCAGGAGACATCGTGCCTGATTTCTTTTAAGAGTAAAGATTCTTTTTCGATATGGTTTGTTTTTAAAAAAATGCTATTTTTACAACATCAAAATTCCTGCCAAAACAAGAATGTCTTTAAACTGAATATTTTTATGAATAACACTATAAATCAAAGCATTAAGTTTAGCAAATTCCATGGTGCTGGTAATGACTTCATCATGATAAACGCAATAGAAAAGGAAATATTATTAAGCGAGGAATTAATATATAAAATGTGTGATCGTCGCATTGGCATCGGAGCTGACGGTCTGATAGTTTTATCTCCGTCAGATAATTACGATTTTAAGATGAGATACTACAATTGCGATGGTAAGGAAAGTACATTCTGTGGCAATGGCGGTCGTTGCATAGCAGCTTTCGCATATCAGCAAGGTATTATAAAAGAGAATGCGACATACGAAGCTGTCGATGGTATTCATAATGTCAGTGTTTTGCAAAAATCTATTAACGAATTCCATGTTGAATTGTCAATGTGCGACATTTTGTCTTATAAATATGACGAAAACACCCTTTTAATCAACACTGGATCACCTCATTATGTTAAAAAAATTAACAATTTGTCAGAGCTTGATGTCAATGCTGAAGGTGCTAAGATTCGTTATGACAAAGAAATATCAGAAGATGGTGTCAATGTCGACTTCTTATTAAACGATAACGACAAGATTCGTATAAGAACCTACGAAAGAGGTGTAGAAAATGAGACATTAGCTTGCGGCACTGGCGTAACGGCCTCTGCAATAGCAGCTTCACTATGGTTCGGCGGTAACGACATCGATGTATATACACAAATCGCGAAACTTAACGTCAAGTTCGAAAAAGACAACGACCATTTCACAAACGTGATTTTATCAGGTCCGGCGACTTTCGTTTTTGACGGAATATTTATCTTTGCACCTCAAAAATAAAATCCATGTTTGCACAAGACGAAAACTTAATCATAAGAGCTGCTGAACCAAGAGACGCTTCATTAATATATAGGTGGGAAAACGACCGAGAAATATGGAGAGTAAGCGAGACTTACATGCCTTATTCTCTTTATCAGATTGAAGAGTTCTTGCTCAACAACATCGACTTGTTCTCTGCAAGACAGATTCGTTTCATCATCGAGAGAAAAGAAGATAAGCAAAATATTGGCTGCATTGATATTTATGACTTCGACCCTATACATTTGAGAGCAGGCATTGGAATATTATTACAGAAAGAGTTCAGAAAACAAGGCTACGCGCAAGAAGCTCTACAACTCCTCCTCGACTACTGCTTTAAAACTTTGATGCTCAAACAGGTTTATTGTCTGATTGACGTACTCAACACCGACAGCATCAGCTTATTTACAAAAATAGGTTTCGAACAATGCGGTTACCGCAAAGAATGGATAAGGACTCCAAATGGATTTATAGATGAAATAGAACTTCAATATATCAACAAAAACTTCAAATGAAGACACTCAAATCTTATCATAAAGAACATATAGAGAAAATGAAGAAAATGAAACGGATATCATTAGGTGTATTCTGCATCTTATTGATATTGTTTGCTTTTATTTTTATAAAAATGTATAATGCAATCATCAACCCAAACACATCAACGAAGGAAGATTATTCTTTATACATATATTCCAATGACGATTTCGAAACGATAAGGAACACTCTGTATTCTGATAGCATCATCATAAATAAAAAATCTTTCGAGTGGTTTGCAAAGAAAATCGATTATCCTGAATATATCAAATCGGGACATTATGTCATTAAAGACGGTATGAATAATCGCCAGTTGCTTAATATGTTACGTTCCGGAAGCCAGAAGCCTGTCAAGTTTACCTTTAATAATATAAGAACCATAGAACAACTTGCATCTCGTATTGACGAACAACTTGAAACAGATTCGCTTTCAATCCTAAATGTTCTCAGAGCAAACGAGACTCTTAAAGAAATGGGATTTGACAAGGAAAGTGCAGCGGCTTTGTTTATTCCTAACACATACGAATTATATTGGAATATTGATGCCAATGAGTTCGTAGAGAAAATGATTAATGAATACAATCATTTCTGGAACAAAGATCGTTTGAATAAAGCAAAAAAATTAAACTTAACTCCTATTGAAGTCAGTGTCTTAGCATCTATTGTAGACAAAGAAACCACCAAAGTATCAGAGATGCCACGTATCGCTGGCGTGTATCTTAACAGACTGAAAAGGCACTGGCTGCTTCAAGCAGACCCTACTTTAGTATTCGCACTCGGCGACTTCGAAATAAAAAGAGTGCTCGACGTTCACAAAGAGATAGACTCACCATACAACACATATAAATATGTTGGTCTTCCTCCAGGTCCGATATGCATCCCTTCAATAGCTGCTATCGACGCTGTCTTAAACGCTGAAAACCACAAGTATTTCTATTTCTGTGCAAAATCAGATATGTCGGGATATCATGTGTTTGCAAGAAACATGAAAGAACACAATATCAATGCTGAGAGATATAGAAAAGCTTTGAATAAAAAGAAAATCTGGAAATAACTTATTGTCAATTCATAATTCATAATTCATAATGCATAATTGTAAGCTCAAAACTCATAGCTCAAAGCTCACGGCTTTACTACTGTTACTTGCTTTTTCATTGACAGCTTTATCACAGGAAAACGATTCTTTAAGAGATGTCAAGAAAAATGTAGGTATTGTCTTAGGTACTGAGGCTGCGCTTTATGCAGGTTCTATGACAGGATTGTATTACCTATGGTATGCCGGTTATGATCAGAGTCCTTTTCATCTTCATAACGACAACAACAACTGGCTGCAAATGGATAAAGCAGGACATGCGGCATCTGCTTATTTCATAGGGGCACTTGGCTATGAGGCACTTCGTCTCGCTGGCTGGGATGAGAAAAAATCTTTGATATACGGCGGTCCTCTAGGATTGGCATTTCTTACTACAGTAGAATTTTTCGACGGACTTTCATCTGGATGGGGATTCTCATGGGGCGATATGGCTGCCAACGCTTTTGGAACGGCTTTGTTTATGGGACAACAAGCTCTTTGGCATGAACAGAGAATATCTATGAAATACTCTTACCATAACACTCAATTTCCTCAATATTGTCCTAGTCTCTTAGGTTCAACTCTCCCTGAAAAAATGTTAAAAGATTATAACGGTCAGACTATATGGATGTCTTTTAACATTAAATCTTTATTCCTTGACAGAAACTCTAAATTCCCATCCTGGATAAACCTTGCATTGGGATATAGCGGGAATGGCATGACACACAGCACTTATAACCCAACACCTGAATTCATCCGCACACGACAATTCGTACTTTCACCTGATATCGATCTGACAAGAATACCAGTCAAAAACAAGTTCCTTAAAACGACTTTGAAAGTGTTAAACATTATTAAGATTCCTATGCCTGCAATAATGTTAGATTCACAAGGCAATTTCAGTGCATATTGGTTATACTTCTAAAAAAAACTGACGACCATTGTCTGTTGACCATTGACTTTTTATTATCTTTGTAGAAAATTAATTTATATGAAAAGAATATTTAAGACAATAGCATTTGCATCATTATTATTTCTAGCAAGCTGCGGCAACAATCCAGAAAAATCAAGAAACTTCTACGACAAAGGAATGGATTACCTCTACTGCTCACAATTTGAAGAAGCAATAGAAAATTTCGATAAAGCTATCAAATACAACGACCAAAACCATGAAGCTTATTTCTATCGCGGATGCGCAAAATACAATATCTTCCAAAGAGAATCTGCAATAGAAGATTATAACAAGACATTAGAACTGAACCCAAATTACCTTCAAGCATATTTTAATCTTGGCTTGTACTACAGAAGCATCAACGATTATGACATGGCATGCTATTACTTCAAAATAGCTGAAGCTAAAGGCAGACCTAACATGGAAGATTATACAAAACATTGTAGATAATTTGAACTTTGAGCTCTAAGCTTTGAACTCTGAACTCTGAACTCTGAACTCTGAACTATTATGGTAAAGACTATAATTTGGGATTGGAACGGAACTCTGCTTGACGACCTTGATTTGTCTTTGGAATCTGTTAACATCTTGCTTGAAGAGAGAAATCTTCCTGCATTAAGCGTAGAAAAATACAAAGATATATTCTGTTTCCCTATCGTTGACTATTACGTGAAAGCTGGCTTCGATTTTGAAAAAGAAGCTTTTGAGGTTCCTGCCAAACAATATGTAAAGCTTTATGCATCCAAAGCTTCTGAATTGAAACTATTCCCAGATGTGGTTGACACTCTTACATACTTCAAAGAAAACAACTACCGTCAAATTGTGTTGTCTGCAATGAGAGACGACAACCTTAAACTGATGATTCATAATGCTGGCATTTCTCATTTCTTTGACGGCATCTTCGGAATCAAAGATAATTACGCCAGAGAGAAAGTCTCTATTGGCAAACAAGTCGTGCAGGATTTAAATCTCAATCCTTCAGAATGTCTTATGATTGGCGACACATTACATGATGCTGAAGTCGCTGAACAATGTGGCTTCGACTGCATTCTCTGCAGCAGAGGACACGTCTCAAAAGAGAGACTGCAATCTACAAAGCGTGTAATCGTTGATGAACTTAGAGTTTTGAACTCTGAACTTTGAACTTTGAACTATGGCAGAATATTCTTCGATATTATTAGAGAAAGCAGTTGATGAATTGTCAAAGTTACCTGGCATCGGAAAAAAGACTGCGTTACGATTAGCACTTCATCTCTTAGGTGAAGAGAAAGTCATGACTGACCAATTGTGCAAGTCGTTGAGTGATATGAGAAATAACATAGTATTATGTAAACGCTGCTATAACATCAGCGATGAGCCTATCTGTTCGATTTGTTCTAATCCAAAACGTGACGAATCTCTACTTTGCGTTGTAGCAGACATGCGAGATGTTCTGGCTATTGAAAGGACATGTTCATTCAACGGACTATATCATGTTTTAGGCGGCATCATAAATCCTATAGAAGGAATCTCACCTAATGACCTGAGAATAAACGAGCTTCTCGGAAGAACTGTCAATGAAGATATAAAGGAAATCATTTTGGCTTTACCTGCGACAATAGAAGGCGACACTACCAACTATTATCTCTCAAGAGTGTTAAAAGATTTTAAGGGAACCATCAGCACCATCGCTAAAGGAATTTCCGTCGGCGACGCACTCGAATACGCCGATGAAGTGACCCTAGGAAGATCTATCGCAAATCGTATTCCGTATAATAAGTAGTGGAAAGTTTAGAGTTTAGAGTTTAGAGTTCATAGTTCTTAGCTCAAAGTTCAAAGTTCATACTCAATTGTTCATTCTTAATTGTCAATTCTTCATTGACAGTTGACAATTCTTCATTTTCAATTGTACATTCTACATTCTCAATTTCTTCAAAGAGATCGAGTTGGTTTTCTGTGAGATATAATTCAGCTGGAACTTCGTACTCATAATGTGAGATAAAGCGTTCAATGCTTCTCTTCACGAGTTTGATTGGCGTAGTCTTTCTCGCCTTGCAGTAATTCTTAAGAGACTTATACTGACCAGAAGTCAATTTAAAAGTCACCGCATGATATTTCCTGCGGCGACTTTTTTTCTTATTGACATTAGATGACATAAAGTTTTAGTTTTCAGTTTTAAATTTTCAATTTTCCATTGCTTCATCAAGCATCATCTGTGCAAGGCGTTCTGCTTCAGCCTCTGTCTTGCCTTCTGAATATACTCTGATGATAGGTTCTGTATTTGACTTACGCAAATGTACCCAGCCTTCTTCAAAATCAATCTTGACACCGTCGATAGTAGTGACTTGTTCATTCTTGAACTTGTCGGCAATCTTTGCTAAAATCATATCCACGTTTGTAGAAGGATCTAGTTCAATCTTATTCTTCGACATGTGATATAATGGGAATTTAGATTTCAACTCAGAACATGTGCATTTTTCTTCACAGAGATATGTAAGGAAAAGTCCTACGCCAACCAAGGCATCACGGCCGTAATGCAATTCTGGGTAAATGATACCGCCATTGCCTTCGCCGCCGATAACAGCATTGACTTCCTTCATCTTTTCAACTACATTGACCTCGCCTACTGCAGCTGCAAAATATTCAGCTCCGAATTCTTTTGTGACGTCACGCAAAGCTCTTGTGGAAGAAAGGTTTGAAACAGTGTTGCCTTTTTTATGTTGTAAGATATATGATGCTACAGTAACAAGAGTGTACTCTTCGCCATACATCTCGCCTTTTTCGTTGATGAACGCAAGACGGTCAACGTCAGGGTCGACAACTATGCCGAAGTCGGCACCTACTTCTTTGACCTTAGCGCATGTATCTACCAAGTTAACAGCGAGAGGTTCTGGGTTGTGAGCGAACTCACCTGTCACTTCGCAGTTTAGTTCAATGATATCAGTGACGCCTAACCTACGGAGAAGCATTGGTATAGCGATACCGCCTGTTGAGTTAACAGCATCGACAACGACTTTAAGGTTAGCTTTTGCGATGATATCTTTATTTACGAGAGGAAGATTGCAAACCATATCGACATGACGTTCTATCCAGTCGTTTTCAAGAGAATATGTTCCTATTTCGTCTATGTTAGAGAATTCGTAATCGTCGGCAGTTGCTTTTTCGAGTAGCCATTCGCCGTCTTCTTTAGAGATAAACTCTCCTTTGTTATTTAACAACTTTAGAGCGTTCCATTGTCTTGGGTTATGGCTTGCAGTTAGGATAACGCCACCGTCGGCTTTCATTTCTGTGACAGCTACTTCTACAGTTGGTGTTGTGCTGAGACCAATGTCAACTACATCTACGCCCATAGCTTGTAAGGTTCCACAAACCAATTGATTTACCATTGTTCCAGAGATACGACCATCACGACCGACAACGATGCGAGGACGGTTTATGCCAGAACAGCGAATCAAACAAACAAATGATGAAGTGAGTTTTACAATGTCAACTGGAGTGAGTCCGTTGTCAGGTTTTCCACCTATAGTTCCACGGAAACCAGATATAGATTTTATTAATGTCATAGCGTTATATTTTTTGCAAATATAAGGTAGTTTTTCTTAAATTTGCAAAAAAAAGATATGGGTTTTAACGACGATAATTTTCTGGATGATTACGAGATTCAAGAGTTGATTAATAAGTTTGAAAGTCAGCTCGAAAGCGGCATGCCTTTGTTTTTCGATGCCGATGAATTGAATATCATCCTTGAACATTACGTTCAAAAAAATGACATACCAAAAATCAATATAATTGCTGACTTAGCAAGCACTTATCATGAAGCCAACCCTCTCACAAAACTGATTATGGCGAAGAAATATCTCTCCGTGCAAGATGCGGCAAACGCATTGCCATATCTTCTCGACGAGAGCAATAATGCTGACGATCCGGATTATCAGCTGAGTTTGGGATATTGTTATTCCTTGATGGATGAGCATAAGAAGTCATTGTCGGCATATAAAAAAGCTGTAAAACTTTTAGAGAAAGAAAACTGCGACGACATTTACAACTCTATGGCTGTGGAATATATGATGCTGCGTGACTTTGAACGTGCGCTTCATTATTTTCAAAAAGGTATCAAGGCTAGTCCAGATATCGCAGAACAATATGCAGAGATAACGAACTGCTATTTCTTCCTCGACAGAGCTGACGAAGCCATCGAGTTCTTCAAAGGTGAAGTCGATAAAAACCCATATAGCATAATAGCTTGGATGACATTAGGCAACTGTTATCTGAGACTGCAGCTTCTCGAAAAGGCTGTAGAACAATATGAATTCGCGATGGCTATAGACCAGCACTTCCCTAGCGCTTATGTCAATATCGCAACAATATACAATGAGTTAGACAGATATCAAGACAGCATCGACATCATTGAAGAAGCTTTTAGAAATAATGTCAAGAAACCTATCTTGTATTGTCTCTACGGCGAAGCCTTGGCAAAGACAGGTAACAAACTAGATGCTATAAACAACTTCAACAAGGCTATCGAGTTAGACGAAAACATAGCTGAAGCTTACGCTGGATTAGGATTTATCTTCTGTGAAGAAAACAACCATCATTCGGCGATTAAGTTCCTGAAACGAGCTCACCAACTCGCGCCTTATAACACTGATTATATCTTCGTTCTCGTTGAAGAACACAATAAGATTGAAAAGTTCAAGACATCGTTGAAATATCTAAAGGAGATTGAAGAACTTTTCCCTTATGATGTGAATTTATATATCGCATATATGGAAGTCTATATCTTGTTAGACGATGTTAAAAATGCGATAAAATACATTGAAAAAGGATTGAAGATGTTAGGACGACAAGCTCCTTTGTTATACAGACTAGCATTCATAAATTTTGTTGATGAAAATTATGAAGCTGGAATGTTAAACCTTGAAGAAGCACTGAACATAGATTTCGAAGGAGTTAATGAATTCATCGACTTCGACCCAAATTTCATTATGAATAACGAAGAGATAGTTAATTTAATAGACAGATATAAAAAACAACAAATCAACTAATATGAATCAATACATCGCTAACTTTTTCAAAGGAATAGGCATAGGTTCTGCCAACGTAATCCCAGGAGTCTCTGGAGGAACAATAGCTCTTATCACTGGTATCTTTGAACGCTTAATCAATGCGTTAAAATCTTGCAACTTAACCGCTATCAAATTATTCTTCACTGGCAAGTTCAAGGAATTCGCACAGCACATCGACTTATGGTTCCTTGTCTCGGTAGGCAGCGGCGTCGTAGTAGCAATATTGTCAATCGCTAGATTGTTCGAGTTCTTGTTTGCCGAATATCCAATATATCTCTGGTCATTCTTCTTCGGAATGATATTGGTTTCAATATATTACGTAGGAATAACGATAGAAAAGTTCAACTGGAAAGTGCTTCTTTCTTTTATCATCGGAACAGCTATTGCATTGTTAATAGCTTTCGGAACTCCAGCTAACGAAAACAGCAACATCTTTTACTTAATGATTTGCGGTGCTGTCGCTACTTGCAGCATGATACTCCCTGGACTTTCAGGTTCCTTCGTTTTAGTATTGATGGGCAACTACCAACTCATCATGATTGACGCTGTCAATGACTTAAACCTTAAAATATTGATTCCTGTAGTAATAGGTGGTGTTGTCGGATTACTTGCATTCTCTCACCTTTTATCATGGATTTTCAAGAACTATAGAGATATAACCATCGCTGTGTTGACAGGTTTCATCTTAGGCAGCATGCCTATCATCTGGCCTTGGAAAAACGACGTCATCACATATTTCGGTAGCGAAGCAAAAGTGACAGGCTACGAATATTACTTCCCAGAATTCAATATGGAATTCGCTACAGCATTAGTCATCATGCTCATTGGCGCAGCTTTGATAGTGCTGACTGAGAAGATGGCGAAGAAGAGCAATTAAGAATGAAGAATGATGAATGAAGAATTAATAATGAATAATGAAGAATTAAACATTATAAATTATACATTATACATTATGTTCGGTTTACTTGGAAAGTCATTGGGTCATTCTTTCTCGAAGGATTATTTCACAAGGAAATTTTCCATGTTGAACCTTAACCATATTTATCAGAACATTGAACTCGACAATATCGCTGACATAATTCCTTTTGTTAAAGAGCATAAAAACCTCAAAGGCTTCAACGTCACTGTTCCATATAAAGAAGAGATTATTCCATTTCTTGATGAGATAGATTCTGTATCGAAAGAAGTCGGTGCTGTCAACACAGTGAAGGTTGAAAACGGAAGATTGAAAGGGTTTAACACAGATGTGATTGGGTTTGAAGAATTACTTAAAAAGACACCAAGACACCAAGACACCAAGTCACTAAGTGTAAATGAAGCTTTGATTTTGGGTAGCGGCGGTGCATCTAAGGCGGTTCAATATGTTTTGAGAAAAGAGAATATCCCGTTCAGAATAGCGAGCAGGGGTTTTGAGTTAGGAGTGAGGAGTGAGGAGTTAGGAGTTAGGAGTGAGGAGTTAGGAGTGAGTTATGGGGAGATTAATAGTACGGGGTTTTCTCCTTATTCCATTATAATAAACACGACGCCAGTGGGAATGTTTCCAAATGTTAATGAATGTTTAGAACTTCCCTACTCTAGCATTGAGGCGCGACATGTCTTCATAGATTTAATTTATAATCCAGAGGAGACACTATTTTTAAAGAAAGCACGTTTGAAAGGAGCTTCTACATTCAACGGGATGACGATGCTCTATGAACAAGCGGAAGAATCTTGGAGAATTTGGAATTCATAATTCATAATGCATAATTAAAATACTATACACTTAACACACTACACTATCCACATTTAAACTACTCTAAACTTTAAACATTAAACTTTAAACTAATAAAACATGGATTTCATCAAGCAGATATCGACAGAATTTTCAGTATCGCTGACAGTAGCGGGTAATGTTATAAAACTTTTGAGTGAAGGTTGTACCGTGCCTTTCATCGCACGTTATCGTAAAGAGATGACCAACACTATGAATGAAGAAGTGGTGGCTGCAATACAGAAGCGTCTCGAGCAACTCGAAGAACTCGAAAAGAGAAAAGAGTCTGTTTTGAAGTCTATTGCTGAGCAAGAGAAGCTCACTCCAGAACTTGAAGCTAACATACAAAAAGCTACTACATTACAAGATGTCGAGGACCTTTATCTTCCATACAAACCCAAACGTAAGACCAGAGCTGAGATAGCACGTCTGAAAGGATTGGAGCCTCTGGCAAAATTGATCATGTCGCAAAATAGCGACGATGTCGAAGGTCTTGCAAAGAAATATCTCGACAAAGAGAAAGGCGTGGAAGATACCAAAGACGCTCTTAAAGGTGCCTGCGATATCATTGCTGAATGGGTCTCGGAAAACATCAAAGGTCGTAACCTCATCCGTAAGATATATCATAAAGAAGGTGTCATTTCATCTACATTAGTCAAAGGCAAGGAAGAAGAAGCCAAGACATATCAGCAGTATTTCGACTGGAAGGAATCTATTGCCGAGGCACCTAGCCACCGTATCTTGGCGATGTTTCGTGCCGAGGCTGAAGGACTTCTTAAAGTGAAACTTAAAATCAATGATGAAGAAGCCTTAAAGACTTTAGACAACATCTTCATCAAAGCCGACAACTCCTCTACCGACTTGGTACAAGACGCCATCGACGACGCATGGAAACGTCTGTTGGAACCATCTTTAGAAACAGAGATTCGAGCTTTATATAAAGAAAAAGCCGATGAAGTCGCAATAAAAGTGTTCGCAGAGAACCTTCGTCAGCTTTTATTAGCAGCGCCTATCGGACAGAAACGTGTCCTTGCCCTCGACCCTGGATTTAGAACAGGATGTAAGGTGGTTATTCTTAATGAATACGGAGCATTGTTGCATAACGAGACAATCTACCCTCACCCACCTCAAAATGAGACACGACAGGCAACTAACAAGATTCGCTCACTTGTAAACGCATATAAAATAGAAGTCATAGCCATAGGCAACGGCACTGCAGGTCGTGAAACGGAAGACTTCATCCGTGGAATACAATTCGACCGCGACATCATCGCTGTCATGGTTAACGAAAGCGGTGCTTCTGTATATTCTGCATCTAAGGTTGCTCGCGACGAATTCCCAGAATACGACATCACGGTTAGAGGCGCTGTCAGCATCGGACGTCGTCTCATGGACCCTCTGGCAGAATTAGTCAAGATTGACCCTAAGTCGATTGGCGTTGGACAATATCAGCATGATGTGAACCAGAAACTTCTTAACGAAGAGCTAGGTCATGTAGTAGAAAGCTGCGTCAATGCAGTTGGCGTTGAACTGAACTCTGCAAGCGAGCAGCTGCTCTCATACGTCAGCGGCGTAGGTCCTCAGATTGCAAGCAATATTGTAAAATATCGTAATGAAAACGGCGGTTTCAAGAGTAGAAAACAGTTGTTAAAAGTGCCACGTCTCGGCGAGAAAGCCTACGAACAATGTGCAGGATTCTTAAGAATTCACGATGCCGCACAGCCATTAGACGCAAGTGCAGTCCACCCAGAGAGTTATCATATCGTGGAGAAAATGGCGAAGAAGCTCAAGGTGGAAGTAAAAGACCTTATAGGCAACAAGGAACTTATTTCAAAGATAAATCCTAAGGAGTTTATTGAAAACGACTTCGGCATCGAGACCATTAACGATATCATCAGCGAACTTGAGAAACCAGGTCGCGACCCTCGTAAGACATTCGAAGTCTTTGAATTCAACAAAAATATTCGTACAATTAACGACTTAAAAGTCGGAATGCAGCTCGTAGGCATTGTCACAAACATCACTGCTTTCGGATGTTTCGTAGATTTGGGAGTACATCAAGACGGTCTCGTTCATATCAGCCAAATGTCTAACCAATTCATCAAAGACCCTAATGAGATTGTGAAACTCAATCAGAAAGTGAAGGTTACTATTACCGAGCTCGATGTTGAGAGAAAGAGAATAAGTCTAAGTATGAAAAATATCAAATAATATTATCAAATCATTAACGTTAAGATGATATGAAAAAGATTTATACAATATTATTTTTATGCGTCATCATGCTTCTTTCTACAGAAGTCAAGGCGCAGATTGTCAAAGGTGAAGCCTTCATGGGTTTGAACCTCACTCAGATTGACGGCGACAAAGCATACGGTTATAATCATCTTGGTTTCCATGGCGGATTAGGTGCTTTAGTACCTATTTACAATAAAGATTACTTTGACATTGATTTTTCACTGGAGGTCGTGTTTAATCACAGAGGCGCACATCAAGGAAGAATATATGCAGATACTCTTAGCAATGGTGATATCATCACTGGAGAATACGATGTTCAAATGAATTATCTGGAAGTTCCAATGATGATATATTTCAGCGATAAGCAAATCTATTCTTTCGGTATCGGCGCTTCATACGGACGACTTGTAGGCTTAAGAGAATATGAACATGGCAAGCTTACAGATGTGAATCTGAATTACCAAGGAGAAGACAGATACAAACTTTCAGACTGGTGTATTTTAGCTGATTTAAAATTCAGGTTACATGAGAGATTGAAGTTCGGCATCCGTTATCAATATTCATTGGCAGAGATAAGAAACAGAGATTTCAATCTCGTCAATGGACAGCCAGATCCAGAATGGCAGAATGTATCACAATACAATAATGTTATAACAGCCAGATTGATATACGTTTTCAATGAAGACAGAAGCCAATATATCTACGATGAATATCATTTCACAGGCGACAATCCGAAGATACATCAAAAGGCTATTGACAAAAAATTAAAGAAGTTGAAGAAGAAACAAGCTAAAGCTGCAAAGAAAGCTGGGAAATAAAAAGAAGCCCGTTGGGGCTTTTTTTGTTTGATGTATCTTTGAAAGATTGAATACAACCAGTATTTTCATTGATTACATGATTGTTGGTTGTGAATTGCTTTAAATTATGTATCTTTGAAAGATTGAATACAACTGATTAACCTTTGTTTCATAAATGTTCCTTGTTGTGAATTGCTTTAAATTATGTATCTTTGAAAGATTGAATACAACACCACCACGCGGATAACTCATTGACTTTGGTTGTGAATTGCTTTAAATTATGTATCTTTGAAAGATTGAATACAACTGTTTACCGTTTTTATTGTTCAGGTCGATAGTTGTGAATTGCTTTAAATTATGTATCTTTGAAAGATTGAATACAACACTTGCCGTCACGAAGCGGCAACGATTTCAGTTGTGAATTGCTTTAAATTATGTATCTTTGAAAGATTGAATACAACGCAGAGAGAAGAATACAGACAACGACTTCAGTTGTGAATTGCTTTAAATTATGTATCTTTGAAAGATTGAATACAACCAACAAGAAAATAAAAATTCAAATCAAATGTTGTGAATTGCTTTAAATTATGTATCTTTGAAAGATTGAATACAACCACGAGGCTCTAAACCACGCCAGCGACGCGTTGTGAATTGCTTTAAATTATGTATCTTTGAAAGATTGAATACAACTCAGCCGAGGAGATGCGCCTTAAGATAGCCGTTGTGAATTGCTTTAAATTATGTATCTTTGAAAGATTGAATACAACCCGACATATATGTCAAGAAGGACTTCACGAGTTGTGAATTGCTTTAAATTATGTATCTTTGAAAGATTGAATACAACATCAAATCAGTATTCGGTGATGTTTTGTTCGTTGTGAATTGCTTTAAATTATGTATCTTTGAAAGATTGAATACAACATAGATGTTGCGGGCATTCCAAGCATTGTGGTTGTGAATTGCTTTAAATTATGTATCTTTGAAAGAT
>JBGVET010000016.1:0-71048 GCA_045120395.1 Candidatus Limimorpha sp.
ATATTCGTGCATGATTCGTGAGGTTTCGTGGATGTTTTTTTTGCTATCCACGAAATAACACTAAACATTAACGAAAGAAAATATTCGTGTATGATTCGTGAAGTTTCGTGGATGTTTTTATGCTATCCACGAAATAACACTAAAGATTCACGAAAGAAAATATTCGTGCATGATTCGTGAGGTTTCGTGGATGTTTTTTTTGCTATCCACGAAATAACACTAAACATTAACGAAAGAAAATATTCGTGTATGATTCGTGAAGTTTCGTGGATGTTTTTTAGAGAATCGTAAAACAAAAAAAGCACTTCGTTGTGAAGTGCTTCTTTCGTGGGGGAGGGTGGACTCGAACCACCGAACTCATCCGAGGACAGATTTACAGTCTGTTGCAATTGCCACTATGCGACTCCCCCAATCTGTCATTAAGAACTTGCCTTAAAAAGACGCTGCAAAGATACGATTTATTTCTTATGTTCCAACAAAAAAATAAACTTTTTTTAAAATATTTTTTATTGTTTGATTATCAATATATAATACTACATTTTGTGACTGACATTGCTTCGAAAAAGCCTACTGCAGTACCGCCTGGGTATATGTTTGTGGCGACATTATACGGCATTCCCATCATCGGATTGGATCCAAAACTGCTCATAATATCTGTTTGGTATGTGATGAATTCTGGGTTGACGCTATATATGCATAGGGTTACTTTGTCGCCATCTTCAACTATTGGGTAATAGTTCATATCATAAACGTATGTGCTGTCATTGTCATAATAAGTCTGTGTTGTCTTGAAGGTATGTACGCTTTGTTCACCAATCATACTTGCCATTTCAGGGCCATTGAAATACATCCCGGACAGATGCTTTAAAGAAATGCTGTTGCAACTTAAAAATGAATTGTCCTTGAGAATTGTGTCGTTGACGATGATATTTATCAGATAACTAACATCAGGGTCATCAACAGATTGGAAATATGGATATAGACTTGTTGTAGTGTTGTTTACATTTTCCATGAAATTATTAGCGAAAGTGTTTTCAATTTCTTTTACGGCCATGGAGTCAATCTGACTTATATTTTCCCTCATCGTTGATTGTGAATAGTAGTTGTGCAATCCGTCTTCGTCAATGATGTTTACTGAAAGATAATATGTGCGTCCAACTACACCTGCAACTGAGTCAATGGTTTCGTAATAGCCTTTTCTTTCTGTTTCTTTAAAATATATGGTGTCAACGCCATCATGGATGAAAACTTCAGCACCGGAAATCATCTCGGCTTCATCTTCAGAATAAAAATCGGTGGTTTTGCTTATTACAATCTGATGCTTCTTGTATTCGTTTGTGAAATAACCGTTTATGCCGACAAGATGTTTGCCATCCTCTGTGTCTATTCTGAAATCTTCTATACAAGAAGTCATCAAAAATGATATGGCTAATATTAATAAGGTGAGATATTTCTTCATGGCATTTAGAATTTAAAATTATATGATATAGATGGTATAAATGAGAAAATCGCGACTTTCTGTGTGTTGATGCTGTTTCCTTCTGTCACAAATAATACAGCCCATGTGTTCTTGCGTCCGTATGCGTTGTAAACGGAGAAGTTCCATTCGCCCTGCCAGTTTTTCTTTTCCTTGCATTTAATCGTGGCTGACAAGTCAAGGCGATGATAATCAGGATATCTGCTATTGTTTCTTCCGTCATAGATGGCGTATGTTATTCCGTCTATTGTATATTTTCCGCAAGGATATGTCACAGGTTGTCCTGTTGTATAAACCCAAGTCGCAGACACGTCGAAGCGTTTGTTGAAAGCATAATTGAGAACGATGCTGATGTTATGAGGCTTGTCATAAGGAGAGACGTATTCTCTGTCAAAGTTGATTCCAGGAGTCTTTCTCATTGATTTACTGTAAGTGTATGAAATCCAGCCAGAGAAATCACCGAAGTTTTTTCTAGCTAAAAACTCAATGCCGTAAGCGTAGCCTTTGCCTTTTCTTACTTCGCCGTCGATATACAGATTGCCGATGAAAGAAGCATTATCAACGAAGTCAATCACGTTGTGCATTTTCTTGTAATAAACTTCAACGGAAGTCTCTATCTCGTCATTCAGGAAATTACGGAAGTAACCTAAAGCAAATTGGTCACATTTTTGAGGCTCGATATTAGGACTTGCAGGAAACCAGAGGTCGAAAGGAATGCCGCCTGTCGCATTTGTCGCGACTTGCGCATATTGAACCGTTCTGAGGTATGAAGCTTTTATTGAAGAAAACTCATTGATTTGATAAATCGCGCCAAGGCGAGGCTCAAGGTTTATTTGCGTGTTGAAAATCTCGCCTTTGTCGTAATCAATCTGGTCGTAACATTCGTATTTGTCATCGAAGAGGAAGAGTGTTTCTTTGCCTATATTTTGAAACATGGAAAGACGAAGCCCGTAACGTATTGAAAACAAAGGTCCTAATTTGTGATCGTTTGTATAATAAAGAGCATATTCCAATCCTTTACGGACGACTTCACTCGCTGGGTCGACGCCAAGAAGATTAGCAATTGAGCCAGTCTCATCTTTCAGTTTACCTTGTCCATATTGGTGGAAGGTAGCTGCAGCACCGAAGCGTGACGTAATATTGTCATTCATCAGATAAGTGAAATCGTATTTTGCGGACACATCTTCAATACCAGCGATGATATTGAATTGGTAAGGATCCATATCAATGCCGATGTCGTATCTGTAATTAGTATAAAACAATGATAAGTTGGAAGTTAGCTTGTCGTTGAATATATGGTTCCATCGAGCAGTGACGTTTTTATTTCCATATTTCATTGTCAGCAAATCTGTTACACCCAATACGTCGTCGCCGAGATATGTCGAGATGAAGACTCTGTTTTTGTTGTTTATAGTATGCATTATCTTTGCGTTGAAGTCGTAGAAATACAAAGAGTTGCCTCTCAGTCTTTTAATCAAGTTACACGCTAATACACCGCCGTAAGTGATGCGACCGCCGATTAAGAATGCGCTTCTGCCTTTGTTGAACGGCATTCCAAGAGTTAGGCGACTCGTCAGTGCGCCGATGCCACCTTGCATATTGAATTTGTGTGGAATTTCGTCTAATGTGGTGATGTCCAGCACTGAAGAAAGACGGCTGTCGTACATCGCAGGGATGTCACCTTTGTATAAAGTAGCGTCTTTTATCACGTCGTTGTTGAAAATAGAGAAGAAACCCAAGAAATGAGAAGCGTTATAAATAGGCACGTTGTCTAAAAGAATGAGATTCTGGTCGGGGTTGCCGCCGCGTACGCTGAATCCCGATGAGCCTTCAGATGCGGCATGGACGCCAGGCATAAGTTGTATAGTCTTGATGACATCGACTTCGCCCATCAGTGCGGGAATCTTCTTGATTCTCACCATGTCGATGGTCTGTACACTCATCTTTAACTCTCTGACATTTGCATCCTTACGCTGACTGGAAATCACGACCTCGTCAAGTATTTTGTTGTCGACTTTAAGATTGATGTCCAGAGTCTTGACAGAGTTATGAATGCTGACATGTCGCGTTTCAGTGATATAACCGACAAAAGAAAAAGATATGTCGTAAGAACCTTCTGGCAAAGAAAGTTCGTAATGACCATTTAAGTCAGTCGATGTTCCTTTTTTCAACGACTCGACAAAAACGGTGACGCCAGTCAGAGCCTCCTTGCTGCCAGCATCTTTTATGGTGCCTTTAAGACCGCATGAATGTTGAGCAAAGATTACTCCCGACGTAAAAAGTAATAATAAAGTTAATATCCTATTTTTCATTTCTTGAATGATTAGAATGCAAAAGTAATGATAAATTTTGAAGTCTCAATCAATTCTCCTTGTTAATCAGACTCACAACAACCTTAACCATCACATCTTTCTCTTCAGGACGACTTTCAGCAATCATCAGAGTGATAGCGACTAAAGTATCATTACTAATTCGTTTGGAACCATCAGAATTGTATAAAATGCCATTATTCTGCATAAACCAAAGAAATAAGTCGCTGCAATACGTTTGTTGCTATCGCTAAAAGAATGGTTCTTCGTCACTAAATAAAGCAACATTGCTGCTTTCTCTTCAACGGAAGGGTATAGGTCGACACCATCGAAAGTCTGATAAATCTGCCCTATAGAGCTTTTGAAAGAATCGTCTTTTTCATTTCCGAACAACCAGCTGCCACCGAACTTTTCTTTAAGATTCTGAATAGTTAAAATAGCATTGTCGTAAGTAGCGATGAATTTATTTTCATAAGTCGTTTTCTCTATTTTAAGTTTTTGATAATCGTATTTATCAAGAGTATCAAGAGCATAAGTGTAATCTGTCACTACATTTATCAAATCCAGATTTTCTTGATTTGACAATTCCTGTTGCGAACTAATTGTGCGACCGAGAATACGAACCAATTGAGACAATTCCTCATATTTTCTCTGGGTTATTTTATCATTGATAGCATAACCTTTTATCAGATATTCTTTAAGAATTTTATTGGCCCAGATTCTGAATTCAACACCTCTTTGCGATTTGACTCTATACCCGACAGAAATGACAACATCCAAATTATAAATGTTAACATCGCGTGTTTGTACCTTATCTTTTATTGCACCATGTTTAGTGGTTGTCGCAAATTTTGAGACAACCACGGTGTCCTTTAATTCTTCTTTAATAGCATTATTAATATGCTTTCTGATGGTCTTTTCATCTCTGCCGAACAAAACCGCCATCTGGTTGGCAGTCAACCAAACCGTTTCCCCGTCCAATCTTACATCAATGGAAGTAACACCGTCTTTGGTCTGATAAATTACGACCTTTTCATCTGCTTTTTTCATGTAACATAAATTTTGGTTCCACAAAACTACAACCGTCTCATCCTTTTGTCAAGCGTTTGCAAAGGAAATATTTCGCTTTTAACAATTTTTAACATAAAATCAGTGAAATATTAAGAAATGATGTTAAGGATTGTTAACCATTGAACTAAGTCCATTGGCTGTTGAACTTTTCTTATAGCCGTGAGCTTTGAGCTATGAGCCATGAGCCTTCGGCTGTCAACAGACAACTGACAACAGACTTTGTGCACGGTGCCTGAGCCTGTCGAAGGCAATTCCTTTGCGTTCTTTGCGTCTTTGCGAGAGGTTTTTGGGAGTTGAGGATTTGAGGAATATCTCGCATAGAGGCGCACGGACGTGAGACTTTCTAGTTAGGAATTATTTGTTTTGGATTCGCGCCTTGGAAATAGTAGTCTCCAATGCGTTAGGGATTGGAGCGGCATCCTTTTGGAGCGAAGCGGAAAAAGATATAGCGGAAAGCCCGACGGCTTCGCCGGAACGCCCAAAAGAAAGTCAACAAGACTATAAGACCACAAGTCAACAAGTTTTAGTTAGGAGTTAGGAGTTGCTTTAATTCCCTCAATTCCTTAGTTCCTCAATTCCTCAGTTTCTTAACTCCAAAAACCGCTATCACAAAATACACTGCGCATTGAATCCATAAGTTAATCATCTCGGGAACGACATTACCCAAATAGCCTCCCATACAATCGAGTTTCACGAATGCTAAAGTCGCGGGAGCCGTCGGGATGAGATAGTGGAAGATCTTCCAATGCCACGGCATAAGCTCCAAAGGGTAGGAGATGCCCGTTAAAAATACCAGCGGAACCGACATAAACACAATGAAAAACAAAGGCATATCGCCGTCGGTGTATAAAGGCGACAATGAAAGACAGAAAAACACACTAGCGAAAAGATACGGAATCATCATGATGATGATATCGAGAGAATCACCCAAATGCGGAAGGTCGAAAATCAAAGGCAATAAACCTAAGAAGAAAACAGCAAACACACTATAAATCATCACATTAGTAAACGCCTTGCCCAAAACGATTTTTATGGAATAGCTCCAACTTGTAGTCTTGTTGTCTCGTAGTCTTGTAGACTTCTCCTCCCCACACCTCATCGCTACTGTAATCATAAGTGTCTGAAAGATAATGATAACCATGACAGGCGGAATGAGATAAGTGCCGTAGCCTTCTGATGAATTATATAATGGCTCGTTAACGATATTGACGGCCTTGTCGGTTGCAAGAAACAGAATATCAATCATATTGAGCGACTCTACCATCTCAGGAAGTAACTCGCTATTGATATCCAAAGAAGCAAAATTGACAGCCTCATATATGTTAAGATAATCCAGGAAAGAAAGCGTGGAACCGTAAACCACACATTGAGCCTGATTGCCTTTCATGATTTCTTCTTTTAATTCACTTGGAATGTAAAGAAAACCAACGATTTCCCTCTCGATAAGCATACGCTTAGCCTCATCGAAATTCATCGTCTTTGAAACGACCTTCACCTGCTGAGTAGCGTCGATATAATCAATGAAATGCCGACTCAAATCAGATTGCGACATATCGACGATGGCAATCGGAGCTTCTTTATATACATTAGTGTTATACAATAAGTTATAAAGAAAACCATAACCGACATTACCCAAAATCAATACAATCAAAATCGGGATATTGGTACCAATCGCCCTGAATTCATTGGATATTATTTTGATGATTTCGTTCATAATCTTAGGTCAACAGACAACAGACAACAGACAACGGACAACAGTTATTATTAACTCCTAACTCCTAATTCCTAACTCCTAACTGAAAATACTTGTGTTTCAAAATCACTGTCGCCAATATTATCAAAATGTTAAAAGACATTAAGACAAAGAGATGGTCCCAGTAATAGATAAAGGCGTGACTTTCATAGCGAAGGTAGTCAGTCATCACGACGAAGTGACGAATCGGGAAGAAGTACGATAGTTTTTCGAAGAATGGGTACATCGCGTTTACGGGGAAAGTCACGCCGGCAAAAGTGGCCCCCAACGAACCGAACATCGAGATGAAACTGATGATTATCGGTAAGTTGGGATATATAGAGAAAAGGAAAAGTGCGATGGAACAAGTGGCGAGTATGAAGAGAATGCATACCGCTATTATCGAGAATATGTTTGAACTTAAGTTGAAATTCAATACGTTAAACATCAGTACGTTAGCGAATATGGCCACCGACGAGAATATTATAACGTAAGGAAACATCTTGCCTAAAACCACGTTTATGAATTTTCTGTTTCCCGCTATGAGACAGTCTCTTATCTTTCCGTTTTTGTATTCAATGCCGAAAGAATAAGCAATGTTAAGTAAAATTAAGATTTGGAACAAAACCCAGAAATATGGAAATGAGAGATACGAGGTGTAATTCAACGACGGATTGTAGAGTGGGTGTGCGCTGATGCTTATCGGCGAGGCGATGCTTTCCACAGTCTTCTCGTCGATGCCGAGGAAATTGGCAGTCTCTTGTAATGGATTTACAGCAATGATTCTTAATACGTTAAGAAAACCTTGCAGCACTTCCGAGCCGACGCTTAAAAATGCGTAATGATAACAAAGAGTGAGACTCGTGTTTTTGTTGGCATTGACGTCGGATTCGAACTCATTCGGTATTATGAGATAACCGTAAATCTCCTTCGAGAGAAGAGCGTCGCGAGCCTCGGCGGTGTTAGCAACTACCTGTGTAACACGAATTTCTGGCACCGCCGAGCATAGCCGCGTGATGTTACGCGACATACGGCTGTCGTCCTCATCCACGATGGCGACAGGAATGCTGTCAATCATCCCATCACCGAAAATCGTCGTCATGAAAAACAAAGCAAACAAAGGAAAAACCAATGCCGTGAAGAGATACAACGGCCTCGAAGTCAAGACCAAACACTCCCTCTTCACCACATTCCAAAAACCACCTTTCATAAATTCATAATTCATAATGCACAATTCATAATTTTCGACTCACTTCGACAAGCTCAGTGACCAACTCCTAACTTTTAATTGACTAGCCACAGCAATTACATATTGTTAATATTTAAGGTGTAATTGATACGTCTCTACCATAACTCCTAACTCCTAATTCCTAACTCCTAACTCCACCAACCCCGTCATCCCCGCTCTCAATCCCTCCACCTTCGTCGCTGGAACCGCCTGTATCTCAAAGGTTCTCATGTCATAACCACCAGTATCTTTCGTCGCTTTCCATGTCGCGAAGCTGCCAAGAGGCGAGATGTAGTTGATGATGAACGGCACTTCCTTCAGACCCAGAGCCGGGATGTAGCACAGTATCGTTCCGCCCATCTTGAAATGCGGCAGCAAATCCTCGCGCACGTTAAGGACGAGGTACGGATTGTCGATGTCGATGACCGTCATGATGTTAGTTCCTATTGAAGTCAACTCGCCTTCGTTCAATGAGATAGACGCCACTTCGCCAGATATTGGCGACGTCAGACTAGCGTCGTTGAGCAGCGCTTTCACCACCTCGCTGTTGTTCTGCGCAGCCACTGCCATCGCCTTCGCCGACGCCTTGTCCTCTTCCTGCGCGCCCTCCAGAGCAAGCTGATACTGATAATACGCCGCGCGCTCAGCCGCCAATGCCGACTTGTAAATCGCCTCCGTCTCGTCTCTTCGCTGCAGGCTCACGATGGAATCCTCGTACAAAACCTTGATTCTCTCGTACGTCGTCTTCGCCAGTTTCAGGTCAGCCTTAGTGCCGTCCCACAACTCCTTCGTTATGGAAACCAGCTGCTTACGCGAACCAGCATCGATTTTGTCACTCTGCAAAGACGCCGCATTCTCCAAAGCCTTCTGCGCCTCATATTCCGCGATGACCTCCTTCGAAACGATGTGAACCAAAGTGTCGCCCTTGCCAACACGCTCGCCTTTTTTGACCAAAATACTCTCAACCCTTCCCGGCAACAAACCAGAAATATTATACTCCTCAACCTCAATCTGACCCTGCAAAACGACCTCCTTATCCCTCATAAGAAAAATCCCAAGAACAGATAAAGTCAATATTATCAATAAGATAACCACAAACAAAACGAATAATATTTTATTAGAAGCTTTCATTTTTTTTATTTTTTGTCAACAGTCAACAGTTTGTTTTTATTTTCATTTTTAGACGCCGCAGCGACATCTCAACTTAGTGTCTCAGTGACTCAGAGTCTTAGTGTCTTAAATTTGGGCGTTCCGGCTATCGCCGTCGGGCTTTCCGCTATATCTTTGCTCGTTTCATTCCCGTCTCGCTCTCCAGACTCGTTCCCAAATAAATCCCGTCCCCGTCCCCAAAACCCGTTTCGCTCGCAAAGGATGCCGCTCCAATCCCTAACGCACTGGCAGCTACTAATACCAAAGCGCTGCTCAAATCCTCAGTTCCTCAGTTCCTTAGTTCCTCAAATCCTCAGTTCCTAAAAAAGATTCGAAATATTCCGGAATCCCGCACAAACAACACAAATTCGCCAGTGCGATGTCATATTCGAAATAAGTCGTCAGCAAAAGCAAGTTCGTCTTGTTGACAAGGTTAAGAGCGTCAAGTACTTGCTGTGAAGTACAGAGACCTTCACTGAACGATTTCTTCCTGATGCGATACACCTCCTGAGCAAGCTCCAACGACGACTGCAGCTCCTCTGCATTGATGCAGGCTTGTCTCAGATTCGCATGCCATTCATCCACTGCGACTTCCAAATCATTCTTCAACGAAAGCTGCGTCTCTGCCACAATCTCCGATTCTATTTTTGTAAGTTGGATATTACGTTCCCTCGCGAGACCGTCGAAGATGTCCCATACCAAATTCACTCCACCGATAGTATTGGGAATCATATTCTTAGGAACCTGATACGAGGCTATAGTCTGCTTGCCGTAAAGCGAAATCACAGGATAATAATTCGACTGACTCAATCGTAGATTCGCCTTCGCGATGTCATCGTGCAAATCAGCCTGTTGAAAGACGTAAGCATTCTCTTTCATCATATCCTTGAACCACTCCAACTGCGGATATTTCTCATTGATAAACAGTGGAGTAGAGGTGATTATTGGCTGTTGGCTATTGGCCATTGGCTCTTGACCCTTACCCAAGGACTGTTGTCCGTTGTCTGTTGTCCGTTGACCTAGCAAAGCTAACAGCGCTTCTCTAAGGACTTCTGCTTGATTTTCAGCGTCTTTTAAATTTCTCTTGCTTTCATCAAGAGCGACTTTCACGATGAGACGTTCCGCCTTGTCGAACATGCCGATAGCCTCCATCTTAAGAGCCTGTGAATAATGATTGTCAGTCATAGCGTGTGTCTCTTTCATGACCTTAATCATTGACTCAGCGAGACTTAAAGAGAAATAAACATTAGCGAGTTCTAGATATTTAGCAGCGCCAACAGATTCTTTATTGATTTCAGATAAAGCCTCGTTGCTTTTAGCCAACTTATTGGCGTACAATCTTTTCGTGCCAGTAAAAATAGGATATAGAATTTCCAAGTCTATTGAGCCGAAGTCGTCTTCAAATATAGGAACCTCGAAGGCAAGGTCACCGAGTTCGTTAGAGATGAGATTGAGAATCTCAGGCACGAGAGGCGTCTCCGCATATTTCTCCTTAAAAGGCTCAAGCAGAGAAGCATAATCCTGCGAGACACCAATCCCATTCGACATCATAGTATAATCCGCCGTCATTGTGATAGTAGGAAGCCAGCTCGCGTTTATCAGCTGCGACTGACGTTTTGCGAGCAGCGTACTTTTCTCAGCAGCTTTTATCGTCGCGTTGTTTACAAACATCATATCGGCGGCTGTTCGGAAATCAATGCCATTGTTTCTATCCAACTGACTGCCGACAACCGACTGTTGTCCGTTGACTGTTGTCTGTAGACATAAAAATAATATGAAAAAGTAAAAAGGTTTCATAGATCCAGATTTATTGACCTATAAACCGACGAAAGCGCGATATTGTTTGAAGAGGTGGAAAATAAATTTATGACATTGAAACAACTCCAAGATATTTGGAATATGTTTAATTGCTTCCCAACTTGGGGACTAATTGTAAATAATTGATTATATAGTAGATAAAAATATTTTGAGTATCTTAAATTAGTTACAGAAAATCCTCTGACACCAGGCAGTTCATTCTGCAGGTCACGACTGAGATTTTTGAAGAAACCATCACCCCAACGACTTTACGCTTTCTTGTTTACAATATCAGCGTTGCTTCCTGCCGCCTCGGAGAAATTGCGTTTTTAGTTAGAGTTAGGAATGGAGGTAGAGACGTATCAATTACACCATGAAAAATAAACAATATGTAATTGCTGCGTCTCAAAATACCGAATCTCATGAGACGCAGCAATGTGTGCTTATATGCAGGAAACATTGATACGTCTCTACCGGTTTGTCCTCATCTCCCGTTAACTTGCCAAATAACCGCATAAAAGTTAAAAATAGTTAAAATTGTAAAACAGAAGATTTTTCTTTATACTTTTGTGGAGTAACTTTAAAATTCAAAATTATGAAAGCAAAAGAAATTATTGTTGATAATACCAACATTACGATAATGTCATTTGACGATAATGATTATATATCCCTTACAGATATAGCGAAATATAAAAGCGATGATCCCACTGCTGTAATTTCAAATTGGATGCGCAATCGAAATACAATTTAGTATTTGGGAATATGGGAAAGTTTGTATAATTCTGATTTTAATCCCCTCGAATTCGATGGGTTTAGAAAACAATCTGGATTAAATGCTTTTACATTATCTCCTCAGAAATGGATAAGAAGTACCAACGCCATTGGAATAATATCTAAATCAGGGAAATATGGTGGTACATTTGCTCACAAAGACATCGCATTCAAATTCGCTAGTTGGATATCAGTCGAATTTGAGTTATATCTCATAAAAGAATTCCAAAGGTTAAAGCAAGAAGAACATAGAAAACTAGGCTGGTCAGTAAAAAGAGAGTTGTCAAAAATCAATTACCACATTCATGCAGATGCTGTAAAGAATAATCTTATCCCAAAAGAAATCAGCCCCTCTCAGAAAAATACGATATATGCGGAAGAAGCAGACGTGCTGAATGTCGCAATATTTGGAATGACAGCCAAAGATTGGAGAGAAAACAATCCAGAGTTGAAAGGTAACATCAGAGACTATGCCACCATAAATGAGCTTATATGCATATCAAATATGGAAAACATCAACTCTGTCTTGATTAACGAAGGCATTCCACAAGGCGACAGATTGGAAAAACTTAACAAAATCGCCATTCATCAAATGAACATTCTGGAAAACAGCAATAACAGACATCTGTTGAAATAGGAGAGAACTTAACCATTGAGCTAAGGCCATTGGCTGTTGAACTTTTTTTAATAGCCGTGAGCTTTGAGCTATGAGCCATGAGCCTTCGGCTGTCAACGGACAACAGATTTTTGTTTTTAATCGAATCTTTGTTCTTGGCATTAACTCCTGCCGCATTGGAGAAATAGCGTTAAGAAATTATGAGACTGAAGCGTTAAGAACAAAAAGCTGTCTGAGCGCAGCGAGTTCTTTTTGTTTAGCGAAAGAATCATAATTTTAGCAGATTTATCCGGAGCGGCGAGCTTTTTCTGTTTCTCTTTTTTGCGGTAAAAAAAGAGAAAGGAGATTTTTAAAGTCAACAAGACCACAAGACTACAAGTCAACAAGTAATATAAAACTCCATCACTCCATTACTATAACTTTAAACAGCTCACAGCCCATGGCTCATAGCTCACAGCCTTTTTTGTTGATAACTTTCTTAATCCAACCTTGAAATTTATACCGATTATCTCTAACTTTACAGCAGCCTTTTAAAAACAAAAAGCTAATCGTAAACCATTTAAAATGAATATCTAATGTCCGACAATCTTATCATAGACGAATTCAAAGAGATTCTCGATGAGCAGAGTCTGCAAAAGCTGAAGCATTTCCTGGATGAAGACAATGCTTCGTTCTGTGATGCTCAAAATGAAATCAATGGTCATGAATAGGTTGCTTATGGTCTTAAATTGGATACAGAAAATAAAGAAACAGCAACATTCTTCCCGTTTTTGTCACTGGAATCTGAATCTAAAGCAGAAAGTGAAGAAGTAACGACCTGCATTGATGGTCGCAATGTTGGGAAAAATATAAGACCGGTATCGGATTGATAGCAGACAAAAAATAATTAAGAATTAGATGTTTAAGCGTCTAAATAATCGTGAATTGTTGTTTAAAGCTCGCGACTTGGAATTAGCAGCCTCCAATGCGTTAGGGATTGAAGCGGCATCCTTTGCGAGTTTCGAGAACGGGTTTTGGGGACGGGGACGGAACGAGGTCACTGAGCCTGTCGAAGTGCCGAGATCGAATCTGGGGAGCGAAACGGGAACATGACGAGCAAAGATAGAGCGGAAAGCCCGACGGCTTGCCGGAACGCCCTAAAACAATTCATAATTCGTAATGCATAATTCATAATTAAAAGTTGAGAATTAGTTATAAACTTTTTCATTACTCCATCACTATAACCTTAAACACAAAACAGCCCACTACAAAAATCCGTGAAAATCCTCGCGATACGTGGAGTTAAATTTTATATGCTAATCCGTGGAAAAAAATATTTCCCGACATCTCTTTTTCTCAAAAAAAATGCGTAGTTTTGAAAAGATGATTTCTCGATTTTATGTCGTTGAAAATCAGTCTCACATTATCCATTGTTTTTAAAAGTGTAGCTATGTTTTTGATATTCGACACAGAGACCACCGGTCTCCCGCTTGATAAGAATGCGCCCTTGACTAACTTCAACAACTGGCCGCGTATGGTGCAGCTGGCTTGGCAGATTCATGACGCTAACGGTAAGTTCGTCAAGGCTGAGAATCACATCATTAAGCCTGAAGGTTATATCATTCCTATCAACGCTTCAATGGTGCATGGCATCAGCACTGAACATGCTCTCAACGTGGGCGAGGACCTGAATCATGTTCTCGATATCTTCACAGAGACACTCAAGACTGTGAAGTATGTCGTGGGTCATAATGTGGAATTCGACATTAATGTGGTGGGCTGCGAATATCTCAGAACTAAAGGCGTTAACCCTCTGGAGCAGAAGCTTATGGTTGACACCTGCACCGAAAAGACGGCTAACTTCTGTAAACTCAGCGGCGGTCCTGGACGTAAGTTCAAGAAACCTAAACTCGCTGAGATTCACCAGCTGCTCTTCAACGAGGGCTTCGATATGGCGCACAACGCCTCGGCTGACGTGGAAGCTACAGCTCGCGTCTTCCTCGAACTGATTCGTATCAAAGTATTGGATAACAATGATATAATAGAGGATAACTCTTTCTTCGATAACTTCTACGCCGCTAATCCTGATGTCATCCAACCTGCTGGCATCAAGGTGGTTTCTAATGTGGCTGAGGCAGCTAAGCCTGAAGTTAAAGAGACACCAAGTCACCAAGTCACCAAGTCACCAAGTTATACTCCGAATCATTTTACGCATCTTCACGTCCACTCGCATTTCTCAATATTGGACGGTATGTCGAAGGTGCCGGACCTTATCGATAAATGTACCAAAAACGGTATGTATTCCATGGCTCTTACTGACCATGGTAATATGTTTGGTATCAAGGAGTTCGCCGATTCTTCTAATAAATATAACGGTAAGATAAAGGATAAGATTAAGGAACAGGAGAAAATCCTTAAAGATGAGAAATCTACTGATGCTCAGAAAGATGACGCTACTGTAGAGATTGACCTCCTCAAGAAAAAGATGTTCAAGCCTATTTTCGGCATGGAGGCTTACTGCGCTCCGGTGAGCATCTACAAACGTGACGGTCGCGCCGATAGGGGTTATCACCTTATATTACTGGCGAAAAATAAGCAGGGTTACAAGAGCTTATGTAAGTTGTCTTCAATAGCTTATGTTGATGGTTATTACTACAATCCTCGTATCGACCATTCGCTTCTCGAACAGTATCACGAAGGTCTTATCGTGACTTCGGCTTGTCTCGGAGGCGAGCTTCCTCAGAAGATTATGAATGGCGACATCGAAGGTGCTGAGAAGTCGTTGCATTGGTTCAAGAATCTCTTTGGCGATGATTTCTATATTGAGCTTCAACGTCATAAGACTGACAAACCTAATGCTGATAAAACTACTTTCGAACGTCAGCAGGAAGTGAATAGGGTGCTGATTGAATTGGCAAGGAAGACTAACACCAAGATTATAGCTACCAACGACGTTCACTTCGTGGAAGAGGAACATAGCGAGGCTCATGACCGTCTGATTTGTATGAGCACTGGCCGTGACTTCGATGACCCTGACAGAATGCATTACACTAAGCAAGAGTGGCTTAAGAGTCCGCAGGAAATGGGCGAGGCTTTCGCTGACCTTCCTGAGGCTCTGGAAAATACAAAAGAAATCGTGGATAAGGTGGAGGCTTATTCCATCGACTCTGACCCGATTATGCCTGTCTTCGATATCCCAACTGACTTCGGCACTGAAGAACAATATCGTCAGAAGTTTACCGAGGAGGATTTGTTCAATGAATTCACTCGTAACGAACTCGGCGAAGAGGTTATGAGTAGGGAAGAAGCAGAGAAGAAAATCAAGAAGTTAGGTGGCTACGACAGATTGTATCGTATCAAACTAGAGGCTGACTATCTCGCAAAACTTGCTTGGGAAGGTGCTGAGCGTCGTTATGGTAAGGAACTCACTGACGAACAGAGAGAACGTATTGTCTTTGAGCTTCATATCATGAAGACTATGGGTTTCCCTGGTTACTTCTTGATAGTTCAGGATTATATACGCGGAGCTCGTGAGGAACTGGGCGTTTCCGTTGGTCCTGGTCGTGGTTCGGCAGCTGGTTCTGTGGTGGCTTATTGCTTGAAAATCACTGATGTCGACCCTCTGAAATATGACCTTCTTTTTGAACGTTTCCTTAACCCTGACCGTATCTCACTTCCCGATATCGACGTCGACTTCGATGATGACGGTCGCGGTAAGGTTCTGGATTGGGTAACAAATAAATATGGTAAGGAAAAGGTTGCTCACATCATCACATACGGCACTATGGCGACGAAATCTTCTATCGCTGACGTGGGTCGTGTGCAGAAGGTGCCAATTCCTAAAGTAAATGAAATCAAGGCTTTCGTTCCTGATAAATTCCCTGATAGCATCAAAGATGAAAAAGGAAAAACACCAAAGGTAAATCTCAAGAACTGTTTCAAATATGTTCCAGAGATGAAGGAATTGGTGGAAGGCAACGACGAAAATATTTCATCAATGTTGACTTACGCTCAGCAGCTGGAAGAGACTAACCGTCAGATTGGTATCCATGCTTGCGGCGTTATCATCGGTGCTTCGGATTTGACGAATTACGCTCCTCTTTGTACAATCAAGGATAAAGACACAAAAGAGGACGTCCTCGTTACTCAATATGACGGTCACGTTGTTGAGACTGTCGGTCTTATCAAGATGGACTTCTTGGGTCTCAAGACTTTGACCCAGATTAAAGACGCTCTGGCTAACATCAAGAAAACCAGAGGTATTGATGTCGATATCGACAATATTCCAATTGACGACGAAGAGACATATAAATTATATAGTTCGGGTAACACCATCGGTACGTTCCAGTTCGAATCTCCTGGTATGCAGAAGTATCTTCGCGAACTGAAACCTACTGTCTTTGAAGACCTTATCGCTATGAATGCTTTGTATCGTCCAGGTCCTATGGATTATATCCCTACATTCATCGCGCGTAAGACCGGAAGAGAGCCTATCAGTTATCCGATTCCTATCATGGAGAAGTATCTCAAAGATACTTACGGCGTTACAGTTTATCAAGAGCAGGTCATGCTTCTGTCGCGTCAGCTCGCAAACTTCACCCGTGGTGAGTCTGATACCTTGCGTAAGGCGATGGGTAAGAAGCTGATAGAAAAGATGAACGAACTGAAAGGCAAGTTCATGTCGCAAGGCGAGGCTAATGGTCATGATCCTAAGATATTGGAAAACATTTGGAAAGACTGGGAAAAATTCGCTTCTTACGCTTTCAACAAATCACATGCTACTTGTTATTCATGGGTGGCTTATCAGACTGCATATCTCAAGGCGCATTATCCTGCTGAATTCATGGCAGCTGTGTTAAATAGCTGTATCAGAGATAGTAAGGAAGTCGTTTTCATGATAGAAGAATGTCGTCGCATGAAGATTGATGTGCTCGGACCTAATATCAACGAATCTGAATATAAGTTTACCGTTAATAAAAAAGGTCAGATTTGCTTTGGCATGGGAGCGGTTAAGTCTATTGGTGAGATTGTCATTCAATCTATCATTGATGAAAGAAATGCCAACGGTCCGTTCAAGGATTTCGCTGATTTCATTATGAGAGTCAATGGCAAAGGCGTTAATAGAAAATCAATAGAAGCACTTGCTGGCGTCGGTGTTTTCGACAGTTTTGAAGGAATGCACAGAGCTATGTTCTATCATATTCCAGAAGGCGACAAGACGACTTTTGTGGAAAAAGCTATAAAATCTGTAGCCGCATATCTCGATAGAAAAAATAACGCTCAGTTCGACTTATTCGCTGATAGTGTGGAAGATAACGACGACACATTCGTAATTCCATATCCAGAATGTGAGCCTTGGTCAAAGGTCAAGGAACTCGAAATGGAGAAAGAACTTGTCGGTTTCTACATGAGTGCGCATCCTCTTGATATGTATAAAGATACGATAAAATATTTCGCCAATATTAAACTTGAAAATGTCAAGAGTACGATAGAGACAAGTAGTGTCGACACAACATTGACAATGGCAGGATTGGTGGCTTCTGCAGAAAGATTCACTTCTAAAACAGGAACGGAATATGGCAGGTATCGTATTGAAGACCAGAGCGGAAGCTTTGAGTTTATGCTGTTTAAAGAAAACTTTATGAAGATGAATCATCTCATGGTTCCTGGCACTCAACTGCTCGTGACGGGTATGGTAAAAGAGAGATTCGTAAAAGTCAAAGAAGAGGATTTAGGTAAGGTTGACCCTAATGCACCAAAACCTAAAGAGCTGAGGATAACGAAAATAGAGCTTCTTGAATCTATCATGGACAGCACCAATAGAGAGGTGAAGTTTATGATTTACACCGATGTTTTGGATAAAGAAAAAACGAAAGAGTTTATACAAATAATAAAAGAACACAAAGGCAAACAGCGTTATTCGATACATTTCGTTGATAGAGCAAATAAAATGTCCTGTGTTATGCATCCGTCAAAAGGAGGCGTTAACGCCGCGGAAGTCTTTGAACTCTTACGAGATGCAGATTACGTGACATACGATTTGAAGAGGTAATAATCTTTATTAAAAACTCAGAATTTCAGAACCTCTGAATCTCAAAACTTTCTGAGGTTCTGAGGATTTGAAATTCTTGTATTAAAAAAACAACTTGTAGCCTTGTAGTCTTGTTGACTTGTAGTCTTTTTTATTATATTTGCAAAAATTATTTCAGTATTAACTTTATAAAAAATTATAATTATGGCAAATCACATTACAGACGCTACTTTCGAAGTAGAAGTATTACAAAGCGAAGTTCCAGTTATGGTTGATTTCGGCGCAGCATGGTGCGGCCCTTGCAACATGATCGCTCCTTATATGGATCAATTAGCTGAAGAATATGCAGGCAAAGCTAAAGTTTTCAAAGCAGACATCGACGAATGCCAAAGCTTAGCAGCAAAATTCCGCATCATGAACGTTCCTACAGTTCTTTATTTCAAAGGCGGTCAAGTAGTTGACAAAAACGTTGGTGGCGCAGCAAAACAAGTTTTCGAAGATAAATTGAAGAAACTTATCTAATATAAATGCCAATAGATGTCAGCAATATTGCTCAACTGGGAAGCCTTGAATTCTTAGCGCGGCAAATAGTGGAAGGCTTTATAACAGGTCTCCATAAAAGTCCGTTCCATGGCTTCTCAGTGGAGTTTGCTGAGCATCGTCTCTATAACCAAGGAGAACCTACCAAAAACATTGACTGGAAACTTTACGCAAGAACCGAGAAACTTTTTGTGAAACGCTACGAAGAAGAGACCAATCTTCGTTGCCATATCGTCATCGACAAGAGTTCAAGCATGTACTTCCCAGTACGAAACAAACTCGATTTCGAACATCCTAATAAATTATGGTATTCTGTGTACAGCAGCGCGGCTCTCATCGAACTGATGCGTCGTCAGCGTGATGCAGTCGGTCTTTCAACTTTTGACTCGGATATAGAACTGCATACAGACGCGAAACTGTCACGAACACATATTAATATGGTGTATGCTGAACTGGAGAAGCTGATGTCGCCATACGATAAGTCGCAAAAGGCTTCAACAAACGCTATACAGTCGCTGCACAAGATAGCAGAGATGACTCACAAAAGAAGCCTCGTGATTATCTTTAGCGATATGCTTGATAATCTTGAATCTTTGGATGAATTATTCGCAGCTCTGAAACATCTTCGCTACAATAAACATGAAGTCGTTCTTTTCCACGTGTTCGACTCGCTTCATGAACAAAAACTGGAATACGAAAACAGACCGCATCGTTTTGTCGATATGGAAACTAATGAAGTTATAAAACTCAATCCGTCTGATGTTAAAGAATTTTATGAAAAAATCATGACGGCAAAGAAAAACGAACTTCTGCAACATTGTTACCAGTACCAGATAGATTATGTGGAGGCTGACATAAATAAAGATTATAATCAGATACTTACATCATATCTTATCAAAAGACAAAAGATGATTTAAGCAAATTTTACTGCTTTAAATGTTAACTAATTTTAATTTTTTTATCCTTTTATTTTATTATTTTTTTACTTACATTTGCGATGTATATCTGTAAAAAAGTAATATTATGTCAGTAATTAATATCCTTAAAGAAAAGAAATATAAATGGCACTTCGTCAATGTAGGAGGTACCGCACGTGTTAGAATCAATTCTGGTGAAGATATCGCACATCTTAATGAATTAGATCCCAAAATGTGGACAGTTCTTTCATGTCCAACAACAGGACTTGAAATAGATGATAAGAGCCTTAAATATATGGACTGCGATGGCGACGGAAAACTTCGTGTCAATGATGTGATTTGCGTATCTCAATGGATTACTTCAGTATTGAAAGATAAAGATCTTATATTAAAAGGTGCTGACTCAATTGATATAAATCAGATTAACACAGACGATACTAACGGCAAAAAGCTCTACTCTTCCGCAAAACGTATCCTTGAAAATTTAGGTAAAGAAGGAACCGTCATCTCATTGGCTGATACTGCAGACATAACAGCGATTTTTGCGAAGACACGCTTCAATGGCGATGGTGTCATAACAGAGGCTTCATCAGATGACGCAGAATTGAAAGCTACTATAGCAGCAGCTTTATCTACAGTTGGCGGCGTTGCAGACAGAAGCGGTGCTCAGGGCATTGGCGCTGACCAAATAGAAGCTTTCTATAAAAACCTTAACGATTATGTAGCATGGAACGATGCTGTCGTCGAAGCACCTTACGGTGACAAGACAGATGCTCTTATCGCTGCTTATAACGCACTTGATGCTAAGGTGAAAGACTTCTTCATGCGTTCGAAACTCGCAGCATTTTCACCAAACAGCATGGCGTCTCTTGATATTCAGACTTCAAGAATCGATGCTATCAGCGCAGAGAACCTCTCAACTAAAAACGATGAAATAGCAGCTTATCCTTTGACTCATATCACAGGAAAATCAGAGATTGACGTCAATGCTGCTATCAATCCTGCTTGGGATAAGAATTTCAACATAATAAAATCTGTGGCTATAGATTCTTCAAAGACTGTTATCACAGAAGAAGACTGGAATGCTATAGGTGCGAAGTTCGCTGCTTATCAAGCATGGAAAAACGCAAAGGCTGGAACTACCGTTGAAGGTCTTGGCTTAGATGCTGTTAAGAACTTCATCGCTCAGGATAAGAAAGCTGCTCTTCTTGATTTGGTGGCACAAGACGCAGCTCTTAAAGAAGAGTCTGACAATATTGAAATGGTTGATAAATTCCTTCATATCTTCCGTGATTTCTATAAGTTCCTCAATAACTTCGTTACATTCAACGACTTTTATAATAAGGATAAAAATATAAAAGCTATCTTCCAATGCGGAACGCTTATTATCGACCAAAGAGCATGTAAGTTCTGTATGAAAGTGGCTGATACTGGTAAACATAGCGCAGCGGCAGGAACAAGCGGCATGTATCTCGTTTATTGTGACTGTACAACAAAGTCAAAGCCTGGAAAATTACAGATAGTAGCTGCTGTAACAGTTGGCGATATCGGTGCTTTGGCAGTTGGTAAAAATGGTATCTTCTATGATAACAATGGCTTGGAATGGGATGCCGTCATTACAAAGATTATTGATAATCCTATAAATATCTCACAGTCATTCTGGTCACCATATCGTAGAATGTCGACAGCAATAGAAAACCTTATCAATAAAAGCGCTGCTGATAAAGACGCTAAGATGATGGCAAACGCCACTGCTAACATCAACGCTGCACCAACAAAGACAGCAGAAGAAGCAAAAGCTGCTGCTGCAACACCTCCATTCGATATCGCTAAGTTCGCTGGTATATTCGCTGCAATAGGTATGGCTCTCGGTATGATTGGTACAGCATTGGCAAGTATCTTCAAAGGCTTGTTCGCTCTTACTTGGTGGCAGCTCATTATGTTGTTCGTTGGAATTATCTTGGTAATATCAGGTCCAGCAATGGTGATGGCATGGATGAAGTTACGTCGTAGAAACATAGCTCCATTGTTGAATGCTAACGGCTGGGCTGTCAACGCCAACTCAAAGATTAGCATTCCTTTCGGTGAGACATTGACAGAAATAGCTAAATATCCTAAGATGAAACTTGATGACCCATTTGCTAAGAAAGGTTTGAAACCATGGCAAAAATGGGGACTGACAGTATTGGTTATTGTACTTGCAGTTGCTGGTTTATGGTTAGGTAACGTATTGACACATGTAAGTCCTAAATTGAATTCTCCACTTCCACGATATAATAAGGTAGAAGTTGAAGAAGTGATAACAGATACATTGACAGTAACTAATGATACTATTGTTGTTGAAGAAAATATTATAACAGAATAATTTTATTAACTTAAATTTAAAACTATGAAAAGACTGCTATTATTATTTATAGCATTTGTTGTTGCAACAACAACATTTGCTCAAACAGAAAAGACTATCAAGAGAAAAGTCGCTATTGGAAGATTTTCTAATGAGACACAGTATGGAAAAGGTATTTTCTATGATAAGGAAAACGACCCAATGGGGAAACAAGCTTTGGATATTCTTTCTTCAAAGCTTGCTCAGTCAGAAAAATTTATCTTATTGGAAAGAAGTGATTTAGATCTTTTGGTACAAGAATCAGGAGAAGGTATGAAGAAAATAGGTGCTGATTATATCATACTTGGTTCTATCACTGAATTCGGTAGAAAGAACGAAGGTCAGCAAAAGGTTTTCAGTAATACTAAAGTTCAAACTGTAGAAGCAGGCGTCAGCATCCGTATTGTTGACACTTACACAGGTTTGATTATTTATTCAGATGAAGCTAAGGGAATGGCAGAAACATCAACAAAAGAAGTCATGGGAATCGGTGGCCAAGCTGGTTTCGATGCAACATTAAGTGACAAAGCTATCTCTGCTGCTATTTCACAACTTGTTGAAAATGTGATTAACAAATGTACTGATAAACCTTGGAAGTCATACATCCTTTCTGTAGAAGATGGTAGTTATATTATATCTGGTGGTGCATCACAAGGTTTGGCAGTTGGTGATACCTTCAATGTATATTTAAAAGGTAAAGTTGTTAAAAATCCTCAAACAGGTATGGATGTTGAATTGCCAGGCAAAAAGATTGGTGTTGTAACTGTTACAATGTCAGTTGGTGATACTCCCGAAAATGAAATCTCATTCTGCACTTACGAAGGTGAAGAAATCAATCCAGAACAATTAAATAATTATTACATTTTAAACGATTGATAAAACTATGAGAAAGATATTGATAATAGCACTTTTAAGTGTGTTTATGGCAAGTTGTGGCGTTGGTTCATATTCTATCACAACGGGCATAGCAGATGAATCAAGCATATCATTTGTTATGGATAAAAAACAGGAAATTGTAGTAACTGTTGATAATCAACAATACGATGTTGAAACAGTTAAATTGAAAGATTATCGTAAAGATAGAAGTCTTAAAAGAACAGTTGAAAATACTATTGAAATTACTCCAGGACAACATGATGTGAAAGTAACATTAGACGGCAATGTGATATACACACAGAAAATATTTGTCTCATCTGGAGAAAATAAGGTAATTGAATTATGAAAACTATTAGGTTGTTTCTAATTGCATCATTTGTAGTCTTGATGTTTTCATCATGTTCAACAACTTCTATGTACTATTGGGGACCTGTTTCAATTTCTGATAATACAACAGGATACGAAAAGTCTATTTATAATTATTTTAAGTATCAGTCCCCTGAAAGTATTTGTAATATGATTGAGACATATAGAGATATTATGATTGAATGTGAAGCCAATGAGAGAATGATACCTCCAGGTGTCTGTGCTGATTTTGGATATATTCTTTTGAATCCAGAAAATGCGACATATTTCAATGAATATGCAACAAAGTCGCAGAAGAAGATGATGGAAGGCATTATTTTTTATGAATATGGAAAAGAACTGCTTGAAAAAGAAATTGAATTATATCCAGAGTCACGACAATTCATAGAACCTATTCTAAAACGTATGTCTAGTGAAAATAAGGAGGATTGATATGAAAAGATATTGGTATTTATTGATAATAGGTGTTGTTATGTTGACACAGACTTCGTGTACGGTATCTGTACATAAAAATCTTACTAAAGGTGAGACTTATGCAAAGATGTATGAAGAGAATCCTGCTTCTATTTTAGTTATGCCTCCGATAAATAATACGAACAATGTTGAGGCTAAGGATTTGCTTTACACTTCTATAAGTCAGCATATAGCAGAAGCTGGCTATTATGTTGTTTCTCCAGTCATGGCGATGGACGTATTCAAGAATGAAAGCGCATACGACGCTGAATATTTTATTCATTCTTCACTTAGAAAGTTTAAGGAATATTTTGGTGCAGATGCAGTTGTATTTGCAGTCATTGATAAGTGGGCAAAAGAAGGCTTTCAAATCCATACAGTTATAAGTTATATAGTTAAGTCGACGACGACAAATGAGATTTTGTTTGAAAGGTCTTGTGACATGACATTGAACTTGATGAAAACTTCTAGTTATGGTAATGGCTTAGCTGGTGCTCTAGCAGGTGCCTTAGCAAATGTTATAGTATCTGCAATTGATGTCGCAACAACTGAACACATTGAAGCGGCTCGAATCGCGAATATGAATGTGTTTAATGATATACCGTTTGGTAAATATAGTCCATTATATTTGCAAGACAAAGATTTGATATCTAAAAACAAACACATGGTATTGATGCTTCGCAGATAATGCTTATTGGTTTGAAAGAAAAAATCGCTGGAAATGAAACATGACCAGCGATTTTTTTATGTAAACTTAAGCTATTCCAAACAACTCAATCTCGAATATCAGCGTTGAGCCTCCAGGGATGCCAGGCTGCGAGTAGTTGCCGTAAGCCATTTCAGCAGGGAGGTAGATTTCCCATTTGTCGCCGATGCACATCTGCTGCATTGCGATAATCCAACCTTCGATTAAGTCGCTTAAGCGGAAAGCGATAGGCACGCCTTCGTCGCGGCTGCTGTCGAACACCTTGCCGTCGATGGTCCAGCCAGTGTAATGTGCGGTGACGACATTACGAGGTGTAGGATGGATGCCGTCGTTTTTGCCTTCGCTTATCACTTTGTAATAGATGCCCTTAGGAAGAGCCTTGACGCCTTCTTCCTGAGCTTTTGCCTTAAGCCAATCAATGTTGGCTTGTCTGTATTCTTGTTTGTTCATGATGTTTTTTGTTATAAAAGTTGAAAGTTCAAAGTTAAGAAAAATATTATGTGAATAATAAGATAAAATGTGAAGTTTTAGGAATTTTAAATAGATTTGCATAATTATGTAAGTAATATGAAAATCGAAGAAGCTATACTTTATTGCCTTGCAAGTCAGAACCGAGGGATGCGGACGGAGCAGATTGCCGAGATGATAAACAGCAAGCGACTGCATATTCGTAAAGACGGACAAGCTGTAACATCAAATCAGGTTTATGCTGTGATTTGTCGCTATCCCGATATGTTTGTTAAGGCTGAAGGAATGATAAGATTGATGATATAAAAAGAATAAGATTTATGAAGAATAAATACGGAGAAGAATATAAAGGCGATTCTAAATTTGTTGCAGAATGTAGAAAATTGCAGTCAATCTATCGTGTCGAGATTGGAGAAGAAATTCGTCCATATACAGATAGATATGGAAATGTGCATTATTACGGCAACTACATCAGCAATGGGGAGAATCCCAAGGAAGGTTGCTGGAAGAATTTCTTGACGGAATGTGCGTTCGAATATGCTAAATACAGAGTGGAACATAAGGAAAAATACGAAACTATCGAATCGGACCGACTCTTCAATAATCTACTCTCCAGCCAGCCTATGGCATTCAACCTGTTTTGTCCGTTGAGAAATATGTCTTCTGAAATTGCAACTAAAGTAATAAAGGCAGCACTTCCTGACTATCCTATATATAAAGTTACCAAAATTGAATTGGAATTCATTCCTGAAAAACATATGGAACTGACAGGTGACAAGAGTGCGATGGACGCAATAATTGAATTTGAAGACGAAGATGGTAAGGAAGGATTCATAGCAGTTGAAACCAAATATTCCGAGAATCTTGGTACTAATGCGGCTTATGTTAAAGATGAAAATGGCAAGAAGATACCTCGTTTACAAAGCATAAATGCGATAAGAGAACTTCAATGTTTTAACCCTATTACGGAGAAAGGAATAATGGAAGGCAAAATTCCACTCACTCAGATTTATCGTAATTTTCTTTTGAGCGAAATGTATGGACTTCGTGGACGTGATGAAAAATTAGAATCATATTCAATAATTCTCGCTCCTAAGAGGCTTCATTCGACAAAAAAAGAGTTAGAGTCTTTAACCAATGGATTGCGTGATGAATACAAAGAGAAGATAAAGAACATTCATTTAGAGGATTTTGTAAATGCAATAATCGCTAATTGTCCAGATGAATATCGAGGTGACTTTGAACGATTTTATGACAGATATTTGAATTTTGATAAACTGAAAAATATAGAATAAAATCATGCTAGCATACACTTATATTGAAAAAGGGAAGTTTGCTTTGGTGGAGAAACCGAAGCCTGTGTTGATGGAACCGACTGATGCCATTGTCCGTGTGACGATGAGCAGCATCTGTTCCAGTGATATTCATATAAAACACGGAAGCGTGCCTCGTGCGGTGCCAGGAATAACCGTCGGCCATGAGATGGTGGGCGTGGTGGAAGAAGTAGGAGCCGAGGTCACTAATGTAAAACCAGGCGAGCGCGTGACTGTCAATGTCGAGACTTACTGCGGCGAGTGCTTCTTCTGTAAGAACGGATTTGTGAACAACTGCACCAATCCTAATGGCGGCTGGGCTTTAGGATGCCGCATCGATGGCGGACAGACGGAATATGTGCGTGTGCCATTGGCAAGTCAAGGCTTGAACCGAATTCCAGATGGCGTGACGGATGAGCAAGCCTTGTTTGTCGGTGACGTCTTGGCGACAGGATTCTGGGCGGCAAGAATATCAGAGATAACCAAAGACGACACAGTCTTGATAATAGGAGCGGGGCCGACAGGTATCTGCACCTTGTTATGCGTGATGCTGAAGCAGCCGAAACGTATTATTGTATGCGAAAAATCGGAAGAAAGAAGAAGATTCGTTCAGGAACATTATCCAGAAGTTTTATTGACAACTCCAGAAGAATGTAAAGATTTCGTATTGAATAACAGCGACCATAATGGTGCTGACCGAGTTCTCGAAGTGGCAGGCGCTGATGACACTTTCCGTCTCGCATGGGAATGCGCACGCTCTAATGCTATTGTCACCGTTGTTGCTCTTTACGACAAAGCGCAGATGCTTCCTTTGCCGGAGATGTATGGCAAGAACCTCACTTTCAAGACAGGTGGCGTCGACGGCTGCGACTGCGAGGAAGTTCTCAAATTGATAGAAGAAGGCAAGATTGATACCACGCCACTTATCACACATCGTTTTAAATTATGTGATATTGAAGAAGCCTATCGTATCTTTGAGAATAAATTAGATGGTGTTATTAAGGTGGCGGTGATATAATCACAAGATTAAATATATTAAGACAATGAAAGAAGAATGTTTGATATGCAGTGCTCCATTGAAGTATATAGAAAAAGAAACGCTTATGGAGTGCGTTATTTGTCATAAAAAGGAAGAAAGCAATACTTGTTGCGAACAAGGACATTATGTATGTAACGAATGTCATACCAATGGCATAGATGCTATTTTTAGACTATGCCATGCTGAAAAATCTAAAAATCCGATAGAGATTTTGGAGAAGATGATGGACATGCCGTTCTGTCACATGCATGGTCCTGAACATCATGTGATGGTAGGAGCGGCTTTGCTTACGGCTTATCATAATGCAGGAGGTGACATCGTGCTTTCAGATGCGTTAACAGAAATGATGAAACGTGGCAAGCAAGTCCCAGGTGGTGCTTGTGGCTTTTGGGGAGCTTGTGGTGCGGGATTGAGTTCTGGTATGTTTGTCTCTATCATCTCTCATTCAACGCCATTGACAGTTGAACCGTTTACTTTATCGCACAAAATGTCGGCTGCATCGCTCAATAAGATTGCAGAAATTGGTGGCCCACGATGCTGCAAACGCGATTCCTATTTGTCTGTTCTGGCAGCCATTGATTTCGTGGAAGCGAATTTCGGTGTTTCTATGGAAAAATCTTTCATAGTGTGCAGGCATTTCGGCAAGAATAATCAATGTATTCAGAAGCGTTGTCCTTTCTTTTCCAAGAATTAGTAATTAATTGCATTTATGAGAGTGTTGATTTTGTGTACGGGTAACAGTTGCCGCAGTCAGATGGCACACGGATTTCTTCAATCGTTTGATAGTGACTTGGAAGTGCATTCTGCTGGGACGAAACCATCCGATAAGGTGAATCCAAAAGCTATTGAAGTGATGAAAGAAGTGGGTATTGATATATCCGGTCATAGACCCAAAAGTGTAGAGATATATCTCAATGATGAGTGGGATTATGTGATAACTGTCTGTGGCGGAGCAAACGAGAGTTGTCCCCAATTCGTTGGTACAGTTGGCAAACGACTGCACATTGGTTTTGATGACCCATCAGATGCGATAGGTACGGATGAATTTGTGATGAAAGAATTTCGCAGAGTGAGAGATGAAATCCAAGAGAAGTTTAAGGAAATATTTTTATAAGTATTCACGATTTTATCCAAAGCTTTTCATTTGAATATGCGTTGTCCTTACATATAAAGGTATGCAGTCGATTTGCGAGCAGGTGTATGAGGTGTTGAGAGGGAGCTAAACACCTTCTTTCCCCATCCTTATATGCCACATCTCATCGATAGCCGACAATGTCGCTATGAGACATACTGCTGCAGAGCTATAGACGGGTTCAATAAAACCGAGTGTTAAGGGGAAAAGAAATAATATAAATCCTGTGGCTTTATTCAAAATGGTATGTAGGGATATCAGCTTTTTGTTGCAAATCAAAACCCAAACTAAATTGCCTATTTTAATGATGGCTATAAAGACAATCCAAATCCATAGCCAAACAGGAAATTGCATTGATGGTAGTATCTTCACAAAACATACTGCTGCAAATACAATGTCGGCAACCGTGTCTAATATTGTGCCCAATTCACTGTCGGACTTCGTTCTCCTTGCAATTGCTCCGTCTGCCATATCCGTAATTCCACAATATATGTATATGATGTAAAAACTAATGGAAAAAACAGGACAGAGCAACAGACATATACTGCTTAAAATTCTGCTTGTTGTAATTATGTTCGCTATCTGTTTTTTCATCACTCAATTTATTTGAGCAAAGATATGCAATTCGCCAGGAAATTCAAGTGATTTCTGGGCTTACTTTGAGTGTCATTTCTACCTGAATATAATTGACGTTCGGTTATTTGCGGAAACGAATCGGGAAAATGTGAAATATTAGCCTTTTTATAGTGGGGATTATGTGAAAATGTTGGTTGTATTGGTATGGAAAATGTGAAAATAATTAGTATTTATAGTGCGGATTATGTGAAATCTGTTATCTTTGCAGTTGTAATCAAAGATTTTAGATATGATATCAAGTTGGGATATAATAATATAGGCTTCAATGGTAAGTTCTATACCTCCCCATACTTCTTAACTTTTTTGTTGAAAAAGTTTTTGGTGGAGAGGAAAAAGTGTAATAAATAAGATGAAATGATATAGCTTTAAATTGTTAGTATAATTTATATTTGTAACAATAAATCAAGCATAAATAAAGGAAAACATATACTGCGAAAAATATTCAGGCGATTGTAAATTTGTGGCAAGATGTAGACGATTTTTCGTTAATGTGTGATGATAAAATATTAAGGTGTTAAATGCTAAGTCTGAAAAGTTTTGGGTAATTTTGTGTGCGAACTAAACATTTTAAATATGGATAATGAAATAATAAAACAGATAGTCAGTAATAGTATAGTCTCATCTGCGGTAGTAGCAAAATCAAAATTTGATTATATCAATTGGTGGGACCAATTATGTACAATTGTTAGTGTAATCCCATATGTAGGCGGCTCATTGTCCACTGAAATACAATCTATTAAAAATTCAGTTGCTGAGTACAAAGCATATGAATTCTTTAGAAAATTCACATGTTTTATCTGCGGGTTAGGAGAACTTACAGATAAACAGCGAACCGAGTTTATTGCAGAGATTGAAAGAGTTGCAGAGGATGCTTCTGGAAATGTTATTATGGGACTTGTAGATAGGTTAGATAATATTAATAAAGAGAAAATACTTGCCAATTTAGTTGTTGCAAAGGGTAAAGGAGAAATTTCTATGGAAGATTTCTTTAGACTATCTTCTATGCTAGAACGTATCCCATATGTTGATTTGGCAAAGTTAGAATTCTACAATCAAGATTTTTATGACGATGAAGGAGATTCAGAATTGTTGTTTGCCACAGGTGCTTTGCAACAATCTGTTATTGATGCAGGGGAAGGTAATAAATATGTATTATCAAAGTTGGGAAGAAAATTATTAAGATTTGGACTTGGGTTAGAAGTTGCAGATATGCAACCAATAGGAACAAAGGTTGCAAGTTTAGAATGGGGAAATATGTCAGAGGCAGAACCGATTCCTGAAAAGGAAATAGAGAATCTTTTTGAAAGACAAAGTGCTAAACAAATATACAAAGAGTCGGATCAAGCTATGTTTGATTATGACGCAATAAGGGGAAAGTAATATTTCCATCCAACTTAATCCTACACTCTGATTCGGAGTGCGGCATCATGCGCTCGATGGTTGAGATTTCCAAATCGCGGAGTGCGTGAGCAAAGAGATTTGTGGTGAATATGGCAGTGCATATGCGCCTTTGCCGATAGAAACCCTTTAGTGTCTTTATTTGCTTTTGGTGATGTCGTTTTTGCTTCTTTGAGTATCATTTTGTACATCCAATATTCTTTTAAATACGGAAAATGTGAAAATACTTACGTAAATTTAGACTAAATAAAATGTGGATGTTTTGATTGATTAAAAAAAAATATTCGGTTGGCGTATTAGCCAATTGAATATTTTGTATATATTTGCACAAAATTTATTAAACGTGGCGGCAACACGATAATACGGCAAGTTAAATATGAATAGAAAACTTAAAAAAATCATGGAAACTGAGTTTAAGTCAAAAGCTCAGGTTTTAGACCGAAAAATGGTCGAAGTTGTAGCTCCGGATGGAGAAATTTTTCAAATTTACAGTCAAATAGGTATTTATGACAGTGAGGAGACACGACACTATTATCTCCATCTTATTGAAGCTATTTTCGACAAACACTTCTCTGAAGACAAGGAGTACATGTCAAATAGAATATGGCGAGAAATGATGCTTAATGGTGTACCTTTTATGGGTATGAGTTCAGGTAATCGACAAGGAGAACGAGCAAGGATGGGTAGTCGTATACGCCAATTAAGAGAGGCGAAAAATATGGAAGCAAGAGATCTTGCATTATTGGCGGGAGTAGATGCTGCTAATCTGAGTCGTATTGAGCAAGGTAAATATTCTGTAGGTCTCGACATACTGTCTCGTATAGCATTTGTTCTAGGTGCTCACATAGATATAGTTCCTAACCAACTTTAAAATTAATATCTATGGTAGATTTGAATGACTTTGCATTAGAGAAAAGATGCGAATACAAAGGTCGTATATATTCAGTACGTGATAATGGTTCTGTATATCGTCATCAGAAAGAAGGTGCGCGCTTAGCTCCATTAGATAATAAATGGACATTTGGGAAAAAGGATAATAGTGATGGTTATATGAAGATTGCAGGTGTACGTGTTCATCAGATCGCTGCCACTGCATTTCATGGAGTGCCTGAAGATCCTGAAATGGTAGTGGATCATATAGATACAAACAGATGCAATAACCGTCCAGAGAACCTTCGTTGGTCTACAAGATTAGAGAATGCCCTTAACAATCCTTACACACTTATGAAAATCATATTTCTATGTGGATCAACTGAAGCTTTTATAAATGACCCGTCAATTCTTAGACAATTGGTACCAGAACCAGATATATCATGGATGAAAACTGTTACGAAAGAAGAAGCTGCTAAGTGTCGTAAACACCTTGATAGATGGGTGCAAGAGGATAACAAGTTTAAACAAATTCCTGGTGAGAGGAAAGGAATCGGAGAATGGATTTACGAAGATAATTATTCCAATAGATTAGATAATTTATTGAAATCCGATTGGACTGCTATGGAACAACGTAAATCATATGCGAAACAGAGAGTGGAGATAGAAGCTGAACCCATTAGATTCAATGAAGAACAATCTTTAGCTCTCAAAGATTCACTTACGCCAGGGGCTAAACAAGTAAACTGGAAAGTACTAACGGAATTTCCATTGTGTCCTAGCTTCAGTTCAGAGTCTCCATTAGAAGAATATCTTGGTAATCTTGTTCAAGATAAAACTTTCTGTCAAAATAACCTATATCATTCTGAAATTATAAAAGCAGAACTTTCACTTGACCATAGTCATATCGCAGTTATAACAACAACTAGTGGAGCAACAAACTATGCTTTAACGGAAATAAGATACGAGGAAGGATTCTTTATCCACAAAAGCATTCGTACATTTTTTCTGAAAAAGGGGCAGAAAAATACTATACACTTTCTTTAGGTAAAGAATGGGTTGGAGGAGATGTCATAGAAGATTTTTGTTGAGAAATTGACGAGATTGTTGTATTGTTGGATATTTTTGGTGCTTTTTTGGTGCTGATGGATTTTCAGCACCAAAATAGCACCAATAAAACATTAAAAGATTGTAAAATAATCACCAAGAAAACGAAAGGGGTGGTGTTTGCTGTGTTTCTTGTAAGTTGATGATAGTTTTTGTTTTACTTGATATTTTATTATGGTTGTGTTGTAGTTGTTTCGTTTTCAAAAATTGGAAATCACTTTCCGATGCAGAGTTTTTTTAATGCCCATTTAGAACTTTGTAAACACTTTATACATAGTGTATTATAAATCTCTTCCGAAGGACAAAAGTTCGTTCGGGGGACAGACTGGGGACTGCATTTTTACAAAGAAACCCATAAAATCTGCAAAAACGCACTTTTTTTAGAATTTTTAGCATATTTGCATTTCGTTGCATAGTAAAATAGCCTTTAATTGGAGCTGAAATTGCACCTACAATTGCTATTAAATTTAGTGGTTTAGTTTAGTCCAATGTATATATAGAATAGAAGTAAACTAAACTGCTTTTATCGGAACATTCGCCCTATCTGTTAAGGCCATGGCTTTTCAATGCTCTAACTTATGCTTTGTTCCTCTCATTTGTATTTGTTATATGTTTCTTTGTATCCGTCTGCCTTTTAGATGGTGGTTTTCAAAAGTGCCAAATCATACTCTTTTTGCTTGTCAAAAGAAGAGAGAAGTAGGAATTTCATGGGCATGGTATACCATCTTATTTTTCTTTTCTAAAGCTGTCGTTTGTTGAATCACATACTATAATTTAAGAAGTTTGATTCAAGAACAGAGAGTTTCATTCTTCAATTTTTGGTGTCATTCTTGGTGTCATTTTTGGTATCATTATTAGTATCACGAGTATTCGTCGCGTCATTGATAACCTCTTGTAAATCAACTATAAGAGTTCTGTTCTTGGTGTCATTCTTGGCTTCTTGAGTGTCATTTCTTTAGTCTTGAGTATCATTCTTTGCCTTTTGGGTGTCACTTTAACCGTCATTTTTGGTGTCATTCTGAATTTTCTTTCTACCTTTTTACGTTTCTTGTCCTCTTTTTCTGTCTACTTTTCTGTCTACATTTTTGCTATAATGACCACAATCTTCATAATCTAGCGTATCATTTTCATTGTTTAGGGGTTCACTCAAAGTTTAGGGGTTCATATTATCGAACTTGTTACCATTAATCCCTGCTTGTATCATTAATCTCTGATAATAAAAATATGTTCTTCGATAATTCAAGAGTTATATCAGGCTAAATTTTAGTTTTAATTGATAAATTTGTAACAAAATAACAAAATAATTGTTTATAAATTAGTTTAATCGGATTTTATGTGTATATTTGCATTGTGAAAGTAGAAATATTAATAGTAAAACTATGATAGCTGAATTTTCTATTGAGAATTTTTTCTCGATTAAGTCATCCCAAAAGATAAGTTTTGAACCTACATCAGATGTGTTTATGTCTGATGAATATTCTTATGAAGTTAAAGACGGTGTTAGATTACTGAAGATAGGGATAATCTATGGTGCCAATGCTTCAGGTAAAACTAATATATTGAATGCGGTTGAGTTCTTTAGAATGCTTGTTTTGAGTATGCCTAAAGACCGTAATGCGAAAACGGGTGTTGTTCCTTTTCTTTTGGATGATACTTCAAGAAATGAAAAGACAAAGATGTCAATGACATTTTATATCAATCAGCTGAAGTATATCCTAAGTTTCGAACTGGATTCAAAGCGAATTTATTCAGAATCTTTAGTGGTTTATGAATCAATTCGTCCTACCAAGTTATATAGTCGTAATTATGAGGAAAGTACAGATTCTTCAATAATTGAATTTGGAACAAACCTAAAGCTTTCTAAAAAGGGACAAGATGCCATATTCGGTAATACTATTAATAATAGTAGCGTGTTGGCAGCATTCGGTAAGAGTAACGTTGAAAAAACAAAGTTGAATGACGTTTATGATTATTTCGCTATGCAGGTCAAAGATGTATTGGCTCCTGGCATGTTCTTGTCGGGATATGTAAAGAAACGTCTTGATAAAGATAAGGATGGTGAACTCAAGAAGTTTATATTGAACTTCTTGAAAGCATCTGACTTTAATATCGAAGATGTGGCTCTGCATGAAGAAGAGGAATTGATAACACCGGAACTGGAGCAATTAATCCAGAAAGCACCTATTGATGATGATGCTAAAGCGGAAATGTTGAAGAAAGGGAAAATTACGAACACGGAATTGACTTTCACCCATAAAGCAGGAGAGAAGTTGTATGATTTGTCAGAAGAGTACGAATCAAATGGTACAATGCGTTTCTTGGGAATGGCTGTAATCCTGAATTTCCTTTTGAAGAAGAATCAATTTGTTCCTATTGACGAGGTTGAGACAAGTATTCACTATGAATTGTTAGCATACTTCATTAAAGTATTCTTGGCTAATAGTGATGGTACATCTCAAATGTTGTTGACTACGCATGATATCAATCTTCTAAATGAAGAGTTCATCCGTAGAGATACAATATGGTTTACAGATAAAGACGAACAAGGTGAAACAAATGTTTTCCGTCTTTCATCTCTTGGTTTACACAAGAACCTGTCACCATACAATGCTTACAAGCAAGGCAAGCTGGTTAAGTTGCCATTCTTGGGTAGTCAATATTTCAACTTAAACGAATAATATATGGCAAGAGTAGTTAGTAAGAGTATAGCCATCATTGGTGAAGGGAAAACAGAATGGTTCTATTTTGATTCTCTACGTGTAGCTTGCCGCTTCCCATTCAAGGTGGCTCCGGACTTTCCGCAACATAGCGACATCCGGCATGTCTTGAAGTTGGTAGAATCGTATATAGCCAAACAGTATGACTATATCGTTTGCTTGTTTGACATGGATAGGTTGTATCAAAATCCTTCGGAGATGCAACAATACCAAAACGCAAAGAAGAAATATAGCACAAAGAAATATGCTGGACGAGTCATGTTTATTGAGACAAATCCATGTACAGAATTTTGGTTCTTGTTGCACTTTTTACCAAATGTGGTATGCAAACACTATGAAAGTTATGAGCAGCTACTTCCGGAATTACAGAAGTATATGCCAGGATACGAAAAAACTAAGCGTTATTTCATTCGCACCAATCTCTATAAATACTTGACTGAGAATGGTGATTTGGAACTTGCTGTCCAAAATTCAGAGAAATTGTGTCAGCTGTGTAAGGATACTCCAGAAGACTTAAAGGCTTATTCGGAGATTCATAGAGTATTAGAGTTGTTTCATAAAATTGTTTGATTTTTAATGAATTGATATTTAATAAAGTATATGTGGTCAGATAATGTAACAAAACAAGACTTTTTAGGTTATCAGGTTCATGCAGATCTGTTGCAGAAGATAATTTTGGAGGATGATATGCTTCCATTATCTATTGGTGTGTTTGGTAATTGGGGATCTGGAAAAAGCAGTTTGATGTCCTTGCTTCATGAGGGTATTGAATTGTGGAGTAAATCTGTTAATACAAACTCCACATCTACTAAATATAAAGTACTACAGATATGTTTTAATAGTTGGCAATTTGAAAGTTACGATTCAGCCAAATTGACTATGATTGAAACAATCTTAGATGCAGTACAATCTGATATTAGTGAAGATAAAGATTTTTTTGAAAAGACGGATGATTTTTTTGCTCGTATTAAATTTTTAAAAGCAGGTGTGTTTCTATTGAAGAAAGCGTACGAAAATCTTACTCCTGATGTTATAAAAAAATGGATGCCTACAGAAGAGGAAATTGATAAAATTACAGGGAAAGATGAGTATAAAAAGTTAATAAGCGAAGTCTCTGATGGTAACACTTCTAAAGTTGTCGAATCCTTTCGTAAAATCTTTGAGAATCTTTTGACTGATGCAAATTATAAAGTAGTTATTGTCTATATTGATGATTTAGATAGATGTGACCCTAAGAGGATAATTGAATGTCTTGAGGCTGTCAAATTATTTGTTAACGTAGAAAGAACAGTTTTTGTCATTGGAGCCGATGAACGTATCATAGAATATGCTATCAAATTGCATTATCCTATAGAACAAGAAAAAGAAGAAATATCTAGTCCGTTTTCTGATTATCTTGAGAAGCTAATACAACTTCCTTATAAGTTACCAAGATTGTCTGATAATGAACAGGAAACATATATTACGTTATTGTTGTGCAAACAACACCTATCACATAACTTTGAAAAGATTTATTCTCAGTATTTGGAGTTTCGCAAAAGAGATAAGCATTCTAAGTTTAACATTGAAGACTTAAAAACTTTAAATCCAGAACTTGATTTTTATAGTGTAGAGTATATGTTACCGATTGTTCCATTGATGAAGCAATTTTTGAATGGAAATCCAAGGCAATTGAAACGATTTTTGAATACATTATATGTCAGAAAAGAACTTGCTGATGTTGCTGGTTTTGAAAATATTCGCCCAGATGTGTTAGTTAAATTGATGGTGTTGGAATACAATACTCTTTTCAATGCAAGATTCGAGGAATTGTATAAAATACAAAGACAAAATAATGGAATTCTTCCAATTGAACATGCTGAACAACAAGCGATAAGTGAAACTGGTATAGAGGACCCTCAGTGGAGAGATAACTGGTCTTCTGATTATTTGAGAAGATGGTTAGCATGTTCCCCATCACTTAAAGATATAAATCTTCAGGATTATTTTTGGGTAGCTCGTGACGCACTAAAGAACGAAAGGCCTGTGGCTTCACTTGTAACTAATAAGATAAATTTATTATATAAGAATCTGAAATCAATCCAAATAGATAGAGTAATGAAACAGAGATTACCTAATTCTGTATCTATATTGTCAGATGATGAGAAGGAAATGCTTATAATGTTACTGAATAGAGATTTGTCATTAAATCCGGCCTCACCAAATTGTTGGCGTATTCTAAATAATGATGACGGTAATTTAATTATTGATTCAAATCTAGATAGAATTAAATCACTATTTTTTCATGTTGATACAGAAAAGATAGATCCTCAAGCGTCTGCTTTTATTATTAAAATGAAACTAGTTTCAGAAGAGATTTGTTCATTCATGGGGACATTGAAATTAAACACGTCCTTGAATAGGGCAATAGAAAGAAAAGAAAAATCTTTAAACCAATAATACAATGGGTACGTCTCAAGCTCATATTCTAAAATCAGGCCCCAATTGGAGTGAAGCAAAACGAGCTGTCACTAACATTGCAAAAAACAATGGAAAGGTAAGCTCGAATTGCAGTAAACTGATGCATGGACTGGCAAATGCGATAGGTGGTAATTCTTATACCTCTGGTTCTTTAGGTCATGCCGGTGCACGAGTGTCAAAGAACTTTGTCGGCTTTATAGGTACAGTTAAAAGCAATGGATATTCTGGAATTTTAGACCTGCTACAGATCGGAAATGAGCAGGCACTTCTCACAAAAGATGATTTTATTGAAAGAGTCATTGTTTATGTTTCTGGAAATCATAATTCAACAGAAGATGACGCTGCAGCAATCATAGCTATTGAGAAACTTCTTAATACAATATGCTCAGATTGTGTAACTGTAGAAGATATTGTTGTAATGCTGCAAAGCGCAAGCAATGATAATATTGTGGAATGGATAATATTTTTTGAAGTAGAATATATTCTGGAGTATTCTGGTGAATTATTCCAAAGTCATATTTTAGATAAGTCAGAAGAGCCAGAAAAAGTTATGTCTGAAATTAGAAATTGGATGCATAGAGAAATCGATGAGAGAATTGGGAATAAACTTTATCCACATAATTTTTCATCTCCAGAGGGTAAACAGGTTTTGGATGAATTAACAACAATAATACTTGATATATGGAAACAGTAGTAAGCATTATATATACATCTTCTAGTTCCAAAGAACATATAGGAGATTTCTCACTTGCTTTTATAGGCTTTGACGGTCAGTATCGTACTGTTGGACTTAAGTTTGATATTAAAGAATTGTGGAGTTTTTCAAAAGATACATCATCGGTAGCATTTGATTTTCTAGTTTTATCAATGCTCGTATATAATGTTGATAGAGCGATAAATAGAGCGAAGTATTCTATCGATGGATGGCATAGAACTATTAAAATGATAAATATCCCTGTAATCAATCTTGAAGAAATGAATAGGGGAAAGACACTATTTGAAAGGGCTATCAGCTTTCTTACTGGTGATTCCTGGAGATTAGAATTCGTACATTCTGCAGAATACGACTATCATCCATCAAATATTTCATCGTATGATATAACAGATTATGAAGAAGTATCTTTATTTTCTGGAGGTCTTGATTCATTGATAGGATTTATTGATTCTGCTCATAGGATACAAGAAGGAAAAAAAGTTTTGTTGGTATCTCATATGGAACTTGGTAAAGAGAAAAAAGATCAGGTAGATATTTTGAATTATTGTAGCAATAATCATATTCATGATATGAAATACGATAGATTGCTTTTGAATGCAGGATTAAAACCTAAATCGTGGAACATTCCATCGTCAACAGAAAGTACTTTTCGTTCTCGCTCTTTATTGTTTTTTGCTGCAGGTATTTATGTCTCATATCATATTGGAGCAGATATGAGACTAATTGTGCCAGAGAATGGCACAATCTCAATTAACATCCCATTAGATAGTGGTAGGAGAAGTGCATGTAGTACAAGAACAACTCATCCAACATTTATAAAAAAACTTCAGCTGGCACTTTCTGAAATAGGAATCGAAAATATGATTGAGAATCCATATAGGTTGAAATCAAAAGCAGATATGATGAAAGATGCTTTTGAAAATGACGTAAAGAGAGCTGAATTAATTCCTTTGGTTAATCTATCATGTTCATGTGCAAAGAGAGGGCATAACATACATTGGGATAAAAGTGGTGCAGAGATACGTGAAAATAATATAACTCATTGTGGAATGTGTTTGCCTTGTTTGTACAGAAGAGTGGCATTAGATGCTGTAGGTTTGGATAATACGGAGCATTTAGGTACAGATGTACTTAATGGGCAGAGATATAATATCAATGATTATTCTCAGAAACGAGCAAAAGATTTTCGAGCGCTTTTATATTTTCTTCGTTGTCGTTGTAATGCAAAAAACATAAAACGAGAATTGATTTTGAATGGTATTACTGATGTTAAAGAGTTGAATGATTATGTAAATCTTGCGTTACATTCATATCAACAAGTTAGAGGGTGGTTGGAGTTAAATGCAAATTCTAGAATAAAACAACTAGCAGGTATAATATGATTATTGATACACATTGTCATTTCGATATGATGACATCTCCGGAACGATATATTCAAAAACAAGAAAGGGTAGGGAATGTTGTAATAGGTATGACAAATCTTCCTTCTCATTTTGAATTGGGCACTCCACACATTAAGACATATAAAAACATACGATTAGCATTGGGCTTTCATCCATTATTGGCAGCTGAAAACAGGAAAGAAATTTCTATATTCCAAAAATGTATTGAGCAAACATCATATATAGGTGAGATAGGTTTGGATTTCTCAAGGGAAGGTATAGTGACTAAAAATGTTCAAATCTCTGTCTTACGCAATTTGCTTGAATCATTGAAAGGAATGAAGAAAATTATCAGTGTACATTCAAGGAAAGCCGAAATTATGTTGTTTGATTTGTTAACTGAATATAATATTGAGAATGTGATTTTTCATTGGTATAGCGGTCCCCTTAATTTGATAGATGATATAGTCAATGAAGGTTATTATTTTTCTATCAATGAGGCTATGACATTGTCTGAATCTGGTCGCAGGATTATCAGTAAAATCCCGACAGATAGAATATTAACTGAATCAGATGCACCATATAACAATAAAAATAATATACATAATGCATTAAGAAATATAGGTTTCAGCGAATCGTTAATACAATCAAATTTTAATACTTTAATTAAAAGGATTAAATAAGGCTACGGAGATCTGCCACTTGCCTAATTTCTCTCTGTCGAAAATTATAAGCCTCTGAAAGATTTGAGAGCAGCTTGAATGATAGGTTATCAAAAGTTTCATCAACGAAAATCTATAGGAATACAAAAAATGTAGTATATGTGTATTGTACATTTCTTTAAAACTTTATTTAAGAATAAAAAATCCTTAAATAATAATGAAGATGAATTTGATTGGGAGGCATATGAAAAAGCCGTTGCTGACCATCCTCTACATCAGGTTTTTGAATGTAGAAAATTGTTAGAAGAGTTGTCTGAACACAGCATCATTGGACTATACGATAGTATTGATGCATTCCTCTTCCAAGACATCCATTTCGAGAAGGTAATTTCCAACATGCCAAAGTGGGTGTGCGATGAGGGCATTAGTCCCGAAGGGAGTTGTTCAAAGGAGTTTTACGAAAAGTTTAGAAAGAAAGCTCACCATCCTGTATTTAGTAAATTTATCTACTATTATGATTTGTGGAGCATTGTGGCTGCTATTCAAGACAGAATATCGGCTGTAATGCTATATATGCAAGAATTTTACAAATTGGTTCCTTGCAAGATGAATTATAAGCATGAGCAATACACATCGGGTTCAAGACATGGTGGGGACCGCGAGACGCAAGCTCACGTACTACTGAATAGCATATTTGTGTCTTACGCTTCCATATTTGACTTACTTTCCAAGATTGCAGTTGAGCAATTTATGTTTGACCAATACGACTTTACTAATTATAAGGATATGCATTGTAAAAAAGAAAAGGCAATGTATAAGCCGAATATCAAGAACATCGATCCATCTCTCAAACAAAATGGGTTGTTGTTTACAGACCCAGAGGTTGTAAGGAAATTTGAGACATTCAGAAATGAGTATGTTCATAATGGCCCTTGGGATTTAAGGAGTAGTGTTTATTATACAGCTGTAGATGGTGAGCCTGCGGATGTTATTATCTATAGCCCTGATATGGTTGATGGTCATTTTGTAACATCAGGTTCGCGCAATAAGTTCTATTCGCAGAATAATAGAATCAATGCACAACTCCCTGATATGATAAAAGATGCCACACAGATTCTGATACGAACTGTTGATCAGATCTCTGCTCTTTACAAGAGAAAAACAGTCCGTAAAGAAGATCCAAAGCTAACAGAAGAATATCTTAACGCTATACATGATTATTACAAAAGTTTGGTTTAATATAACGATGAAAGATAATGAAAACTGTTAAAGAGATTTACGATTATTTTCATCAGTTCCCAAATGCAGACAAGAAATCGGCATCGTTAATGGATTTTCTTGAGACAATATCAGGTTTTTCAGAACCAGATAGTAGAGGGAATGGATTGGCAACAATGAATATGTCGATGGGTAAAGAATACCTGAGAATATGTGAACAGATGGAAGACGATAATCTTTTAATTAAGGTTAAACATGCCTCTATTATAAAAATAGATCCACATTATATCGCTGTTGATAGTGTCAACTCTTCTAATCCATCAGAGTTTCTCCAAGAGTTGAATTATGGACTTTATGATTTTAAGTATCGAGGTTTTTCTTATATAAGAAACTGTTTTATGGATTCTGTTTTGCCAATAGTCGGGATAAACAGGTCAACAGGCAAAGAAGATATTGGCACATGTTATTATATAGGCGATAATATGTTTGTAACAGCCGCGCACTGCGTGAAAGGATTAGAGCGGTTCAATGTCCTTTATCCAGACAATAGTCCCGTTGAATTAGAGTCAGTGTGGTACGCAAAAGATCAGGACTTGAGTGATTATGATCTTGCCATATTAAAGGTCAAGAATGTGTGCGAGTGCATAAAGGCTTTTGAGCTAAAAGACCCCTATGTACTAGATAATGTGTTAACTATGGGATATCCTCCTATACCAGGGCTTAATCCCATTCTTATTTCGGAAACTTCCGCAGTAGCAAGTTATGTACAGGGAAGACAGAAATCTTCTGTAGGTCAAATCGTCGCTGAGGTCGGCTCCTATATGTCGAAACTTGATTTTTTTGTCATAACTGCAAGAGTAAAGGGGGGAAACAGTGGATGTCCCGTAATCAACAATGAAGGTTATGTTGTTGGAACTGTTTTTCAAATCCCTTTTGATAGTTATGGTGGCTCAGACGGTGGCAGGTATGATATTATGGGATATGGTGTTTGTCTTCCTTCCAAATATGTAATTGACTTGTCTAAGAACCCAGATATTTATCAATTGGTATCAAAAGATGGATATTATATTGAAGAGTAAAAAAACAATAAAATGTCAACTGCATTCAATTCTTATAACGTCAATCCGAACAAAAGTGCATCAATATATCCTAGAGAGTTACAATATGTATATTTCTGCCAATAATTTTGGTTTTATACTGAGGATTAGAGAATAAAAGACTTTTTAATGTATGATTGGGATGAAATAACTGGCAACTCCAGTAACTCAATTGGGTATGTCAACTTCGTTGATGAGAAGCATGAGTTTGTGAGTACACATTATATCGTAAACGGAATTCCTGTTGTGAAAGTTTCGTTAAGTAAATCTGCCGATGATACAATGGAGTGGCTATATGAATATCTTTACAAACTTTACAAGGAACCATTGTATAGTAGTGAATCTGAAGTACAAGCGCAATACGGCAAGCTATTTACTGATATCGACAAGAGTGAAACTCCACAATATATTTGGAGAACAGACCGCTCATGCATTGCACTTATTCATTGGTATGATCCCGAAGAGGATATTACTAAATATTATATCAAGGCTGAACCTGTAAAATAATAAAAGTGACCCGCCAGCAGTTCTTATGGGATGCTGACGGGTTTTGTTATTTCAATTTCATCAAGGCTTTCCTTGCTTTTGAGGAGAAAGTCGAACATAGATTTGTGTACTACTCACTTGCTTATGCCCCAATAAAGTTGCAATAGTGTATATATCTATGCCATTATCCAGCAGTCTTATTGCAAAGGTACTCCCGCCAAAGCATAAATGCAATTATCGTTTATAGTTATTTTTCGAATCACCACAAGTTAAGAATCACGAAATGGTTGTACGCATCAACCATTTCGGAAACATTTGAACAGAAAAGGAAGGAAAACTTCTTTTATTGTTCAAAATATTGCTATCGGGTATCATCTAGTCATTTATTTTCACTTTTTGAGTGCTATTTTAAATCCCTTGAGCAGAAATTATTGCAGCAAACAACGAAAAAAGTTGTAGTTATACAACCATATTAAAACATTTTGTATGTTTCTTTATATTCATCTAATTTTGGGTCAGTGGTTTTTGAAAGTGTCAAAACATACTCTTTTTGTTTTTCAAAAAAAGAGAGATTAGTTCTTATTTATTTTGTCAAGCAATCAAATATTGAAAGCATCTGGTCCAATTTATCCAAAGCATTATAATAGCCTTCTTCCTCTGTTCATGTAAGTTTCAAGTCGGTAATGATAGTCGGATCATAAGATTATGTTTTGGACGTATCTTCTGACATTAACGGTGCAGAAGATTGCGATTTAACAGATTTGTATTGTCAATAGATAGAATGTGAATTCTTTTCTTCATTAAGGCATTCGGTAACTTTTTCAAGTATCAGCTCTGCTGAAGTCTGTTTTGACTATTGGCAATACGAGTTTCAGGAGTATTCTCATCTGTAAGGTACAAACCAAGAAACTTTCTCTTACGACCTCGAATTTATCATTCGACAACTCAAACCAACTTTCATCATTACATTATAGTATTGCCCATATCTCGACCTTGTATTGTCTTAAAATAAATCTGCACCACTCATCGCTAAATGATGCAGATAGTAATTAGGGCATTTTCTCACTACTTATTATAGTGAATATGCTAAATAATGTGTAAATTTGGGGTATTAAATAGTAAAAAATATATGAATATAAAAGATTTCAAAAGGGAGATTGAGGCAATGTTTCCTTGCAGATGGGGAGAAGATTTCATGCAAGATATTAAGAATGTCTTTGCTAAGTATATTGATATAGTTTCTTGTTTAGATGGAGTTGATACAGCTGGATTAGATAATGTCAAACATCTATGTAGTTCGCTTATGGATGTGGTCAGCTTGTACTACGATGGTCGTAAGGGGGAAGCGTTTATGGTATTTAGTGCAATAATGAATGGTAGTGCAGATTTTGAGGGTTTATTTAATAGTATAGGATGTGTTGATATCAATCCTGAAGAGTTTTATTATAGAGCTCGTGAACGAAAAATAGGAGAGGAATACTCAATTCTTAATATGTTTCACATTCCATTGAATAAGAGAGGTATTGTTAGTGCGCAGAGATATAGTAGTCCTGGTTATCCTTGTCTTTATCTTGGCAATAGTGCATACACTTGTTGGGAGGAAATGCGAAGAATACCATTTGACAATCTTATGTTTTCGGCATATAAAGTAAAATATCCATTCAAGGTATTTGATATGAGAGTTCCTAGTGATTCAGACTATACATCAGAGGTGTTGGCACAAACTATAAAACGAATACCATTGATGTTGGCGTGTAGTTTTACAGTGAAAAATACATCAGATGTATTTAAACCAGAATACATAATACCTCAAATGCTCGTTGAAACTATAATTAGCAATAATAGGAAAATTACACAACATGAAAAAAGTGCAATTGAACCAGATGTAATTTGGGGTGTTATATACACATCTACTCATATAAGTAGTGATTTCCCATATGGAAAAAAGTATTTAGAGAATATCGTACTTCCTGTTATTGAGAGTAATAACCCATCTCATTATTGCTATTGCTTGGCGTCTTTGTTTGAAATATCAAATCCCTCATGTTATGAATATGAGTCACTAAAAGAGAATACAACACGTATGTTTTGGATGGATGTAGATCAGGACCAGGACAAAACAGAAGAAGAGATATTGCGAAAGCAGTATGACCAATCAAAAATGGGCTATCTTGAAGAAAAATTAAAAAGTGCTCAATTTAAAACTCTGGATTATTTGGTTGTAGATTGTCCGTCTGAAGGAATTACGTTAGATAGTACAGGTTCTCCCGTTTGTGTTAAAGTTAGATCGAGTGGTCCATTTACTATTGAATAAATTTTCACAATCGCTATCCAGAATATTGTGTTAATAGGCCACATCCAAAATTTTGTGTAAATAAAGAATACGAGATTCTCAATGGGTCTCGTATTCTTTGTTTATTGCTGATTTTTGGATAGCTATTACCTATATACTTATTGGAAAATCTCTTCCTTAGCATATCCCTTTATTGTCTTTCTCTGCTCAATGATAAATAAAATAAAATGAACGAGAAGACCAATTCCCCAAAATATTGCTGTAATAGCCATTGCACAGAGGCTCTCGGTATTCCAGTCTATGTAATATGCTCCGTAGCCAATGCCGATACATAATATATATGTTACAATGTGGAATCTGAAACCGATGTCGTGAAAATCATTCTCTACGGCATCTTTCTTTCCAAAGTACCAGCCTACAAGATACATTAGGCAGGCATATACAATAGAACATATTGTTGTTCCAATTACACTATGCATTCCTATACAGAAGTTTAGAGAATATCGGAATAATACGGTCATAACTAATGCAGAAATTGCAAACTGTCCCAATCTGATTGTCAATGCTTTCATAACATACTAATTTAAAAGGTTTATAATGGATTCTTTTGTAAATATCTTGATGTTTCGTTCAACAAAATGCTTAAACAACTCTTTGCCAATATCTGTTAGATAGTAGTATTTTCTATCGGGTCCCTTGCTGACACGCTTACTATTATATGCGACAATTCCTAAATTAAGGAACTTTCGCAAATTTCTATACAGGCTTTGCTCTTCGCAAGACATCGAACCCTCCGACATCATCTCAACGAAATCTTTTATCTCTTCTACGCATTTATTGCTCTCTTTCAGAGATAGAAATACCCAGAATGTTAGTTGCCCTTTTTTGTAGGTCTCTTCCCACGCATTTAGCAATTCAGTTATCATTACTTCGTTCTCCATACTTGTAGTATTCTTTATGTATTAAACAACTTGTATGGTGCAAATATACTAATATTTTTGAATCTGCATACATATTTGTGATTTTTTTTATATTAGAAGGCAAAACAATGTCGACCTCTTGGGTATGAGGTAGCTAAAATCGTTGATATAAGGGTTAATGACACCTTGTTTATCTATTATCTTTAATCTCTTTGAAACTCTGTGAGCCGTTTTCTAGGGTATTGACATTTACACTCTTACCGCCAATGAATCTACACACGAGTGAAATTCCGATATTTTGTACAGGTGTAGTATAATTGTATGTATTTTTGTTGCCATTGGCATATCTGTCATACTTGCGATGTTTTCCAAGAGCAGTGTATGCTGCTTGCTATTGATATACCACCTGTTTCCGTCATTTAATGGTAAATGAAATCGGTGTTATAATGGTGGAATCATTCACCAAAATATAACTGCAAAATAACTTTTGGATGGTGGTTGAAGGTGAGTTTAAATGCTGATTTTCGTAAAATGTGGAAGATGTGATGATAAAATATGAATTGTAAAACGCTAAGTCTGGTAAGTTTTAGGTAATTTTGCTCTATTATTAAAAACTAAAGTGTCAAGACTATGATAGAACAGGATATGGCAATAATTTACAAATATGCCAAGCAAATATATTTAAAAGAACTTCGTCAAGTTGATGCAATAAGTCAGATACAACCACAATTAGTAGAATGGGATTTCAATGAAAATTCTTTTATTGATTTCTGTGCGGCATTGCGTCATATGCTTAATGGAACTAGGCACACACGTGGTATTAGTACAGATTTAAGAGAATTTTATTTGGGGAAAATATATGAAGAATTTGGTATTCAAAGATTAAAAACTGCACTGGATGCCTATATGATGCATATTGAATACTATGAAGACAAACGACATACAAATAGGCTGATAGAACGAAGTATATACCAAAAGTTCTTGAACAAGATGGATGAAAATCAATATCTTGAAAGTGGTCTAGAATATCTTGAAAGTTTAAAGAGAAATAATGTGTATTACGAAGGTGATGTCGAGCAAGTTATTATAAATAAGTATTCTAGGAGTAAATCAGCAAAGCAAGATTGTATTGCTAAATATGGAACTAAGTGCTCCGTTTGTGGTTTAAAGTTTGAAGATAGATATGGTGAGTTAGGTAAGGGTTTTATTCATGTGCATCATCTTATACCTATTTCATCGGTAAAAGAAATGAAAGAAATAACCTGCGATGATTTGCGCCCGGTTTGCCCTAATTGTCACGCAATGCTACATAAGAGAGAACTCTCAATAGAAGAATTAAAGGCAATAATTGAGAATAATAAATAGGGGTTATCTTACATTATCATCCAACTTAATCCTGCACTCGGATTCGGTATGCGACATCTTTCGCTCGATGGTTGAGATTTCCAATATTTATTTTTGCTATATTAGGTTGAACTTCTAATTTAAATAAGTACTTAGTTGATCAAAAAGTATATTAAAATCTTCGAGGCGGTCTGCTCCAAGGAATACTGCTATCATATTCTTATTTGGGTTGACATATAGAACCTGACCATAGAGCCCAAATCCCCAGAAACCTCCATGATGTTGTACGGCATAGTATCCATTCTTGAGGTTCTTGTATATCATATAAGAACTCTTCTCTGGGTGGTTTGCATAATATTGTTCTAGCTCTTCTAGAGTGTTGAAGTATTTACGCTTCCCGTGCTCTTCATCTTCAACACCCCAATACCAAGAGTAGGAATAACGACCTTGTGATTTGCTTGCTATACCCGAAATGTGTGTGCTTAAACAACGTTGGATAAATGCTGAATCTACAATTTGTATTCCTTTGCAAACGCCATTTTCTAAGAATAGCTTACCAATTTTTGCCAAATCTCGAACATTTGTAGTTAGACCAGCAAAACTTTTAGCAGTATGGTGCTTTTTACTATCAAGTCCAATAAGTGCGAATTTCTCCATCCCTAATGGTTGCCATATCTTTTCCGATAAGTATTGTGCATAAGGTTTCCCAGTTGCCCTCTCGATAACAATGCCCAATATTGCAGTAGTGGCTGAATCATATGAATAGTTTTCTCCAGGAGTGTGTGCGAAGCCTAGGTTTTTTAGCACTTTAAGAGTATTGCTACCCATATATAGCTTTGCTATTTTGGAAAATGGATTCCAACTGTAATTTTCATTGAACTTAAGACCTGCTGTCATATCAAGCAAATGTTCAATCTTTAGTTGAGAGAACATTGGATCTGCATCTTTTAGTTCAGGGATATAATCTGTTACAGGATCGCTTAAACTCTTGATGTAACCATCTTTGAGGGCTATGCCGCAGAGCAAGCTCGTAATAGTCTTTGTTACAGAGAAGATGCACGATTGACTATCTTTGTTCCACCCACCGCTGTAATGCTCAAATAGAATGGTATCATTCTGAATAACTATTGCTGCCGATGGTATATCATAATAATCCATCGCCTCTCTGAGTGTTAAGTTGAGAAGAGTGTCGGCTTTGGAAAGATATATATCAAACTTGAGAGTATCAATAAATGCGCTATTTTGTTGGGCATCTGCAAACCTATAGGTTTGTAATCCTCTTGCGACTGTATCTTGCTCAAATATGGAATAATCATCAACCGATGCATTTCCATATTTGATTCCTTTTGTGAGTACGCACGACTGTAAGCACAATATTCCAATTAAAATCAATATATATTGTTTCATATAAGTTCGTCTAAATTTTCTGCAAATATATGTAAATTTTTCCAAAATCATCTCTGAATGCTTATAAATGTGGGATTTGAGCACATTGTGAATAACAAAATTAGATATAAAGCGAGAAGATGTTGGAGAATATTTTTGATAGATATTCTCGGGGGACAAGAAATTGGAAAAGAAAACATATGTTAAATGCAAATACAACCATCAATTTGCTAAAATAATCATTTGCATTTTGGCTATATATTTTTGTAATCTTGTGTTTTAAGCACTAAAGATGGTTGTTTTTGTCCCCCCCCCCGAAGTGCCCGAGTGACATAAAAGGGACAAAAAATTAAGTCCCTCGAGTGTCTGGGGGACAAACGGGGGACAAAATTGATTTTTTATTAAAAATGTAGAATTTGCTAAAATACAGACTCAACACACAGTGTATCAATAAGTTATACGCTTATTTGGTGGAGTTTTTCACTTGTTATTGCAGAAAATGCAAATCACTGATAATCAACAATTTAGATTTTATTATTTCCCGATGCAAAATGTTAGACCTGCTTATATTCAGTTAATTACAGGTTTTGGGCTAAAATGGGGCGAAGAAAAATGACAAACACTGATAAACAGTGAGAAACCATAATTAAATTGTCCGGTGCCCTAATTCGAGTGTAAAGATAGTAAATTTTCATAGATAATCATAATAAATAGTACAACTATGTTCTTTTGTAGCAGTTATGCGATATCTTATAAAAAGGTTGTATTAGGATGCCATGTTAAGAACTTTTTGTATTTTTGTAAAACAATCTTTATGTTGGTCTCATTACTGAAACCAGCATATATAACTTGCAATAGTTGGTGTTATAATAATTGATTAACAAATAAAAAACAAATAGATATGAGAGCTGACATTAATACACTCGACAATGAAATTACCAAGCAGAGCAATATGCTGAGAACTGAGAGACTGGATGTGTCATTTGGAGAGATCCTTAACATGTATGAACATGGAGAAATTGTCATTGATCCTGTATTTCAAAGATTATTTAGATGGGATGATGAGCAAAAAACTCGATTTATAGAGTCATTATTATTGGGTATTCCTATTCCTCCTATATTTGTTGCAGCCAACAATGAAGGAATATGGGAATTAGTTGATGGCCTTCAGCGTATTTCAACATTCCTCTCTTTTATAGGTGTCTTAAAACTTGGCAAACAGTCGGACAAGGAAAATAAATGGAAATTATTGTCTGGAACACGAGTTAGTAGCCTAGAAGGTTATACTTACGAGACTCTACCACAGAAATATAGGCTGTCTTTAAAAAGAGCTGTGTGCAGAGTGGAAATTCTCAAATGGGATAGCAATTACGATATGCGCTACGAATTGTTCAATCGACTTAATACAGGTGGTACCCCGCTTACCCATCAGGAAATTAGGAATTGCATTTTTAGGGATATATCGTCTAAATTTAATGACTTTTTACATGAATTAGCAGGAAATAAAGATTTTAAGCAAACAGTAATGCTATCCCAAGAGCAAAACGAATGCTTGTTTAATGAAGAATTGGTTCTAAGATTCTTTGCACTATTTGATGGGGGGCCTAGTATGAGTATCCATTCTGGATTTGCCCAATATATGACTGATTATATGAAAAGTGCTTTGCAAAATGAATCATATGATTATGTAGGACATAAAGAGTTATTTATACGAGTATTTAAAGTGCTTGTAAAACTTGGATATAAAATATTTAGAAAATCCAATGGCGTGTTTGCAACCGCTTTATATGATGTTATAACATATGGTATTGCTATAAATATTGATAAATATGAAACTGGAGACCCCAAGGAAATCATGAAAGTAATTAAAGAAAAGTTGCATAAAAATGATACTTTCCTTAAATTTTCTAGAAGAGGTGGCAATAACCAGAAAGAACGTATTGTCAATAGAATAAAAATTGCAAAAGAAGTGTTCTGATGAAAAGTGATTTTCTTCGCAATGAGATAGATGCCGACATATCGGTAAGATCCCGTAATTTGACGCTAATAAAGACATTGCCATCGCGATACCCAGACTTTAGAAAAGAGGACAAAGACTGTTGGGTTCGTTGTTCTTTCCCAATCATATATGCAGAATGGGAAGGTTTCTTTGTATCAGCATTCCAAATATATTTAAGGGAGATTAATAAACTTGGGCTAAAAATTAATGAACTATCTAAACATTATCTATTAAGGGAAACAGAATGTCGGTATAAACAATTGAAAGAGTATCCTAAAGATATGGCAAAACGACATAGCTTTATGCATAACCTTATGGTTTACTTTCGTGATGATGCTCCAATGGTTTTGAAACTTGATGTAAACACAGAAAGTAATTTGGGGTATGGAATTATGAATGAGATCTTGAAATATTTCAACTTAAGTATTGTAAATGATCATATTGATAATGACGCCTACTCACTTAAGTATGACATGGATAAGTTTATGCTAAACACTAGAAATGGAATTGCACATGGAGATCCAACAGTAACAGCGTCTACGGAAGATATTACAAAAGCCATTACATTAGTAAAAAGGTTGATGATTGTGATAGAGGATATCCTATGTGAAGGCTTTGATAAAGAGGTGTATAAAGCATAGGATATTTCTAATTAGTCAGATGATTGACGGAGTTGTAACTGAAATATCAACTTTTACGGGCGATACCTCGCGTGGGGTGTCGCCCAAACTATATTCTGTGATATATCCGCAAAGTCGGTTAAGTTCCTCCTCGCTCATATATGCGACCAGTGTTTGCTTGGTATAGTCAAGCACTCGCTCCAATTTCGCTTGCGATGCACGCTCCCTCTTGGCAATGGCATTGGCACGCAATACCTCATACTCCGATGGTTGCGGGGTAGGCTCAGTAATAGCAACCTCCTCGACAGGCTCGGCCACAATAGCAGACACCTCGGCAACAACTGCCATCTCCTCCAATTTTTGAAACACAGGGAAACGCATCAAGAACTTCTCCAATCGTGGTGGCAGCAACTCATTGAGTGTCATTTGCAGACTGATATAGAGTGCCGACAGTACAACTACCGTTGCGAAGAATGCGACAGCCGAACTAAACTCATCATACCCTTTGACAAGCACAAATTTTCGCGATAATACACCAAAGAGCAATATCGCTCCAAACACGAACAAATAGAGTGCAATATATTCCGTTTGTCTCTTATTCATAGTCACCTTTGTTAATCGTTTGAGGGATAAATATATATGACTATGCAATACAAAAAATGGCACTTGTACTTATTGACTGCACGTGTCATAGGTTGTCCTGTCGTGTCATAGTTGGGAACAAAATTAAACTACTTCAAACAAAAAAAAATGCATCATTCGGCAATAAAATGATGCAGATAGTTATAATGTAAAAAAACTTTCGTGCTACTTAACTTTCCAATATCCTCCCTTGGCTGGACCGATACGCTCTATGATGCCATCGACTTTAAGGTTTGCAAGGTGTTTTTCAACAGCTTTAGCGGAAATTCCAATCTTCTCGGCAAGAGCTGCTGCACTTAACTCGCCATCTTCAGAGAGCAAGGCAATGATTTTATCCCTACTTTTTGTCGGTTTCTCCACACCTTTTGAAGTCTTTTCCCTACTTTCTTCAACTCCGATAGAGTCCAAATAGGTGGCAATCTCATTTTGCAGGTTCTGCTCCATCATTGAGGTCATAAAGGCTCTGAAAATATCGAGATTGTCATCCTCTCGTGTGGCAACCAATGCCTTGATATATTCCTCCTTGTCCTCTTTGAGTATCTTAGTAGGTATTAGTCCGAACTCAAACTGCAACATATTCATAACCAAACGTGCCATACGCCCATTGCCATCAGCCCAAGGATGGATTGTTACTAGATTATAGTGAGCATCAAACGACAATTGATATAGCTCATCAACTGACATCGTAGATACCTTTGCTCGCTCATAGTTTAGTTGCTCGCAGAATTCAGACAACTTTGCCGGTACTTTGCTGTAATTCATATATGAACGACCGCCAATACCTGCTGTTACATTGAGCAGACGCAATTCGCCGCGAGCCGAAGAGAAGTCACCAAGAGCGGTTTTATACTCCTTGCCTGTATTTCTCATCACAAGTGCCGAAAGCGAAATGAGCATATCTATCGTAATTGGCTTATGCTGTTTCGCAAGTTCAATAGCTTTTTCGTATGCAACCTTCAAGTCGAGGTTCATACTCTGTTCCTCAATGCTCTTTCCTTTGAGGCTCACACCGTGGTCGAACATTATCTGATTCTCCAACTCGGTGATAGTTGACCCCTCAATGGCAGTTGAATGGGTAATCAACGAGTAGAGATAGAATTTGTCGTAGTCTATCTGATTGTCAATACCCAGTTCCCGATATCTTGTTACAAGTTGTTCCAATTTGTTAGCCATAATATTCATCGTTTATAGTTTCTTCCTACTTTATAGGAATTTTCTCCCTGCTTTTTTGTGCAAATATAATACTTTTCTCCCTACCTTTTGCGATTTTTACCCTACTTTTTTGAGTTTTTTCCTACTTTAGCGCAATCTTGTTGGCGGTTTCTAGTTTCTTGGAGTTAACGAGGACAGCATAAATCTGCGTGGTGCTCACATTCTTATGCGTAAGGCATCTTCGATACATTGTAAATATCTGTTCCTAAAGAGATTTGGATGACCGCGTATCCTAACAATAGATTAAGGTGATAAAACTAAAGAACCTTATTTTGAAGTAGTTAATACAAAATACACCAAATTGAATCTTACTTTGCTGAAAAGCATTAAAGATTTTAAGCCTAAATTACCTTTGTATTCAAACGTACCACCCATATTATCTTTCAAAACAACGACTATTTCAGATGCTTTTATTTCGTTATTTCCCAAATCCAATTGATATATTGGGAACACGATAGCATTCTGACATTTGCACCCCACCAATCCCTGCTGTACGGATAGTATCTAATTTGCAATTAGTGGTAATATGTTCTTTGTTCTTCTCAAAGAATTCGCAGCCTAACGAGCCATAAGAAGCATCTCCAGTGTCGATATTCATTAACATATTATTACCTTTTACAATACCTTTACCCAATAAATTCATTTGGGACGAAAAACACATATTGGGAGATACTTGGCTTCGTTTTAGAGCAACAGATGGAACTGTAATTTTATGATTAACAAAATCTATAGTCAAGTCTTGGAGTTGCAACATCAGTTCGCTACCGACAACAATACTGAAGCAATCAATAAATTTGTCTGCCTCTTCATTATTGGTGGTTATATTTATGACGTAAAAGGCGCATACGCTCCAGAACCTTAGCCCCAGCTCCTAATCAGTTGTTTGTTAATCCAACTCTCCAGTTGCTTCTTTAAGAAAACCAAGGAAATCATCATTCAAAGAAATGCCTTTGTTTTTGTATAAAGCTAAACTATATAATCTATAGAATTCGTATGGTTTATAAAATTCTTTTATCATCTCATCTTTAAGTCCGGCCATGATAATTTGATTTGACATATAGAAGCCTAGAGCATGACCGTTATATTTATATATTTCAAGAAGTTTGTCGATACAGGTTTCTTTATCTATTTGGTTCTTTGAATATTGTACTATAATATTTAGAAGATATTCTATATCTTTTTCGGCATTCTCATATAAGTTTATGAATTCGTCTTTGAGTTCTTGAGACCCTATCACAGTGGAATAATATTGCTCATAGTCCATATTATATTTATCAATCTGGTCAGCGATACCTTCATTTGCAATCATATCAAGCGCAAAATATATGTCATTTGCATAGTTGAAATCATGATTCTCAAAATGTGATCTATATACATGGAAAAACTCATGTGCGATGAAGTCAATTCTCTGTTGTTCGGTCATTTTATAAATCAGATTCAAGTCAATTACGATGGCTGAATCTCTATCTTTCCCATCTTTGCTTAAGAATAAAAAATACACTGGTTTCCATTCTACAGAAGAATCCAATTCGCACATCAAAAAAGATTGTAGTCTTGATTTAGCATTATAAATCAGCGATTCAAAATCATAATTATCACGAAATATCTTTAGTGAAGAGTAATTATAGTTTATTTCTTCATAGTTTGCTAAAACTAATGTTTTTAATAAATTATTACTATTATCAGTATTTATGTTATAACTGCCAAATACATTTTGTATAGATAACTTTGCAATATCAATAATATATTTATTTGTAAATATGGCGTAAGCTTTTGATTTTTCAAAATTATTCCAGTCATTATCACTGATTTCTTCTCCATTTTTTAATTTATCTGTGATTTTGAAAAATTCATCAACGGAACTTAAGTCAACATTTTGTGCAAACGTAAATGTGCTTGTTATTAAAAATAGGAGAAAGAATAGATTTCTCATAATTATGTCAAAGGATATAATTTAAATATAGTAATAAATATAATATGCAGATTATCAATCATTTGCCAATACAAAAGCGGCCGAATATAGAATTAAGCACGTCACTACTGCTGATCTCGCCGGTGATGCTTCCTAAATAGTATAAGACTTCCTTAAGGTCTTGGGCGACGAACTCTGTGGAGATACCGAAATCTAATCCTTCCTTGACCTTGACCAACGACTCGGCTGCTTTTATCAAGGCTTCATAATGTCGTAAGTTGGTGACTAACACCTCGTTTTCGCCAACGACTAAGTTTCTTCCGTAGACTGCGATGTTTCTCTTTAACTTCTCAATATCTTCGTCATTCTTGGCTGAGATGAAATCGTATTTGATGAGGTTTCTGATATCGTAGCAGTCTTGTCCCGTGATGCTGTATTTGTATTCATCAAGCATGTATCCACCGTTGTCTTCAATGTTTTTCTCAATGGAAGAACGTAGATTGTTTAAAACATACTCGCTGTCCATCCACAAAGCTTGTTCGTTCAAATCTACTTTGTTGAATATCAATATCATTTTTTGTTTCAATAAGTTAACATTGTTAATGATGAATCTTGCTGAATTGAAATATGTGTCTGCACTTTGATTTAAGTCGAGGAGACCTAATACTATGTCGGCTTCTGATATCTTCTTGAAAGCGCGTTCAATGCCGATTTTTTCAATGGTGTCTTCTGTCTCTCTGATGCCTGCTGTGTCGATGAACCTGAATGTCTTTCCTCCTATGTTCAGTGTCTCTTCAATGGTATCGCGTGTCGTTCCTGCTATGTCGGAGACGATGGCTCTTTCTTCGCCGAGCAAGGCGTTGAGCAAGGTGCTCTTGCCAGCGTTGGCGTCGCCTACGATAGCGACAGGTGTGCCTCTTTTGATAGTGTTACCAAGTTTAAAGGAGTCTGTGAGTTTCTGAATTTTTGCTGCGGTTTCGTCAACCAAGTTGTTGAGTTTCGTTCTGTCTGCGAATTCAACGTCTTCTTCGCTGAAGTCGAGCTCGAGTTCCATCAATGAGGTGAGGTCTAAAAGCTTGCTTCTCAGCACTTGAAGCTCTTTTGAGAATCCGCCTTTGAGCTGGTTCATCGCTACACGGTGTTCTGCCTCGTTCTGTGATGAGATGAGGTCGGCAACAGCTTCTGCCTGAGTGAGGTCCATCTTGTTGTTGACAAACGCTCTCATGGTGTATTCGCCAGCTTCTGCTAATCGCGCGCCGCTCTGGATCAGTATTTCCAAAATCTTGTTTTGAATGAAAGGAGAGCCGTGACAGACTATCTCTGCTGAGTCTTCGCCGGTATATGAATGTGGGGCTTTGAAGAAAGTAACCATCACATCGTCAATGATTTTACCGTCTAAATCGGCAATCTCTCCATAATACATTCTGTTCGCAACAATATTGTCAAGAGTCAGTTCTTTCTTTCTGATAAATCTTGAAAGGGCAATCTTATGACTGTCTTTTCCTGACATTCTAATCATTGAAACTGCTGCGGTTCCTGATGCTGTCGCAATGGCGCAAATGGTGTCGTTCTTCAAAAAACTCATGTCTTTATTTCTTAATTATATGAAACTCAATTTCTTCTGCTTTAATATTCTTTGCAATTATCTTTTTCTCCTTGTCTAATACGTAAATAGTAGGAGTGGTCGTAATATCATATTGATTTATAATATCTTGACTTACATTGGAATAATTGTCTTCGCTTATGTTGATATGTAAAATAGTCAAATCTTTTTGTCTTTTCTTTACTAATTCCAAAATTCTCTTGTCTCTTATACATTTCTGACAATCAGGTTTATAGAAAAATAAAACAATGTGTTTGCCGTTTGTTTCTGACAAATTAATCAGATTGCCGTTTTCGTCTGTGTATTTGAAAGTAGGGGCAGTGCTGCCAATAGTTATCTTCCTTAATACATTGGCTCGTTTAATTATCTCAGTTCTAATGTTTTCTGTTAAATTGTTGACTGTTAGCTTTGAAAAATAATTGTCAGATAAATGGATATAAATCCAATCATTGTTAAAATATTTTGAGTATAAATACCAAAGTATATAATCTCTAACTTCTTTACAATCACTGGTTTTTGAAATTAAATTATCAATATTTTGACAAATGACATCTGGCTTTTGTTCTGATATATAAATGTTGAAATATTCGTCTAATTTGTTTTTCAGAAGTTGTGAGTTTAAAACGCGAATGTCATTTAATGGTAAGTCTTCAAAATATTGATTTACAGGTTTTTCCTTAATGAATTTTATATAGGTATTTAAAAATGAAGTCTTGTTTTTTCTTAGCATAGATTCTTGATAATCATAAAGTTCTTTTCTAATGGAATCTATTTTCTTTGCATTGTCAGGATTGTACTTTAATTCACTTTCTAATGCTCTGATATACAAGTTTTCATGAATGGTTTTTGAATATACTTTAAAGTAATCGGAAGTCTCTTTGCAGCCTTTTATCTTATATGTGTTTAAATCCATTAGATTTTCGACTGTTATTGAAAATTTCTGGTCTTTGCCTATAAGCAACTCGAAAAGTGGCTGTTGTTTGCTGTCTGCCAAAACATAGATGCCTTCGTCGTATTTTTCTTGTGAGCAGAATGTTTTCTTGCTTGAAGATATTGAGCTAGAATCTATTACGACTTGTGTCTTTTCACTTTTGTATTTTATTAGGTACAAAACACTATCGTTAATGTCATTGATAGTGACATCAATCTTTACCTGCGATATCAGATTGAAAGGCAGAAGTGTGAATAAAAATATGCATGAAATCTTAAAAAATAGTGACTTCATAATTAATTTATCTTAAAAAGCCAACAAAGATACTCAGAAAATTTTTTTTATCAAAAAATAATATATACTTTTGTAGTCCAAACCAAAATTGAAACTAAATATGAATAGTAGATTCCTGTATTTGATTTTACTTGTGATTGTAATCCAATGCGTTACAATTGATGTGTCGTATTCGCAAAATGATAATCGATTAAGGGTTGCTTTCTGGAACTTGGAGAATTTCTTTGATCCTTATGTTGATTCAACACGTTCGTATAATGAATACACAGAATATGGTTCGCAGCATTGGACATTGTTACGTTTTTACAAGAAAAGAAACAATATTTATAAGACTATTTTGTCGCTTTCTGAAGGAGAGCCACTGGCGATTTTAGGAATGTGCGAGGTGGAAAATACTTTCGTCACGACAATGTTGTTTCAGGAAACGCCTTTGAAACGTCATAATTATCGTGTCATTCATTATGAAGGTGATGATAGGAGGGGGATTGATGTGGCAATTGCTTATTCTATTGATAAACTACAACTTATAAGTAGTGAAGTCGTTAAGATAAGAAATCCTGATAATAGGCATTTTAAGACACGTGATATTCTATATGCAAAGTTTTATGATAGAAAGAGTGACACCTTGCATTGCTTTGTAAATCATTGGCCATCGCGTTATGGTGGTGAGAAAGAGACGATTTTTCTAAGAGAATTGGCTGCGAGTGTTTTAAGAGACAAAGTTGATTCTTTGATAAGTAATAATAAGTCTATTCCAAAGATTGTCATCATGGGTGACTTCAATGATACTCCCTTGGATAACAGCATATTGAATGTTTTAAAGGCAAAACCGCCAGAACGATATCGTGTAAATGATACCTTGATAAATCTTTTTGTCGATGCAGATAATCTTGGATTTGAAGGTACTTTGAAACATCAATACAGATGGCAGATATTTGACCAGATTATTATCAGTAATAGTTTGTATGATGATTCAAAATCATTGCGTTATATGAAAAATTCTGCCACCATATTTCATCGTGACTTTCTTTTTGTAGATGACGAGACCTATGGCGGCAAGAAATTATTCAGGACTTATATCGGACCAAAATATCAAGGTGGATATAGTGATCATCTTCCTGTTTATATTGATCTTAGAAGTGCTTTTTAGGATTTCGTTTGCAAATATCAACGAAACTGCAGTTGAGACATTTGTTCTCATCTTCGGTTTGCCTGAACGGAATGTCCTTGTCTAATATTTCATTGTATATGGCTGAAAGTTTTGATTCGAAATCTTCTATCAAATCCTCGCCTATGAATAATGAGCTGTTGTTATACAAAGAGAATATGCCTTTGCTGATTTTTCTAAGACCAATGATTCCAGGTTCGATGTCATCTGCCGCGATGTCATTATGCGCTTTCTTGTATAAATATTTGTAAATCAAAAGTTGCAGTGATTTCTCACTCAAATCTTTAAGTTCATTGACATTCTTTTTAATAACAACATCGCTGTCATTAACAGAACCGCTTTTATAATCTATGATTCTGATTGTGTTACCAACTTGGTCTATTCTGTCAGCGTTACCTGTCAGGTTTACATTAGTCTTGTGTTCTGGTACATAGATACTTGCGAATAGGTTTTCTTCAAGACCAATTATTTTCATGGTCTTGTTTGCCTTTAAAAACTTAATCTCTTGCTTGATGAAGTTTTCAATCATCTTGTCCATCATTTTTGAACTGAGATAATTGAATCCGCTATGTGGTAAGCCGTTAGGGAAGTTGTTGTCAGACAACGCTTTCTTTAGAGCATCATTGAAATGTTTATCGTATATTTCTTGGTATTTCTCTAACGTGATGTCATCGCTACCAAAATATTTATATAGATTCTCTAATGCAGCATGGATGATGGTTCCAATCACATTGCTTTGTATCAGTTCCTGTGGTATGTCGTCGTTAATCTTTTCTATGTATTTCAGATAGAATTTGAGCGGACATTTTAGATAACAAGAGATAGAAGTAGGGGATAGCCCAGATTTCTTGTCTTCCGACACGAATGATAATTTCTTTATGATTTTATCATATACTTCGTCTGTCTTTTTAGCTTCTATCTTTTCGATTTCTTTGTTCTTATTACTTGGAGATTTGTAAATTTTTTCTTTTATGTTGGCATTGGGATTTTTAGAAGGCATCTCGTGGATAATCTGTTTTATAAATCTGCTGGATTCACCTTCTCCCATGCCGTCGGCTAAGGTATTGTAATAAATCTTGATGTTTTCGGCGTTTTGCAGTAAGCGGTAGAAGTGATATGCATAAACAGCTTGCTTGTTATTGTAAGTCGGCAGACCATAATGCTTTCTTAAATCGAAAGGAATTAGGCTGTTAGCATTTTTAGACTGAGGTAAAATGCCTTCATTGACACTTAGAATATGTACTGTCTTGAAATCAAGGTTTCTTGTTTCTAGTAGACCCATTATCTGCAAACCGCCGTAATCTCCTTTGAGATTGATTGTCATTTCTGATGATGATTGTCTGTAAAGATTCTCAATGTCAGCGATTTGTATTATATCTTCATATTTGTTCAGAAGCTTTTCAATCTTATTGATGATTCTTCCGGCAACACTGATTTGGTTGCTTATAAAATTGGTCTTGTCATTAATCTTGACTTTCTTATAAATTGCTTTTAACAGTGATTTTATGGAAGATATACAATCTGTGTTGCTATTCCATTTTGGGGATATAAGACATAAGAAATCATATATGTCATGATGTTCTTTTAGACTTTCAAAGTCTTCAGTACTAATGTAATATGCTGATTTCTTAATGTTTTCGTTTTTCCAATTAAATAAATGTTTAAGTTCTTCTTTTGTGAAAATTATCTTTATTAATTCAGAATTAAGCAATCGTACGAGTGACCAGAAATATATTCCTTTATTGTTGTTTCTGATGTTTTTTTGAAACACAAATAAATGCTGCAAAAATTGGTTGAGTATGCATGTGGAATAAGGAAAGCCCATAGTGACTTGCATCTCTTCCGATTTGCCGCTAGGTATACAGTTTAATACTGGTATAAGCATTGATTCGTCGGAGAGGACAATAACCTCATTATCATTGTCTTTAGATTCATTATGAAGCTCTAATTGCAATGCATTTGTCTGAATTACAGCACCTGAAGCTCCAATGATGTCTATGTTTTTCTTATCGGTGACAAGTCTGTTTCCTATGAAATTACGTTTTATAGATTGTATGTGTTTGTTTCTTTCAAAGAATTCTCTGGCGAAGATTCCTGCTTCTTGTCTGCTGTCGTTGAAGTAATATTCATCCAAATCCCATAAAAGAGTAGCAATGTTTTCTTGTATTAGCCTTACAATGATGCCTTCTTCAGTCTTGGTCATGGCGTTGAAGCCTGCGAAAATAATTTTTCTGTTGCCCACCATTTCGCGAAGATTATCTATGTCGGAATCATATATATATCTAGTAATCAAGCCATAATAACCGCTCTTGTTTTCTAGCAAGACTTTTCTTAAAGATTCGTAGTACTCGTTTAAAGAAGCAAAAAACTCAATGTGTTTCCTGTCGATTACGTAGTCCTCGTTCAGAAATTGAAGGTCTATTTCTTTAGCATCTTTGGTGTTTTGAAAAAGACTTTTTGCATCTACAGCGTATTGGTCTATTTCATCAAAATCTTTTAACATTTGGGAGGCTAATCCATAGATGTCGTTAGAAAATATTTTTTCAGCCTTATTGACAATCTTGATGAGTTCGAATATAATGTCAATATTATCAAGGAGTTGAATTCCGCTCCAGGAACACATAGCTTCTTGGATAGAAAGGATTTGAGGCAGCCAGATATTGGTCTCGAATTTACTGTTAATCAATTCTGTCCTCAATTTCAAGGCAGCTCTTTTATTAGGAAATATGATTGTTAATGATTCTTTAGATAAATCATAATTTTCTTTAATATAGCTTGCTATTTCTGTGATAAAAGCCATGATGATGCCTCCTTTAATTGTTCTTGTGTTCCTAGGTCAAACCAATAATTAGGCTGGATGAACTTTGATTTTACCTTGTTGCTTTTTGCTATTTCTTTGTATAATTCAAACACATAGCATTTCCTTAACTCAAAATCGCTGAAATGTTCTGGTTTGATAAGATGCAAGCCGCTGAAGGAAAGTAGTTTGAATTCTTCTTTTAATTCAGTGTCGCCGTCGAAGACATTGGTTTCTATATTCATTCTGCCTATAAAATTATCGCTTTCGTCGAATACAAGTTTTCTCTTGTTATTACGATTCTGTGTGAGAAGCCATGCAGCGTCTTTAGTGTTGAGGAAATTGTCATAAACCGATTGAAAATCAATATCAGTAATGATGTCGACATTATGAATCAGCACGGCTTTGCTATCTTTGAAATAGGGTAGCGCTTTTAGAATAGCACCGCCAGTATCGAGTAGAATATCTCTTTCATCAGAAATTTCAATGATGACATTTTCATATTTTTTATTCTTGAAATAATCAATGATTTTGTCACCATGATGATGAATGTTTATTACAAAATGATTGAATTTATGAGTTATAAGATTGTCTATAACTATCTCTAACAAAGGTTTTCCGTTTAACTCAACCAAGGCTTTAGGACAATCTGAAGTAAGTTCTTTCAACCTTGTTCCAAGTCCAGCCGCTAAAATAAATGCAGTTCTTTTATCATTAGTTTTCATAGACATAAAATTTGTTTTGGACCAAGTGATTTAAAACTACCTTTATCTGAGGATATTTATGATGTATTGCTTTTGCAGTGGTCTCTGCGAAGAAAACAGAACGATGTTGACCGCCGGTGCATCCGAAATTGACGAATAAATTTTTAAAGCCTCTCTCTAAATAATTGTCTATAGACTGAGAAACAATAGATTGTGTTAGCTCTGAAAAATAATGTACTTCTGGATATTTGTTAAGATATTCTTGTACTTCAATATCTTGTCCTGTCAATTTCTTGTATTCTTCGTAGCGGCCAGGGTTAGGCAATGCTCTGCAATCGAAGACAAAGCCTCCACCATTGCCGCTTCTGTCTTCTGGGACACTGCCGTTCTTGTATGAGAAGCTGTTGACAATTACTGTTAATTTTTCATTTTCAGTATGTTGGTATTTGGGTAATAGTTTGTCAATCTGATTTAATACGTTTGAAAGTTCTTTGGTCTCAAAAGGGAAATCGAGATTATCTCTTAATGAAATTAACTCGTTTAAGGCGTAGGGGATACTTTCGATAAAATGCTGCTTCTTTTGGATTAAGCCTCTAAATCCGTATGCTCCAAGAACTTGTAATAATCTTAACAAGATGAATGCGTTGTAGTATTTGTCGAATTCAATCTCTTCAATATTAACATATTTGCCTAATTCTTTTTTGTAATGAGAAAGCAATTCGTTTCTTAAATCATTTGGCAATTGAGCCTTGACTTGATATAATAATGAAATAATGTCGTATTGAAGTGGACCTTTTCTGCCTCCTTGGTAATCAATAAAATATGTCTGATTGTCTTTTATCATGATATTTCTTGACTGAAAGTCGCGATACATGAAAAAGTCAGAAGGTGCTTCCATTATGAAGTCAGCTATTTGTTGAAAATCAATATTTAATCTGCTTTCATTGAAATTTATTTCATCATTGACTTTCAAGAAGTAATATTTGAAATAGTTTAGGTCGTCAATCACGGAGTTTCTGTCAAATGATGAAGTAGGGAAAGCAACTGAATAATCTAATCCTTGATTTCCTTTTATTTGAAAGTCAACGAGATTACTGATTGCTTGTTTGTATAAATCAATAGTTGTTTGGTCGTATGTGTTGTTTTTTACGCAGTTCTGAACGTAATTAAAAAGAGAAACGTCACCAAGATCAGATTGTATGTAACAATCGTTTTCTTCATTCACGGAAATAACATTAGGAACAGGAAGATTGCTGTTAGTGAAATGTCTGGAAAAAATAATAAAAGCGATGTTTTCCTCTATGTTAGAATTATATGTAGCGATATAAGTGTTATTATCTGTAAAAATTCTATAATAACTTCTAGATGAACCCGAAGCAGGTAACAATTTAATGTCGACTATTTTTTTAGATAAATCTCTCTCCATCAACTTAATGATGGCTTCCTCTATTTCTTGTTTGTTTCTCATTAGCTGTGAAATTGACTGACTACAAAGTTACAATTTTTTGTTTCAAAAAAAGAGTTGTCATGATGAATTTTACTTAACAAAAGTAACATCATTCATTAACATTGTTTTTTATATTTTTTTTAGTTTTTACGACAAATTATTTTTATCTTTGCCGAAAATTAAGAAAGTGTGAGAGTTGAGTTGTTTCATTCTCACTAGTATCAACCCCAATCGAAATCTCGCAAGAGATGGAGAATTAAAACTATTAAAATATGAATGCTAACGAACGTAATGAAATTGTGAAGCTTATACAGCCTAACATTTTGCCTAATGCTGTCGAGATTGAAGTTAAAGTGACAGAAGATGAACAAGTTATTGAACAGGTTTTACCAACAGAAGTTATGGGTAATGTTGCAGAAGAATTGGTAAATCTCGATATAATTTCAGATGATGACGATGAAAATGAAGAAGTTGAAACTGACTATGATTTCTCTGCTTTAAATAAATTAGAGTTGATAGAAATTTTAGAAGAGACAGTTCAGGATGCGGACGTTGTTATGATAAAAGATAAAGTTGTTGCTATCAAATCAAACTTCTTGAGAATATGCAAAGAAGAGAGAGACAGAGAAATGGAGCAATTCATTTTAGATGGTGGCGACAAAGAAAACTACGAACACGTAGAAGATCCTTTGGAAGTACGTTTTAAAGCTGCTTTCAACATCTTCAGAGACAACAAACTGAAATATAATGAGGCCGTAGAAGAACAAAAAGTTGTTAACCTTCAACAAAAAAATGCTATCCTCGAAGAGCTTAAACAACTTATCAATTCTGAAGAGACCTTAAAGAAAACATACGACGAATTCCGTTCCCTCCAAGATAGATGGAAAGAAATCGGTCAAGTTCCTGCAACAGAGATTACAAACCTTTGGAATAACTACCATTTCTTAGTAGAGAAATTCTATGATAAGGTAAAAATCAACCGCGAGTTACGTGACTTAGATCTTAAGAAGAATTTAGAAGCTAAGATTGAGTTATGCGAAAAGACAGAAGAGCTTCTTCTCGAAAAATCAGTGACAAAGGCTTTCAAACTCTTGCAAAAATATCATGACGAGTGGAAAGAAATAGGTCCAGTTCCACAAGAAAAGAAAGATGAAATCTGGGAACGTTTCAAAAACACTACAGATAAGATTAACCAAGTACGTCGTGAACATTATTCAAAGATTCAAGAAGAACAACAAGGCAATTACGATGCAAAAGCAGCTATCTGCGAAAAGATAGAAGAGCTTCTCAACGATAATATCAATAGCATCGGCGCTTGGCAAAAGAAATCAAATGACGTCAATGAACTCTTCAAGATTTGGAAGACTATAGGTCCAGCTCAAAAGAAACTCAATGACGAAATCTGGGCTCGCTTCAAAGGTTCTATGGATGCATTCTTCGCTAACAAGAAAGAATTCTTCAGCAGATTGAAAGAACAACAATTGGAAAACTATAATAGAAAATTACAATTGTGTGTTGAAGCAGAAGCTCTTGCTGACAGCAAAGAATGGAAAAAAGCTACAGACCGCATCAAGAAATTACAAGAAGAATGGAAGAAGATCGGTCCAGTGCCAAAACGTCATTCAGACAAAATCTGGAAACGTTTCCGTTCAGCATGCGATGCTTTCTTTACAAGCAAGTCAGAACATTTCAGCGGTATCAAAGGTGTTGAAGAAGAAAACCTCAGACTTAAGAGAGAACTTCTTGAACGTATCAAAGCATACGAAATCAAGGCTGAACGTTCAGAAAACATGGAAGCAATCAAGGCTTTCCAAAGAGAATGGATGGCTATCGGTTATGTTCCTATGAAATATAAAGACGCTACACAAGACGAATATCGCAAATCAATCGACGCTTTGTTCGACAAGATGAAGTTCAACGAAAACGAAATCTCTACAGCTCAATACCGCAATATGGTTGAAGGCATGAAAGATGATCCTGAATCACGCGATAAAGTTAGAAGAGAACGTAACATCTTGACAAACAAGATTACAAAATTACGCGAAGAGATCAGCGTCTTGGAAAACAACATCGGATTCTTCTCAGGCAGCAAGCAATCAGAAATCATGAGAGCTGAATATGAAAAGAAGATCAACAGAGCAAAGAATGATGTTAAAGTCTTGGAAGCTAAATTGAAAATACTTAACGAGCAGTAAATAAATTTTTTAAAGAGCTGTACGGATTTGTGCAGCTCTTTTGTTTTTTTTGATTATGGGCGCAAATACATTTGGAAATAATTTCAGTCTGACCACCTTTGGCGAATCGCATGGTGCTGCAATAGGTGGCGTCATCGATGGCTGTCCTTCAGGATTGTTAATAGATTTTAACATGATAGAAAAAGAACTGCAAAGAAGAAAGACAGGATTGAACTCGGCTATGTCGCAGAGAAAAGAATCTGATGAGGTCATTTTTCTTTCAGGAATTTTTGAAGGCAAGACATTGGGAACTCCGATAGCTTTTATGGTGAAAAACGAAGATGCAAAGTCAGCAGACTATGAAAGCATAAAAGATGTATATCGTCCATCGCATGCAGACTTTACATACCAGCAGAAATATGGCATACGTGACTACAGAGGAGGCGGGAGAAGCTCGGCAAGAACACTGCTGCCATGCGTAGTTGCTGGAGCCATCGCTAAACAGATACTGCAACAACATAATATAGAGATACATTCATTCGTCACTCAGATAGGCGAGGAGAGAAGCGCTGCCTTTTCAAATGAAGAGATTCTTTCTATATTAAATAAGGTGAAGAAAGAAAAGGATACGGTAGGTGCAGCGGTGCGTATTGAGGTAGATAATCTTACTGCAGGTGTAGGAGAACCATATTTCAGAAAACTACAAGCCGTGTTAGCACATGCGATGTTCAGTATCAATGCGGTGAAAGGCTTTGAATACGGTGAAGGATTTCATGCTGCGAGTATGAGAGGCTCAGAATGTAATGACGCTTTCGTTAATATAGACGGAAAGATAAGAACTAAGACCAATCATTCTGGTGGAATACAAGGCGGTATATCCAACGGAGAGAAAGTGTATTTCAATGTGGCATTTAAGCCGATTCCAACGATAATGCAATCGCAAGATACCGTGGATGTTAATGGTAACGAGATTGTATATGAGGTAGAAGGACGTCATGATGTATGCGTGGTTCCACGGGTACTTCCAGTCGTTGAAGCTATGACAGCAATGGCGATTTTGGATCTTTGTCCGCTAATCTGCACCAATCAATACGAAAAATAATTAGTGAAGATTCGTGTCAATTCGTGGATAGAGAAAAACTAATTCGTGGACTGAAAAATCATCCGCTAATCTGCACTAATTAACACGAAAAAAAATATTAGTGAAGATTCGTGTTAATTCGTGGATAGAGAAAAACTAATTTGTGGACGGAGAAAATAAATTAGTGGATAGAAAAAACAAAAGAGTCGGGGAATTCCTCGACTCTTTTTTGTAGTTGTTTTAGTTTTGTTAGTTGATGTAGTTATAAGTAGTGTTTTGAGTTGTTCGTTAGTTGTTGTCAGTAATGTTAGTTTTGCTTAGCAATAGTTCGCATTAGTATTTTTAGTATATATATTAGTTAGTGTTATAGTCAGAGTTCTGTGTCAATCAATAATTATCTCTTCTTGGTTCGAAGTAAGCTTGTTCATGAGCGCAAGCAGGACACATTTTAGGAGCTGATTTTCCTTTGTGTACGTAGCCACAGTTACGGCATTGCCACTCGATTTCTTCGTCGCGTTCAAATACTTGGCCTGATTCAACGCGAGCGAGTAAGCGACGATAACGTTGTTCGTGGAAAGCTTCTACTTCAGCGATTTTTCTCCATACAGTTGCTATTGCAGTGAAACCTTCTTCTTCAGCGATGCGAGCGAATTCAGGATACATGTCTGCCCATTCTTCGTTTTCGCCTTCTGCAGCAGCGCGTAAGTTTTCCATTGTTGTGCCGATTACGCCAGCTGGGAATGTAGCTGTGATTTCAAGCATGCCGCCTTCTAAGAATTTGAAGAAGCGTTCTGCGTGTTCTTTTTCTTGTTCTGCAGTTTCTTCGAATACAGCTGCGATTTGTTCGTAACCTTCTTTACGTGCTTTTGATGCGAAGAATTTATAACGTGAGCGTGCTTGTGATTCGCCAGCAAATGATTTCAAAAGATTCTTTTCTGTTTGTGTTCCTTTTACGCTTTTCATGATTTAATGTTTTTTAAGTTGTGGATTAGTTTAATTACCTAACAAAGATATATTTTTTTTGTTTAATCTGAACAAGTTTTTTTTAAAATTAAAGCTCTACTTTCCAAAGTCCGTGGAGGTTGCAGTATTCGTAGACCGCCACTGCTTTCTCGTCGCCGAGGTGAACCACTGCTACTGGTTCGTCTCTAAGGTCAACGCGGATACCGCCTCTTTCTGTTTCTACGTATACGAATGCGATGTGATGTTCTGGTAACATTGGGTGATGTACGCTTCCGACTTCTATCTTGATGATGTTGTCTTGTAAGTGTGTCACGACAGGGAGGTGTTTCTCGCCGCTTGCCTCGACTGTGTTTGGAATGAGTTCTTCCATCTTTTCGCCGCAGCAGAATACTGGTACATTTTTATCGACTATCTTTTCTATTACGTTTCCGCAGTGATTGCATTTATAAAATTTTGTTGCCATAATGTTTCTTTTATTAAGTTAATGTTAGTTTTTTAGTTTCGACTTTTTGTCTTTTTCTGACGCAAAAATATAACGAAAAGAAACACTCGTCAAACAGATATTTTCGATACAAATATCGATTTTGTCGATAGAGATATGATTACCTATATCATGTTATGATATTTTTTATAAAATACCAAAATATAGTGATGTGGTATCTTGCTGTGATGTAGTACTTTTGCATTGTCTAAAAGAGATAATGAAGTTTTCCCTTTGCTTTGTTATCAATGCCATAAATGGTTTAATGTTTAATGAATTAAGTTTTTTATAAGAAAAGGCTGCATCTTCTCAAGAGCAGCCTTTTGATTTTTTATAACATTTCTCAATAAATTCTGAGATTCTAAGATTCTGAGTTTTTGAAGTTTTAAATTAAAGTCCCTCAATCTCCTTGACTAAATTATCAATCAACTTGTTTTTTAAATCATAAAGTGCATCGGAGATGTCGCATTTATAATAATGTGGGTTGATGAGTCGTTTCTGTGTGTCGTCAAGAGGAGCGAGATTATCTTTGTAATATGCTTGTTTTTCTTGTATCGTTCTGTCTTGATATACTATCTCGCCGTCTTTTACGATTTGCTGTTGAAGTGTGCGGAACTCGTATTTGCCTTCTTCAAACTTCATCGACTTGAATCTGTCGCGTTCATCGCGGACTGTTATTGTTTTTCCGGCTTCGATGTCTTTTGATAATTCATCGCCACGGAGACAAGTGACATCAACTTTAAATTTTCCGTTTTGTATGATTCTGTATGTGATTTGGAATCCAGGGTTGATGAGTTTTATTCTGTCTTCCGAACGTTTGAGCACAGGCATGTCATCAATTTGAACGAGTTTGAAGACGTTTCCGAAACAAGGGTTGTGCTTGCTTGTTGCAATGGCATCACCAACGCCATAAGAATCCACTTGGCAGCCTTGACGTTCTAATTCTGTAATTAAGTATTCGTCTAATGCGTTAGTTGCAAAAATCTTACATTTTTTAAGACCGGCTTCATCGAGCATTTCTCTGCATTTTACAGAAAGATATGTCAAGTCACCGCTGTCTAATCTGATACCGTATCCGTATGGGTAATTATCATCGATGCCGTTTTCTTTGAAAGCCTTGATTGCGTTTTTGACACCGCATCTCAAAGTGTCGTATGTGTCTATTAATAATATGAGTACTTCCGACTTATGTGTTTTGATATATGTGTCGAATGCTGTGAACTCGCCTTTGATGCTGCATCCGAAAGAAGTGACGTAGCTGTGAGCCATGGTTCCTGTTGATGGGAAGCCGAATGTCATTCCGGAGACGATGTTGGAGCTGTTGGCGCAGCCACCGATGAGAGCTGCTTTTCCACCGTAGATGGCAGCCCAAGGACCATGAGCGCGACGGCTGCCGAATTCGCTGACAGGTTTTGTGGTGCTTCTTGTCACGCGCGATGCCTTCGTCGCTATAGCCATCTGGTGGTTCATGATTGATAGGAGTGGCGTCTCAAGGACTTGTCCTTCAATTATAGGAGCTTCTATTGTTATGATAGGCTGTGTAGGAAAAGCGATTTCGCCTTCGCGCATTGCGTAAACATTGCCAGTGAATTTCATATTGGCGAAATATTGACGCACTTCTTTGTAACTTTCTCCAGGAAGGAATTGTTCGAAGAAACTCTCGTCACCGCAGTTGAGGCCTTTGATAACTTCTAAAACTTCTGTGATTCCGCTTACGACAGCCCAGTTGTTTGTGTCAGGTGCTTTTCTGTAGAAGAGGTTGAAAACCGCACGTTTGTCCTTCATTCCACTGTCGTAGAAAGACTTTCCCATGGTGTATTGGTACTTGTCGGAGCAATAAGAAATATTCAAATCCATATCAATGAATGTTATATAAATAAAAAGACTGACTTGTTTAAGCCAGTCTCATTTAACTTTGTGATCCGGTTGGGATTCGAACCCAAGACCCACAGCTTAGAAGGCTGTTGCTCTATCCA
>JBGVET010000017.1:0-3379 GCA_045120395.1 Candidatus Limimorpha sp.
CATTTCGTGTTAATGCTATTAAAGCTTTATTCACTTCATCTTCACAATATATTCTATCTCTATCGTCATTTATAAAAGGAACAACTACCTTTTTAACAGCAATATCAGCAGGACTTTCTCGACGGTCAATTTGTTGCGGAATTAACTTTCCAATTAAATCAAAACCTTCATGAGAAGTTATAGCCAATACCGGTAACTTTCGATAATAAGCTTCTGTCAATCCTGACATATAGTTACGCGAAGCGGTGGCACCTGTACAACTTATCACGACAGGTTCTCCCGTTTCCGCGGCTATACCGCATGCCATATATGCAGCAGATCTTTCGTCTATACAGGAATATAAAGTAAAGAAATTATCATTTTGAATACTCCCCACAAACGAGACGTTTGCCGTACCGGGCGAAACAATCACTTTATGTATTCCGTATGCTTTTAATAAAGAAATTACTATTTGTACATTTTGTTCTACTGTATACATAACTTATAACGATGTGGGAATTATTTTATTTTTCACAAGTTCAAAAAACAATTTTTTTCTAAGTCCTTTTATTTCCTTCAACAATGGCCATTTTCCGGTTACTTGAGCCTTCCTGATTTCTGACATGAGATTTATTGATTTAAACTGAGGTTTATCTATAAAGTTAGAGACACATTTTTTAATACCAGATTGAGGTGTGATAAATTTAGTCACATCAATAATCTTTGCTAATTTTTCATTATTAAAAATGCGATTATACATTCTATCATATACATAATCCTCATATCTACCACCACCCTGATAGGTTTCATATTTCGGAGTCAAGTATACTTTAGGACGAGTGCCATGATATTGCTCAATTGCATCAAGATACATATCTAGAACTTCACTCCATTTTAATGCATAGTTATTAACCACATTAAAATCTTCAGCCATAGCATCAGGATTGCCTAACATAGCAATTATTGCTTTTGCGACATCATTGCTATCTGTCATTGTGACATATCTTTCTGCAACATCTTTTGCAAAAACAATTGGTCTATTATGCAGAGCACCATAAAGCCAGTACTCCTTTTCTGTACAACCTAATTGAAGTCTATAATCTCCATATGTAATGTACGGACGAGCAATAGTCCAATTGCGAAACTTACTCTCCTGCAACAATTTTTCCTGTCGTGCTTTTGAAATTGCATAAACATCTGTGTAAACAAAAGATTCATCCGTACAAACATCTAATAATTTAGGTGATGTCTCTGTAATCGGTTCTGCTGACTCTGCAAAAACCGTTGCTGATGACATATATATATATTGTTTCGTATTAGACAATAATTTTTTCATTCGGGCTTCGAACTCAAAATAAGAATATATCATACAATCTATTATTGCATCCCATTCATTACTGTCTAGTAACTGAAAAATAAATGAACTCTTATGGGCATCACCTGTAACGTATATAATATTCTGTTTCTGAGATTTTATCACTTGACGAGTAGTTATATACACCACATTTTCTTCCTCTACAGAAAGAATATCAGCAATACTGGAACCAATAGGTCCAGTTCCCCCAAGTATGAGATATTTCTTTATCATTCTATTCCTTTCAATACAAAATATCCAGAATTAGCGTGCGTGAATTGCATATTGGTAAATTCACTATAGAAACCATTCTTAATTAACTTTGCTAACTTTGGAATATCTAACATCATTCCAGTATATCTATCTAATACCTTTACTCGTAAATCATACTCACCATTTGTGAGATTAGCAGGAAGTTCTACTGTTTCCGACATCTTGAAATCTCCGGATTCGCGAATATAGACATGATTAAGAGCAGCAGCAGATGAATACGCTGCAATGACTTTATCATCAGACATAATATTAATAACAAAATAGGCATGAACAGGGTTGGATATTTGAACAGACAAATCTATTTTGATAGTATTTGTCTTATCCAAAGACACTATATTTGGTTTCTCATTGTTTACTAAAACAGATGTTACTTTAATGTTTTTACTTTCATAGAAAACACCTTTCTCAATACTAAATTCATCAGGACAATCAGAAACAGTAGTTGACATATAATCTTCAATAATTTCGTCTATTCCACCTATTTTAGTCAAACAACCATTCTCAAGCAATACACCACTCTTGCAAAGTGATTTCACACTCGCCATATTATGACTCACAAAGAGGACGGTTCTACCCTCTCCGCGGGAGACATCTTGCATCTTGCCGATGGCTTTCTTTTGGAACTCGGCGTCGCCGACGGCGAGGACTTCGTCCACCACCAAGATCTCGGGGTCTAAGTGCGCAGCCACAGCGAAGCCCAAACGGACCATCATACCGCTCGAATAGCGCTTAACAGGGGTGTCCAAGTAACGTTCGCAGCCAGAGAAATCCACGATCTCGTCGAGCTTAGCGGCGATCTCCTGTTTGGTCATGCCCAAGATAGCGCCGTTCATGAAGATATTCTCCCTACCCGTCATCTCCTGGTGAAAGCCCGTGCCGACCTCTAGAAGAGAAGCGATGCGGCCGCGGGCGCGGATAGTGCCCACAGTAGGGCCTGTGACCTTGCTGAGGAGCTTGAGCAAGGTACTCTTGCCGGCGCCGTTCTTGCCGATGATGCCGACGACATCGCCTTGCTCGACCTTGAAGTCGATATCGCGGAGCGCCCAGACGTAGTCAGAGTCGGCTTTCGCGGTGCGGTCGTTGACCGAGCCGATCTTGAGGTATGGGTCATCCTTGCGCAGGATGGCGGTCTGCCACCAGCGGTTGAGGTCGTGGCTGAGGGTGCCTGTGGACACGAGGCCCAGGCGGTATTGTTTGCCGACGTGGTTGAATTCGATTGCTGTTGCCATATGTATTTGTTTAAACAACAACTTAGACAACTTAGTCCAACAACTTCCGCTCGAATCAACTCCCTCGAGCGGCGAAGGACATTATCACCTAATTGTTGCGTATGTTAATATATCTTGTTATTTTTTTTACCCTTTGAGCGACCAAGGAGGTTGATTTGGTCGCAATGTTGTTGGTTTATGTTGTCGTCGTTGTCGTAATAAAACAACCCATTATATTTCTTAAACAACAACTTAGACAACTTAGTCCAACAATTTCCGCTCGAATCAACTCCCTCGAGCGGCGAAGGACACATCTAAATGTTGCGAAGTTTACTATTTTTTCTCTTTGGCGACCAAGGAAGTTCTTATCTCACTTTGTTCGAACGATCGCTTCACAGAACGATTTGGTCGCAATATTGTTGAGTTATGTTCTTATCTCGGCTTTGCCTCAAACGATCTGCTTCGCCGTACGTCGTCGTTGTCGTAATAAACAACTGTATTTAGTCTACGAAAACAGTATTAACTTCTATACTCCTAAGTTTTTCTCCTTTGTATGTCAAAATAC
>JBGVET010000018.1:0-6781 GCA_045120395.1 Candidatus Limimorpha sp.
TATGAGTCTTGATGAATTTCTCTATAATCTCAGCTACGATTTCATCTGAGGCGAGACCGCCATGGTCGATGATGTCTTTCACCTTTATGCCTATTTCTGTACCTGCTGCCATTTCAGCACGAAGCACTTGTCCTGTTGAGATATATGTGAGGTTATATTTCTCTCTTATATGTTCAGACTGTGTTCCTTTACCTGCTCCCGGAGGACCGAAGATGATTATATTTAACATAGTTATAATTTTTTTTACTTTTTAATATTATTCAACTACTTTATAGATTGAAGCGTAGTTTCTTCCGTGTTCGTTATAGTCGAGTCCATAGCCTACGATGAATTCGTTGCCGATATTCATTCCGATGTAATCTATTTTGTAGTTGAACTTAAATGCGTTAGGTTTGAAGAGCATAGTGGCTATCTTTACGCTTTCCACTTCCATTGCCTCTAGTTTCTGTAAGAGACAATTCATGGTGAAGCCGGAGTCTATGATGTCTTCAACGATGATGACATTGCGACCTTTTAAGTTAGAGTTTAATCCAATAAGCTCTTTGACTTCGCATGTGCTTTGAGTTCCTGAATATGTGGAGTACTTTACAAAAGATGTCTCACAGTCGATGGTGAGTTCCTTGAATAACTGAGAAGCGAACATAAAGGCGCCGTTGAGCATCACGAGAAACAATGGATTCTTGTCCTTGTATTCTTCGTTGATTTGATTGGCGATGCCATTGATGACAGACTCAATCTCCTCCTGTTTTATGTAAAGCTCGAATTCTTTGTCAAGAACCTTTATTGTACTCATATTCAGTTTTGTTGATAATAAAATTAAAATCTAGTTTGCAAATATACAAAATTACCCATTACTTTCCATTTTTTAGAAATAATTTATTAATAATTAGGAACTGAGGAGTTGGGGTTTTTTAAGTCACTGAGTCACCGAGTCACCGAGACACTAAGTTATTAAGTCAATAAGTCTGAGTCAGAGTTCAGAGTCAGAGTTCAGAGTCAAAGTTCAGAGTCAGAGTTCAAAGTCAGAGTTCCGCGGTGCCTGAGCCTGTCGAAGGCAAAGTTCGGCGCTTCGACAAGCTCAGCGACCAATCCCATTAGCCCTTAGCCAACAGCCTTAATTCAAAGTTCTTTGAACATTTTAATATTCCCGTTGTTTCTGTGATAAAATTTTTACGCTTATGGATTCAAATAAAACTAAGTCTATAGCGAAGCTGAGTGTCTTCACTATAGCCATCATGAATGTCACGGCGGTTGTCTCTTTGCGTGGACTTCCAGCCGAAGCCGAATATGGTTTGAGTTCGGCATTTTATTATTTGTTTGCAGCTCTTGTCTTCCTCATCCCGACATCTTTGGTGGCGGCGGAGCTGGCGTCAATGTTCGCTAACAAAGAAGGCGGTGTGTTCCGCTGGGTCGGAGAGGCTTTCGGAAAGCGTCTAGGCTTCCTCGCCATCTGGTTGCAGTGGTTCCAAAACACTATCTGGTATCCGACAGTATTGACCTTCGGTGCTGTATCTCTCGCTTTTATCGGTATGAATCCTTCTGCCGATATGGCTCTGGCGGATAACAAAATCTACACTCTTGTCATTGTTTTAGCAATTTATTGGCTCGCAACCTTCATCGCTTTTAAAGGTCTCGACTGGGTCGGTAAGGTCTCTAAGATAGGCGGTCTCATCGGCACTATCATCCCTTCTATCTTATTGATAATATTAGGAATCTACTATGTTGCAACAGGAGGTACAATACAGATGGATCTTGGCGGAAGTTTCTGGCCTGACTTGGCTAGTCTCGATAACCTCGTCCTCGCTTCAAGTATCTTCTTGTTCTATGCAGGTATGGAGATGACAGGTGTCCACGTTACCGATATGGATAACCCAAGCAAGAGCTACCCTCGTGCGGTGTTCATCGGAGCAATAATAACAGTCTTGATTTTTGTCTTAGGCACTTACGCTCTTGGCTTCATCATTCCTAAAGATAACATCAACTTAACACAAAGTCTTTTGATAGGTTTCGACAATTACTTCAAATATATTCATGCTTCATGGTTGTTCCCTGTCATTGCCATCGCCCTTGCTTTCGGTGTTCTCGCCGGAGTGTTGGCATGGGTCTCTGGTCCTTCAAAAGGTTTGCTCGTCGTTGGCAAGGCTGGCTATCTTCCTCCTTTCTTCCAAAAGACTAACAAACTTGGAGTTCAAAGTAACATCTTAATCATTCAAGGTATCATTGTTACAATCTTAAGTCTTCTCTTCGTGGTGATGCCTTCGGTGCAAAGCTTCTATCAGATATTGTCACAGATGACGGTCTTGCTTTACTTGATAATGTACCTCTTGATGTTTGCAGCGGCTATCTATCTTCGTTATATCATGAAAGATACACCACGTGCTTTTAGAATCGGTAAGAAAGGTAACTTCCTGATGTGGTTCGTCGGAGGTGTAGGTTTCTTAGGTTCATTGCTTGCTTTCATCTTGAGTTTCATCCCTCCAAGCCAGATTTCTACTGGTAGCAATACCGTTTGGTTCAGCGTGATGATAATAGGCTGCATCGTCTTCGTCGCGATACCTTTTATAATATACGCATTAAGAAAACCATCATGGCAAGATAAAGACTCACAGATTCAGCCGTTCCATTGGGAGAAGTGAAGCTGCTGAGTTGCTGAGTTGCTGAGTGTCTTAGCAACTTAGTAACTTAGCAACTTAGTAACTTAGTAACTCAAAACAATCTGATACGTGCTTCGGCTTCTTTGTTCTACGTAAATCTTTCTGTCTTTGACGAAGTCTTTTTCGAGTCCTTCTTGATAGTGTCGTATGGTGAAGAGCTGAAGCCCGTCGTTGTATTTTACTTTAAAAGCTTGTGACAACGCCTCTGTTAGCTGGAGGCGTTTCTTTTCGTTTTCATCGAAGCATATCGAAAGGACGAGAGCCGATACTTGTGTCATGTTGGAGTGTATGTTGAGCTCGTCCATGATGTTGAAGATGAGAGCGCGGTTGTGTTCGTTCATGAAAGAATAGTCGCGAGGCGTGATGCTCATCAGCGTCTGTTTCTCTTTGACGATGAACGAAGGTACGTATTCTATATATTCTTTTGTTCCGTCGATTACAGAAGGTTCGAGGCTGGTGTCGAGGAAAGAACGTACTTTAAGAGGTATGTTCTTATTTTGCAGAGGTTTGAGAGTGTTAGGATGTATGATGGAAGCTCCGTAGAAAGCTAGTTCTATTGCTTCGAAGTAGGAGAGATGTTCTATCTTTTTGGTGTCAGGAAAACGCTTAGGGTCGGCGTTGCGTAGTCCGTCGACGTCTTTCCAAATGGTGACTTCCTCTGCTTCGAGGCAGTTGGCAAAGATGGCAGCTGTGAAGTCGGAGCCTTCTCTTCCTAATGTAGTCGTTGTCTTTGGCGATGTTGAAGAAGCGATGAATCCTTGAGTGATATACATCGTTCCGTTATGTTCGTCGTTGAGTTTCTGTATTCTTAGTCGGCAGTCGTCCCATTCAGGGTTAGCGGCGCGGAAGTTATGGTCGGTGATGATATATTCTCTTGCGTCGAGCAATTCGTTCTTGATGCCACATTCGTTGAGATAAGCTGAAATCAATGTCGTTGAGAGCATCTCTCCGAAACTGATAGTGTTATCGTATTGATAGTCGTAGTCGAAGCCTGTCTCTTTGAGGTTGAGATATAAATCCAGGAAAAGATTTGTCATCGTCTCGAAGATAGGATGGTTGGTATTACCTTCGAAGAGGTCGTTCATGATATTTTCGTGATATTCTATTATCTCGCTGAGCGCGCTAATCTCGAGGTGACCGTTATTGGCACGGAAATCTGCCAATGCCTTCTCGATGGCGTTGGTCGTTTTTCCCATAGCAGAGATGACGAGCATGAGATCGCTTCTGTCTTCTTTTTCAAGTATGTTCTTTAAGTTTCTTACAGCATTAGCATCCTTCACCGATGCGCCACCGAATTTATATACTTTGTTTATCATTTTTTTAAGTTTAAGGTCAACAGACAACGGTGCCTGAGCATGTCGAAGGCAAAGATCAACGCTTCGACAAGCTCAGCGACCAAAAAGTTCAAAGTTCAGAGCTCAAAGCTCAGAGTCCTTTTATTGGGCAAAAGTAAGAAAAATAATAAACACCTATTAAGAAATTCAAAAACTAAAAATTTCAAAATAAAACCTTTGCGTCTTTGCGATTTTATCCACAATTCCTAATTCCTAATTAATTCATGATGCATGGAGAAAAAATTAACATTTTTTAACTTTTATATTTGAAAATGAAGTGTTAATTTTGTGGTATCAAAAACCAATATAATAATTTGTGAAACAGAAAATGACAATCCGTTTTTGGAAAAGATTTCTGTATTTGATTTTTATGATTATTGGCAATGCAACTGACTATGTCAGGTGTTTTGAGATTCTAAAATACGGATTAAGGTTATGGAAGATGATAGGAATAAAAAAACACTCGTTTGAACTTATTAAGCAGACTCAAGGTCACTAGTGCTTCTCAAACGAGTGATGATGCAAAGATACATATAAATAATGATATAGCGATACTAAAATTAACAGAACTTGCAAAATTATATGTGGGAATAACAAATCCACAAGGTTTTCTTACAGATTTAAGGGTTGCTTTGGGAATTCCTGATTCTCGTGGAGCAAGTAAATATGGTTATGTTGTTATTCCTAAAAAAGATGGTAGTTATTTACAAGCATCTTTAAGAATTACAAATCATAATAGCAATGTTAAAACATATATAGATAATGATGTTCACTTTGAGTATAATTTAAGTATTGTTATAAGCAAACGTTTCAAGACAAACACCTTCAAACCGCATGATAATGTCAGGCTTGATGAATATGTATATTATGGCAAAAGAATGGCGAAGGTGGAAAATCCATTGACGCAGATTGTAAATAGTATAATTGGATTTTTGCGAACAGGCGTTTATGAAGACACGACTGGAATCGCTTTTAAGAACAGCTCACCGATGTAGAACTTTAAAACCTCAGAATCTTTGATATTCAGAATAAGAAATTCAAAAACTAAAAAACTCAAAACCTCAGAAATTTTGAGATTCTGAGGTTCTGAAATTTTGAATTTTTGAGATTCTAACTAAGAGTCTTAGTATCTCGGTGACTTAGTGACTTTTCTTCCCTCCGTGGTTGAAGCTTGGTTTAGGATGAATATTCCTGTTGACTTCAACTCTTGATTGGGTAGGGTAGCTGAGTTTTTCAAGGTCTGCTACTGCCATCCTGATGTCGGTCAGGAGCATGTCGGCCATGTCGCGGCTGAATCCTTGGCGACAGACAATTCTCATCACGACGCATTGCTCTAAATCCTTCGGCAATGTATACGCTGGAACCATCCAGCCGTTTTGTTGTAACTTGTATTGTAAGTCGTACAAGGTCCAGTTGGCGACTTTATCGTATTTAGGGTTCAAAGACCAGATGAACAATGGGTTGACGAGTTCGCTGCTATAGTTCTTGAACTGCGGCATCTTGCCGATTTCGGCGTGGAGATATTCTGCGATTTCCATTGAGTTCTGCTGGATTGCCTTGTATCCTTGGAATCCTAATCTGATGAACTGGTAGTATTGTCCCAGGACTTGGGCTGCTGGTCGTGAGAAGTTAAGACCTACTTGTGTAATGTCGGCGCCGAGATAGTTGACGCTGAATGCCATTTCAGAAGGCAGATACTTCTTGTCTTTCCAGATGACCCAGCCCAACCCTGGATATACGAGTCCGTATTTATGACCGGAGGTACTTATTGATAATACGTTATTTAATCTGAAGTCCCATTTGACGTGAGGCTTGAGGAATGGAAGGATGAAACCTCCTGATGCTGCGTCGACGTGGATGCAAAGCTGATTGCCAGTTTTCTTGTTGAACTCTGTCACTGCTTTGTCGATGGCTTCGAAGTCGTCGTTCATACCAGTCCATGTGCAGCCTGCGATAGGGACGATACAGATAGTGTTCTCATCGCACATCTCGATGGCTTTCTTAGGATCTAATGTCGGGTTCTCCGTTGTGAGCGGCACGGTACGCATCTCGATCTGCCAGAGCTGAGCGAATTTCTCCCATACTACCTGATAGCCTGTAGAGATGACGAAGTTAGGCTTGTCGTATGGCTTGCCTTGTTCCATTCTTCTCTTACGCCAGCGCATCCATGCTGCCACACCGCCGAGCATACAGGCTTCTGAAGAACCGATGCCAAGAGCGCCGGTCTTCCATTTGTTGGTCTCAGGACTGTTCCATAAGTTGGCGAGAATGTTGATGCACTTCTGTCCCATCACAGCTACACGAGGATATTCTGTCTCATCGATATAGTTTAAGCCGATAGCTTCATTCATTAATTTAGTGGCATATTCGTCCATATATGTGGTGACGAAAGTGGCGAGGTTGAGTCGAGGCTGTGTCTGTGGGAAAGTCTCGTCTTTAACCATTTGATATGCAACTTGAGGAGTTGTTGGAGCGTCTGGAATTTTGTCCACTGGTGAAGGGTTGACCATTGCATCTGTTCCGAAGACATCACTCTTGGCGTCTCCATGTCTGAAATTGAAATCTTTCATAATGTTGTTTTTTTTAGTTTAAATTAGTTTGACTTAAAAACATTATGAGAGAACTAAAGTTTGTTTTAGAATTGTTAAAAATGGTATAATTGCCAAAAATGGTTGGTAAAATCAATATAACCCATTAGTACATAGATAAATATAATAACTTTGATGAAAACGTTTTCATCAAAGTTATTTTTATTTCAAAATTTGATAGTGAAAAGTATACTCAAATCAGCTC
>JBGVET010000019.1:0-47035 GCA_045120395.1 Candidatus Limimorpha sp.
CATTCATGATGGTCACTGCTGATTCAGTGGGAAGGCCGCGCGGAGGAAACGAGTCAGAAGACCTGCCTTTATTTATAGTTTGATGCTTTCGGGAGGTAGAGTGTCAAGATAAAGTCTGCATGATGCCAGAATTTCATCTATTTTTCCCGCAGGTATCGTATTGTGATGATATAAAATTTAAGTTATGATACATACAGTAGTTAAGAGAGACGGTCGCATTGTCGGTTTCAACAGAGAAAAGATCGCCGCTGCAATCCGTAAAGCGATGCTTACAACAGATGCTGGCGAAGATGATGTCCTTGTATATAAAATTGTCGACCGTATAGAATTTCGCGGTAAGGAACAGTCTTCAGTGGAAGAGATTCAAGACATGGTGGAGATGGAACTTATGGCTTCACCTCGCAAGGAAGTCGCCAAGAGTTATATCGCCTACCGTGACAAGAGAAGCATTGCCAGAAAAGCTAAGACACGCGAGATGTTCCTCGAGATCGTAGAGGCTAAATCCAACGACATAACAAGAGAGAACGCCAACATGAATGCCGACACTCCTGCAGGCATGATGATGAAATTCGCATCGGAGACCACCAAACCTTTCGTTGACGACTATCTTCTAGCCGAGGAGACTCTGTGGGCTGTGAGAGGCAATTACCTCCACATACACGACAAGGATTATTATCCTACGAAATCGCTTACATGTATCCAGCATCCATTGGACAAGATACTTGAAAACGGCTTTGAAGCAGGACATGGCGAGAGTCGTCCTACAAAACGCATCGAGACGGCGTCTTTTATGGCATGTATCTCTATGGAGACAGTACAAAACGAGATGCACGGCGGACAGGCAATACCAGCGTTTGACTTCTATCTCGCTCCATACGTTCGTCGCAGTTTCATCGAAGAAGTGAAGACAATAGAAGAACTTACTGGTTTCGACTTGAAACATTTATACGACATCGAGATCGAAGACTATACATACTGCGAGCTCGACCTCTTACAAGGCGACGAGAGATTGAAACAGCACGCCATCAACCGCACTGTCAACAGAGTGCATCAGTCGATGGAAGCGTTCATACACAATATGAACACCATACATTCACGTGGCGGCAACCAAGTAGTGTTCTCATCTATCAACTACGGAACAGACACATCCGCTGAAGGACGCTGCATCATCAGAGAATTACTTCAATCCACATACGAAGGCGTTGGCAAAGGTTCAACAGCCATCTTCCCTATTCAGATATGGAAAAAGAAACGTGGCGTAAGTTACCTCCCAGAAGACAAGAACTACGACCTCTACCAGTTCGCATGTAAAGTAGCAGCAAGACGCTTCTTCCCTAACTTCGTCAACCTCGACGCGACATTCAACCAACACGAGAAATGGAATGAAAACGACCCTAAACGCTACCAATACGAAGTGGCTACTATGGGTTGCAGGACTCGCGTCTTTGAAAACCGCTTCGGCGAAAAGACATCTATCGCAAGAGGCAACTTGTCATTCTCAACAATTAACATCGTACGTCTTGCAATAGAATGCATGGGCATAGAAGACAAGTCACAAAGAATAGAACAATTCTTCGTAAAACTCGACGAGCTATTGGAAATCACAGCAAAACAACTTTGCAACAGATATAACTTCCAAAAGACAGCACTAGCAAAACAGTTCCCATTATTGATGTCGGCACTATGGTCTGGATGTGAGAACCTCAAGCCAAACGACACCATAGAACGCGTCATCAACCAAGGCACACTCGGCATCGGCTTCATCGGCCTTGCAGAATGTCTTATCGCATTGATAGGAAAACACCATGGCGAGAGCGAAGATGCTCAGGAACTCGGATTACGTATCGTCACTTATATGCGCGACAGAGTAAACGAATTCTCTGAACGCTATCAACATAACTTCAGCGTATTGGCAACACCAGCAGAAGGATTGTCAGGAAAATTCACCCGCATCGACCGTAAAAAATATGGCGAGATACCTGGCGTTACCGACAAAGAATATTATACAAACTCAAACCATATTCCTGTATATTACAAATGTTCTCCAAAGCATAAAGCTGAAATCGAGGCTCCATATCACGACTTGACAAGAGGCGGACATATATTCTATATAGAAATAGACGGTGACGCTACACATAACCCTCAAGCCATAATGGACATCGTTGACTTGATGGATAAGAATAATATCGGATACTGCTCAGTGAACCACAACCGTAACCGTTGCATGAAATGCGGCTACGAAGACGCTCAGCAAGAATTAGAAAAATGTCCAAGATGCGGCAGCGACAACATTGACAAACTACAACGTATCACCGGCTACCTCGTCGGAACGACAGAACGCTGGAACAAAGCAAAATTGGCAGAGTTAAATGACAGAGTCATCCACAAATAATATCCGTGTTTTAGACATCAAATACGGGACATCCGTCGACGGCATTGGTCTTCGCACCTCAATCTATTGTGCAGGGTGCCAAAACCATTGCCCAGGATGCCATAACCCACAGTCGTGGGATGAAAACGGAGGCGAGCCTGTAAGCATTGATGTATTATTCAAGAATATCGTAGATGCCGATATGAACGTGACATTCACCGGCGGCGACCCAATGTTACACCCGGAGGGATTCATCGAATTGGCACAGATGATTAAAAATAACACCGACAAAAACATCTGGTGCTACACAGGATATAAGTTCGAATATTTGATGCAACATCCTACTCGTCGTAAGTTAGTCGAGTTGTGCGATGTCATCGTCGACGGACCTTATATCGAATCCGAAAGAGATTTGTCGTTACATTTCCGCGGCAGTCGTAACCAACGTGTCATCGACGTACAGAAATCATTGAACGGAGAGATTATCTGTCTGAAATTCTAAAGAAAAATTTTCTATCTTTGCACATCGTTTTTTTTGTCACCACAATATTTACAATTATGGATGAAAATAATAAAGTGCTGATTACCGGAACATCACAAGGCATTGGCAAAGCAATTGCCGAGTATTTCCTTGAGATGGAACATAAAGTTATAGGAATAGACCGACAAGAAGCGTCGATAGTCCACAGCAGATATTTTCATCATCAATGTGACATAAGCGATTACGATAATCTTCCAGAGATAAACGATGTTGAAATACTGATAAACAATGCCGGCACTCAGAATGAAAACGACATCGATATCAACCTCAAGGCGTTGATTAAGGTGACAGAAAAATACGGCATACAAAAACACATTCGTTCCATCTTGAACATCGGTTCTGCAAGCGGACACACAGGCTCCGAATTCCCGGAATATTGCGCCAGCAAAGGCGGCGTGATAGCATATACAAAAAACGTGGCTCTGCGCGTGGCGGCATTCGGAGCGACATGTAACAGCCTCGACCCTGGCGGAGTGCTGACACCACTCAACGACTGCGTCGTCAACGATGAAAAATTATGGGACGAGATTATGCAGCAGACGCCACTCAAACGATGGGCGACACCAAAAGAGATAGCGCAGTGGGCGTATTTCCTGACGGTGACAAACACATTCTGCACCGGACAAAGCATCATCGTGGACGGCGGAGAATCTATAAATTCACACTTCGTGTGGCCAAACATTTGAAACTAAAAACTGAAAGTTGAAAATTGAAAATTGAAAATTAACAAAGTCTTTTGACATTAGACATTAGACAATAAATTTAAAAACATGAACAAGGTCTCGGAAAACCCTTTAAAAAACCGATTTTATAAGAGCGACTCTTATACAATCATCGCAGTGTTTTTCACTGTCTGTTACATCGTCTCCAACATAATGGCTGTCAAAGTCATTGGAATCTTCGGATTATTTTATTTCGACGCAGGAACTATCACCTTCCCTTTAGCTTATATGTTAGGCGACGTCCTGACAGAAATATGGGGATACCGCACAGCGAGAAAGACTATCATACTCGCATTTCTGTGTAATGTATTCGTTGTGATATGCACACAGATTGGAGTTTGGCTGCCATCACCGGATTATCTTGATGCCACATCGAATGCGTATAACACCATTTATAGTTATGTGCCTCGTATCGTCTTTGCATCTCTCACAGGATTCCTTCTAGGAGAACTCTCCAACGCATGGATTATGGATAAGATGAAAAAACTCACCAACGGCAAGCATCTGTGGTTCCGCACTATTGGAAGTTCCATCGTCGGATATATCTTCGACACCGTACCATTCGTACTTATCGCCTTCGTCGGTGCGCTGACAACACGCGACATTTTATTGATGATATTATCGCAATACATCATAAAAATAGCCATCGAAGCTCTATTCGGAACCCCGATGGCGTATGCCTTGATAGCGTTTCTTAGGAAGAAATAAGGCTTTTGGCTGTTAGCTGTTGGATTTTTTAAAGTCACCGAGACACCGAGTCACTAAGTTGCTGAGTTACTGAGTTACTGAGTTGCTGAGTTGCTAAGTCTATGAGTCTATACGTCAGTGTCAGAGTTCAAGGTTCAGAATTCGGCGATGTATTCCTAAAAGCTACTCCGGTAGTATCTTCATATACTCCTGTTTTCAAAAACACAATGATACTATTAATAATTTGTGTCAACGGATTTTCAACCTTTGCCATTTTTTTGCCATAATAAACATATTCATCAAGTCGAACGTCATTGTGCGGTTTAAAGGTATTTCTTCTCATTTCTCGCCTCACAACAATACTTAAATTATATTCACAATTAGCATCATGAATGATATATTGCTTTGCATTAGCTTGGTGATTTGTAATTCTCAACGACGCCTTTAAGAAAATAACATCTTCTTTAAAAATCAGCACCTCTCCATATTTACTTACACCTTGAGAATCAGGAATCCCCAAAGCTATTCTTAAATCTGTAAGAAAGCCTTGTGGATTTATAATTCCAACATATTTTTGAGCAATTTTTTCTAGTTTTGGTATCGCTGTCTCAATATTTATTTGTACCTTTGCATCAACATTCGTCTGAGAAGGACTGTGAGATTGACTCCCCTTAAGAAAGTTCAGACGAATGTTTTTTTTATTATCGTTTGACATATTTTGTTCCATAAATTTAACTTCACTTTGGTTACTCATTGCAAATTTATAGCAAACAAAATAAAACAATAATACTTCAACACGAGAAAAACATCTCTGATTCTTATTTTTTATGTTTTTCTGGAATTTATTAAGAATTGATGTTAATGTTTTTTTACAAGTCACCAAGACGCCGAGTCACTAAGTTACTGAGTTACTGAGTTACTGAGTTGCTGAGTTGCTAAGTCTATAAGTCAGAGTTCAAAGTTCAGAGTCAGAGTTCTAATTAAATTTCGGCGTGATTCCCAAGAACACCTCGAAATTGATTCCAGGCATAGGTCGCGACAAGACAGAGAGATACTCTTCATTGAAGAGGTTGTTAATAGCTCCTTTGATGGAGAAATCAGCCCATTTACAAGAGATTACTTTTTCCAAAGCGATGTTATTCATGAAATATTCTGGCAATTTGCCTGTCAATGTAATGTCGTTCGACGACATTGTAAATCTCTCTGAATAATAACACCATTTATATAAGAACGACCATGTCTTCCATGTGAGTCGTCCCGTTACCGTTGATGAATATTCCGGGACGTAAGGCAGCTGCTTCCCTACCGATTTATCTGCTGGCGAGCGTGGATCTCCTTCATTGATAGACGGCGTCCACGACAAGGTTCCATTGAGACCAAGTTTCCACTCTTTAGACAATATTACTTCCAAATCGCCTTTCATTTCGATGCCGTAAGCATGAACGTCTTTGATATTATCTGGCGAGAAAAATCCTTTTGTGGTCGGCAGCCAGATAATCCAATCGTTGATGAACGACTCAAACCAGTTAGCTGAGCCACTCAAAGAATAAATTCCTTCTTTTCCTACAGCGAAAGAAAATCCAGCATCGTAAGTCCAGCCGTTTTCCTTTTTCAGATCAGGATTGCCGCCAGGCATGAAATACAAGTCGTTGAGCGATGGAAAACGATAGTTACGCGAGACGGAAGCCTTCGCCACCACATCGCCTCTCTTTGAGATAACGCCGTCGATGAAGAAAGCTGGGATGATTGGGGTCCATTCGTTGCCGAACATCTCTTCTCTAATGACTACCGACATTCCGAGATAGTCAACAGGCCGCCATTTGATAGATGCAGAATTGGTCAGTTCGATGCGTGCTTTATGATAACCCACCGTTCCTTCATTTCCGTCTTGAAGCATGACGCTTTTGTCACGGCTCTCCACAAAGTGCTGATGCGCCGCGATATTAACAGTAAAAAGCCATTTCTTACCGATATAATATTCACCTTCAACATTCCCGAAAAAGGTGTTTATCTTACTCCTCGACTGCGTCATGTGCGCCATGATTCCATTGCCCAGGTCACGTTTATAATCGTAATTCATCTTAGTATGAATGTAACCAGCCTTCGCTCCCATCTTCCAGTTTTCTCTGATATGGTCCCACGACATCACCGAACGGAAAGTGTTTTCACTTTGTCGGTTTTCAAAATCCGTCGCATCGCCATAGTCAACAGTAAGCATCGGCAGTTCTCTGTTGGAATTTATATACCAAGCATTAAATCCAAACCTATCACCTTTCATTGTGTTATAATATGCTTCTTGCAGAAAATGAAAATCCTTGAATGCTCCGCTCCTATTTCTTTCAATAGGATAATATTGGTCTATGATATTCATATTCTCGTCATAAATATTTTCCTTCTTGTCGTGGTTACGATACTCAAAATCATTAGGCGAAGAAGAATAAACCACACGAGTGGAAGTCTGCCAGTGTTCATTGCCGTAAGTCAATCTTAAAAACTCATCGAATGTTTTGAACGAACCGACACCTTGTATGTATTGCAATCCGAAACCGTCTTCTTTTGCCGGCTTTGTCGAGAGTTGTATAGAGCCACCAAGACCGCCGCCTGTCTCATTTACAGAAGAGGTCCCGTGTAACAGAGTGGCGTCGTCGATGAAATATGATGGTATCATAGAGAAGTCGGTCATGCCCAGCATAGGATTATTGATTTTCATTCCGTTCCACGAAACTTGAGTATGTGACGCCGAGGTTCCACGAAAAGAAACCGTTGACAATGTGGCACGACCATAATTTTTGACAAAGATAGAAGAGTTAAACGTAAGGACATCAGCCACAGAAAGAGCTATATTTTCTTTAAGAACTATCGAGTCCATCTTGGTCCGCTGCACTCCTATTTCTTTAATCGGACGTTCAGCATAAATTGATATTTCAGGAAGATTGAGATACCATTTTATGTCGTCATTCTCTTGTGCATTCGCAAAAACAGACGATAATATAAGTATTAATATAAGGTGTAGTTTCTTCATTTCTCTCATTTTATTTCCAACAAAAAGCTCCAGGAATAATTCCTACATAAAACTCGTCTATCAATTTTCTATCTTTTGAATAACGATAAATCATTCCCTGCTGAACATAGTCGATAGCATCGGCAACATATACATCGCCAGTGCGCGGACATATCGTCAGTCCGTAATATATAGTTTCGTTATAAGGCAAGAAAGGTCGCACCGGAACACGCTCAGCGGTGACATCCATCTCCCAGATATCGTCGTTAATCCAATAGAGTTTGTCTTTCGTTCCGTTGAGCTGCACCTCTGAAGGCGCGTCACCGAACTTAAATTTAAACTGTTTCTCAATAGTGAAAGTCTCTGCATCGATACGATATAAGGACGGAGCCTCATAGCCGTAAGGCGAACCCTCATAACCGCCGTCGGTAACAGTCCATAACTTATTATTACAATCCATCACAAGAGATGTCGGCTGGATACCGACTGTCAGTTCATCGATAACTTCGTCAGTCTCAGTATCGATTTTTATAATCCTATTCTGATACGACCAGCAATTGACATAGACATATTTTCCATACTGCACCATCTGCTCGGTTGAACCGCTTTCCATCGTCATATTAGGGATGTCGATATAACCCGTAACCTCGTAACGTTTAGGATTCACGATGAAGATACGGTTATCCCAAATCTGCGTGACGTACGCCTTCTCGTCAGATATGAAATGTATATATCTCGGAGAAGTAAGATTCGTGATACGCCCGACTTCCTTAAAGGTATTGATGTCTATCGCGAAAATCACATGAGAGTTATTGACGACAACCCAACCGATACCGTTTCGTATCACCATCGACTGCGCCACATCGCCGAGTTTCATCGCGTTGGCACGATAGAACACCTCGTTCTCCACGACTTTCGTCTCAGGATTATAATATGACAAGGTCGCATTTCCATATTGGAAATTACCTTCGTTACATATAAACAAACCCTCGCCAGATGCCGAAGTATCGAAGTTTTCTTCGAGGCCGTAGTCCCATTCCATGCAGGAGGTAAGAGACACCAAGACACTAAGACACCAAGACACTAAGATAACTAATCTTCTTGGTGACTCGGCGACCCGGTGACTCGGTGACTTAAAAAACATTGACTTTCCCATAATTTATCTTTTCAAACTACTATCATAAAAACCGCATACTTCTGTGGAGAGTTCTCCGAGCCAGCCGCTCTTGGCATTGAGAGCGCATTGCACTTTCACGAAGTCGATGTGACTCAGATTAACAGGATTGCCTTCAAAGTCGATGGCATTAGAGATTTTGAAAAGGTTTGCCTTGTCTGATGAGTTGAAATCCGTCGGACTGAAGTTATCGACATATCCCCAATCGTAATGCGGCTGCACCCAATAAGAGCCGTTGCCAGACTGGTCGTAGTTGCGAGCTTCGAGTCGTGTTCCTTTCAAAGTATATGAGTCCTTTCCAATCCAAAGAGGATAATAATAATCCTGGTCGTGGAATTGCGCGAGATAATCTATCTCGCCACTGTTGCCGTAATTGTCGGTCCATTGCACCGGCATTCCAATTCCAGAAGGACGATAATATGTCACTGCATAATCTCTGTAAGTCTCAAATTTTCCTGTCTCAGAGCCAGCGAGTTCATACCAAGTATCGTCAGGATAACCGTTGCCGTTTTCATCTTGCATCACCCAAACGACACCAGGTTCTGACGAGCCGTCGAAGGCATTGCCGACAATTCCCAAATCGTAAGAACGAGAATTGCTGATGCTATGGTCGAAGCCGACGACCACATAACCGCCGAAACCGCCCAATGAAATCCAGTTGTTGTTGATAAGACGACCTTCTGCGTATGTTATAGCCGCCTCAGGATTTGTGTGAGAAGCATCGAAACCTCCAGTTTTCAACTCGTTGATAAATTGTCCCGGCGCAGGAGTGTATTCAAAGACCTTGTTCCAATCAGCTTGAGAAGCTCCGTTTTTAGGACGATAGAATTCTTTCTCTTCATAAACTGTCACGACGAAATTTCTCGTAATGCTAATTGGATTGTCACCATTATCTTTTGTCGCTACAGCATTGATATGATAGACACCTGCTTTATCAGATATGAAGACAAACTTAGAATCTGTAGATGTCATTTCTGAAATTTCTGAAACATTCCAAGAATATTTCACGTCATAAATATCATTAGACTGCAAAGGTTTGATGAGCAGCTTTCTTCCTTTAACAGTATGATATGAATACTTTTCAAAATCCCAAGTAAAAGGAAGGTCATCAGCATTTACCACTTCAATCTCAATCATATCGCTATGCGCACCGTCCTCGTTTTTGGCAGTCGCCTTGACGATATAGTTTCCGATTTCTTTAGCTATAAATGTGTAACTATACTCATTACCTACAATTACGTCATTCACCGTCCATACAAATTTAGTAGGAAGCGAAGTCTCACGCACAGAAGCATTAAGGACGACTTCTGTTTCGAGAGTGACTGTCATTTTCTTATTGCCAGCGATGCTTACCGTTGGAATCTCCAATTCCACCACATCGATACGAATCTCTTCCTCGTCAGAGCCATATTCCGTAGTGACTTTCAAAGTGACGTAATACTCACCCACTTCCTCTCGAGTGAAGGACAATGACGGTGAAGTCTCAATAACTTCACCATCTATCATCCATAAAAATGTGGCATTCTCAGCATGCTCGTAAGTAGGTTTGATGATTATCTCACGACCATATTTCACTGTATAAATACCAGATTCGTTGTCGAGGATAATTTTCGGAGCAAAGAACTCCTCGTTAATATTACATGCAGTGAGAGCAACACAAGATATGAGTATCAATAATTTTTCAAAAATTCTTTTCATCTTGATTATCTAAACACTGTTTCACCTTCGAATTGAACAGCGACATCGTCGTAAGCGAAGTATGCAGGTTGTGAGAAACCATAGCCGTTATCGTTAGTGCCAGCCATATTGAACTCGACTCTCCAGACTTTACCAAGTGATGTCAAATCCCATTTTGTCCATTCTGTCACGATGCCATCAGGACCGTCAACGAGATAGAATATTGATTCTGAGACTTGTTCGTCATTTTCATTATAGCCTTTAGCGATAATCCATGCTTTGTCGTTGGCACCGACTGGATCTGTCAAACCATTACCATTATAATAACAGTTCAAAGCGTATGTTGAGTTGTTAACCCAGATATGGTCAATCACTCTTTCTTCACCGTCGCCGAAAAAGAATGAAGGAAGCTCTTCTGTGAAGTTATAGCCAGAGTCGTCTGCATAACCGAAGTGCATGCAGAAGTTTGATGATCCGTTATGACCGCCAGCGCCTTCTTCACCATACACTGTAAGCTGGTAATTGAAATCGCCGTATGTTTCATAATCTAAATTAGCGTAATTTGACACAGCCTGACCGCCACCCCAATAAGCGTATGATCCATAATTATTTGGGAAAGCGTGGAAGAGTTCTGTATTGTTTTCATCGTACCAGTAGTAAGGTTCGCTGCCGCTCATGTCGTAGATAAGATTGCTCATATATTGGTCTTCAGCGATGAGGTCGCTCCATGTGCTGATATATGCGCCGCAGTAGCTCAATTCGTATGGAGAGAATTTAGCGTCAGAGTCTTCGAAAGTTAAGGTTCTGAGTTCAACCTCCGACACCCATTCACCTGCCATGACATTGACTTTCACGATTGCCATCTTGCCTGATTCAGAAACGACAGTGACAGCGATTGTTCCTTCTTTGTCGAAGTGACATAAGTCTTTAGCAGGAGCTGTAATTGCGAGAGTGTTATCTGCATAATCCGCGCGCCATCCTTCAGGAGCATTGATGATATATTCAGCGACATTTTCTGTTTCAACTATATATTCAACAGTCTTGCCATATTCTATCTGTGCGAGTTGAGGAGCATTTACGATGACAAACATTGGAGCCGAGCCGTCGTAACGAGCGAGGAGAATTACACTGCCGTCAGCCATAGTCACGATGACGTAATCAGGGTTTGAAGCATCGACATTTTGGAAGAAAGAGTCACCATCGACACCTTGAGCCTTAACGCCTGTAGATGTCCATGTCAGACCACCGTCTGTTGACACTTCCCATTCGTAAGTATCAAGGTTGATGCGAATTTGAGGAGCGAGACCATTTGTACCGCTACCGCCGTCAATGCCGTTAGCACGTACCTTTGCACCATCGACAATAATCCATTCTCCGTCGAGAGTCCAGTAATAGTTGCCATCAATATCTTTCTTGATAGAGATTTGAGGAGTTGAACCATTGGTTCCATTTGTTCCGTTGGTTCCATTTGTTCCGTCTTGACCTTCAGCGATTACGCCTGTAGGTTCCCATGTATTTCCACCGTCAACAGAAATTTCCCATTCTTTAGTATCAGGATTGATACGGACTTGAGGTGTAATAGCATCTTGGCCGTTTGTGCCGTTTGTGCCGTTAATGCCGTCTTTACCGTTAGCGCGCACTCTTTCACCGTCAACGATGAGCCATTCGCCGTCGAGAGTCCAGTAATAATTGCCGTCGGTGTCTTGTCTGATAGAAATGATAGGAGCATTAGAGCCGTCTTTTCCATTAGAAATCACTGCGCTTGTACCATCAGAGAATTGAATGGTGTAACCATCAGATGTCTTAATCACATCGGTTACAAAGACATTATTCTGAATTGCATTGACGATATTTTGCAAAGCAGCAATGTCGGCATTTGTTTTTTTAGTGATTTCCTCGAGCGCAGAGACGCGATTGTCGAGTTCTTCAATTTCATTCCAGATTCGTTGACGGCAGCCTGTCAACATGAAAGTGACCAAGGTAACTACCAAAAGAGTAAATACTTTTTTCATGACTTTAGATTTAAGTTTATAAATGTGTTTATCCGTTTCATTTCTTTTATAATTCAATAAATTATGTCGAAATCACTTAGATAATTACATTTATAAAGTCACAAAGACACTAAGTCACCGAGTCACTAAGTTTATGCACAGGTCAACAGCATTAATACAAAAGACACTTATAGTCTTGTAGTCCTGTTGTCTTGTAGACTTACAATAAAAAAACGTAATAAATCAAGTTGATTTCGACCAGTATCCAGCAAGTGGAAATCTAAAACATGCAAGGCAGGTCTTCTGACTTATCCCATTTACCGCGCCTTCCCGATTCTTGATCAGTGGCAAAGAGTGCGATAAACGAAATCCTTTCGGACAGGGATTTACAGCAACTGGAATTGTTCCGGATTCACACCGGATTCCCTTTTCACCTCTCGTAACGCCTGGTTCGTAGAGGCTCCTTGCGGGTGCAAAGATATAAAAAAATTTAAAGACGAATGAAAAAGGCTAAAGTTTTTTTACTAAGGCTGTTGGCTGTTAGCTGTTGAACTTTTTTTTTGAAATCAACAGTCAACAAACTTTGGGTATGCGGTCGCTGAGCTTGTCGAAGCGCCGCCTATGCCTTCGACAAGCTCAGACACCAAATCTTTGCGTTCCTTTGCGTCTTCGCGAGAAATGGTTACCCTCTAATCTTGACAACTACCTTCGTCATTGGAATCTTACGCGTCGCTTTCTCCATCGCCATCTCGACCAATTTTATCAATCCCGAACAACACGGAACTTCCATAATGGCAACCGTCAACGATTTAATCTCGACATTGTCAATCATCTGAATGAGCTTGTTGACATAAAACTCTTTGTTGACATCTAACTTAGGACATGCTATCGCTAACTTCTTACCTTTCAATAAATCTGAATACATCTTCGGATTGGCGTATGCCACACAGTCGGCTGCCAACAAAACATCGGCATTGTTGAAAGCACCCGACAAAGGATTGATGAGATGCAACTGCACTGGCCAGTTTATCGACACCGACAAATCTGACGGATGTGACATCGACAACTGTATTCCCGATATCACTTTAGGTTCAGACTTCAACTCCGGAACTGCGATACCATTTTCTTTAAGATATTGAATTCCTTGCTGAAGAAGACTCATTTCTCCATGATTTTTCAGATGCTGCAAATGCGCCTGTAACACATTCTCTCCTTTGGGAATTATCCTTTTTATCACGGCTATCTCATCATAAGCCTCAACCTCTTTCTCTTCAATAGAAATGGCGTTCATCGGACAATCGCCAATGCAGGCACCGAGTCCGTCACAGTATAACTCACTGATAAGACGCGCCTTGCCGTCAATAATCTGCAAGGCTCCTTCGTGACATCCTTTGGCGCATAATCCGCAGCCAGTACATAGTTCTTCTTCTATTTTTATAATGTTTCTCTTTACTTTCATAGCTTATATTTTTGTGTAAAAAAAATTCCGAGGAAAATCAATTCCCCGGAATAATTTTAAGTCTTTAATTAACACTTTGTCTTGTTATCTCGTTGTCTTGATGACTTAAAAAACCAGCGACACGTTTATGTGTGTTCATCAGATATTGATTGTAATCCAAATCGTTGACGTCTTGTTCTTTTTCCAAAGCGAGGTCCAAGACTTCCATCATCGATGTCACGAAATGGAAGTTAAGTCCTTTTACGTAATCTTCTTTTATCTCAGAGAAGTCGCGTTTGTTCTCGACTGACAAGATGACATCAGTGACGTCATTGCGTTTTGCAGCGAGCATCTTTTCTTGTATTCCTCCCACTGGCAACACTCTGCCTCTCAATGTTATCTCACCTGTCATAGCCAATTGGTTCTTCACTTTTCTTTGTGTGAATGCCGATGTCAGAGCTGTCAGCATAGTGATGCCTGCAGAAGGACCGTCTTTTGGTGTTGCGCCTTCTGGCACGTGGATATGCACGTTCCATTCTTCGAATACCGCTGGGTCTATTTCCAGCTGTGAAGAATGTGACTTGATATATTCGTATGCTATTGTAGCTGATTCTTTCATCACCTCGCCGAGGTTACCTGTCAGATGCAACATTCCATGTCCGCGGCTCAAACTGACTTCTATCGAAAGAATTTCACCGCCTACTGGAGTCCAAGCGAGTCCTATTGCAACACCTGGAACTGAGTGTTTCACCTCATCGCCATCGTGGAACATTCCAACGCCGAGAGCATCTTTCAAATCTTTTTCAGATACTTTCTTTTCTATTTCCTCACCCATCACGATGTTCTTAGCCTTGCGACGAATCACGCTTGCTATCTGACGTTCAAGGTTACGAACACCAGCTTCTCTTGTATAATCGTCGATGACTTTCATCACCATCTCTTTAGGGAAAGTTACGTCTTTTGATGTGAGTCCGTGTTCTTTAAGCTGCTTTGGAATCAAGTGACGTTTCGCAATCTCAAACTTCTCTTCACGGAGATAACCGCTCAAGTCGATGATTTCCATTCTGTCGCGTAAAGCTGGATGTATAGTCGAAAGACTGTTTGCAGTCGCAATAAACAAGACCTTCGACAAGTCATAATCCATCTCGAGGAAGTTATCTGAGAACGCCATATTTTGTTCTGGGTCAAGCACTTCAAGAAGAGCAGCCTGTGGGTCGCCATTGACGTTATTGCCACTCACCTTGTCAATCTCGTCAAGAATGAAGACAGGATTTGAAGACTTGGCTTTTCTTAAGTTCTGGATGATACGACCTGGCATAGCACCGATATATGTCTTACGATGACCGCGGAGTTCTGACTCGTCACGAACGCCACCGAGTGACATTCTTATATATTTACGACCGAGTGCCTTAGCGATTGATTTTCCTAAAGATGTCTTACCAACACCTGGAGGACCAACCAGACATAAAATCGGTGACTTCATATCATTCTTGAGTTTCAGAACCGCGAGATATTCAATGATACGGTCTTTTATCTTTTCAAGTCCGAAATGGTCTTTGTCAAGGACTTTCTGAGCATGTTTCAGGTCGAAGTTATCTTTGGTAAACTCGTTCCAAGGAAGCTCTACAATATATTCAAGGTAGTTATGCTGGATACCATATTCTGCCACCTGAGGGTTCATCCTCTGAAGTTTTCCAAGCTCTTTTTCGAAAGTCTCTTCAACTTCCTTTGGCCATTTTTTCTTGGCAGCCTTTTCTTTAAGGACCTTGATATCTATTTCGTTAGGTGTACCGCCGAGTTCTTCTTGAATAGTTCTAAGCTGTTGGTTAAGGAGATATTCGCGTTGTTGCTTATCCATATCCATCTTAACCTTGTTTTGTATCTGATGTTTCAGCTCAATCATCTGCATCTCGTTAGTAAGAATAGAGAGCAGCTCTGTAGCGAAAGTCGTGATATCGTTGATTTCGAGAAGACGTTGTTTTTCCTGCATCGACTGTACGAGGTTACTTGCGATGAAGTTGACCATAAACCAAGGACTATCGATGTTTTTCAAGGCGAAGGTAGCCTCGAAAGGAACATTAGCTGACTTTTGAGTTATCTGCATTGCGAGGTCTTTGATTGACTGTATCAAAGCCTTGAATTGACGGTCACGAGGAATGACGAGGCTGTCGCCGTATGGCTCAACCTTACCTTTCAAATAAGGTTCTGTCTGTGTAATCTCTTGTAATTTGAAACGGCGTTTGCCTTGGATGATGACAGTGGTATTTCCGTCAGGCATCTGCAAGGTTTTCATCACCATTGCGATGGTTCCGATTTCATGTAAGTCATTTTGGTTTGGGTCTTCTACGGCAGCATCTTTCTGTGCCACCACGCCTATAGCCTGATGTTTTTTATAAGCTTCTTTTATCAATCTTATGGACTTGTCGCGACCTACAGTAATTGGTATTACGACTCCAGGGAAAAGCACTGCATTACGCAGCGTCATGATTGGCACTTCTTCCGGTATTTCCTCTTCGCTGATTCTTTTCTCATCTTCCGGTGTGAGAAGTGGAATATATTCAGTGTCAGTCTCTACTATATCTGTCAGGAATAAATCGTGATTTCTTTGGTTGTCCATTATATTATATATTAAATTTACGTTTCGGCGTTCGTCAATAATTGTGCCAAAAAAAAAGCGATGAAGAATATATTCTCCATCGCTTTTGTATTTTAGAGCTACAAATAAATTATTTGTTTCTTGCTTCTTGGAATTTTTTGTATTTGTTGTTGAATTTATCAACACGACCTGCTGTGTCAACGAGTTTCATCTTACCTGTGTAGAATGGGTGTGATGTGTTAGAAATTTCTAATTTTACTAATGGATACTCGTTACCATCTTCCCAAACGATAGTATCTTTTGTGTTGATTGTTGAACGTGACATGAAAGCGTGATCATTTGACATGTCTTTGAAAACAACAAGACGATAATTTTTTGGATGAATGTCTTTTTTCATTGCTTATATCTTTTTACTTATTCTTACTCGATTTTGAGTGGCAAAGATACTAATTTTATTCGAATGAAAGTAACTTTTTAAAAACTTTTTTAACAATTTTATATAAAACTATATATCAACACTTTACAATCAAATCAACAAAGTATTTCTATCATAAACAGACTAAAAAATGTTCAAAAACAGTAATGTCATCAAATGCAAATAGCACATTCAGACATAATATTCAAAAAACATCAAAATTCAAGGTATGGCATTTAAAACACATTAATTAATATATGTTTTTCGGAAGCGAAAAATAAAAAAAACATTTTTCAATTAATGTGTTGTTTTTTGGTTTTATTTGCTATCTTTGCCACAGATAATTCAATAAAAACATATTTATAAACATTAAATAAATTTAGCGATGAAACACAATTTTAACGCTGGACCATGTGTCCTCCCAAGAGAAGCTGTTGAAGCAGCTATCGAAGCTATCCGTGATTTTGACAACACAGGTATCGGTATCCTTGAAATTTCACACCGTACACCAGGTTGGGAAAGAGTTATGGCAGAAACACGTCAATTATGGCGCGAACTCTTGAACATCCCAGAAAACTACGAAGTTTTATTCTTAGGTGGTGGTGCTTCAACACAATTCTTCCACGTTCCAGCAAACCTTTTAAAGAACAAAGCTGCTTATCTTCAAACAGGTGTTTGGGCAAAGAAAGCTGCTAAAGAAGCTAAATTCTATGGTGATGTAGAAGTTGTTGCTTCATCAGAAGACAAAACATACTCATACATTCCTAAAGATTATGTAATCCCAACAGACGCTGATTATTTCCACATCACAACAAACAACACTATCTACGGTACAGAAATCCGTTACGATATGGATTGCCCAATCGACTTGGTAGCTGACATGTCATCAGACATCATGAGCCGTCCAGTTGACGTAAGCAAATACGCTCTTATCTACGGTGGTGCTCAAAAGAATGTTGGTCCTGCTGGTGTTACATTCGTTATCATCCGTCGCGACCTCCTCGGCAAACTCGAAGGCGAACGCAAGCTCCAAACAATGGTTGACTACCGCACACACGCTGCTGAAGAAGATCGTAACATCTCTATGTTCAACACACCTCCAGTATTCCCTATCTATGTAATGTACGAAACATTGAAATGGGTTAAGAAACTCGGTGGTCTTGAAGCAATGAACAAAATCAACGTTGAAAAAGCTGACCTTCTCTATAACGAAATCGACCGCAACTCTATGTTCGTTGGTACAGCAGCTAAAGAAGACCGTTCTATCATGAACGTTTGCTTCGTAATGGCTCCAGGTCACGAAGATAAAGAAAAAGCTTTCATGGAATTCGCAAAAGAACGCGGCATGGTCGGTATCAAAGGTCACCGTTCAGTTGGTGGTTTCCGCGCTTCTATCTACAACGCTTGCCCAGTTGAGTCAGTTAAGGCTCTCGTAGCTTGCATGCAAGAATTCGAAGCAGCTAACAAATAATATTTCATAACATTTTAAAAAATTAAGAAAGAAATGAAAGTATTAGTAGCAACAGAAAAACCTTTCTCAAAGGCAGCCGTTGACGGTATCAGAACAATCGTTGAAGAAGCTGGTTACGAATTAGCTCTCCTCGAAAAATATACAGACGTACAACAATTCTACGATGCAGTAGCAGACGCTGACGCTCTCATCGTTCGTTCAGATAAAGTTACTAAAGAAGTTATCGACCACGCTAACAACCTTAAAATCGTTGTCCGCGCTGGTGCAGGTTTCGACAACTTAGACTTAGCAGCATGTACAGCAAAGAACATCGTAGCTATGAACACTCCAGGTCAAAACTCAAACGCTGTTGCTGAATTGGCAATCGGCATGATGATCTACATGGCACGTAACACATTCAAACCAGGTACAGGTTGCGAATTAAGCGGCAAGAGAGTAGGTATCCACGCTTACGGTAACGTAGGTCGCCTCGTAGCTAACAAAGCTAAGGCTCTCGGTATGGAAGTTTGGGCATTCGACCCATTCGTACCAACAGAAAAAATGGAAGCTGAAGGCGTTACAGTTCCTGCAACATTGGAAGACCTCTACGCAAACTGCGACTATATCTCATTACATATCCCAGCAAACGAAAAGACAAAAGGTTCTATCAACTACGAACTTCTTTCAAAAATGCCTAAAGGCGGTTGCTTAGTCAACACAGCACGTAAAGAAGTTATCGACGAAGCTGGTATGGAACAACTTCTCGCTGACCGCGCTGACCTTAAATATGTAACAGACATCGCTCCAGCTAACCAAGCTGTATTAGCAGAAAAATTCGCTAACCGTTTCTTCGCAACACCTAAAAAACAAGGTGCAGAAACAGCTGAAGCTAACATGAATGCTGGTCTCGCAGCAGCTCGCCAAATCGTTGGATTCATCCAAAACGGCGACGTTAAATTCAAAGTTAACTAATCAAATTTAAATACAAGATCCATCTCAAAACGAGATGGATCTTATTTACTAATAAAACACTATAAATTATGACTCCTGAAGATAATAAATCAACGACTTTTTTCAGATTCGAAGACCTTCGAGTTTATAGCAAAGCCATTGGTTTCGTATCGTTACTAACAGAAACTAGCACTCTGGCAACTAACGAAATAGAAAACCACTACTACAAAAGATTTTTAGAAGAAGCTACATTGTTAGCATTCAACATCGCTGAGGGTTCATCTAAAAATAAACCTCAGTTCATAGCTCAGCTTAAAGCAGCTAAGACAAACATCCGCAAGTGCGTCGTCTTCTGCGCTATCGGTCGTCAAAACGAATTCCTCACAGTTGAAAAAGAAGATCAGATTCGCACTCAATTAATGGAGTTGACAAAGATGATAGGCGCTCTCATCATCTCCTTACAAAGAAGCGTCAACGTTGATCACTATGATCACCATTTGCACGAAAGCGATAGTTTCTACGCTCAAAACCAAGGTGCAAATTTTGAAGAAGAAATGATTTGGTAAAACATAAATATTAACCTTAAAAAATTAAAGACATGTCAGTAATTAAACCATTTAAAGGCTATCGTCCTCCAGTAGACATCGTAGAAAAATTAGCTTCAAGACCTTACGACGTTTTAAATTCAGAGGAAGCTCGCCAAGAATGCGAAGGCAATCCTTACAGCCTCTTACACGTTACAAAAGCTGAAATCGACCTCGCTCCTGGTACAAAAGACAGCGACTTAACAACATATATCAAAGTTGTTGAAAACTTCAACGCTTTCAAAGATTACGGCTGGTTAGTTCAAGATAAAGAAGAAAAATTATATATCTACGCTCAAAGCATGAACCCAACAGATGCTAACGCTCATTGGCAATATGGTATCGTAGCTTGCGCATGGAGTGAAGATTATGTAAACCAAGTTATCAAGAAACACGAACTCACTCGTAAAGATAAAGAAGAAGACCGCATGAAACACGTTCGCATCACAAACGCTAACGTTGAACCTGTATTCTTCGCTTATCCTGCTGTTGCTGAAATCGACGCTATCGTAAGCAACATCACAAAAGAAGCTCCTATCTACGACTTCATCGCTAAAGAAGATAACTTCGGTCACCGTTTCTGGGTCATCGACGACAAAGCTACTATCGACAGACTCGTTGAACTCTTCGCTACAGAAGTTCCTTCAATGTACATCGCTGACGGTCACCACAGAAGCGCTGCAGCAGCTCTCGTAGGTCAAGAAAAGAAAGAAAATAACCCAGCTCACAAAGGCACTGAAGAATACAACTTCTTCATGACAGTTATTTTCCCAGACAACCAATTAAATATCATCGACTACAACCGCGTAGTTAAAGATTTGAACGGTCTCTCAAAAGAAGAATTCCTCAACGCTTTGACAGAATCATTCGATGTTGAAGATATGGGAACAGAGATTTACAAACCAGCTAAATTACACGAATTCAGCACATATTTAGATGGTCACTGGTATAAACTCAACGCAAAACCTGGCACATTCAACGACGCTGACCCAATCGGCGTTCTCGACGTAACAATTCTTTCTAACTTAGTTTTAGACAAGATTTTAGGCATTAAAGACTTACGTACCGACAAACGTATCGACTTCGTTGGCGGTATCCGCGGTCTCGGTGAATTGAAACATCGCGTTGACAACGGCGAAATGAAAGTTGCTTTCGCTTTACACCCAGTAACAATGAAACAAATCATTGACATCGCTGACAGCGGCAACATCATGCCTCCTAAGACAACATGGTTCGAACCTAAACTCCGTTCAGGTCTCGTAATTCATACATTAGAATAAGTCACCGAGTCACTAAGACTCTAAGACACCAAGAAAAAGACGCCACTATGAAGTGACGTCTTTTCTTTTTAAGGTCCCCTATTCTGAAGACTACAAGACTACTAGACTACAAGACCACAAGTCATAAAAAAAGCGAGTAGAAATTGATTCTACTCGCTTTTTTATCTTAGTGTCTTGGAGACTTGGTGTCTCAGTGTCTTAATCTCTCACTGGGCGAATTGAGAAACCATTAAAACGTCCTCCTTGGTCTGTCATATAACCTCCCGAACTGAATGTCAAGAAACAAGCTTTTTTATTAGTATTGGTACCACCTTCTAATTCTTCGCTATAAGGTGTTGTTGTCCAATAATATCCCCAAACTCCTTGATCTAATGCGCCTTCAGTACCAGCTGCATCAGCTGCAAGAGTATTCATGAATCCTGCTGCTGGAAGGAATATATAGTTACCATTTATTCTTGACACTACATTGAAACCCTTACCATTCCAAATCCAGTCGCAGAGTGTTACCAATTCATACATATCTTCTAATCTTGGAGATCTCCAATTTCCGCCCCATTCTGCTGCAACAACATCATATTCTGGATTACCAGAAATGTCTCCTAATTCTTTACCATATGTAAGACAATTTCCATTTTGCCATGTATATTCTTCTTTAGTTTCAATTTCACCCCAAGCATAATATTCGCCATAACCTTCTGGTGTTGTTGCTCCAAAATTACATGTAGCCCATTTCACACCACTTGGGAAGCCCATATCTACATATTCAATTTCTGGTGTATTTTCTATTGTGGTAAAATAAGCAATAGTTCCCACAACTTCTCCCACACTGTTTTTTGCATATGAATAAACATAATATTCAGTTCCACCATTCAAACCTGTAAGTTGATATGTAAAATTACCTAAGCCCTCACCTACGCTAACACGATTAGGTTCTACGGAAGATTTTTCTCCCCAATAAAAACCGCGCTCTGTAACTTCAGCACCACCATCAGTTAATACTTCTGCACTTATTATTGAAGTATTTGAAGTCACTTCAGAAATAGTCACATCTGTAACTGTTGGTAATTCAATAATAATTTCATCTTCATTGTCATCACCTGTGTTGTCATCACCTGTGTTGTCATCGCCTGTGTTGTCATCGCCTGTATTGTCATCACCTTCATTATCATCACCAGTGTTGTCATCTCCAGTGTTATCATCTCCAGTGTTATCGTCACTATTTTCTTTCTCTAATGTAACGAAGTTGACATTTTCACCGTAAGCTGTACCTTCGCTATTAGTTGCGTATGCTCTTACATAATATTCTGTAGCAGCTGTCAATCCTGATAATGTAGCTGTAAAGAAGTCATCAGCAGCTTCTTCTCTTGTAACAATCGCTGCAACGGCATTATCTTCTAATGTTGGATTTTGTTCTGTACTCCAGCAGAAACCTTTTTCTGTGATATCTGCATTACCATTATCAACGACTGCACCAGTACAAAAAGCTGTTGTATCTGTAATTTCGTCAACTGAATTTGTTGTCACTGTAGGAAGTTCTGGTTTTGGTCCACATGCAACAAAGATACTGCATATCAACGCAATTAACAAAAAATGTTTTTTCATGATTTGATTTTTAAAAATATAAAATTAAACGTTTAAAATTATCTTAATTAAAGATGTGCAAAGGTAGTGATTTTTTAATTCATAATGCATAATTCATAATGCATAATTATGGCAAATGACAAAAGGTTAAAGGCGAAAGTTTAAGAGTTATTAAAAAAGACGAGCAGAAATCATTTCCACTCGCCTTTTATCTTGGTGACTTAGAGTCTTGGCGACTCGGAGTCTTAACTATTTCTTTGATATAAATATCTCTTGATACTCTTCTTAGGTGTTCTTTCGAATGCCTCCGACATAACTTCGATTTTCTTCAGTTTTGCATAGTTAGGCAATTCTTTATTTACCTCTGGCAATGTATCTTCTATATATTTAATGAATGTAGCTTGATTCATGCCTTCTTTTGCCGCTGTGTCGAAGTCAGGATAGATGAGAGCTGTGAGACCGCCATTATCTTCAATCACGAGAGATTCGAGTACGTAAGGACGAGTGTCGAGAACTGCCTCCACTTCTTCTGGATAAATATTCTGACCTGAAGGTCCGAGAATCATACACTTAGAACGACCTCTTAAGAAGAGATAGCCGTCAGCATCGATAACACCCATGTCGCCAGTATGTAACCAGCCATCAGCGTCGAGTACTTCTCTCGTTGCTTCTTCGTTTTTATAATAACCTAAGAATACGTTAGCGCCTTTTACCAAAAGCTCACCTGGTATATTCTGTGGATCTGGAGAATCAATCTTCATTTCCATGTTAGGAACTATCTTACCGCATGAATACAACTTAGCTGTCTTGTAATCATCGTAAGTGATGATAGGAGCACATTCTGTCATACCATAACCAACAGTGAATGGGAAGTCCATCTTTTTAAAGAATGCTTCCACTTCCTTATTGAAAGCAGCACCGCCGATGATGACTTCGTAGAACTCGCCACCAAAAGCATTGGTCAACTCAGCCTTGATTTTATTCATGATGACTTGCTCAAGTATAGGAAGTTTCAAAGCAAACTTGATACCAGCATTCTCGATGACAGGCTTAACTTTGCTCTTGTAAATCTTCTCTATGATAAGAGGCACTGCAACAACCAAAGTTGGTTTAACTTCAGAAAGAGCCTGCATTATAATCTTTGGACTTGGGAGTCGAGAGAGGAAGAAGACATGACAGCCACAGCTTAATTCGTACAATACTTCAAACATAAGTCCGTACATGTGAGCACATGGCAACATTGAAACAACACGTGATGTGTGGTTGATCTGAGGTAAAACCGTCTTACCGAATTCCAAGTTGGAACTGACAGCACGATAAGGAATCATAACACCTTTTGAGAAACCTGATGTTCCTGATGTGTAATTGATGATTGCCAGTTCGTCGGCTGAGTCTTCGTAATAATTTATTGATTCTGGTGAGAACTCCATCGGATAATACTTGCCGAAGAGTTCGTTGAGATGTTCGCGGCTTTCAGAAATCTTTTCGTTAGCAGCATAAAGCAATTTGAAAGTATTTACTTGGATGATTGCTTGTAAGCCAGACATGTCGAGTTCTGAGAGACCTTCCCAGACAACTTCGTCAACGAAAAGTATCTTGGCTTCTGAATGATTTACCAAGTGATTGATATTACTTGGTTTGAACTCGTGCATGAGTGGTACAGGTACCGCACCGTATGTCATGGCTGCGAGGAATGAGACAACCCAGTTGGCTTGATTTCTTGAACAAAGTGCTACCTTGTCACCCTTTTCAAGACCGCATTCTTCAAACATGATATGAAGCTTAGCTATTCTTCTTGCCATATCTCTAAAGTGTAATGTCACACCTTGATAGTTAGAGATTGCAGGTCTGTCCCAGTTTTCTTTGATAGATTTTTCAAAAATCTTATTTACTGATGTAAAGCTCATAAGTTATTAGATTAGTTAAAAATTTTAGTTCATCGGTACAAAGATACAAAAAAAAGACAACAAGGCAACATGTCTAAAAGTCTACAAGTATTTTTATTAAAAAACATATTAACTTGTAGTCTCGTGGTCTTGTGGACTTGTAGACTTTTCTTATATTTGCAAAAAATAAAAAACTATGGAAGAAAAAATTTTTGACCCTAATGCAGCTGCTGCTCTTGGTTCTGGCATCTACGGATTACCATGCAGCGCAGAAGAAGCTGAAATCATAATCATCCCTGTCGAATGGGAACTTACAACAAGTTATAACAGAGGTACTGTCGACGGACCTCAGGCTGTATTCGACGGCTCTATGCAAGTTGACCTTCATCATCACGACTATCCTGAAGTATGGAAACGCGGCATCTGGATGGATGAGTTTCCACAAGAACTACGTGAGCTTCACGACGAACTCGTTCCTCTCAGCGAAGACATCATCGATGGCATCGAAAGCGGCGACGTTGATGAAAATCCTGAAGCATACGAAGATAAATATGTAGCCATCGAAAAAGGCTTCGACACAATGTTCGCATGGCTTAAAGACAGAATCGCATACTGGAAGTCACAAGGCAAAAAGGTTGGTCTCCTCGGTGGCGACCATAGCATCCCACTCCCATACCACACATACTTCAATGAGTTAGGCGAAGAATACGGTATCATCCATGTCGATGCTCACAGCGACTTAAGAATAGAATTCGAAGGTTTCAAATATTCTCACGCTTCTATCTTCTATAACACTATGAAATATGACAACATCGAGAAACTAGTTCAAGTGGCAATACGCGACTACTGCGACCAAGAGAAAGAAATCATCAATAATTCAGAAGGAAGAATGGTGGTGTTCTACGACCGCGACAACCGCAGAAAGATGTACGAAGGCGCTACATGGAAATCGATATGCGACGACATCATCGCTCAGCTTCCAAACAAAGTTTACATCTCCATAGACATCGACGGCCTCGACCCTAAACTTTGTCCTAACACCGGCACACCAGTACCAGGCGGCATGGAATATGAAGAAATGATGTATTTGTTAAACAGAGTTAAAGAAAGCGGTAAAGAGATTATAGGCTTCGACCTCTGCGAAGTGTCACCAGGCGAAGACGAATGGGACGGCAACGTTGGAGCTAGAGTGCTTTATCATCTTTGTGGAATCATTTGAGTTACTGAGTTACTAAGTTGCTGAGTTACTGAGGTTCTTAGCAACTTAGTAACTTAGCAACTTAGCAACTTAGCAACTTAAAAAAATCATGAGTCTAAATAGTTTTTTACAATTTTTCGTAACTAAGGAAACTAAGTTTTTCCCTATTTACATCAAGCAGTCGGAGTTGTTAGTTCATGCAACAAAGACATTATTGGAAATGGTCAAGATTGACGACTACGAAGAACGTAAGTTGTTAGGTCGTCAAATCAAGAAAGATGAAACCGATGGTGACGAGCTCTTCAGAAATCTTTACAAGATGCTCAACATTACATTCATCACTCCTTTCGACAGAGAAGATGTCAATGAGTTGGCAGCCAATATGGACGACTCTTTAGATATTATCGATGACTGTTCCAAGAATCTCTTGATGTATCAACCAAAACGCATCGACAACCAGCTCATCGAGACAGCAGACTATCTTCACGAATGCGCATGTCTGCTCACAGAAATCATCAAGCAGTTGGAACATATCTCGCTAAATCATAACGACATCATTGAAAAATGCGACAAGATTAAACATATCGAGCATGTCATCGATGCCATCTATTCCGATTATATCAGCAATCTATTTAAGAACGAGACCGACTATATTGAATTGGTCAAGAACAAAAATATCGCTGAGACATTTGAGAGCGCGAGCGACATCTTGAAGAATGTTGCCGACACAATAAGAACAATCGTCATTAAGAACTCGTGATATGTTAGCCTTCGCCATCTCCGCTTCTTTAATATTAGCGTTATTGATTACATTTTTAAACGGCATGAACGACGCTGCCGATGCAGTGTCATGTCTCATCACCACCAAAGTGCTGACACCTCTCAAAGCTGTTGCATGGGCTGCGTTCTGGGGCTTCATGGCTTATTTCATCTTCGACTCTCATGTGGCAGAGACAATGAGCCGCGGACTCGTCGAAGCTCAATATATGAATCCTTATGTGGTGTTCTGCGCATTAGCTGGAGCCACCTTATGGATTGGAATATGCACATGGCTCGGACTCCCGATATCGTCATCACAAGCATTGATAGGCGGAATCATCGGACCAGTCTTGTTTAGCCAAGGCTCATCGGCATTGGTACTAGACGGCGTGTTCTTAGTGTTGTTATTTATGATACTGACACCTGTGATAGGAATGGTACTAGGCTTCTTCATGCAATGTCTCATCATGCGCTTATGCAAGAACGCCAACAAGAAAAAGACCGACAAGGTCTTCAAGAAGTTACAGCTACTATCTTCTGCAGCGTTCAGTCTCGGACACGGAGCTAACGACGCACAGAAAACTATCGGACTTATCTCCATCATGCTGTTCACATCATTACAGTCGCCAGAGATAACAGAGAACTTCAAGAGCATCCTTGCCATCTTCTTCGATGCTGAAAAAGGTTATCACGTTCCTCAAGTCGTGGCTGTTATCTGTTATATCATGATAGCATTAGGAACAATGGTAGGCGGCAAGAACGTCATCAAGACCACAGGCACTGGCATTGTAAAGATAACACCCGACAAGGGATTCTGCGCTGAGACATCTGGAGCTGTAACGGTAATAGGCTGTTCATTGTTCGGAATACCAGTAAGCACATCTCATAGCATCGTTGGTTCTATTGTGGGTGTTGGTTTAACAAACGGAGTAAAATCCATCAGCTGGGGAACCGCCAAGAGCATCTTATGGGCGTGGCTGCTCACGATACCAGCACCGCTTTTGATATCAGGAGTCTTATATTCGATAATAAAATAAGAATTAACTTATAAAAAAATAGTTGGCGAAATCATCACCAACTATTTTTTTATTGTCATCTTTAATTATTTGTTTTTGTCTTTTTTCTTCGAGAAACCGATTCCAACCTTAAACTCCATGAATTCGAAGTTATGTGTGGTGTTAAGGTCTGTCGAGATGACGAAGTTCTTAAGATTGAACTGCAAACCACCTGTAAGGAGCAATCCGTTATAATTTATATCTTTAGAATTAGTAGATTTATACCATTCTTCGGTAACAGTTTGGTTTAATGTTGTATACATTGCATAACCACCGCCTAACTTAAGATATATAGGTCCATAAACCTTAAACATCAAACCTGCAGTGGCTGACAATCTAGAATTGAGCTGCTTGTCTGTCAATTCTGCAGACATATCTTCAGAAGTGGTTTTATACTTTGGCAAGAACTGATTTATACCAGTCTGATATTCACCATTGACCATATCGAAGTTTGTCAACAAGGAGATATGCCAACCTACTTTCTTATATGATCCCCAGCTGATACCGTATGAATATTTGCCTTGCAATGTAGATGCATTGAGTGTAAAGAACTTCATACCATTTGCGATAAAATCATCGATAGACTCTCTTTTTGGATGGAAGTAGAATTGTGTCTGACCATCTTTAATGATATACAAGCGTTGGACATCTGTCTTGCGATGTCTTTTCACCATAACCTCGTGATTACCTATTGGCATATCATAATTCAATGGTGAACGGCCTTGTTTAATTCCATCGATATAAATATGATCTCCTTTTTTATTTGATTCCAAAGTAACCAACTGACCGATGTATAATGTGTATTCATTAACATCATCGTCTTCACGTACACTGATTGTATGTGTCTTTTCAAGTTCCTTGTCTCTCACAATCTTGACTTCACGATCGCCGTAATACATATATTTTGTAAGAGGTGTCTTTCCGAAGTATTTGCCATCGACATAAACCTTATCACCTTTGTCGGTAGTTTTGATTGTAACATTCTTACCTAATTCTATCATCAATTCTTCTAAGCCATCGTCTTCAACAGCAATAGTTCTTTCATAGACATATTTACCTCTTGTGATTTTGAGTTCGTGTGTTCCATAAGAAAGTTTCGCTGTACATGGAGCTTTTCCTATTTTTTCACCGTCGATATAGACTCTATCTTTTTCACTATCTGTAACGATTTGCATTTCTTTACCAACGAAATATTCCACAGTATCGTTAGCAAAAAAGGCATCGAGTTCATTTGTTACATTATACTTATCTCTTACAGCTTTGATAGTATGCACATTATATGTCAAGTAAAGAGTCTGAGGTGTATTGCCTACATATCTATCATTAACGAACAAGCTATCTCCGCTTCTGTCTGTCATGATGAAAACTTTCTTTGAATCGGCAAATTTTTCTTCTAAAACCAAGGTATCGTTTTCTTCAATATTAACATTCAGAATAATATCAGCTTTTTCTTTATTCTTAAGAACAAATTCATATTCACCGATAAGAAGATTTTTAGCAAAAGGTGTTTTTCCTATACATTCGTCAGCAGCATATACTGATGCGCCAGAAGGTTCAGTGTCCAGCTCTAATCTTCCATAGAGAGGTGTAGGTTCGCCTAATAAAATTGTGTCTTCTTGTTGTATATTAGCTTGCAATGAGAATGGTTTGTGACTAATCTTCCTAGCTTCGAAGATATGTGACCCCATAGATACATTGCCGAACCAACTTCCTACACCTTTGAATTCATTATCAACATAAATATCCGAATTCTCCTCTGCCTTTATTGTTATGTTCTTGACATTAGAAATCATAGTTACATCCACTGACACTGTATCATAGCCAAAGACTTCGAAATCGTAGTGATATGGTTCATATTCATTTTTGAAGACAAGCATCTTATGTTGACCAATCTTCATTTTCACTGATGAGAGTGGAGTGTTACCTACATGCTTGCCATCGACAAATATCACAGCATTTTCTTCAGGTACAGATGTTACATTCAAGATACCATAAGCTGCCTGCATCTTAATATCCACGACTACAGCATCTCCTGATCTCATGGTATCGTTTCCATTTACGAGGCGATACATATCACATTCCACTTTCCATGTGTAAGGCTCGCCCACATTCAACAATTTTGAAACTTTGTTAAAGCCAACAAATTCATCATTGATATAAATCATTGAATTTTGCTGATCTGTGTTAATGTTTAGATAATTGATTTCAGGAACGATTTCATTTTCCACTACGGCCAAAGAATCTTCAACAACTTCTTGAGCCAATGATGGTAACGACATCAATACCATCAAAAAAAGTAACATTTTCTTCATAACTTATATGTTTATATTAGACAATTTTCTACAGCTTGGTTTTGCATACAAATATATAAAAAAATAAAAAAGACAACCCGAAAGTTGTCTTTTTCCACCACATTATTTTATTGTTTTATTTTATTCCATATTAGTGTAGACTGATTGTACGTCTTCGTCGTCTTCTACTTTTTCGAGGAATTTTTCGATAGCTTCAACATCTTCTGCTGAGAATGCTACTGGGCTGTTAGCGAAACGTTGTAAGTTAGCTTTCTTAACATTGATGCCGAGTTTTTCCAATGCTGTCTGCATTGTACCGAATGCTGTCCAGTCTGACAATGCTACTACGCCTTCTTCTGTTGCTTCTATTTCTTCGAGGCCAGCGTCGATGAGTTCGAGTTCTATTTCTTCTACTTCCATACCTTCTGGTAATTCGAGTTCGAAGACAGCTTTACGACTAAACATAAATTCTAATGAACCTGATGGAACTAAAGAACCACCACATTTGTTGAAGTAAGAACGTACGTTAGCGACTGTACGTGTTGTGTTGTCTGTAGCACATTCAACGACGACGAGAACGCCAGCTGGGCCTTTTCCTTCGTAAACTATTTCGACCATATCAGCAGCGTCTTTCGCTGTAGCTCTTTTTATAGCAGCATCGATATTATCCTTAGGCATGTTTTCTGCCTTAGCATTGATGATAGCTTGACGCAATCTTGGGTTCATATCTGGATCTGCGCCGCCTTCTTTAGCTGCGATAGTGATCATCTTACTGAGTTTAGGGAACACTCTTGACATGTGGCCCCATCTTTTCATCTTAGCCGCTTTGCGGTATTCAAATGCTCTTCCCATAGTATATCTTTCTTAATATATTTTTAAAATTTTGCGCAAATTTACAATTTTAATTCATAATTCATAATGCATAATGCATAATTTAATTATGAATTGTGAATTATGCATTATGAATTAATCTCCAAAGCTCCTGTAAGGTCGCTGACGTTTTTAAATCCATGGCGTTCGCAATATTCAACTATGCCTTGTGCCACCTTGACAGTGATTGTAGGGTCGATGAAGTTGGCTGTTCCTATTTCTATTGCTGATGCGCCAGCGAGCAAGAACTCGATAGCGTCTGTTGCTGATGATATACCGCCTAAACCTATTACCGGAATCTTCACTGCCTTAGCGACTTGCCATACCATTCTCAAAGCTATTGGCTTGACACATGCGCCTGACAGACCGCCTGTAACTGTAGATAACTTAGGTTTTCTCTTTTCAGCGTCGATAGCCATGCCGAGGAGGGTGTTAATCAATGATACTGAGTCAGCGCCTGATGCTTCAGCAGCCAAAGCGAGGTCAGCGATGCTTGTCACGTTAGGTGAAAGCTTTACGATAAGGTGTTTGTCGTAGACTTTTCTCACTGCGCTAACAACTTGCTCGATGCCTGATGTAGTGACGCCGAATGCCATGCCACCTTGTTTCACGTTAGGACATGAAACGTTGAGTTCGATAGCAGGGATGTTTTCTAAAGCGTTGACTTTCTCAGCCACTGCGCAATAGTCTTCTATCGTTGAACCTGAAACGTTGACGATTATATTAGTGTCGATGTCTTTTATTCTTGGATAAATTGTCTCAACGAAATAGTCGATGCCTTTGTTTTGAAGTCCGACAGCGTTGAGCATTCCTGAAGGTGTCTCTGCCATACGAGGATATGGGTTGCCTTCGCGATGATTCAATGTTGTTCCTTTGACGAGTATTCCGCCGAGTTTTGTCAAATCGATGAAGTCGGCATATTCTTCGCCATAGCCGAAGGTGCCTGATGCTGTCATCACAGGATTCTTCAGTGTGAGACCCTTACCGAGTTGTATTATTTCGTTTACCATAACAATTTATTTATATTGATTACAGGACCTTCTTTACAAACACATACGTGACCTTCGATGGTGTTTTCCACGCAGCAGAGACAAGCGCCGAGTCCGCAAGCCATGAGGTTTTCCAAAGAAACTTCACAGTCGATATTGTTTTCACGAGCCATCTTGGTCAATGCCATCATCATTGGCTTAGGACCGCAGGTATAAATCATATCGAACTTCTTTTCTTTCCAGATTGAATGTTGTGTCACGAAACCTTCTTCGCCTAATGAGCCGTCGTTTGTTGTGATATACACCTCACCTACTGCCTCAAAATCTTCGAGCATGATGAGGTCGCTCTTTGAACGTCCGCCGAGGAGGAACTGAGGCTCGATACCTTTTTCTTTCAACATCTTGCCGAGATAATAAAGAGGAGCTATGCCGATACCGCCACCGACGAGGATAGCTTTCTGATTTTTATCTTCAGGAAGAGTGAAGCCGTTACCGAGAGGATATATTATATTTAAGGTGTCGTTAAGTTCTGTGTCAGCGATTTTGTTTGAGCCTTCGCCTACTCTTTGAACCAACAATGTTATAGTGCGATTTTGATAGTCGACATCATGAATTGATATCGGACGACGGAGATAAGTATGCTGTGCATCATCGACGCGAACCTGCACAAACTGACCTGCCTTTATCTCTTCGAGAGGCTCGTCAGACTGAAGCAAAAGATATGTCGACTTTGCCCATTCTTTTTTCTCTATTAAACGGAAGTCTGTGATTTTCTTCATGGCTTATATACAAAAAAGGTCGTCGAATGACGACCTACGTTAATCTTTAGGTTATTTTGTTTCTTCTGATTTTTCTTCTTCAACAGTGAAGTCTAAGAGACCTTTGTCGTTGAGGAGTTGATACCATTGGAACACTTTCTTCATGTCTGACTGATAAACTGAGTCTTCATCGTATTCTGGGAGTACCAACATGAATTTTTCTTTAAGTTCTACTGGAGAAACTTTTTTAGGATCGAAACCGATGTTGTCACCTAATTTTTCATGAATGCTCATAAAAACTTCTTTGAGAGGTTTGTCATCACCTGTTGTGTAGATGCTGATTTCTTCCAAAGAGCTGATTCTGTCGTTAGCGAAAGCTGGAGTGCGTTTGCCATCGAGTAATGATTCTACTACTAATTTTCCTGAGCCTTGACCTGAAACCAAGAACAAACCTGGTTTGCCTGATATAGCTACAACTTTACTTAAATCCATTTCTAATCTTATTAGTTAAATAGTTTAATTTTCTCTTTTTAATTATGATTTCGCAAAGATAATAAAAAGTCTAAAGGCAAAAGACTAAAGACTAAAGTTTTTTAAAAAAAATCACTCCTAACTCCTAACTCCTAACTAATTAGACGCAGCAATTACATATTATTATTTTTTATGGTGTAATTGATACGTCTCTACATTCATCCCTCAATTCCTTAATTCCTAATTGAACCTCCGTTTCTTTCCACAGCCACTCTCTAATAGGATTATCATAATGTTTCTTTGAAATGAGTTTACTCTTATTTCCAGAAAACAATCTAACATCAGGGAGAAAACATGTTGACTGTTGAACATCGACCGTTGTCCCAAGCAAAGCATTAACCGCAGGTATCGCGCCTTTCTCCGGCGACTTGCAGAACGGCCTGAACAAGACATCAGCGATTGGATCAAACCATCGATGCATGGAAATCATATTGCTATCCACAACACCCGGGTCGGTAAGATTCACCTTTCCGTTCTTGATATTTTCCGACAATGACAGCGATGACAAAAACAGAGCATATTTCGCCTTGCCATAAGCTCCAAGTTGAGAGAATCTCTTTTTATCCAAATCAAAGAAATGTTCGTCAAGCCTTGACACTCCCCGTGTCACAGAAACAGTATTGACAATATCGAATCCATCTTCCATCAATGGAATCATCTGTCTCGAAAGATACAATGGTCCAATATAATTCACTGCAACCGTAGTTTCAAAACCATCTTCGTTTATGGAAAAGTCACGACATATTATTCCTGCGTTATTCAACAGTTTATTTACCTTAAATCCATGACTTATAATATTTTCAGAAAACGATTTTATTGAAGAAAGAGAATTTAGGTCCAGTTCCAAGATATCTATTTCTGAATGAGGAAACTGTTTTATCAAGACATCACGTTGAGATGCCGCCTTCTTGACATTACGGCACGCCATTATCACAGGAAAATCCTTATCCAATAACGACTTAACAGCAGCAAGTCCTATGCTCCCCGTCGCACCTGTCACTATTACCTTACTTTTCTCCATATAGAATTAACTAAGCGTTTGGGCAAAAGTGAGAGCATTGGAGGAAGATATACGTTCATCGCTCCAGGTGCCACGACCATCTTCTTCTTAAACATTCCTTTAAGTGCTTTCTTCACAAGCCATTGCGGCGTTCCGACAACACCAAGATTCACTCCAAGCTTCAACAGTCTTGGATTTATTTTATATAAAGGTGTGGCTATAGCTCCAGGGCAAACCGTCGTCACTCCAACACCGTAATCTCTCATCTCATAATAAAACGATTTACCGAAGCTCTTAAGATAAGCCTTTGTAGCAGAATATATTGTAATTCCAGGATAAGGAAGTCGTGCCGCCATTGACGACACCAAGATGATAAATCCGTATCCTCTTTTCTTCATCTCATTTCCGAAAATCCTACACATACGAGTTGGAGTCATAATATGAAGATTAAGCATAAGTTCCATCTTCGTATGATATTCATCGTCAAGTTCATGGAAGAAGAATATCCCGGCATTATTGATAAGAATGTCAATAACGACATTCTGGTTCTTGCAAAAATCAAACAGCTGCTGTGCCGCATCTTCCTGCGACAAATCCTGATAACGAGCTATGACTTTAACACCGTAATCATTCCTAAGCCTGTCAGCGACATCTTCCAATTCCTTTTCCTGATTACTGACAATCACGAGATCACATCCTGCTTCAGCAAGATAGTTTGCATACAGCAGCCCCATTCCAGAACTAGCTCCTGTTATCAACGCTGTGACGTCATTGCCATAAGCTCTAATCTTATCTATATCTTTCTTGAAAGAAATCATAAATCATTGATTTTCTAACTTCTCTATTTCTTTTTTAAGACGTTCAGGCATCTCTTCTACGCAATGATGACATCGCATATCCTCGCTATACATTCTTCCAATGCAATAATTTGAATGTTTGCAGCTGCTTCTCGTCAGCTCGCCTTTCTGTAATTTATTAACGAAATCGGTATCATTGATAAGAGCGCGTGCCATCTGAAAGGCCACGAAACCAGAGTTCAAGACTTTTTCCATATCGTCTTTAGCAACCATTCCTCCCACATAAATAAGAGGCATGTCAAGACTCTCACGGAACTTCATCGCTGTCTCATAGAAATAAGCGTCTTCATAAGGAATCGTCGGCACCATCATCCTGCCAGCTATTCTAAGTCCTAATTTGAGCCACCAGAACTTCCACATATTCATGTAATAAGCCATAGTCTTTATCGGCATCGCGCCACGCATGACTTCCATAGGAGCCTTGCTGACGAAACCGGCAGAAAGCACGAGAGCATGAACGCCAAGTTTCTCCAACTCCTTGGCAATCAATATTGCCTCATCGACTTGTATTCCAGTTTTGATACCGTCGAACATATTTACTTTCACCACCACAGCCATATCGTCCGATGCTGCGTCCATCACCTCTCTGATGACGAATTTCATGAAACGCATTCTGTTTTCCAAGTTTCCGCCCCAGATGTCTTCTCGGTGATTCGTATAAGGCGACAAGAACTGACTTATGAGATAACCATGACCTGCATGTATCTCAACGCAATCGAAGCCTGCCTCACGGGCGAGATTCACTGCCTTACCGAAATCTCTTACCGTATCAAGGATTTCATACTCTTCCATACCTCTTACGAATGTAGGAGAATAGAGGTTGAATCCTGAAGATGCTCCCATCGGCTTGCATCCGCACGTACTACGATGAGTCATATTTCCACAATGCCCGAGCTGTATAGAAGCCTTGGCGCCTTCCTTATGGATAGCGTCAGTGAGTTTCTTTAGTTCAGGGACAATCTCCTCACGCATCCAGAGCTGACCGTCAAAAGAGACGCCACTACGATTGACAGAGGCGTATGCTATAGTTGTCATGCCAATGCCGCCACGGGCTACTGCCGTATGATAGTCAAAGAGCTGCTGCGAAGGTCTGTTATCCTTACACATATTCTCAAAGGCCGCAGAACGTATTGTCCTGTTTCTCAACTCAACAGGGCCTATCTTACAAGGTGTGAAAATAATTGAATCGATTGATTGCATCGTTGTCTTGTTGTTTAATATATAAAAGGTATTATCCTCTTTACTTTATTTGTATCAAGTTCATCTCCGAACTCTTTCTTGTAATTATCGTAAATCTTGGCGGCGCGGGGCGCGAGATTTGCGAAAGTCCAGATTGCGAATACCGCGCCGGAAAGCGACCATGTAAGTATCGCAAAACCAAGCCATTCCACAAACTCTCCAAAGTAATTGGCAGAAGTCACATACTTAAACATCCCTTTCTTTGGAAGATAATGCCGCGTATCACCAGGCTTACGAAGGTTTCTTATGACATAATCAGAATGAATATTGATAATCATTCCCAAGAAGAAAATCATTGTTCCAATAATGAATTGAGGCGTCGTAAGCCATGCCATTTCATACATATTTTCTGGTGACTCATAAAAAATCCAGCCGCCTTGCATCAATGCATTCAGCACGTTGAAGACGACACCCATAAATATCACAGACAAAGGCATCACGCTCTTGCCTCTTATCAAAAAAGGAAATATAAAAGAACGTTGGAAATAATGTATCTCAAATAAAATCAAGAAAATGAGGCATACGACATTCGTACTTCTTTCTGAAAATACGCAAAGTAATATCATGACAATAAAGACAGGAGATTCCATCAACACCCATCCTAATTTATTAGGCAGTGCTGGACCCCATTTCTTATTGTAAAAAACACCGTAACCTGCTGTAACAAAATACAATGCGATAAACACAACTACCGCTATTATCGTCATTATCAGAAGAAATGTGTTAAAATAACTCAACATAATCTTAGTTAAACGACTGCAAGTCCGTCAATCTCTTATAGACTCCGTTCTTCGCTATGAGTTCATCGTGCTTGCCTTGTTCAACGATATGACCTTTTGCCAGCACCACGATATCATCAGCATTTTGTATCGTTGAAAGACGATGTGCTATAACGACGGATGTTCTGTTGCTCATAATTTTCAACAAGGCATCTTGTACCAGTTTTTCAGATTCGGTATCGAGAGAAGAAGTCGCTTCATCAAGTATTAATATAGGTGGATTTTTCAAGACTGCGCGGGCGATGCTCAACCTCTGCCTTTGACCGCCAGAGAGGTTCATGCCACGATCGCCGATATATGTGTCGTAACCGTTTTCAAGCTGCATAATAAAGTCATGAGCGTTAGCCACCTTAGCAGCTTCTACCACTTCCTCGCGTGTTGCGTTATGCATTCCGAAAGCTATGTTATTGTGAACCGTGTCATTAAACAAAATGCTCTCCTGACTTACTATTCCCATCAAAGCACGAAGGTCGTTAATCTTATAATCGCGTATATCTGTTCCGTCAATAGTTATTGAGCCTTCGCAAACGTCATAGAAACGAGGCAACAAATCCACCATCGTAGATTTACCGCCGCCGCTCTCTCCTACCAAGGCTATCATCTTGCCTTTTTCAATATTTAAGTTAATATTTTTTAAGACATCGTCTTTCCCGTAGCGGAAGACTACATTATTATATTTGATAGAATCTTTAAATTCTGTGATATGTTTTGCGTTGTCTTTTTCAAAAATCACTTCGTCGGCATCGAGTATCTCAAAGACACGTTCCGCCGATGCCATGCCTTTCTGCAAGTTATAGAAACCATGTGAAAACGACTTTGCCGGTGGGATAATCTGCGAGAAGACAATGATATATGCTATAAAGTTAGCAGCTGTGATAGATGCGCTGCCCGACAAAATCAAGGTGGAGCCAAACCAAAGTACGATAGAGATAACCACTGCCGAAAGCAGTTCGCTCATCGGAGAACTGAGGTCTCTCTTTCTGTGAACAGATTTTAACAATTTTGAATAGCCAGAGTTCTGTTCTTCAAATTTCTCGTTAGTATAATCAATAGCATTGAAAGCCTTGATGATACGCAAGCCAGAAATTGTCTCTTCAATATTTGCGATGATATTTGCAAGACGTGTCTGCCCTTCTTTAGAATCCTTTTTCAAAGACTTTCCAATCTTGCCGATCACGATGCCGCCTATCGGAAGAACACACAAAACAAACAAGGTGAGTTCCCAGCTAACGCCAAGCATATAAGCGAAATACGCAATTATCGTGATTGGCGACTTGATGAAAACATCTAAATAATTCATGATAGAGACTTCTATCTCTTGCAGGTCGGTGGTGATTCTCGCCATGATATCGCCTTTCTTTTGTCTGCTGTAAAACGACAACGGAAGAACAAGTATCTTGTTATAAACCGCGGCTCTCATATCCTTTATCGAGTTGACTCTCACCGAAGCCATGTAATAGCTTGCCATATATGTTGTGAGGTTTCTCAGGAAGAAAGCAAACACCAGCATGGCGCAGATGAACAACAATGCCATCTTCTGTCCTTTTGCTATGATAATCGCGCTGATGTAATAATTCATCGTTTCGAGAAGCGCATCTGAACTCAAGGAGAATTCAGGCTTCACCGTGATGAGATTATCAGGATTAAACAAAAGATTCAGAAAAGGGACAATCATTGAAAATGAGAACAATGAAAATATCGTTGACAAAACAACAAACACTATATTCATCGTCACGCTGCCCCAATAAGGTTTTACGTAAGCAAGTACTCTATTGAATTTATTTATTTTCATCTGAGTAAATTTAAAAGGGGAACTTTATAACAAAATTCCCCTATTCTTTCTTTTTATTTAAAAGTTAAAAACTATAACCTGTATAATTTTCAGGAGTAATCACATGCATCTCTGCCTTAACAGCGTCGCTGACAGGAAGTTCATCGATAAATCTGTCGATTGATTCGCGTGTGACTTTTTCGTTTGTACGTGTCAAGCCTTTCAACAATTCGTATGCGCCTTCAACTTCTTCACGACGTAAGATTGTCTGGATAGCTTCTGCGACGACAGCGTAGTTGTTCAACAAGTCTTCTCTTAATTTTTCTTCGTTAAGGATGAGTTTGTCGAGACCTTTCAATAATGAAGCGATAGCAATCATTGTGTGAGCCAATGGCACGCCTACGTTTCTTGTCACTGTTGAGTCGGTGAGGTCGCGTTGCATACGGCTGATAGGAAGTTTCGCGCTGAGGTGTTCGAAGATAGCGTTTGCCAAGCCGAGGTTACCTTCTGCGTTTTCAAAGTCGATTGGGTTGACTTTATGAGGCATTGCTGAAGAACCTACTTCGCCAGCTTTGATTTTTTGTTTGAAATATTCCATTGAAACATATTGCCAAACGTCGCGAGCGAGGTCGATTAAGATTGTGTTGATACGTTTCACTGCATCGAAGTAAGCTGCCATGAAATCGTAGTGTTCAATCTGTGTTGTTGTTTGAAGTCTTGTAAGACCTAAATTATTGTTGATGTAATTGTTAGCGAAGTTTTTCCATTCTATCTGTGGATAAGCGATTTTATGAGCGTTCATATTACCTGTAGCGCCGCCAAACTTAGCACAGAAAGGAATGTTTTTCAAATTGTTGATTTGGTTGTCGAGACGTTCAACGAAGACATAGACTTCTTTTCCGAGGTGTGTTGGACTTGCTGGCTGGCCATGAGTGTGAGCCAACATTGGAACGTCTTTCCATTCTTCTGCCATTGCGAAGAGTTTATCTCTAAGTTCTTGCATAGCTGGCAAATAAATGTTAGCGTTAGCATCTCTCAATGTGAGAGGCACAGCAACGTTGTTGATATCTTGTGAAGTCAAACCGAAGTGGATGAATTCTTTGAATCTCTTGAGGTCGAGTTCATCGAAACGACGTTTGAGGAAATACTCAACTGCTTTAACGTCGTGGTTTGTAACCTTCTCGATGTCTTTGATTTCTTCTGCGTTTTCTACTGTGAAGTTTTCGTAGAATGAACGTAATGTTGGGAAATATTTATGGTCGAAATCAGCGAGTTGAGGAAGAGGATGTTCGCACAAAGCGATAAAATATTCAACCTCTACTTTCACGCGATAACGAATCAATGCGAATTCTGAAAAATATTCATCAAGACCTGCTGCCTTGGAACGGTATCTGCCATCAACTGGAGATATTGCTGTAAGTGAATTTAATGTCATAACTCCTTATATTTATGTAAAACGCAAAGATAGGAAAAAGTCAACAGACAACAGACAACAGTCGACAGTTTTTTTCAAAAAAATTAGGAATTATTTTTCAATGTATAATGTATAATGAAGAATGTATAATGTATAATGTATAATGTATAATGAAGAATGTATGATGTAGAATGTATAATGAAGAATGAAGAATGATTAGCATTATAGTCTGAAAGGCTTGAACACATATAACGTACAGCATCGCCGTATGAGCTTAGACAATACTGCCACTATATAATTCTATCTCTCCATTCAGTTCTTCAACTTGATTTAGGTATGACTCCACCACTTCATGGCTTAGTGTTGGTTTCCTTGATAATATTGAAAGATATTTCATTTTTCTATCCGACAAAATCATAATTCCATTCTTATCATCGAAAGTTAAAATCTTAAATCTTTTCCTGAAAAAACCTTTTTTAAGGATTATAAAAAATGTGTCATTTTTTGTTAGGATTTCTAAAGTCAATTTCCTCAAGACCTTACTCCTATCCTCTTTTATTCCAACATAAAGCAAGTCGAGATAATTTTCACAAGCAATTGAAATATAAAGAAATATCTCAACAAATTTCATTTCAAAAAAGTTACGGGTACGGGCAATGCTATACCATTTTCCCGTCAATTGGGAATTAGCAATCGATTTCATAAGTAAAGAAGTTTTTAGTTAATAAAAATTATGAATATATAATTCTAACCCGCGGTTATATCAGAATTCAAATAAAAAAAATGTTGATTTTAATTCAAGGAGGTTTTCCTTATCGTATGTGCTGCAAAAGTACAAAATACAATATTGAAAAGTCAAGTATTTTTGAAAGATTTTTTATCAATTCTTGATTTTTCTTGAATTTTCTCTCAAAAATTAAGAAATGATGTTAATTTTTTTTTGCAATGAGCACACTGCATAAATAAATATGTATGGCGTAACATATTTTATCAATATTTTTATTATCTTCGCAGATTGCAAATTCATTTTTTAAAATGCTAATTATTAACACAAAAATACAATTATCATGAATTACGACGTTATAGTAATAGGCAGTGGCCCAGGCGGTTACGTCGCTGCCATCAGAGCTTCACAATTAGGCAAAAAAGTTGCTGTCGTTGAGAAATCAGAAATCGGCGGAACATGTTTAAATTGGGGTTGTATTCCTACCAAAGCCCTTTTGAAGAGCGCACAAGTTTACACATATATGAAACATGCCGAAAATTACGGCATCAACGTTGAAGGCGAAGTAAAAGCCGACATGGAAGCTGTTGTTCGTCGCAGCCGTGGCGTTGCAGATAACATGAGCAAAGGCGTTCAATATCTTTTCAAGAAAAACAATGTAGAACTCATCGCTGGTTTAGGTTCACTGACAGCCGACAAGAAAGTCAAGGTTGTTGACGCAGAAGGCGTTGAGACAGTATACGAAGCAGAACACATCATCCTCGCAACAGGTTGTAGAGTTCGTCAACTTCCAGCACTCCCTATCGACGGCGAAAAAATCATCAGCTACCGTCAGGCTTTAGTTTTAGACAAGCTTCCTGAAACAATGGTTGTTGTAGGTTCAGGTGCAATCGGTTCGGAATTCGCATTCTTCTTCACATCAATGGGCGTGAAAGTCACATTAGTAGAATTCATGCCAAACATCCTTCCTGTCGAAGATGAAGAAGTTTCAAAACAAGTAGAACGCTGCTTCAAGAAATTGAAGATGACTGTCATGACAGAGTCATCAGTGACAAACGTTGACACAACTGGCGAAAAATGCGTTTGTACAATCGAAACTAAGAAAGGACCTAAAGTCGTTGAAGCTGATATCGTTCTCTCAGCTGTCGGCGTACAGACAAACCTCGAAAACCTCGGTCTCGAAGAACTCGGCATCGCAACAGAAAGAGGCAAAGTCATCGTTGACGATTATTACAGAACAAACGTTGAAGGCGTTTACGCTATCGGCGACATCGTCCACGGACCAGCATTGGCACACAAGGCATCACACGAAGCTATCATCTGTGTTGAAAAACTCTGCGGCTTAGAACCAGAAAAATTAAATTACAACAACATCCCTGGCTGTACATACATCACTCCTGAAGTAGCATCAGTAGGTCTCACAGAAGCAAAAGCTATCGCTGCTGGCTACGAAGTGAAAGTCGGCAAGTTCCCATTCACAGCATCAGGAAAAGCAACAGCATCTGGCAACAGAGACGGTTTCATCAAAGTCGTCTTCAACGCTGCTAACGACGAATGGCTCGGCTGCCACATGGTCGGTGACAACGTTACAGAAATGGTCGCCACAGCAGTCCTCGGCCGCGAGTTAGGCGCAAAAGGACGCGACATCATCAACACTATCTTCCCTCACCCAACAATGTCGGAAGCTATGATGGAAGCTGCAGCTGCAGCACACGACGAAGTGGTACACCTATAAGAAGACTACAAGTCAACAAGACTACAAGACTACAAGTAGAGACGTGTCAATGTTTCCTATAAAATAGACATACATTGATGCGTCTCAAAACATAAATCATTTTGCGATGAGCTATGGGCATTGAGCAAAACTCAAGGCTCATAGCTCAAAGCTCAAAGCCAAAAACATGGAATTAATTAAAACTTCAATAGATGGTTTATTAATAATAAAACCTGACGTTTTCAAAGACGAAAGGGGTTATTTCTTCGAGTCTTATAATAAAGAACGTTTTGCGAAGGCAGGTCTTAATATGGATTTCGTTCAAGACAACGAATCTAAGTCAGACAAAGGCGTTCTGCGTGGACTTCATTTCCAGAAGCCACCATTTGCACAAGGCAAACTCGTCAGAGTGATAAAAGGCTCTGTCATGGACGTGGCTGTCGACTTGCGCAAAGGCTCCCCTACATACGGCAAGTGGGAATCAGTTGTTTTAACAGAAGAAAACAAGCTTCAGTTCTGGATTCCAGAAGGCTTTGCCCATGGTTTCGTAGCATTGGAAGACAACACTATTTTCAACTACAAATGCACCAACGTATATAATAAGGAATCAGAAGGCAGCATTTTATGGAACGACCCTGACATCAACATCAACTGGAACATTGATAATCCTATTCTTTCTGAAAAAGATAAAATTTCTCCATTATTCAAAAATTTCGAAAGTCCTTTTATATAGAACTTAAAAATGAAAAAGACAAAGACACTCTTAATAATAGCAATAATATCTTTAATATCAATGATTATCATTGCTCTCGTAATGAGCATCATTGCTATAAGAACAGCGAACCAACGTCCTGTTTCGTTAGAACAGATCGTGATACAAAGTCACGACATCGAATTTTGTGATGACGTCTATTTCGCTGACGAAAGAGTACCGCTTGAAATGTTCAACATCAGAGAACGTTATGAAAGAGAGCTTTTGTCGAACACATATTTCCATAGCAACACTATGGTGTTGTTGAAACGCTCCAAACGCTGGTTTCCAGTCATCGAACCTATCTTAAAAAAATATGGTGTGCCTGATGACTTCAAATATTTATGCGTCATAGAGAGCAACCTAACAAATGTAGTGTCACCTGCAGGAGCAGCTGGTTTCTGGCAATTCATGAAAGGCACTGCAGAAGACTTCGGATTAAAAGTAAACAAAGACATAGACATGCGATATAACGTTGAATTAGAGACAGAAGCCGCATGTAAATATTTCCTTAAAGCATACGAAAGATTCGGCAGCTGGACATTAGTAGCAGCCGCATATAACGCAGGCACAACAAGAGTGTTAAAATTCATCAAAGACCAAGGAACAAACTCTTATTACGACTTGCTTATGGCAGAAGAGACAGAACGTTACGTATTCCGCATCTTAGCCATAAAAACGATATTTGAAAATCCAGAGAAATATGGAATATATGTAAGTTCTAAACTTTCGTATGAACCATACAGATATACCACAGTCAAGGTTGACAAAAGCGTGGAAAGCTGGGCTGAATTCGCCAAAGACCACGACATCACATATAAATTGTTAAAAGTCTTTAACCCTTGGCTAAGAAGCAACTCATTGAAAGTAAACAAAGGCGAAGTGTATGAAATAAAGATACCAAAGAAGCCTTTTAATATAACCCACGGACATATCATGAATTTGATTGGCGACGATTTATTTTTACTGAATGACTCTATAATGACAGACGAAAACGACTACGAAAATGAACTCAATTGACAAAAACAATATTTCTGAAGAAGAATTCTTAGAGATTTACGGTGCCAAAGAAAATAATCTCAAAGATATAAGTCTGAAAATACCTCGCGACAAGCTCGTCGTGATAACAGGGTTAAGTGGCAGCGGCAAGTCATCGCTGGCTTTCCAAACCATCTACGCAGAAGGTCAAAGACGCTACATGGAGTCATTGTCGTCTTATGCACGTCAGTTCATCGGTAACATGGAACGCCCTCAAGTAGATGATATCAAAGGATTAAGTCCTGTCATTTCCATAGAACAGAAATCTGTCAACAAAAACCCTCGTTCCACAGTGGGAACGATAACTGAAATTTATGACTACCTCCGACTTCTGTACGCAAGAGCTGCAGAGCCTTTCTCTTATAACACAGGTGAGAAAATGGTGCGTTATTCAGAAGAACAGATTTGCGACACCATTATTAAGATATACAAAAACAAGAAAATAAACATATTAGCTCCCGTAGTGAGAGGCCGTAAAGGTCATTACAGAGAGCTTTTTGAAAACATACGCCAGCAAGGTTTTCTGCGAGTTCGTATCGACGGCGAGATAAAAGAACTGAACTACGGAATGCAAGTGGACCGTTATAAAGTTCACGATATTGAAATCGTTATCGACAGACTTTTAGTCGGTGAAGACAGAAGCAGAATCGCTAAAGCCATAGAGCTAAGCTTCAAACACGGCAAAGGACTTCTCTTCATTTTGGAAGAAGGACAAAGCGATGTTCGTTATTTCAGCCGCTTGCTCATGTGTCCAACGACAGGTCTCTCTTATCAAGACCCAGAGCCTAACACATTCTCTTTCAACTCTCCATACGGAGCATGTCCAAAATGCAACGGTCTCGGTGAAGTCACTGTTATCGACATGAACAAGATTATTCCCGACATGGAGAAAAGCATCAAGAAAGGCGGCATAACTCCGATAGGAGAATATAAAAACTCATGGATATTCAACCAGCTGGAGACCTTAGGACTTCATTACGGATTCACCTTAGATACTCCATTGAAGGAACTATCAGAAGAAGCTTTGAATGCTATTCTTTATGGCAGCAACGACGGCTTCACCGTGACAAAAGAAGTGTACGGAACGATGTCTACATTCACTGCCACATTCGATGGTATCATCAATTTCATCATAGAACAAGACGACGAGAACGCCTCGCCAGCCATAAAACGATGGGCTGCAAGTTTCATGAATGAGACTCAATGTCCTGAATGTCATGGAGCACGTCTTAAGAAAGAGGCATTATATTTCAAGATAAACGACAAGAACATCTCCGAACTAGCAGAGATGAATATCGTAAACCTCGCAAAATGGTTCGAGGAACTGCCACAACATCTTAATAAAAAACAAAAAGAGATTGCTACAGATGTCTTGGCAGAAATAAAGAAACGTATCGACTTCCTGCTTAATGTCGGCATCGACTATCTGAACTTGAACCGTCCAGCCAAGAGCTTGTCGGGCGGCGAAGCACAACGTATACGCCTCGCAACACAGATTGGATCATTATTGACTGGCATTCTTTATATCTTAGACGAGCCAAGCATCGGCCTGCACCAACGCGACAACCAACGTCTCATTGAGTCGTTGAAAGAACTGCGCGACATCGGCAACTCCATCATCATGGTGGAACACGACAAAGACACCATGATGGCAGCAGACTATATCGTCGACATAGGTCCAGGAGCCGGCAAACACGGAGGCGAGATAACTTTTGCAGGAACACCTAAAGAAACGAAAAAAGGCAAGAGCCTCACCTGCGACTATCTCAACGGCAAAAGAGAGATTGAAGTACCGAAGACAAGACGCAAGCCTCGTAAAGATGAATACATTATACTAAAAGGTGCTAAAGGACACAACTTAAAAGACGTGACTTTGAAGCTGCCTCTCGGCGTGATGATATGCGTGACAGGCGTCTCTGGCTCAGGCAAATCGAGTCTTATCAACGAGACACTCTACCCTATCCTCAGCAAACATTTCTATCGTTCCGTAAAAGAACCACTGCCATACGACTCTATCGAAGGTCTTGAATTTATTGACAAAGTCATCGAGATAGACCAAGCTCCTATTGGCAGAACGCCGAGGTCAAATCCTGCCACATACACCAAAGTATTCGACGACATAAGAAAACTATACGGCGAGCTGCCAGAGTCGAAAATCAGAGGCTACAAAGCAGGACGTTTCTCATTCAACGTGAAAGGCGGACGATGCGAGACATGCTGCGGCGCTGGACTACGCGTCATCGAGATGAACTTCCTGCCCGACGTGCAAGTCTTGTGCGAGACATGTCAAGGCAAACGCTACAACAGAGAGACACTGGAAGTACGTTATAAAGGAAAATCCATCAACGACGTATTAAATTTAACCATCAGCGAAGCTCTTACATTCTTCGAAAACATACCAAGCATAACACAGAAAATCAAGACTCTTGAAGAAGTAGGTCTAGGCTATCTCACACTCGGACAAGCCTCAACGACACTTTCCGGTGGAGAGGCGCAACGTGTAAAACTAGCAGCAGAGCTTTCAAAGAAAGACACTGGAAAGACACTTTATATCTTGGATGAGCCAACGACAGGACTTCATTTTGAAGACATCAAAGTACTGATGGAAGTACTGAACAAACTCGTCGACAAAGGAAACACCGTTCTTATCATCGAACACAATTTGGATGTCATAAAACTGGCAGACCACATCATCGACGTAGGTCCTGACGGCGGCGACAAAGGAGGCTGCATCATAGGAGAAGGAACACCAGAAAGCATAGTAAAAAAAGGAAAAGGATTCACGGCGAAGTTTTTGAGCTCTGAACTTTGAGGTAATGTTGCCAAAAATGGTTGGTGATTGAGCGAAAAAAGACAGGTAACGGGCATACAAAACAGCCCAAGTTACCTGTCTTTTTTTTATTCCTATTTTAAAATTTACAATAAAATTAGTCCCGTTAGGGACGATAGTTT
>JBGVET010000020.1:0-15226 GCA_045120395.1 Candidatus Limimorpha sp.
TGTCATATTAGAGTTTTGCTTGTTTTCTTTTTGCAACACTAAGATAAGTGAAAATTCTGACATGGCAAAATCCTGGGCAACTTTTTGTTGCTCAGGAACTTATAAATAAAGTTAAATTATAGTGTTGCGGAATTAAGGATAAAAGCAACAGTTATGGATAACAACGACAACAAATTAGACATCTTAACAAAGAAAATCTATGAAGAGGGTATAGAAAAAGCTCAGAACGATGCTCAAAACATACTTGACAAAGCTCAGCAAGAAGCTGAGAACATTGTTAAGGAAGCTGAAGAAAAAGCTAAGGCTATAATGGAAAAAGCACAGAACGAGTCAGCTGCATTACGTCAGAAGACAGAGACAGAACTCGGTATGAGCGCTAAACAAGCCGTGGCAGCTTTGAAACAGCAGATAACAAGCTTGATAGCTAATAACATTGCCGTTGATATGACAACAGCCGCTTTCAAAGACGAAGACTTCGTAAGAGAACTGATGGCTACAATCATAGAGAAATGGAATGCTGAAGGTAATGTCGATCTTAACGTGATAATGAACGATAAGGAAAAAGAAGGTTTTGAAAAATATCTTCTTGCAAAACATAAAAACTTATTCGACAATAATCTTACAATTGTAACAAACAGCAATCAAAAGGAAGGCTTCGTAATCCAACCTAAAGATGGCAGCTACAAATTGACATTCTCTGAAAAGGTTTTTGAAGAATTCTTCAATGCTTACCTCAAAGATTATTCAAAGAAATTGTTGTTTTCATAATAAAAGAAGATATATCTGATATTTCAGGTATATCTTCTTTTACTTTTTTTGTCTCATTATTACTTAAATGATATGAACATAGCCGGAGGAAATTATTATTGCCTGATAGCAGGTCTGCCAGAGATAAGTCCTGACGACAAGAAGCTCAGCCTTTCCGTTCAGGAGTTACGCACATATCTCAACGACTATCTGACTAAAGAAGAAGTTGACATCATCAACCTTTTCTTCTATCCTAACGATAACGCTCAGATCATTCGTCTTCTACAGAAACAAGAACCTGACAATAATCTTCAAACGGTGTTCACAGCATCACAGTTGGAAGACGAGATTCAGGATCCTATGTTCACTCCTTCTTATATTAAGGAATATCTTCACGACCTGCAGAAAGATGATAAAGAAGTCAGCAAGAGACTTCCAGAAGCAGAACTCAGTGAGAGATATTGGAACTACATGCTTTCCCAAAAGCAGAAACTCGTGAGAAAGTATGCCGAGTTTTCCTTAAATATAAAGAATCTCATCACAGCATTGAACTGTCGTAAATATCATCTCGACATCGAGAAAGAAGTCATAGGCGACTCTTATTTCACAAGACAGCTTAAGACATCGCGTGCCAAGGACTTCGAGTTATCTGACGATTATCCATACGTCGATACCGTTCTCTCACTTTTCGATAGAGACAATATAGCGGAACGCGAGTATAGAATCGACATGCTTTACTGGGAGTTTCTCGATGAGATGACAGGAAACAAATATTTCACATTCGACAATGTGATTGAATTTACGCTCAAACTGATGATTTTAGAACGCTGGAGCAAGATGACCACAGAACAAGGCAAGGCCATATTCCGTGAGCTCCTCGAACGTTTCAAGAAAGGATTCCAGTTTGCTAAAGAATTTGATATTTAATAACAAAAACATATAACATGAATAAGACATTAGGTAAAGTAGTAAGTATCATCTCCAACTTGGTCTTGGTTCGCATTGAAGGTGACGTATTCCAAAACGAGATATGTTTCATCTTCTTGGGAGAAGAAAAATTGATGGCTGAGGTTATCAAGATTATTGGAGACATAGCATATGTTCAGGTGTTTGAAAGCACACGTGGCTTGAAGCCAGGTTCTAAGGTAGAGTTTGAAGGACACATGCTTGAAGTGGAACTCGGTCCTGGTTTGTTGTCAAAGAACTTCGACGGACTTCAGAACGACCTCGACAAGATGGAAGGCGTGTTCTTGAAGAGAGGTCTCTACACACCAGCTCTTGAAAGCGACAAGAAATGGGCTTTCACTCCATTAGCAAAGAAAGGCGACAAGGTCATCGCTGGCGACTGGCTCGGCAACGTAAAAGAAAACTGGCTTGACCATAAGATTATGGTGCCTTTCAAATTCGAAGGCGAATACACTGTTGAGAGTGTAGCTGCTGCAGGCGAATACACCATCAACGATGTCGTCGCTACATTGAAAGACAAGGAAGGCGAGATTCACAACGTCACTATGGTACAGAAGTGGCCGGTGAAACTTGCTGTCAAGGCATATAAAAACAAACCACGTCCTTACCGTTTGTTAGAGACTGGCGTCCGTGTCATCGACACTATGAACCCAATCCTCGAAGGCGGTACCGGTTTCATCCCTGGTCCTTTCGGTACAGGCAAGACCGTTCTCCAACACTCATTGGCAAAATATGCTGACGCCGACATCATCATCATGGCAGCCTGCGGTGAACGTGCTAATGAAGTCGTGGAAATCTTCGCTGAGTTCCCACACCTCGAAGACCCTCGCACAGGACGTTCATTATACGAAAGAACAACAATCATCGCTAACACATCCAACATGCCTGTAGCTGCTCGTGAAGCATCTGTCTACACAGCTATGACAATCGGTGAATACTACCGCGCTATGGGATTGAAGGTGTTCTTACTTGCAGACTCCACATCACGTTGGGCACAAGCATTGCGTGAGATGTCAAACCGTCTGGAAGAGCTTCCTGGTCAAGATGCTTTCCCAATGGACTTGTCTGCTATCATCGCTGGTTTCTACGCACGTGCCGGCATCGTTTATCTCAACAATGGACAGACAGGTTCAGTTACATTCATCGGTACTGTATCTCCTGCTGGTGGTAACTTGAAGGAACCTGTAACAGAGTCAACCAAGAAAGCAGCTCGCTGTTTCTACGCTTTGTCACAGAATCGTGCCGACTCAAAACGCTACCCAGCTATCGACACCATCGACTCATATTCTAAATATCTGGAATATCCTGAGTTCATCGAATATGCTAAAGAAAAACTCGATGAGAACTGGGTAGAGATAGTTAGCGAAGCACGTAACATCTTGATTCGTGGTAAGGAAACAGAAGAACAGATTAACATTCTTGGTGACGACAGTGTGCCAATCGACTACCACGTCACTTTATGGAAGTCAGAACTCCTCGACTTCGTCATCCTTCAACAAGATGCATTCGACAAGATTGACGCTTCAACGTCATTGGAACGTCAAGAATATATGTTGAAGAAAATAGTCAACGTAACACGCTCTAACTTCAAGTTCGACAATTTTGAAGAAGTGGGTATCTATTTCAAGAGACTCATCAACGCCTTCAGACAGCTGAACTACACCATCTTCAAGTCAGAAGATTTCAACAATACAGAGAGAGAAGCTGACGCTATTCTTGAAGAAAGAATTATCAAATAATTGAAAATAAAAAAAACTATATATATGAGTGCATTTCAAAAAGTTTATACAAAGATCAGTCAGGTCACAAAGGCTACATGTAGCTTGAAGGCTACAGGCGTAGGTTTCGATGAGCTTGCATATATACATGGTCGTTTGGCACAGGTCGTTAAGATCTGGGGCGACGAGATTACCTTACAGGTTTTCTCAGGAACAGAAGGCATTCCAACAAATGCAGAAGTGATATTCTTAGGCAAGGCTCCAACCCTCAAGGTCAGCGACGAGTTATGCGGACGTTTCTTTAACGCATTCGGCCAGCCTATCGACGGCGGTCCTGAGGTAGACGGCGAAGAACGTGAAATTGGCGGTCCTTCAGTGAACCCTGTACAACGTAAGCAGCCATCAGAACTCATCGCTACAGGTATCGCTGGTATCGACTTGAATAACACCTTGGTGTCAGGACAGAAGATTCCATTCTTCGCTGACCCTGACCAGCCATTCAACCAAGTGATGGCTAACGTAGCGATGAAGGCACAAGCTGACCGTATCATCCTCGGCGGTATGGGTCTCACCAACGACGACTACTTATATTTCAAGAACTTGTTCGAGAACGCTGGTATCTTAGACCATATCGTATCTTTCGTCAACACCACAGAGGCACCTCCTGTTGAACGTCTCCTCGTTCCAGATATGGCTCTTACCGCAGCTGAATATTTCGCTGTCGACAAGAACGAAAAGGTATTGGTTCTCTTGACAGACATGACATTATATGCCGACGCCTTGAGTATCGTTTCCAACCGTATGGACCAAATCCCATCTAAAGACTCTATGCCTGGTTCTTTATATTCTGACTTGGCTAAGATTTATGAGAAAGCGGTACAATTCCCAAGCGGCGGTTCTATCACAATTATTGCTGTTACCACATTGTCAGGCGGCGACATCACCCACGCTATCCCAGACAACACTGGTTACATCACTGAAGGTCAGCTCTTCTTACGTAAAGATACTGAAATCGGCAAGGTTATCGTCGACCCATTCAGAAGCTTGTCACGTTTGAAACAGCTCGTTATCGGTAAGAAGACACGCGCCGACCACCCTCAGGTGATGAACGCTTGTATCCGTCTCTATGCCGACGCTGCCAACGCTCGTACCAAACTGGAAAACGGCTTCGACTTGACAAACTACGATGAACGTGTTCTTGACTTCGCTAAAGAATATTCTAACGAGCTGCTCGCCATCGACGTCGACCTTAAAATTGACCAGATGCTCGATACAGCTTGGAATCTCTTCGGCAAACACTTCAACAAATCAGAGGTGTCTATCAAGAAAGAATTCATGGATCAATATTGGACTGGTAAAGAATAACAATTGCCAATAAATTAAAAACATGAAATTATGGCAATAAAATTTCAATATAACAAAACATCGATGCAGCAACTGGAGAAGCAGTTGAAGATACGCGTGCGTACACTCCCTACCATCAAGAGCAAGGAGTCGGCGTTGCGTCTCGAGGTGAAACGCTCGAAGGAAAAAGTCGAGGAGTTTGACGAGAGACTCGAAGCTATCTTGCAACAGTCCAGCGACATCTTGCGCTTGTGGGGCGAGTTCAAGCCCGACATCCTCAGTGTGAAAGAGGTGAGATGCAGCACCAAGAAAATCGCCGGCGTCAACACTCCAGTATATGAAGGTGCATCGTACGAGATAAAAGAGTTCAGCGTGTTCAACATGCCAGCATGGATCTTAGACGGAATAGAATATATGAAGTCGCTGATCGACATCACGCTGGAACGCGAGTTCTGGGTTCGTAAGATGGAGCTGCTCAGCAAGGCAAGAAAGAAAACCACTCAGAAGGTTAACCTTTATGAAAAGGTGCAGATACCTGGTTTCGAAGATGCCATAAGAAAGATCAAGCGCGTCATGGAAGACGAAGAGAATCTCTCTAAAGCAGCACAGAAGATAGTTAAAATGCGTCAAGAAAAGGAGGTAGCATTATGATTACACCTATGACAAAATTGACGATGTTTATTTATCATCGCGACTACAAACAATTCCTCGTCGAGCTCCGTGACCACGGCGTAGTACACGTACATGCCAAGAAGCAGACTCTTCAAGACGAAGTCATGAAGGCTAAGATGACGGAGATGAAGCATATCAACAATGTCATTAAGTTGTTAGAAAAAGAGACTCAAAGACTCAACGACTCAAAGGATGAAAGACTCTGCGACTCTGCGACTTTGCGACTTTGCGACTTAAACAACGCCGAGTTGATTGCTTTCATCGACGCTAAATTCGCAGAGATAGATTCTATCCAGCAGCAGATTGCTTCATTGCAGAAAGAGGATGGCGTATATAACCTCTGGGGCGAATTCCCTGAAGAACAAATCAAACAGATTCAGAATAACAACTGGGACTTGAGGTTCTTCAGCGTGCCACAGAATAAATACGATGAAAAATGGGAGCAGGAATTCAATGCTTTCGTCATCAACGAAATATCTGGATTCAAATACTTCACCACCCTTACTTCTAAAGACAAGGAAGTCAACATCGAAGCAGAGAAATATCATTTCCCTTCAATGTCGAAGTCAGAGATAAAAGCACAGCTTGATGAGTTGAGCAACAAGTTGAGTGAGACAAGACAATATCTCAGCGAGATAGCTGAAGATGCCATCGTTAAGCTCAACGAATATAAGACTGCTGTTCAAGACGACGCTGACTTCTATAAGGTAAGTGAAGCTGCTTCTTCATTAGCCGACGATAAGATTATGTTATTGGAAGGCTGGGTTCCAACAGAGATTGAAAAAGACACCATCGCATGGCTCAGCGACAAAGAGGTTTACTTCGAGGCGACAGAGCCAGAGAAGAATGTCGACAACCCTCCTATCAAACTCAAGAACAGAAGATTCGCGAGACTCTTCGAGATGATTGGCAATATGTATTCCATCCCTACTTACTGGGAGTTAGACATGACACCATTCTTCGCTCCGTTCTTTGTGATGTTCTTCGGATTCTGTATGGGCGACCTCGGCTACGGTGCATTAATCTGCGTCATCACTCTAGCCTTGATTTTAAGCAAGAAACTCAAAGATATGAACAACATACTCTGGCTTGGTTTCTTCTTAGGATTCGGCACCGTCATCATGGGAACCATCAGCGGAACCTTCTTCGGAGTGCCATTGCTCGATGTTGAAGGCATCCCTGTACTCGACAAACTCAAAGGCATCATGTTCCAGCCAGACGGCATCTATTCAGCATTCTATGTATCATTGATAATAGGTGTGTTCCAAATCTTGTTCGGCATGTGTCTCAAGATTATCAATATGACCAAGCTCTACGGCTTCGGTGCAGCGGTATCGACAATAGGATGGGTAGTCTTATTGCTCGGTGGTATCGTCAGCTTCTTGATTGACGGCATCGGCGTTCCGTTCTATATTTGCATGGCTGTCGGCGCAGTTCTCATCTATTTATTGAATGGACCTATCAACTCATTTGCAGCTCCGTTCAAGAATATAGGCTCTGGATTGTGGGACACATACAACATGGCGACAGGTCTTCTCGGTGACGTGTTATCATACATCAGATTGTTCGCCTTGGGATTGTCAGGTTCAATCTTAGGATTAGTCTTCAACGACTTAGCCATGAACATGAAACCAGACATACCAGTACTCGGAACAATAGTGATGGTATTGATATTAGTCTTCGGTCACACCATGAACATAGCCTTGTCGGCATTGAGTGCTTTCGTTCACCCTATGCGTCTGACATTCGTCGAGTTCTACAAGAACTCTGGATTCGTCGGTGGAGCTAAAGAGTATACACCTTTTAAGAAAAATTAAATTAACAAATTGCCCTGAAAGGGCTAAACAGATACAAGGCAGGCAGGATGCCTGTTGATAAAGAAAATTAAATTAAAAATTAACAAATAAAAAACATTAACATTATGACAACAGCATTAGTATTAGCTTATGTAGGTATCGCTCTTATGATCGGTTTATGCGGTATCGGTAGTGCCCTCGGCGTAACATACGGTGGTAACGCAACAGTAGGTGCAATGAAAAAGAATGACGAAGCATTCGGTAACTATTTAGTTTTAAGTGCTATGCCTGGTACACAAGGTTTGTACGGCTTCTTAGGCTTCTTCTTGTTACAAGGTGTTTTATCACCAGACATCGCTATGAACCAAGCTTTAGCAGTATTCAGCTGCGGTTTGTTCCTCGGCGTTGTTGGTTTAGTATCAGCTATCCGTCAAGGTCAGCTTTGCGCTAACGGTATCACAGCTATCGGTAACGGTCACGACGTTTTCGGTAAGACTTTGATCCTTGCAGCTTTCCCTGAATTGTATGCTATCATCGCCGTTGCAGCAACATTCTTGATCTCATCAGCGATATAATAATACTACAAGACAACAAGTCTACAAGTAGAGACGCATCATAATGCGTCTCTATTTTTTTATCCTCATACCCTCAATTCCTAATTTCTAACTCCTAACTGACAAGAATCTTTCTTTCTCTCTGAAATCTTTATAAATATTAACATTAGAGAATCCCATCTCTAGGCATAAGTTCGTCATTTCTTTTCCTAGATATTCGTTGATCTCGAACCAGACTTCGCCGTTCTCTTTAAGATGTGTTTTTGCGAATCCCAAGATGTTTCTGTAAAAAATCAATGGGTCATCATCGCTGACGAATAATGCGTTGTGAGGTTCCCAGTTTAGGACATTGTCGCGCATCTCTGCCTTTTCCAAGTCTCTAACGTATGGAGGATTGCTGACGATGATATCAAATTTAGTCTCTATTTTATTTCTTAAAGATAGAATGTCATCATGGATGAAAGTGATGTCTACATTATTGATATTCGCATTTTCTTTAGCTACGTTCAAAGCTTTTTCTGAAATGTCGAGAGCGTAGACTTGGCTTTGAGGAAGAAGTTTTGCAAGACTAATCGCTATGCAGCCGCTTCCAGTTCCGATATCAAGTATTGTTAATCGTTCGTTATGTGCATTGTGAATTTTTTTTACTAACTCTGATGTCTCTGGTCGTGGGATGAGCACGTTTTCGTTTACTTTGAATTTGAGGTCGCAGAATTCAGTTACACCTATTACATATTGTAAAGGCTTGTTTTTGAGTAAGTCTTTGACGGCGAAATGGAAGGTGAGCATCTCCGACTCGCTGAGACGAAGATTGGGTTCCAATGCCATTCTGACTCTGTCGATTTTAAAATAATGTTCAAATAAAATGAGAACCATTGCGTTGGCTTCGTCTTTGTCGTAGATAGAGCAAAGCTGGTCGCAATAATATTTTCTTATGTCTTTTACTAAATTTGATGGTACTTTCATACTTGCAAAAATATTGAAAAATATTTTATCTTTGCAGGACTTTTTTGAGGAGTTGTAAAGACTCAAAGACTCAGAGACTCACAGATTCATAGAACTCTACGACTTTACAACTTTGCGACTCTACGACTTTACGACTTTGTGACTTTGTGACTTGAAATGTTTGAAGATACATATAAAATATTAGTTGAAGAAGGCGATGGCTTGTACAAGGAGAAGGGCAGTAAGTTTATTGCCAAGGCATTTGCTGTGCATAGCGAGGACGAGGTAAAAGCGCGTGTAGCTGAGTTTAAGAAGCAGTATTTCGACGCGCGTCATCATTGCTATGCCTTTATCATAAATCCAGACAAGTCGTGTTATCGTTCGGCTGATGATGGCGAACCTGCAGGAACAGCTGGCAAACCTATCCTAAATCAGATTTTGTCTAAAGATGTCACTAATGTATGTGTCGTAGTCGTACGTTATTTCGGAGGGATAAAACTTGGTGTGCCAGGTCTTATCGCGGCTTATAAGGCAGCTGCAAAAGAAGCCCTCGAAAATGCTACCATCATAGAAAAGACCATTGACGAGGTTTATTCTATTGTCTTTGACTATCCTCTCATGAACGAGGTGATGCGAGTGTTGAAAGATGAAAATCTTGAACAGCAGAATCCAAGATTTGAACTTAATTGTTATCTGGAAATTTCGGTGAGAAAGAAAGATGCTGATAGAGTGATAGATAAGTTGAAAAGATTATATGGAGTTACTGTGGAATATCTTAGAACTGTTTGATAATCCGACAGTTGTATATCAATAAATATAAACTCTCCTTTGCTCGTAATATAATTCAAAGAAAATTAATATTCAATATAATTTCGATTTTTTTATTAACTTTTTTGTCCTCATTTTTGTTGAAAATTTTGGAAACGAAATCCGATTTCGTAATCTTTTGATTTTTAAAATATTGTAATTTTTCAACAGATAGAATGAGCGAACATTGTGTCGAAATATGGAATAATTGTCTCAGGATGATACAAGAGAACACTCGTCCTCAGAGCTACAAGACTTGGTTTGAGCCAATCAGACCTGTGGCTTATGAAGGTGATGAGAATATCTTGACTATACAGGTCCCTAGTCAGTTTTTCTATGAATATCTCGAAGAGCAATACATCGATCTTTTAAAACTTACAATACATAAAATTTTAGGTCCAACAGGTCGCTTGAAATATAGCATTGTGATGGATAACTATGGTTCTGACAATCCTCTGGATATTAAACTTCCAACTACAGACAGAACCAATACTGTTAATCCTGCTGTCCGTGTGCCTATTAATTTTGAAGATGAAGAAGACAAACAGATTTTGAATCCGTTTGTTGTGCCAGGAATCAAAAAGATTAAGGTAGAATCACAACTCAACGAGAACTATTCTTTCGACAACTTTATTGAAGGTGATTGCAACATGCTTGCACGTTCCGCTGGTTTGGCAGTGGCGAAAAATCCAGGTAAGACAGCTTTTAACCCTTTGTTTATTTATAGTCAGACAGGTTTGGGTAAGACGCACCTATGTCATGCTATAGGTCTTGAAACAAAGAAATATCATCCTAATCTTGTCGTTCTTTATGTTAATGCAGAACAGTTTGTTCAGCAGTTCTTGAGTTCGTGCAACCCTCAAAAGAATACAAGAAGAGATTTCATCCATTTCTATCAGATGATAGATGTACTTATCATCGACGATATCCAGTTTCTTTCTGGAAAGAAGGCTGCGACACAAGAAGCATTCTTCCATATCTTCAACCATTTGCAACAAAGTGGAAAACAGCTTATCTTCGCTAGCGATAAGGCTCCTGTTGAACTCAAGGATATGGAACCTCGATTGCTCTCTCGTTTTAAATGGGGATTGTCGGCAGATATGCAGGCTCCTGATATCGAAACACGTATCAGAATTTTAAAACGTAAGGCTTTTAACGACGGCATTGAACTTCCTGAAGATGTAATAGATTACGTGGCTTCAAGAGTGAAGTCTAATGTGAGAGAGATGGAGGGTCTTTTCATTTCTTTGATAGCTCAGTCATCACTGAATAAAAAAGCCATCACTTTGGATTTGGCACGTCAGCTTGTTGAGAGATTTGTTCATAATTCAACTCAAGAGGTGTCGATAGAGTTTATCGTCAATGAGGTTTGCAATCATCTGAATGTACCAATAGAAGTGTTTTATTCTAAGTCTAAAAAACGTGAGATGGTTCAGGCTAGACAGCTGGCAATGCATTTCGCGAAGAAATATACAAAGTGTTCTTTGGCCGCTATCGGTCAGCAATGTGGCGGTAAAGATCATGCTACAGTAATACACGCATTGAAGACAGTCGCAAATCTTTTGGAAACCGATAAGCAGTTTAGAACATTAGCAACTGAAATTGAGAAAAATATCTGCTGATGAATAGTCGATTTGGAAATCTTTATCTTATCCCTACTTTGCTCGGTGCAACAACGGCTGAGCAGGTGATCCCTCAAGGTACTTTGGAAATAGTTAGAAAAATACGCTTTTTCGTGGTGGAAAATGTTCGTACCGCGCGCCGTATGCTTTCGAAGATGAATATGCCTTGTCCTATAGATGAACTTACTTTCGTCGAATTGGATAAACATGATAAATCTAATAACCCAGATTTGATGACATATCTCGGTGAAGCTCTCAATGGTAATGATGTAGGACTTATGTCTGAAGCAGGAACACCTTGCGTTGCAGATCCAGGTTCTCTTATCGTAGAACTCGCACATCAGGCTGGAATAAAAGTCGTTCCGTTGACAGGTCCTAACGCTATGATTTTAGCATTGATGGCTTCTGGTTTCAACGGACAAGCATTCTGCTTCCATGGTTATCTTCCGATAAAATCTCCGGAAAGGACTGCAGCAATAAAAAATCTTGAACGTCGTTCCGCATCAAACAACGAGACCCAGATGTTTATCGAGACTCCATTCCGTAACAATACGATGATTGAGGAACTTACAAAGACACTTCATCCAAATACAATGTTGTGTGTTGCTTGTAATATCTCAATGCCAGACGAGGAAATAGTGAGCAAACCTATATCAGAATGGAAACGAATCAAAAAAGACTGGAATAAAAGACCAGCCGTCTTTTTGATTTATAAATCCAAATATTAATTAATGAATGACAGGGTCTGTTGTCTGTTGACTGTTGTCCGTTGACTTTTGATATGAATAGGGAAGAATATCTTATATATTGTCTGCTTTATGCGATTGATGCCGCCAATGTCAAGAAACAAAATCTTGTACAGATGGCATTGAAGACTGATTCCGTTAACTTTGTTAAAACTTATAATCTCATCCAGCAACATGATGAAGCGACAAGAAAAAATATAATCGCTTCATATCAAAACGACTTCGATAAAAACGAACTGATAGAAGAGATAAAAAATACCTTCCTCTTAGAATTGGAGACTTCGGTGCAAGAAAGCATCGTTGAGGTTTTAAATTTTTTTAGTTAGGAGTTTAATGAAAAGTTAAACTTTCATTGTGTTAAAACTTATCTTCTTTTCCGACATTATCTTTGCAATTCAAATTATAAAAGATGAAGATGCAAGATAAAAACAGCTCACAGTTCGAAACACAAAGCTCAAAACTCATATTATCATTTATTCCAATAATAGTTTTAATCCTTAGCCTTGTTTTTGTAGTTAAAGTTTTTGACACCTCGGCTATGGAAGGTGCGAGCCAAATTGCTTTGCTTATAGCTTCAGCTGTATGTGTCTTTATCGGGATGATAATCTTTAAAATCCCTTGGCAGTCTTTTGAAGATGGTATAAAGGAAAACATCGCTAATGTAGGTTCGGCTATTGTGATGCTGCTGCTTATCGGAGCAATCGGTGGAACATGGATGCTGAGCGGCGTGGTTCCGACGATGATTTATTACGGGATGCATATTGTGAACCCTAAGGTTTTTCTTGTGATATGTTGCATCGTCTCGGCAGTTGTTTCTATTGTGACAGGCAGTTCTTGGACAACAATAGCTACTATCGGTGTCGCGCTGATAGGGATAGGACAGGGCTACGGGATTTCGACTTCGTGGATAGCAGGTGCTGTTATCTCAGGCGCGTACTTCGGAGATAAGATTTCGCCACTTTCCGATACTACTGTTATTGCATCATCGACAGTCGGGGTGCCATTGTTTACGCACATCAGATATATGATGGTGACGACAGTACCTTCGATGGTAATAAGTCTGATAGTATTTTTAATTGCAGGATTCTCGTTTGGGAAAGATGCAATTTATGATGTGACGTATTTCTCAGACGCACTAAATGAAACTTTTAATATAAGTCCCTGGCTTATGATAATCCCGTTTGCGACATTGCTGATGATACTTTTCAAGTTGCCCTCGCTGATAGTTTTGTTCCTCTCCGCGGTGTTGGCTGCGATGTTTATTCCATTAACACAACCGCAGATTGTTCCGCACCTTATTAATATAGGTGACGAACCGACATTTGTTGATATGATAAAAGCGATGATGATAAGTTGTTATGGAAATACTTCGGTTGAGACTTCTAATGCAATGCTTACGGATTTAATAGCGACGCGAGGCATGGCAGGGATGATGAATACAATCTGGCTTATAATATGCGCGATGTGTTTTGGAGGTGTCATGGTAGCAAGTGGCATGATTGCTAATATCACAAAATTAATTATGAGGCTTATAAAACGAACGGTCACGCTTGTCGCTTCGACAGTCTTTACTGGAATATTTAGTAATGTTTGTATCAGCGACCAATATCTCTCGATAATTCTTACTTGTAATATATTCAAGGACTATTACGATAAAAATGGATACGAGTCGAGACTTCTGAGCAGAAGTGCGGAGGACTCGGCAACGGTGACGAGTCCTCTTGTTCCGTGGAACACCTGTGGCATGACTCACGCCACGGTATTGAATGTGGCGACATTGTCGTATTTGCCTTATTGTATTTTCAATATCCTCAGCCCGATAATGTCAATAATTATCGCTGCAATAGGATGGAAGATTTACAAGTCAAAGGAGTAGAATTTGACTTTGAACTCTGAACTTTGAACTCTGAACTATGACACATGATTCTTTCGTGTCGATTCGTGTAAATTAGCGGACAAAAAAGAGATTCGTGTCGATTAGAGCATATTAGCGGACAAAAATATACGTGTCGATTCGTGTGATTCGTGGGGCTTAAAAATAGATCTGTGGAGAGATATTCCGTGTTTATCCGTGGATATATTCCAGAATCTGTTCCGCATGAATCTTTGTCTTTATCTCTTTCGGTGTGAAAATTTTCTCGATAACACCATCTTCGTTGACAAGATACGTAGTGCGTAAAGTTCCTATTGTCCTACGACCGCAAGCCACTTTCTCGCCCCAGCATCCGAGCTGTTGGAGTAGTGTAGTGTCAGTGTCGGCGATGAGAGGAAATTCCAAGCCTTGTGCATCGGCGAATTTTTTCTGTAGTTCTTTCTTGTCTTTACTGACACCGATTATGGAATAACCTGCTGCTTCTAATTCTGCTTTATGCGTTTGAAGAGAACAAGCTTCTGCAGTGCAGCCGCTTGTGTTTGCTTTGGGATAACTATAAAGAATGATTTTTCTGCCTCTGTAATCGCTGCTTTTTATTTCGTTACCGTCTTGGTCGATGCCTAAGACTTCTGGTATTTTATCTCCGATGTTCATGATTGTGATTTTAAAGTTTATGCAAATATAATTAAAAAATTGTAATGTTATTAACTAGAGTTATTCTCTATTAATTAATAAGGTGTAAATATAAGGCAGTTGGCTAATGGCTTTTATGTTTTGTCTGTTGAACTGAAATTATTCGTGCGGATTCGTGCCGATCCGTGGAGGATAAGATTCGTGCTGATTCGTGTATATTCGTGGACATAGGTATGCCATTTAAGGATAAAAACGCATGCTATTTTGTTCATGTTTTTTGTGTTTTTGCGATAGTTTGTGATATTTTTGATATGAAATCTGTGTGTAAAGAGTCAGAAAAGGAGCTTTTTTTGGGCTTAATTCTGCTAAAAAGAGGGAAAATGTCTGTAAAATGAGTTTGCAAATCGTTGAGATACAGCTGTTAAAGAAAAAAGAAGAAATAAATTAAAAAAAAAGTTCAAAAAGAGTTGGAGGGAAAGGAAAAAGCAGTATCTTTGCACTCGCAAAACAACGGGAACGGAGTTGAAGAGAAAGAGGGGAAGTTGTTCGGCAAGTTCTTTGAACGAATGATCCAAGCAAAGTCTGAAAGGTAAGAGTACAAGAGTACATAAAAAGTAAAAACCTTATCAATTCAAGCAGATAAATCCTAAGAGCACAGAATAAAAAAAATACAAGAGATATCAAATTTACAAAGAAGAGTTTGATCCTGGCTCAGGATGAACGCTAGCGGCAGGCCTAATACATGCAAGTCGGACGGTAAACGGCCCTTCGGGGCTGTGAGAGTGGCGCACGGGTGCGTAACG
>JBGVET010000021.1:0-20356 GCA_045120395.1 Candidatus Limimorpha sp.
TCTTGGTGACTTGGAGTCTCGGCGACTTAAAACTATTACTGCAAAATATTAACCAATAAAAATAAACCATGAAAAAATTAACATTGTTATTAGCGCTTACGATGATATTATTCTCATGTAAGCCAGAAGCGGAGAAGCCAACAGTAACAACAAAATCTGTTGGGGAAGTTACAGAAACCACAGCTATGGTTGTCGGACAAGTTACAGCCGACGGCGGTGCGGAAGTTACAGCGCGAGGCATCTGCTGGAGCACAAAGCAAAACCCAACAATAGAAGATAATAAGACAACAGATGGCAGTGGCGTTGGAATCTTTACTTCAAACCTCAGTAACTTAGAACACAATACAACTTATTACGTCAGAGCCTACGCTACCAATGAAGTGGGAACTTCATACGGTGAAGAGGTAAGTTTTACTACAAAAGATGTACCTGCAGTTGCTGTTGACCTAGGCTTAAGCGTAAAATGGGCTACCTGCAATGTTGGCGCCACAACACCAGAAGAATACGGAGACTATTTTGCATGGGGCGAGACGACAAGAAACGAAACATATACAGAAAATAATTGTGCAACATATAATGTTTCAATGAATGACATTTCAGGCAATGCGCAATACGATGCTGCTACAGCTAATTGGGGTGGCGACTGGAGAATGCCGACATACGATGAGTTGAACGAATTAATAAACAACTGTACCTGGACATGGACGACACAGAATGGCGTTAATGGCTATAATGTAGAAGGTCCTAATGGTAATAGCATCTTCCTTCCTGCTGCTGGTCATCGCCTCGGGTCATCGCTCTACTGCGCTGGAATCTACGGTATCTATTGGAGTTCTACGCCTTACGAGAACGACGGCGGCTACAGCGCGTACTACTTCGGCTTCGAAAGCGACAGTCACCACATGGCCAACGACAGCCGTTACTACGGTCAGTCGGTGCGCCCAGTCTTAGAATAAAAGCGAAGCGCATTCAATTCATTTAATTTATTCCCGTCGGGCATTTAAGAGCCCGACGGTCGTCTAGTAAAAAAATAAAATCCGGCGTAAGCCGGATTTTTTATTTTAAAATTGAGAATTTTGTAGAGACGCGTCAATGTGACCATAAAAATAAACGCACATTGACACGTCTCATTTTTTTGTAGGATTCGTATTTATTTTTGAGACGTGTCAATGCGTTTTTAGCATGTCGCATTGACGCGTCTCTACAGGAGCGGTGCTGTAAAAGGGGCGAATCTTTTTTTTTACACGTTGCGTTAGGGATTGGAGCGGCATCCTTTTGGAGCGCAGCGGAAAAAGATATAGCGGAAAGCCCGACGCGTAGCGGAACTCCCAAAGTAATTAACAATTAACAGATAAATAGTTGTCATTGGTTTATAAACCATTCATCCTTGAAATTAACCAGATATACTTTTTCTTTGGCGCGGGTCATGGCGGTGTAGAGCCAACGGAGGTCGCTATGTTCTAGGGTGGTCTCGTCGGGGAGATATGGGGCTTCCACGAAGACATTGTTCCACTGTCCGCCTTGTGTCTTGTGACACGTCAAGGCATAACCGAACTTCACCTGTAAGGCATTGTAATATGGATTTTCTTTCATGGCCTTACGTCGGTCGGCAGCTCGTGGTATGTCCATATAATCTTCCTCAACGGCTTGATATAATCGCTTCGCCTCTTCATTGGTGAGGGCAGGGGAGTCGCTGTATAAGGTCTCCATTATAATCTTGACAGAGAGCGTCGGTGCTTCTTCATAATCCATCAGCTGTATATCGACATCAGCGAAATGAAATCCGTACATCTCCTCGAACTTGTTGATTCTCCTGATTTCTATCATGTCGCCATTGGCGAGGAAGCTTATCTGGCTGTTGGCTGTTGGCTGTTGGTCTCTGAGTTTCTGAGTTTCTGAGTTTCTGAGTTTCTGAGTTTCTGAGTTTTGGAAAAAGTCTGTTGTCTTGTTGTCTTGTTGACTCCAATAATAGTTATTCTTCACAATCATAAGTTTGTCGCCGGTGGATAGTTCGCCTTCTTCTTGCAGCACTCTGCTTCTGATGGCTTGGTTGAACATATTGGCTCTCTTGTTGGAACGGCATATCACAACGGCATCGTTGTTGCTTCTCTTGTCACCGAAACTCTCCCATAATAACTCCTCAAACGACATCGGGTCAATCTTGACGATATCGGAGAAGTCGTTGATATCTAATATAGGAAGACTATATTGGCTGTAATCATCATAGTAACTTGATGACTCGGTGTCTTGGTGACTCGGTGACATTAAATTACGTAGTTTCGTAGCGTTATGCAATATCCCGGAGTCTAACGCTTGTCGCATCACTTCTTTCATCTCGTATGTCGCTATGGTGAGGTTGAAGCTGTTTCTTAGGATGTCGAAATCCATAGCAGGGGAGATGTCGAGACCCACTGGCGGCAGCTGTGCAGAGTCTCCGATGAGCAGTAGCTTACAACAGCTGCCGCTGAAGACGTATTCTATTAAGTCGTCTAACAATGACCTTGACCATGAATATCCGTCGCCTTGATCTGAAATCATGGAACATTCGTCGACGATGAATATTGTGTCTTTGGATTTGTTCTCGGCACGTGTCATTCTCAGCTCTCCGTTGGCAACGGCTTGAAAACGGTATAGTCTTTTATGTAGTGTGTAAGCTGTCTTTCCTGTGTAGGTGCTCATCACTTTGGCGGCACGTCCAGTAGGCGCAAGCAGTTGATATCGCATCCCTATGCTTGGCAGTGTCTTCACTAATGTAGATACTAAAGTGGTCTTTCCTGTACCGGCATAACCTCTTAACAAATAGAGTGGTCTTTCTTTTTCCGTTAGGATAAAAGCGGATAAATGATACAATACCTTGGCTTGGTCTTCGGTAGGAGTGAAGCCAAAATTATTTGCCAATATATTGAATAAGGTATTTCTATCCATGACGAATTATTAAAATGGATAACCGATACCGAAGTTGAGTATGAAGTCTGTGAATCGTAACTTGTTGATTCTCCATCTGTCGCCTTCAGGATATGCTGGGTTTACTATAGGTGCAGCAGCATCGACACGGACTACGAAGAATGAGAAGTCGAGGCGTATGCCAAGACCAGCATCCGCTGCCAATTGCTTGTAGAATGTGTCGAACTTGAATTGACCGCCTGTGAAAGTCTCGTTGTCTTTCATAGTCCAGATGTTACCGATATCAGTGAAGATAGCACCTTTGATAAATCTGTAAACAGGGAAACGATATTCTAGGTTGAACTCTAATTGTATGTCACCGATACGTTCGATATTAAGGTTGTTTGGGTTGTTGAATGTTCCTGGACCTAAATCTCGGAACTGCCATCCTCTCATACCGTTAGAACCTCCGGCATAGAAACTCTTTTCAAAAGGCATGTCATTGGAGTTGCCGTAAGGTATGCCAGCACCCATCATGAAACGTGTGGCAATCTGATTCTCGCCGTACACGTATTTGAAATATCTGAAGTCAAAAGCAAAGCGGATATATTGTGCGTATCGGATGCCGTAAATTTCATGATAATTGTCGACAGTCCTTATCGCAGCAGTGTTGTTGAAGAGTGACAATAAGTTACCACTCGACTGTACATTAGCCTTGAAATAGAAGAAGTCTTTTGTCAATCTGATATTTTGGTTGTTGAAGATATATGTGTAGTCGAGACCGAAAATCAAGTGGCTTGTATACTGGTCTTTGATACGTTGGTTTGTCTCTTGTTGAAGGATAGCTTCGAATGCAGGAGTTGGGTCGACTTTAACACTGTTGAGCGTCAAAGGTGTAAGAATATGTTGTTCGTATTTGTTTTTCATCCAGTTATAACCGAATGAAAGAACTGAAATCTGTCTGGTGTAAATAGGCCTTGCCTGGAAGTTAAAACCTATAGCTAAAGTCGTTCTTGGCTGATATTCATTAGTGAAATTTCTTAACTTTATAGGACTTAGGAATTTAGGAAAGAAAAGGCTTGCATCAAGACCGAATTCTTTGGTGTTGAAGAGACTGGTGTTGCCTTCATTATCGAGAACCGATTGCGCTTGTGTACCTGCTTTAAGAGTGATGTTGAAAATCTCTGAGCCTTTGAAAATATTTTTGTTACGATATGTGAAACTGCCTAACACTCCTAAATCTCCGCTGGAGTTTGTGCCTTCTAACTGTAAACTGTAATAATTGACTTTTGTTCTATTCAAGACAATGTTGCAATTTAACAGATTGATGCTGTCATTTCCATTTTCAGCAGGTTCAAACTCGATGTTGGTGAGGTTGTATATCTTAAGGTTGTTTAGTGCCTTATATGTTTGCGTTACCTGGTGTAAATTGTAAAGACTACCAGTTTGTATTTGAATGATATTGTCGAAAGCTTTATATCTTATCTTTGGATCTTCATTGTATACAAAATGGTATGTCTCATTCCCGAGGCGTTTGTTCAGCTCAAAAGTATATTGTGTGGTGTCTATTTTAAGGTCATTAAGCAAAGTACCTGTTGGATAAATGTAAATATTATTAATCTGATACTGCTTATGGTTTATAGTTTTTTGTGTAGAAGGGTCTATTACGTTATCTATTCTTATGTTTATGTTAGCCTTCTTGTCATTGAAATTGGTATCGACTTCCATGAAGATATAGTCTTTTGTAAAATAGAAGTAACCATTATTTTTGAGATGTTCGCTAATCATATCGCGCTCATCATCTAGTTCGAAGGCATTGTATATGTCACCTTTCTGTACAGGCAATGTTTCTTCTATCTCTTTGACATATCTGTATATAGTGCTGTCGGAAATTTTGTATGTAATAACATCAACGATGTATGGCTTTGCTGGATAAATGCCATAATAGACCTTAGAGATACCTCTTTTGTTTTTTATCTTTGTTGAAATTCCAGAGTTGAAATAACCAATGTCATCCAGATATTTACTAATCTGAACGACAGAGTTTTCTTTCAATTCATTATTGAAATATACAGGCTTTTTACCAATCGTCTGGTTAATCCAGTTTAACAGCTTACTGTTTTTATTTTCTGTTAAATAATAAACCCACGTAAGGGGCATGAATCCCAAAAACTTTGAATTGGACGATTGTACTATGTATGGAGATATATCAGATTCTGTGAAAGCTACGTCTTTAGAGTGAATCTCTACCACATTGCTTTTCAATATCATTTCATTCTCAGGAACGTGTCTCCTGATAGAACATGATACGAATGTCGTAATCATGAAACATAACAAAATGATATTTACTAAAAGTCTGCGCACTATCTCCAATTTTTTACAAAAATAAAATTTTTTTCCAAATATTTAAACAACTTCTGCCACTGTAAAGTTGCTGCCTCCGACAAATACTAAATCGCCTTCTTGTGCATTTGCTAATGCTGAGGAATATGCATTACGTACCGATTCGTAGACTTTTCCTTTGAGTCCGCTGTTTGTAGCTTTTTCGAATAAAATGTCAGCACTTAATCCTCTAGGAATGTCAGCTTTACAGAAATAATATTCAGCTTCTTTAGGTAATAACTGTAAGATACCGTCGATGTCTTTGTCGTTGACGACACTCAAAACAAAATGCAGTTTGTTATATTTTGTCTCTGCTAATTGTCTGTTAACTTCATTGATGCCAGCGACGTTGTGTCCAGTGTCGGCTATGGCTAAAGGATTTTTGTTAATGACCTGCCATCTTCCCATCAGGCTGGTGTTTTTTATCACATTGGCTAAACCGTCGATAATGTGTTTTTCTTCTATCTTGAATGAGTCTCTTAAGATGTCAAGCGCACATATCACTGTGGCTAGGTTTTTCTTTTGATAATTACCTAACAATGGATATTTAAGCTCTTTGAGATATGACTCATTGTTTTTATAAATGTCGAATTGTTGATAGTCGAGGGAATAGGTGTTGTCTTTTCTACAATCCATAATCTTGTCAGCAAAGAAGATTGGACTGTTCTTTTCTTTAGCTGTCTTGATGAAAACGTCTTTGCTGCCTTCTTGTGTCTCTCCAATGACGACAGGAATCTCAGGCTTGATGATGCCGGCTTTCTCAGCAGCTATCTGTTCTTCGTTTTCGCCTAAGAACTTCACATGGTCTAATGAGATGTTTGTGATGACGCACAACTCAGGCTTGATGACGTTGGTGGAGTCGAGACGTCCGCCCATTCCTACTTCAATGATAGCGATGTCGACTTTCTCTTTCCTGAAATAATCGAAAGCCATGGCTACTGTCATCTCGAAGAAAGAGAGTTCTAACTCTTCAAGTTTATCTTTATGTTTTCCGATGAAGTCTACTACTTCGTTTTCTGGTATCATCTCTCCGTTGATACGTATGCGTTCTCTGAAGTCGCGAAGGTGAGGCGAGGTGTAGAGACCTGTCTTGTAACCAGCCTCTTGGAATACTGATGCCAATGAGTGGGAGGTGCTTCCTTTTCCATTAGTGCCAGCGATATGTATCGACTTGAATGAATCCTGAGGATTGTCGAGATAGTTTATGATGTTGATGGTTGTGTTAAGGTCGGCTTTGTATGCGGATGCTCCAATGCGTTGATACATAGGTAACTTGTTGAACATCCAGTTTAGAGTTTCACTATAATTCATGTCGTTTTTGTTTTTTTATTGTCTAATAATAAAATTATATGTTATGGTTCCTTTTTGTAAGTCTGCTGCTTTGTCGTCTTTCACGAAGACTGAATTCCTTGCGGCTTGCAATGCTGAAGCACGCATATCAGAATTGGTAGTTGTGGTGCCTTTTCCTATCTCGGCTCTCTGCACACGTCCTTCTTTGTCAACCCAGATGTCGACGACGATGGTAGCTTCTTCGCTGATGTCTTTGCTAGGTGAGGAAATGCTTTTAGCTCCGCGACCGCCTAAATCGTAAGATGGGCCGTCGCCGCTGCCACCGTGACCAACATATCTTTCAATTTCTTTCAATCCATTAGGACTGCCTTGCTCACCAACAACTTCATTGCTGCTGCCTTCTGATGGCGTCTCTTGTTTTTTCTTATTAACTTGGAATAATGCTCTTTGGTTCACCACTGGCTTTTCTTCAACTACTTCCTCAACAATTTCTTCAACTTCTTCAGTCTCCTCAACTTCTTCTATTGAAGGAATATTCTCGTCTTCACTCAAAATCTCTTCTTCAACATCTTCACTTGTACTCTCCTCAACTTGTTGACTTGTTGTCATGTCGTCTTGTTGACTTAATATATCGTTGTCTTGTTGACTCATAGCTTCAGCATACATTCCTAAGTTGACTTCAACGCCGGCTTCGCCTGGTAACGGCAGTGGCGTCCTGAAACATAAATTGAAAAGCAGGACAACAGCTATCGCATGAAATGCAACAGTGGCTAAAATTCCATATAACTTATGCTTGTCTTTGTTTGTCATTTCTTATTTGATGTAGCTAATAATACTTTATGCTTATTATCAGTCTCTTTGTTGATTTCGTTGACAGCGTCAATGATGTTTACTATATATTGAACTGCAACGTCTTTGTCGGAACGAATCACTACTGTTCCTTCTAGCTGATCAGCTAATCCAATGAAAATCTCCTTCTGTAAATCAGATTCATCAACGGCTTTTTCTCCAACGTAATATTGGTTGTTAGCATCTACATAAACCGTGATGGTCTGCTTCGACATCGTCTTGCTGTTGCTCGATGGAAGCAGTAGCTTTATCGCATTAGGCGCAACTAATGTTGATGTTAGCATGAAGAAAATCAACAATAGAAAAACCAAATCCGACATAGATGACGAATTGAAGTCGATCTTCCTTTTATTTCTAGATTTTATTGCCATATACTTTTTAGTTAGGAGTTATGAATTAGGAGTTAGGAGTTGTTTCCTGTCTCCATCCTAAATTATGAATTATGCATTATGAATTATGAATTATGAATTATGAATTGACTCAAACTGGTTCGTTTAATACATCCATGAATTCGATGCTCTTGCTTTCGAGTAGGTTGACGACTTTGTCAATCTTTGAAACGATGATGTTGTAGAAGATATAGGCAAGGATACCTACAAACAAACCTCCTACTGTAGTGACCATAGCTTCATAAATACCTGCTGAAAGTAATTCGATATCGATATTGTTACCGGCCATCGACATATCGTAGAACGCACGTATCATACCTGTTACTGTTCCAAGGAAACCGAGCATTGGTGCTGCACCGGAAATCATGCCTATCAAGGCAACGCCTTTTTCCAGTTTGCTGACTTCCAAATTACCAACGTTTTCGATAGCAGTCTGTATGTCGTTGAGCGGCTTGCCTATACGTGAGATTCCTTTTTCTATCATTCTTGAGATAGGAGTGTCGGTTTGTCTGCATAAATCTTTGGCTTCTTCCAATTTGCCTTCAATCATACATTCGCGAATGACATTCATAAAATTGTCATCTCTCTTAGATGCTTTGTTGATGGTGATGAATCTCTCGCTGAAGATATATACCGCTATTACTGAGAAGATGGCGAGTACAACCATAATCCAGCCGCCTTCTTGGGCTAACTCCCACAATGATAATCTTATTTCTTCTGCTTCAGGTGAAGCGATAGCTACGTTTGTTGCTTGAATGATGATGTTTAATAAATTCATGTCTTGTTATTTTTTTTATTGTTTTTCTTTAAAATATCTTATCGTTATGGTAAGCAAACATTACCGCTAGAACTGTCAGATGTTGCGCCCGTTACCGATGACAACACATTGATTCTTCCTTCCGTCTTCAATGCTCCCAAGAAAGCGAATATCAAAGCTTCTTTGTAGTCGATGATCATGGTGTCTGGAATTACTATCTCGTGTTTACTCATCTTTCTTATGCGTTCTATCAGGTAGTTGTTTTTCGCGCCTCCGCCAGTGATGAGCATTTTTGAACTTTTTAGATGTTCTGTAGCTCTGACGATTTGATAAGCGATATGTTCTGTTGCAGTGGCTAACAAGTCTTTTGCCGAAAGGCTTGACTCATCTATGACTTTATGCTGATACTCTTCAAAGAATTCTCTGCCTAATGATTTAGGAGCTTCTTTGTCGTAATAAGGATTGTTGTTAAGAATATTTAACAATTCTTGGTTTACAGTGCCTTGACGAGCGAAGTTGCCGTTGTTGTCATAGTCGTAGCCTAGTTTGCTGGCAAGATAATTAAGTAGCTGGTTTGCCATGCAGATGTCGTAAGCTATGCGCTTGCCTTCGCTGTCGTAAGAAAGATTAGCTATTCCTCCGATGTTGAGGCATATAGGATAATCAGCGAAGAGATGTTTGTCGCCAATAGGAACCAGTGGCGCACCCTGACCGCCTTTCTTCACGTCTTCAGTCCTGAAATCGTTGATGGTCATGATGCCTGTCTCGTTTGCAATCTCTTGCCCGTTGCCTATCTGTAAGGTATATCCTTTTTCAGGCATATGGAAAATAGTGTGACCATGAGATGCGATCAACTTTGGCTCCAACTCGTATTTCTTGATGAATTTCTTTGTTATAGAACCAAGATATTTTCCGTATTCTATGTCTAGTACTTTTAATTCGGACTCGTTCTTATTGAAGGCTTCCGACAGCTTGTTTTTCCATTCGTCTGTGTATGGAACGTTGCCTGCTTCAACAATCTGGAAGAACCATTTTTTATTGTCGTGGCTGAAATTGACATACGCAATATCCAGTCCGTCGAGCGAACTCCCTGACATCAGACCTATTACCTTGAAATCTCTCATGACTATAAAAGATTTATGATTTTTTCTAAATGAATGCTATGTGAGCCTTTTATCAATATCTTCTTTCCACGAATCTCATTGTTGTTGATATGACTGATGAGTTCTTCGACATTTAGGAAAGAGACGAATCCGCTGTTTACTTTGTTGAATTCGCTACCGACAAGGATGACATTATTGAAACCAAGTTCTTTGACAAGATTCAATATCTCTTGATGTTCGTTCACCGACTCGTTGCCGAGTTCTTTCATATCACCTAATATTAATAGGTGATTTTCGTCACTTATATTTCTGAAGTTTCTGACGGAGTTTGTCATGCTCACAGGATTTGCGTTGTAAGCGTCCATCACGACTTCGTTTTTCTCGGTCTTGATAAATTGAGAACGATTGTTGGTAGGGGAGTAGTTCTCCAAAGCCTTGATTATTAGTTCTTGCTCGATATTGAAACAGCAGCCGACTGTTATGGCAGCCATCACATTTTCGAAGTTATAATCACCGACGAGATTGGTGTTTATTTCCTTGCCATTCCATTTTATTGAAAGATATGGATTTGATGATAATATTGATGCTTTATAATCAGCGCTATCGTCTTTGCCGTAGCTTACGGAAGTCAAGTCGTGAGCTAATTCTTTCAATAATGGGTTGTCGTTGTTAAGGAATACTTTCCCGTTAGTATTTTTGAGATAATCGTATAATTCGTTCTTGGTTTTGACAACGCCTTCAAAGCTGCCGAATCCTTCTATGTGAGCCTTGCCGATATTTGTGATGATTCCGAAGTTAGGTTGTGCTAATGAACATAGCAGCTCTATTTCTTTAGGATGATTAGCACCCATTTCCACTACGGCTATTTCTGTCTCAGGCTTAATCTGAAGCAATGTCAAAGGAACGCCGAGGTGGTTGTTGAAATTACCTTGTGTGTATATTATGTTATATTTTTGAGACAACACAGAAGCCACTAATTCCTTTGTGGTGGTCTTGCCATTAGTTCCAGTGATGCCGATGATAGGTGTCTTGCATTTCTCTCTATGAAGTTTGGCTAGTTCTTGAAGAGCTGTCAAACTGTCATCAACAATAAAAAGGCGTTCGTGTTGAGGAAGGTCTTTACGATCGGCGATGACACATGCTGCGATGTTGTCGTTAGCCACTTGATATGCGAAGTCGTTGCCGTCGAAATGTTCACCTTTAAGTGCTACGAACACGCATCCCGGTTCCACTTTTCGGCTGTCGGTGGTGACGAGATATTTCTGTGAATAGAGTTGATATATTTTTTCTATGGTATTCATGATTAGACCAAAAAAAAGCCGTCTTTTTTTACGACGGCTTACATTATATTAAATGAATAATTTATTCTGCTAATGCACTGCCAATTTTGCTCATGGCGCATCTGAAACCTACTGTTGAAGAACTTTCATCTTCATTCATGAATCTTTTTACAGAAGGGCTTAAGTAGTAAGGACCGTCAGCCCAAGAACCGCCTTTGTAGATACGAGCTTTGTCAGATATCAAAGTGGTGTTTCCGTAATCATACATTAGGCTTGTGTATTTTTCTGGAGACTCAGTCTTGTTGTTCCAATCGTTGCTTTCTTGTATTGTTGAAGCGATATCACCATCATTGAGGTTGGTGTTGTATGTGTTTTTGACATCTTTGTCAGAATTGTTTGCAGAGAATACCTCGCTTCTATATACATCACCACGGTATGGATTGTAGTCGCTTACATCTTCTGAAGACAAAGGACGATAAACGTCGAGTACCCATTCAGAAACGTTACCTGCCATATTGTATAAGCCGTAGTCGTTTGGCCAGTAAGACACCACTGGTGCAGGGATTGTAGCGCCGTCGTTCAAGTTACCAGCTACGCCCATGTAGTCGCCATTGCCTCTTCTGAAGTTAGCGACAAATGAACCTCTGTAATCAGAATCGCTTGTTCTTAAACCGCTTGAGTTCCATGGATAAGCCTTGCGTTCTGCAATGTTTTCGTTTTTAGTGTTGCCGATAAGACCTAAGGCTGCATATTCCCATTCTGCTTCTGTTGGGAGTCGGTATTTAGGAAGGAGAAGACCGTCTTCCATTTTTACTTTGCTGTTGCCGCCTTCAGTGCTTAAAACATTAGAATAACTACCTGTGCTTCTATATTGTCCTGCTAAATAAGCGTCAGTGCTGAAGTGGTTGTCTTTGGTTTGGTTGTTATTATATGATAAAACGCCAGCGTCGACTAATATTTTTTCGTTGACTCTGTCTGAACGCCATAAAGCGTAATCGTTAGCTTGTCTCCAGCTTACGCCCACTACAGGATAGTCTCTGTAAGAAGGGTGACGGAAGTAAATCTCTACCATTGGTTCGTTGTATGACAATGACTTACGCCATACTAAAGTGTCAGGAAGAGCATTTTTTACTACATCAGGGTAGTCTTTGTATACTCTGCTTAACCAATTGATATATTCAAGATAGTCTAGGTTGCTGACTTCGGTTTGGTCCATATAGAAAGAAGACACTGTGACTTTTCTTGGGTTGTTGTTCCATTCGTAGTGTACGCTTTCCATTGTAGCGCCCATTGTGAATGTACCGCCTTCTATGGCAACAAGTCCTGGTCCTGTGATTTGTTCGTGTGAGTCGGAGATGTAGAATCCTCCATTTGCAGCATCGTTATAGTTCCAGCCTGTTGTACGTGATGATGGCTGTTGATTTGTGCTTGTGCATGATACTAATAGAAAACCAACGAATAATGTTGTCAGTAATGATTTAATACTAATTCCTTTACGCATTATTTTAATTTTTAACTATCTACTTAAACTGAAAATGTTTTGCAATATTGTTTTTAGTCGTGAAAAAAACACAAATTTTCAGTTTGCAATTATACGGATTTTTTTTGAATTATTTGTAGAATATATATAATTTTAATCGTGTTTTTGATAATAAATAAATAGTAATTTCGTTTAGCTTTTGATATATTTGCAAAATAGTTTTTAAATGAGAAAAATGAATATAAGTACTTGTGATATAAAATTATACGTTTTTTTGCTGATTTTGTGTTTGAATCCTTTTATTTCAAATGCTCAAAATTATGATAAGTCATCAGTAGAGATAGTATGGAGAGGCGTGGAAAAAGCTTTTGTCAATAATGAAACAATAGAATATGTTGCCTTCGATAATGCTTCCCATGCTTTAAGTTTTGATGGTAAAAATCCTTCATATTTACATACCTTCCCAATATATTCCGATGAGGTAGAAGTTGATTTTTATGTGGAAAACATTACTTATGAAAGGATTCCAGAAAATGAGCTCGTCCTTCTGCAAGAAATAACTAATGAAAAACCTGTTTTTAATCACTTCATAAAGTCATCTCGCGACAATCATAGTCTATGCTTTGATATTGACCCATTTTTCATTGAAGAAAATGTCGCGATGCGTCTTGTATCATGCGATGTGTATTATTCTTTGAAAAGCGTTCGTAAAGACAGAAACTATAATTTTGCTGAAAACTCTGTCCTTGCGTCAGGCAAATGGTATATGATGTCTCTGACATCAACAGGAATGTATAAAATCACCTATTCAGAATTGTCAACAATGGGCGTTCCAGTTGCCTCTATAAATCCAAAGAATATCAGATTGTATCATAATGGAGGTGGTGTGCTTCCTGTAATCAATAGCGAGAAATGTCATGATGATTTGGTAGAGATTCCGATTTATGTGAGTGGTGAAAACGACGGTTCTTTCGGTCCTGAAGATTATATCATTTTCTATGCAAGGGGTCCTGTTACAATAAAAAATGTTAATGGCATTTATGAGAAGGTGACAAATCCCTATTCTGATTATGCTTATGTCTTCCTTACTACAGATTTGGGTGAGGGAAAGAGAATAGAAAATGTAGAGTCAATTTCAGATTCTTATGATGTTGTCGTTAATTCATTTCTTGACTTTCAGTTCTTTGAGGAAGATTTATATAATCTGAATAACATGGGTGCGACATGGTATGGCGATAAGTTCGATGCGATGCTGTCGAAGTCGTATGCGTTTACTTTTCCAAATCTTATAAAGGATAGGAAGTGTAATTTATATTCAGAAGTGGCTTCCAGAAATTATTCTAGGGCTGAGTTTGTTTATAAGGTAAATGGAGATGTTGTATATAAACTCTTGTCAAACAAAAATGCCAGTGCTGATTTGTATGCCAATATGTTAAAGACAGGTGATGTGAAGTTTGATGCTGATAGCGATGTGATAAATATTAATCTGTCGTATTCGAGAACTACATCAAATTCATCGGCTTGGCTTGACTATATAAGTGTTAACGCATGGAGATGGTTGAAGTTTACAGGAAACACTATGCTTTTCAGAAATCCTGAATGTTTTAATGGTGATAAGAAATATCGTTATGAAATAAGCGATGCCAGCAAGAATATGCAGGTGTGGGATGTTACGGAACCAACGAATCCAAAGAATATGAAGCTGCAACATATTTCAAATGTAGCGTCTTTTGTTATAAAAGGTAGCGAACAGAACGAGTTTATCGCCTTCGACGGAAATAAATACAATACTGTCACCTTCGTTTCAACAGTGGATAATCAGAACCTTCATTCAAAATATGACTTCGATTATCTGATAATCACGCATCCTGACTTCTATACTCAATCGTTACGTCTTAAAGAAATACATTCACGTATAGATGATTTGGAGATAGAGATAGTTACGCCTCAGCAAATCTATAATGAATTTTCATGCGGAGCTCAAGACATCTCAGCAATACGTAATTACATTAAAATGCTTTACAAGAAGTCGGGTAAGAGATTGAGATATGTTTTGCTGTTTGGCGATGCTTCTTATGATTACAGAAACAAAAGTGGTCATGTTTGCTTTATACCTACATTCGAATCTAAAGTCTCATGTTCGTCAGATTGTATGGTTACCGATGACTATTTCGTTTGCTTGGATGATAACGAGGGTAGGATGGATAATAACACTTCTATAATTGATGTGGCTATTGGAAGAATGCCAGTGTCTACACAAGAAGATGCATCTGCTATGATAGACAAGATAGATGATTATATTAGCCTCAATGACAAAAGTGCAGGACAATGGCGTAAGAATATAACATTCGTTACAGATGACAATGCGACGTATTATATGAGTCATGCTGAACAGTTAGAAAAGATTATTAAAAATAATGGAGGCGAAGATGTTGATATTGATAAGATATATCTGGATGCTTATCCACAAATAGCTACATCATCAGGACAGCGTGCTCCAGAATGTAATGCTGCTATAACCAATCGCGTTGAACTTGGAACTTCTATAGTTAACTATATCGGTCACGCTGGTGAAGTGGGCTGGACAGAAGAAAGAATACTGACTAATGACGATATCTTCTCATGGCGTAACTCTCCAAAACTTCACCTTATGATAACTGCATCATGCGAATTCAGTCGTTTTGATGACCATACAAGAACATCATCAGGAGAATATGTGTTCCTTAATCATTATGGTGGTGCCATAGCTATGATGACAACGGCAAGAGTGACTTATGCATCGAATAGTATTGAACTGATGAAATTACTCTATGAACATCTTTTCGATATAGAAGGTGGTAAATACATCACAATGGGGGATGTCTATGTTTATGCAAAGCAGGTCGGTGATAATAATTCAAAGGCTTATGTATATTTCGGTGATCCGGCACTCAGATTGAATTATCCTATAAATAAAATCGAAGTTACTTCAATAAACAATCATGATATAAACCAAATTGATACACTAAAAGCATTGCAGGAAATCACTGTAACTGGAGTTGTTAATGATGTGTTCGGAACGCATATGTCTGATTTCAATGGCGAGTTGCATATCAATGTATATGATAAGGATGTTGAATATAAAACCAATGGCAATGAGACTGATGTTTATTCATTTAAATTGAGAAACAGTGTTATATATACAGGAAAAGCGAAGGTTGAAGACGGGAACTTTACGACAACATTCGTCCTGCCCAAAGATATCAATTATAGCTATGGTAGAGGCTTGATAAGTATGTATGCCTATAGTGATAAAGCAGATGCATGCGGCTCGTATTCTAATTTAATAGTAGGAGGGATGAACGATAACGCCTCGACTGATGAACTTGGACCAGAAATAAAGTTGTTTATAGATGATGATAAATTTGTAGATGGTTCTATGTCGAATGAGAATCCTCTTCTATTAGCGTATGTCAAAGATGAAAATGGTATCAATACTTCAGGTGCTGGCATTGGACATGATATCACTGCGACTCTCTCAGGAGCGACTAATAAGATATATACACTCAATCATTTTTATGACGCGCCTTTGTCAAAAGATGAATTCGGAGTGCTGTCGTATAAGTTTTATGACTTGAATGAAGGTGAACATACATTGACATTCAAGGTATGGGACATTTATAATAATTCGAGCACTGCGACAATCCGTTTCAATGTTGTAAAAGGCAATGTTATCAATATTGAAAACGTATCTAACTATCCTAACCCTATGTATGATAATACTAATTTCACATTTGAACATAATCAGAAAGATAATGAGATTGATGTCGTGATAAAGATATATGATGTCATGGGACAGTTAGTCAAGACAATAACAGAACATCGTTACGGAACAACTGCAAGAATAGAGCCAATAAGATGGGATGGCAGGTCGGATGGCGGCGTCGCATTGAAAGCTGGGGTATATGTATATAATGTGACAATTAAAAATTCACAAAGTGAAGAAACGACAGCTTACTCTAGATTGATAATTAAATAATTATTATCTTTGCAAACTTTTTCTTCAAAATTAAATTTAAAAGTACAATAATAAATTTTCTTACACGTTTATCGAATAATCATTTATTAAGAATATGAAAAGAATTAAGATTTTTACCTTATTGTTTGTGTTGCTTTTTGCAACCAATGGCATTAAAGCACAGGATGTTAGTATTGATCAAATTGTAGGACAAAATTTGGAATATAATGTAATATCTACAGCAGTTCCATTTATGATGATTGCTCCAGATGCCAGATCATCTGCTATGGGTGATGTAGGTGTATCAACATCTCCTGATGTTTATTCTATGCACTGGAACTCTGCTAAATATGCATTCATTGAAGATGATTTTTCAGTAGGTTTGGCATATAGCCCATGGCTCAGAGAATTGGTTTCAGATATGAACATAGCATACGTGGGATTTGCAAAACGTGTAAGTCCTAAGTCAACAGTAGCTGCTACATTGCGTTATTTCAGCCTTGGTGATATTTCGTTTAGAGGTAATAGCGGTGAAGATAAAGGAACATATATGCCAAATGAATGGGCAATAGATTTGGCTTATTCTCGTAAGTTGGGCAAATATATATCAGGTGCTGTCGCAGGTCGTATGATATATTCAAATTTAACTCAAGGCGTTCAAGATTATTCAAAACCTGCAATTTCTGTAGCTGCAGACATCGCAGTTTATTACACAAGACCAGTATATTGGTTTAGCAATACAGACGCTAACTTCTCATGGGGTGTGTCTATTAACAATATTGGTTCAAAAATGCAATATAACGAAGCAAACTTAGAGAAAGACTTCGTTCCAACAAACTTGCGTTTAGGTCCAACATTGAAACTCGCAATCGATGATTATAACACATTGGCATTTTCTGTTGATCTTAATAAGTTATTAGTTCCAACACCACCTATCTATGCTACAGATCCTGAAACAGGTGCTATTATATTTGAAAATGGTGAGCCAGTTATAGCTGCAGGTAAAGATGACAATGTAGGTCCTGTTCAAGGTATAATACAATCATTCTATGACGCTCCAGGCGGATTCAGCGAAGAGCTTAAAGAATTTACATTAGGTTTAGGTGCTGAATATTGCTACAACCAAACATTCTTTGTACGTACAGGTTTCTTCAATGAAACTAAGATGAAAGGAAATCGTCGTTATATGACATTCGGTGCTGGCTTGAGTCACAATGTGTTCGATATCGATGTTTCTTACTTGGTGCCAGTTAATAATACTGCTACATCTGGAACAAACCCTCTTGAAGGAACACTTCGTTTCAGTTTGACATTCAACCTCGATAAATGGGGCGACAATACAAAATTAGAAACAGTTAATTAATGCTTAACTAATAAAAATTAAGACTCCGAATATTACAGATGTTCGGAGTCTTTTTTTTATGGTTTATAGTTTAAAGTTTATAGTTCATAGCTCATTGTCTAATAAAAGACTTGCCGACTCTTCTGTCTTCGTATGTTATATGAAGGTGGAAGAGTCCTTTTTTTAAAGTGCTGCAGTCAATGACAACTTTTTCTCTTGATGAGCTGTTGTTAATTTCCATTAACTTCTGTCCAATACCATTATAAATTTCAATCTTATTTATTCCTTTACTTTCGACAAATAAAATATCATTTGCAGGATTTGGATAAATAAATATATCATCATAATCTAATATGCTTTGCACCTCTATAAAACCTTCGTGACGATAATGATCTTGTTTGGTTGCAACAACTTTGATTTTGCTGCCGCTTTCCTGTGGATGTATCCTTAATATACTATCGTTGCCACTAGAAATGGCGATGATTTTCCCTTCAACAGATAAGGCTATCTTCGTATCTTTATCTTTTTTTATTTTAATATATGTATCTTCGCTAGTGATTTTAGCTGGATAAGAAATATTTATTCTTTGTGGCATTTCTGTGTTTAGCTTGAGGAAAGCGTCTCCAAAATAGTGAAATAAATTATATGTCACATTTTTGTTGAAACTAAGTTCCGGCCATGCTGATTGTTTTAAAAAATATTTACCGTAGACGTTGGCAAAAGCCGGATATTTGAAATGAGTGTCGTTGTTGCCATAATATGGGAGGAAGTCGTTCCAAAGATAATCGTAGCAGCCTATGACATAAGTGTCGTTGACATATGAAAATGATGTCTCCGATGCAGCTATTATAGCAACGCTGCCTTGTTTTGTGCGCATAAAACGTTCAGCAAAACAGTCGTTGTCATCTTCTCCAAAAATGAAATTTCCTGTCCTGCAATTAGTGGACATCACAAAAGTTAGGTCTTCATTGTAGAGTTTATCTATTTCTTTATTTGAAAAATATGGTTTAGTCCATGCTTGGTTTTGACCATGACCTCTATATTGTATCAAAAAAGTTCCATTGTTGATGGCATTGCTTATGTCATCCTGATTAGCATACCATTTCGTTAAATGACGTAAGTCGGATGGGATATAGTTCAGTCCATTAGGACCAAATGTTTTTATTAGTTTGTCAGTATTTTTCGCTGTAGACCATAGGGAATCTGGTCTGCCACCGACAATTGCATTTAAACGTTTAGGACTCTTATTTATATTTTCAAAATAACCTGCGATAATTTCGGAACACAACTGAAACCATCTTGATTCTTCAAATCCCATAGCTGTGACAGGTTTGTCGTAGTAGTTTGGATTTGTAGAGGGATTACGTTCGTAATGTATTGTTTTCTTCACCATCAGTTCTGCTTGTTGGGCATTTGCAGCTGGCATACGAGCTATAACTATTTCGGGAAGGTTGTCGTTGTTAAAATCTACGAATTTATTGTCGGCAAGATAAGATAGTCCGTCAGGATGATCGTTAAGATAGAATGAACAAATGCCTTTTGTGTCATCGAGATTATAGTCCCCGAAAAGAAGTATCGCTGAAGGAACCAGATCCCAGTTTTTGTATATATCGTTAAAATAATTTTTGATATTGAATGGTAAGTTGTCTCCGATTTCATCAAGACTTATCACCTTTGTTAAAATTCCTTGTTCGTTTCTGAATTTTGCTAGGGTGTCAGCCCATAGAGAAATGTCGTTGTCGTTAGGAGTGACGATGAGATATTCGCAGCCTTCAAGATTATTGTCTAAAATATTTTTAACATTACTGTCATAATCAAAGTCGTCAATTACATCAGGATTTGAGGAAATACTTCTTATGATATTGTCCCATTCTTTAGTACGTAATCTATTATCACCATATGAAGCGTTTCGATTATCGTAATGTACTTTTATATCAAAGTCTATGTTGGTGTCGGTAAGTCCAGAGTCAAGTATATTAATAAGGAGTAGGTTGTAGCCTCTTATATTTAATATTTGAGTTTCATAATTTAAGCCTCTTTGATTTTTAGAAGATACAAGTTCTATTTCAGCTTTAGTGTTGTTTGGTAATAAGATAAAGTTAGAGTAGGAGATGTTAGTATCTTGCCCAAATGAAATAAAACTTATAAATGACAATAATATGAGTAGTATAATTTTTTTCATGAGACAAAATTAATGTTTTTTTGAAATAATAGGAATTCAAAATAAAAACCTTATAATTTTTTATTCTCTCTTCTATTAATTAATAAGGTATATCTTTTGGCTATTAGCTATTGGCTGTTGAACTGAATCTATCCGTGAGATTCGTGCCGATCCGTGGAGGATAAGATTCGTGCGGATTCGTGCTTATTCGTAGACAGGAAGTATGCCATTTGGCGATAAAAATGCATGCTATTCGGTTCATGTTTTTCTGGTTTTCGTATCAGTTTGTGATATTTTTGATGTAAAATCTGTGTGCAAGGAGTCATAAAATCCGTTTTTTTGGATTAAATCCGGCATAAAAAGAGGGAAGATGTCTGTAAAATGAGTTTGCAAATCGTTGAGATACAGCTGTTAAAGAAAAAAGAAGAAATAAATTAAAAAAA
>JBGVET010000022.1:0-209119 GCA_045120395.1 Candidatus Limimorpha sp.
CACCAAGACACCAAGACACCAAGTGTTCTGTGTCTGAGACTAAAAATATAAAGTTTATTTCTGAAACGCCGCCCATCGAAAAATAAAATCGGGGGGGGTAAAATCATAGTTGTCAATCTGTTATATCAAATAAACAACTAAGAAAGAGAGTTTAAGAGTATCGTTTATTCAAAAAATATCACAAAAGAGAACGGACTACAGACTTTTGTTACGCATCGATAAAACTCTGCGTTCCTCTGCGTCTCTGCGAGAGATAAAAAAATCACTTCAACGAACTCAGCAACCTTGCTCAAAGCTCGCCTCTCATTGCTCTTAGCCCCTAGCGTTAGGGATTGGAGCGGCATCCTTTTGAAGCGAAGCGGAAAAAGATAGAGCGGAAAGCCCGACGGCTTCGCCGGAACGCCCAAAAAGGAACTAAGGGTATGAGGAATTGAGGGTCTGAGGAGTTAGGGGATTGATGAGGCTTTGTAGAAACGTCACTCATGTGGCGTATCAAAAATATCGTGTAACACTTTGCGTTCCTTTGCGTCTTTGCTAGAGGAAACTTCAACAGGTTCTTGGTTCTTGGTTCTTAGTTCAAACAAAAAAAACCGCCCATTACTGAGCGGCTTTATTATGCATTATGCATTAAGAATTATGCATTATTTTTTACGTGGATAGTAAGCTACGCTACCAAGTTCTTCTTCAATACGGAGAAGTTGGTTGTACTTAGCCATACGGTCTGAACGGCTTGCAGAACCAGTCTTGATTTGGCCTGAGTTTGTTGCAACAGCGATGTCAGCGATAGTTGCATCTTCAGTTTCACCTGAACGGTGGCTGATAACTGCTGTGTAACCGTTACGTTGTGCTAATTCAACAGCGCGTAATGTTTCTGTAAGAGAACCGATTTGGTTAACTTTAACGAGGATTGAGTTAGCGCAACCTTCTGTGATACCGCGTTGTAAATATTTAACGTTTGTAACGAACAAGTCATCACCAACTAATTGGCAACGGTCACCAATCATATCTGTGAGGATCTTCCAGCCTTCCCAGTCGTTTTCTGCCATACCGTCTTCGATTGAATCGATTGGATATTCAGCAACGAGTTTAGCGAGGTATTCAGCTTGTTCTTTGCTTGAGTAAACAGCACCACCTTCTTGTTTCCAAGTGTAGTCATATTTACCATCTTTGAAGAATTCTGAAGAAGCGCAGTCGAGAGCGATTGTAACGTCTTTACCTGGTTCGTAACCTGCTGCTTTGATAGCTTGAAGGATTACGTTAAGAGCGTCTTCTGTACCTTCGAGATTTGGAGCGAAACCACCTTCATCACCTACAGCTGTGCTGAGACCACGGTCTTTAAGAACTTTCTTAAGGTTGTGGAAAACTTCTGTACCCATGCGGATGCCTTCTTGGAATGATGAAGCGCCAACTGGACGAATCATGAATTCTTGGAATGCGATAGGAGCATCTGAGTGAGCACCACCATTGATGATGTTCATCATAGGAACTGGAAGTGTGTAAGAATTAACACCTCCGATATATTTGTAAAGTGGTAAGCCGAGATATTCAGCAGCAGCTTTAGCAACAGCTAAAGAAACGCCGAGTATTGCATTAGCACCGAGGTTAGATTTTGTTTCTGTTCCGTCGAGAGCAATCATTGCTTCGTCGATAGCGATTTGATCTAATGCGTTCATGCCTATCAAAGTTTCAGCGATAGGACCGTTAACATTAGCAACAGCTTTAAGAACACCTTTACCTAAATAACAATTTTTGTCACCGTCACGAAGTTCGAGAGCTTCGTTAACACCTGTTGAAGCACCAGATGGTACTGAAGCGCGACCTTTAACACCGCATTCGAGAACTACATCAACTTCAACTGTTGGATTACCGCGTGAATCTAATATTTGACGTGCGTGTACGTATGCTATTCTGCTCATAGTAAATTTTATTTTTAGTTTAGTAAATGAATCTTAAAAAAAAGACCCGACCAAAATGTCAGGTCTTTTATTTTGAAATATTATTCTGCAGTATTTTCTTCTACTGTAGTTTCAACTGTAGCTTCAGCTTTTTTCTTTGTGCTTCTTCTACGAGTTGCTTTAGCTGGTTTAGCAGCTTTCTTGTCGTTGCCTGTGTAAATTTCATTGTAGTCAACGAGTTCCATCATACACATCTCAGCGCTGTCACCAAGACGAGTACCTAATTTAATGATACGTGTGTAACCACCTGGACGTTCAGCAACTTTTTGGCTAATTTCGCGGAAAAGTTCTGTAACTGCTTCTTTGCTTTGAAGCATAGCGAAAACTGTACGGCGTGATACTGTTGAATCATCTTTGGAACGAGTGATCATTGGTTCTACGTAGATACGTAAAGCTTTAGCTTTAGCTACTGTAGTAACAATGCGTTTGTTAAGAATAAGCGAGCAAGCCATATTAGCTAACATAGCGTTGCGGTGTGCGCTTTTTCTTCCTAAATGATTAAATTTTTTATTGTGTCTCATCTTTATTATTCCTTATCTAATTTATATTTGCTGATATTCATTCCAAATTCTAATCCTTTGTTTCTTACCAATTCTTCTAATTCTGTAAGAGACTTCTTACCGAAGTTACGGAATTTGAGTAAGTCATGCTTATCGAGGGATACCAAGTCACCTATTGTTTCAACTTCAGCTGCTTTCAAGCAGTTCAATGCACGGACTGAAAGATCCATCTCGACTAATTTAGTCTTAAGAAGTTGACGAATATGTAATGAATTTTCGTCTAAGTCTTCTGATGCTGCTTTCTTTTCATCCATCATTGTTATTCTCTCGTCTGAGAAGAGCATGAAGTGATAGATAAGTATTTTAGCTGCCTCTTCCAATGCGTCTTTAGGATTTATTGATCCATCAGTTTCGATGTCAAATATAAGCTTTTCGTAGTCTGTTTTTTGTTCAACACGATAGTTCTCATATTTAAAGCTGACATTTCTAATTGGAGTGTGGATAGAATCTATGGCGATAGTGTCGATTGGTGCATTCAACACTTTATTTTCGTCAGCATTCACATATCCTCTACCTTTGTTAATTGTCAATTCGATAGACAATTTAACAGAAGGGTCCATGTGGCAGATGACGAGTTCAGGGTTCAACACTTGAAACACTGAGAGGAATTTGTTGATATCACCAGCCACGAATTTATCTTGACCGCCGATAACTACATTAACTTTCTCAAATGTTTCGCCTGGTATTTGTTGTTTAAAACGAACCTGTTTGAAACGTTGTACCATATCAGCAACATCCTCAATAACACCGTGGATAGGTGCGAGTTCATGCTGTACGCCTTCAATTCTGATTGAAGTGATAGCATAACCTTCCAATGAAGAAAGGAGAACTCTTCTGAGAGCGTTACCTATTGTTGTTGCGAAACCTGGTTCAAGTGGGCGAAATTCGAAGACACCATGTTTGTCTGTCGATTCTACCATTATAACCTTATCGGGTCTTTGAAATGCTAATATTGCCATAATATCAGTTTATATTCGATTATTTAGAGTACAACTCAACGATAAGTTGTTCATTGATGGTTTCAGGAATATCCTCGCGGTTTGGATATGTCATGAATTTACCGCAAAGTTTATCTGAATCCCATTCTAACCATGGATAACGGTTTGTGTGACCTTCCACTGAATTTGTAACAACTTCCAAACTCTTAGATTTTTCACGTACTGCGATGATGTCACCAACTCTTACTAAGTATGAAGGAATGTTGACAACTTTACCATTGACTGTAATATGACGGTGGCTAACCAATTGACGAGCAGCTGCACGTGTTGGAGCGATACCGAAACGATAAACTAAGTTATCTAAACGTGATTCAATAAGTTGAAGTAAAATTTCACCAGTGATACCTTTTTTTCTATTTGCTTTTTCAAACAAATTTCTGAACTGGCGTTCCAAAATACCGTATGTGTATTTTGCTTTTTGTTTCTCCATTAACTGTACACCGTATTCAGAGACTTTTTTTCTTCTCTTAGCTGCACCGTGTTGTCCTGGAGGATAATTTCTTTTTTCGTAATTTTTGTCAGCACCGTAGATTGGTTCACCAAACTTACGAGCGATTTTTGTTTTAGGACCTGTATATCTTGCCATAACTACTAATTTTTAAAATTTTAATAAAAATTACACTCTTCTACGTTTAGGAGGACGGCAACCATTGTGTGGCAATGGAGTAACGTCAACGATTTCTGTTACTTCGATGCCAGATGCATTGATTGAACGAATAGCTGATTCACGTCCTGAACCTGGTCCTTTTACAAATACTTTAACTTTACGTAATCCCAAGTCATATGCTGTTTTAGAGCAATCCTCGGCTGCCATTTGAGCTGCGTATGGAGTGTTCTTCTTTGAACCTTTGAAGCCCATTTTTCCGGCTGATGCCCAAGAAATGACTTGTCCTTCATTGTTTGTCAAGGAAATGATGATGTTATTGAAAGAAGCTTTAATGAATGCTTTACCTACAGCTTCAATCTTCACAACACGTTTCTTAACGACTTTTGTGTTTTTTGCCATTTTTTTAAATTATTTTTTAATGGTTTTTTATGATCCAACCAATAAGTTATTTATTACTTAGTGGCTTTCTTTTTATTAGCAACAGTTTTCTTACGTCCCTTACGAGTACGTGCATTATTTTTGGTACTTTGACCACGTAATGGTAATCCTAAACGGTGACGGACACCTCTGTAGCAACCAATATCCATTAAACGTTTGATATTGATTTGAATTTCACTACGAAGTTCACCTTCTACTTTGTATTGATCACCAATGATTGTACGAATAACGTTTTGTTCATCATCGTTCCAATCTTGAACTTTTTTTTCTGGATCTACGCCTGCTTTTGCAAGAATTTCTTTAGCAAGTGAACGACCGATACCATAAATATAAGTCAATGAAATTTGACCTTGTTTGTTGTTAGGAATATCAACACCAGCAATTCTAGCCATAATTCTTCTATTTTTACGTTTTTATTAACCCTGACGTTGTTTTTCTTTAGGGTTCTTTTTGTTAATTACATACAATTTACCTTTACGACGCACAATTTTGCAATCGTCTGATCTTTTCTTGATTGATGCTCTGACTTTCATATTTATTTCTATTACCTTTTAATTTCTTTCAGCAAAGTAAACTTATCTTTTTTTGCGGGTGCAAAGATAAGATTTTTTTTTAAGAAAAAAAAATTATTTATATCTGAATGTTATACGTCCTTTTGTCAGATCATAAGGGGACATTTCGAGTCTTACTCTGTCTCCAGGTAGAATTTTTATGTAATGCATACGCATCTTTCCTGAAATATGTGCTATAATTTGTAGACCATTTTCTAATTCTACTCTGAACATTGCATTACCCAATGATTCAACTACTGTTCCGTCTTGTTCTATCGACAATTGTTTTGCCATATAATATTCTTTTATTTATTGATTTCCTTCAATCCATTCAAAACTTGATAATATCTCAGCTTTTCCGTTACGTACTGCTACGTCATGTTCAAAGTGTGCTGCTGGTTTTCTGTCTTTTGTCTTTATAGTCCATCCGTCTCTTTCTTGAATGATGTCCTTTTTACCAAAAGTTATCATTGGTTCAATCGCTATAACGATGCCTTCTGATAATTTAGTTCCAGTACCGCGTTTGCCGTAATTAGGAACTTGAGGATCTTCATGCATCTTACGACCTACTCCATGACCAACCAATTCACGAACTACTCCATAGCCAAATTGTTCAACATAACTTTGGATAGCATATCCTATATCACCAATTCTATTTCCTGAAACAGCTTGTTCAATACCTTTATATAAAGATTCTTTTGATCTTTGAAGGAACAATTTAATCTCTTCAGATACCTCGCCTACTGTAAAAGTATATGCAGAATCGCCGACATAGCCGTCTAATATTGTTCCACAGTCTACAGAAACTATATCACCATCACGGAGTTCATAATTTCCTGGTATACCATGTACAACAGCATCATTGACGGAGATGCATAGACTTCCGGGAAATCCTTCATAGCCCTTGAAGGCAGGTATTGCACCATGATCTCTGATAAATTCCTCAGCGATTTTATCAAGTTCTATAGTACGGATACCCGGACGTATATGCTTTCCTACTTCACCTAAAGTCTTACCTACAAGTAAAGCAGCTTTTCTAAGCAATTCTATTTCACTATCAGTTCTATAATGAATCATTGTTAGAAATCTTTATATTCTTCCTGAGCGACCTTTAATGCGACCTGATTTTGTTAAACCGTCATAGTGACGCATTAAGAGATGGCTCTCTATTTGTTGTAATGTATCTAATACAACACCAACGAGAATCAACAATGATGTACCACCGTAGAATTGTGAGAACTGTTGATTAACGCCGAGAATTGAAACTATTGCAGGCATGATTGCTACTACACCTAAGAACAAAGAACCTGGTAATGTAATTCTTGAGATAACATCGTCAAAGAACTCTTGAGTCTTCTTACCTGGCTTAACGCCTGGGATGAAACCACCGTTTTTCTTAATATCTTCTGCCATTTGAGCTGGGTTAATTGTAACAGCTGTGTAGAAGTATGTGAAAACAACGATTAACAAGAAGAATACTGCGTTATACCAGAATCCGTTCATGTTTGTAAATGCTGACATGAAGCCTGACATTGATTCACTTTGTGTAAAACCAGCAATAGTAATAGGTACGAACATTATTGCTTGAGCAAAAATGATTGGCATAACACCAGCTGCATTAACTTTTAATGGAATATATTGACGTACTCCACCATATTGTTTGTTGCCAACAACGCGTTTTGCATATTGTACTGGTATTTTACGTGTACCTTGAACTAACAATATTGTCATGATAATAACAAGGACGAGAACAACGATCTCAATCAAGAAGAAGATTGGGCCGCCATGACCTTGTGTGAAACGAGATGCTACTTCAGCGAACAATGCGAAAGGTAAACGTGCGATGATACCGATCATAATGATCAAAGAAATACCATTACCTAAACCTTTATCAGTGATACGTTCACCGAGCCACATGACGAATAATGTGCCAGCTATAAGAATAATTACTGATGAAATCCAGAAGAACAAAGTTGGTGAGCCGCCTGCTACGAATGGATAAATTGCTTCAGCTGGAAGTTGAGCGCGCAAGTTAGCAATATAACCTGGAGCTTGAGCTGCAACAATAAGAACTGTTAAGTAGCGTGTAATTTGATTGATTTTACGACGACCGCTTTCACCTTCTTTTTGTAAACGTTGGAAATAAGGTATTGCCATACCCAACAGCTGAACTATAATAGAAGCTGTGATATATGGCATAATACCTAATGCGAATACTGAAGCGTTAGCGAAAGCACCACCTGAGAACATATTCAACAAACCGAGAAGACCGCTACTGCTTTGGTTTTGCAATTCGGCGAGTTGATTAGGATCGATTCCTGGGAGAACCACGTAAGAACCGAAACGATAAATTAAAACAATTAATATCGTGTAGGTGATACGCTTACGGAGTTCCTCAATTTTAAAGATATTTCGTATGTTTTCTCTGAGTCGTTTATTCATCCATAGAATACCGGCTATAACTACACATACTAAAATAACTATTAATAACTCCTTCATATCTCTTCAGTTTTATTTATTATATTTTCTCGATTGTTCCACCGGCATTTGTAATAGCTGCTTCTGCGCTCTTTGAGAAAGCGTGAGCTTTGACAGTCATTTGTGCCTTTAATTCACCGTTACCAAGAATTTTTACGAGTTCATTCTTACCAACGAAACCATTTTCCATCAATAATTCAGGAGTAATGTTCATGATACCGCAGTCAGCGAAATCTTGGAGGATTTCAACATTAACTGGACGGAAGAATTTACGATTGATATTCTTGAAACCGAATTTAGGAACGAGACGTGCCAATGGCATTTGACCACCTTCGTAACCGATTTTGTGAGAAGTGCCTGAACGTGAGCCAGCGCCTTTGTGACCACGTGTTGAGGTACCACCTCTACCAGAACCTTGTCCACGACCGATTCTCTTGCGAGTTTTTACAGAGCCTTTGGCTGGTTTAAGATTACTAAGATCCATACTATTTATTAATTTTCTTAGTTCAACAATTAAATTTCTTCAACTTTGAGAAGGTGTTTTACCTTTTCAACCATACCGGCGAGACATGGATTTTCCATATCAACCTCAATAGATTGGTTCATTTTTCTAAGACCTAAAGCTACTAAAGTATCTTTTTGATCTTGTGGTCTGCCGATGCCACTTCTAACCTGAGTAATTCTAACTTTTTTCATTGCTTTAAGATTATCCGTTAAACACCACATCCATATCAACACCTCTCATTTCAGCTACCATGCGAGCATCACGCATTTGGCTTAATGCTGCGAATGTAGCTTTAACTACTGAGTGAGGGTTTGAAGAACCTTTTGATTTAGCCAAGACGTTTTTAACGCCTACGCTTTCCAATACTGCACGCATAGCACCACCTGCGATAACACCAGTACCAGGAGTAGCTGGTTGTACGTAAACGTATGCACCGCAGTATTTACCATATTGTTCGTGAGGAAGGGTTCCGTTGATAATTGGAACTTTAATTAAGTTTTTCTTTGCATCATCGATACCTTTTGCTACAGCGGCTTGAACTTCCTTGGCTTTACCAAGTCCGTAACCTACCACGCCATTTTCGTTGCCGACGACTACGATAGCTGAGAAGCTAAATGTACGTCCACCTTTGGTAACTTTGGTGACGCGTTGAACGCTAACCAAACGTTCTTTAAACTCGATTTCCGAAGTTTTTACTCTTTTTACGTTGACTTCTGACATAGCTTTAGAATTTTAATCCACCATTACGAGCGCCGTCTGCTAAAGACTTAACTCTACCATGATACAAATAACCATTACGATCGAAAACAACATTTTCAATACCTGCTGCTTTTGCTTTTTCAGCGATTAAAGCACCAACTTTAGCTGCTTTTTCAATCTTTGTAATTTTTTCTTCTTCAATTCCGTTCTCACGTGAACTTGCAGCAAGTAAAGTCTTGCCTGCAAGGTCATCGATTAATTGAACGTAGATTTGTTTGTTGCTTCTGAAGACAGACATTCTTGGACGTTCAGCAGTACCGTTGACGATTTTTCTGACGCGTCTCTTGATATTCAATCTTCTTCTTATCTTTTTAACTTTAACCATCTTAATTGCGTTTTTCAATTATCGTTTCAAACATTATTTACCTGCTGCTTTACCTTGTTTGCGTCTTAAGACTTCGCCCACAAACTTGATACCTTTACCCTTGTAAGGTTCTGGTTTACGGAATGAACGAATCTTAGCTGCAACTTGACCAAGCAATTGTTTATCGTAAGAACGCAACTTGATGATAGGGTTCTTACCTCTTTCGTTAACTGTTTCAACTTTGATTTCTTCTGGGAACACCATAACGATAGTGTGTGAGAAACCAAGTGATAATTCTAATTGTTGACCTTTAGCTTCTGCTTTATAACCAACACCAACAAGTTCTTGTACTGTTTCAAAGCCTTCTGATACGCCTTTTACCATGTTGAAGAACAATGCGCGGTAAAGTCCGTGTTTTGCACTAGCTTTTTCAATGTTAGCTGGTTCTACGATAACGAAACCGTCTTCAATTTTTACATTAACATCGCCGTGGAAATCTTGGCTTAATTGACCTAATTTACCTTTAGCTGTAAAAACGTTATCTGATACTGTTACTTCTACGCCTGCTGGGATAGCTATAGGCATCTTTCCAATTCTTGATAATGACATTGCTATTCTCCTTTCATTAACTTACGTAACATAAAACTTCTCCACCGATATGAAGCTTACGAGCTTCTTTATCTGTCATAATACCTTGTGATGTAGAGATGATAGCTATACCTAAGCCATTCATCACTCTTGGCAAGTTTTCAGAATCAGCATATTTACGTAAACCTGGGCTTGAAACGCGACGGATTGACATAATAGCTGGTTGTTTTGTTACAGGATGATATTTCAAAGCAATTTTAATTGTGCCTTGAGGACCTTCTTCTTCAAATTTATAGTTAAGGATATAACCTTTTTCGAAAAGAATTTGAGTTATAGCTTTCTTAACGTTTGAAGCTGGTACTTCAACTATTCTATGTTTAGCTTTGACAGCATTACGGATGCGTGTCAAGAAATCTGCTATAGGATCTGTAATCATTGTCTTAATTTTTAATGTTTACCAACTTGCTTTTTTAACACCTGGAATTAAACCTTTCAGTGCCATTTCACGGAAGTTGATACGTGAAATGCCGAACTGACGCATGTAACCTTTTGGACGTCCGGTAAGCTGACAGCGATTATGCAGACGGATAGGAGAAGCGTTTTTAGGAAGTTTTTGGAGACCGATATAATCGCCAGCTTCCTTGAGAGCAGCACGTTTAGCTGCATATTTCTCAACCATTTGAGCTCTTTTACGCTCGCGAGCTTTCATTGACTCTTTTGCCATACCTTACTGTTTTTTCTGATTTTTAAATGGAAGACCAAATTGTTTCAACAAGGCCATTGCTTCCTTGTCAGTTTTAGCTGAAGTTACAAAGGTTATATCCATACCATTGATACGGTTTACTTTATCCATATCGATTTCTGGGAAGATGATTTGTTCAGTAACGCCGAAGCTGTAGTTACCGCGGCCATCAAAACCTTTGTCGTTAATACCTCTGAAGTCGCGTACACGTGGTAAAGCAACAGCGACAAGGCGTTCGAGAAATTCGTACATTCTGTCACCGCGTAAAGTTACACGTACACCGATTGGGTTTCCGCGACGTAACTTGAAGTTAGAAACGTCACATTTAGAAATTGTAGGAACGGCTTTCTGTCCGGTGATAGCTGACATTTCTTCTACACCGTAATCAATCAGTTTCTTGTCGGCTAAAGCAGCGCCGATACCCTGATTGAGTGAAATTTTCAAAAGCCGTGGAACCTGCATCACAGTTTTGTATTGGAATTCCTTCATTAATGCAGGCACGATTTCACTCTTATACTGTTCTCTGAGTTTAGGTTGATAATTCATTATTTTATCTCCTCACCTGTTTTTTTAGAATAACGGATTGATTTACCATTGTCATCTTTTTTACGACCGATGCGGCCTGGCTTACCGTCTTTATCACAAACCATAAGATTTGAAATATGGACACCAGCCTCTTTCTTTACGATACCACCTTTAGGATTCTCTGTGCTTGGACGAGCATGCTTAGAGACTAAATTGACACCATCAACGATAGCTCTTTGTTTTTCAACATCGACGCTAAGAACTGTGCCTTTTTTTCCTTTTTGGGTTCCAGCGATAACTAATACGTTATCACCTTTTTTAACATGTAATTTACTCATAACTTGTCCCTTTCTTTAATTAAAGTACCTCAGGTGCAAGAGATACGATCTTCATATATTGTTTCTCACGCAACTCTCTGGCAACTGGTCCAAAGATACGAGTTCCCATCATTTCGCCAGCGTTATTTAAAATTACGCATGCGTTATCGTCGAAACGAATGTATGAGCCGTCAGCGCGGCGAATTTCTTTCTTAGTACGAACTACGACAGCTTTAACAACAGCACCTTTTTTTACGTTACCACCTGGGGTAGCGTCTTTAACTGTTACTACTATCACGTCGCCTATGCCGGCATAACGTTTTTTTGTACCGCCTAAAACTCTGATGCAGAGAACTTCTCTTGCGCCACTGTTATCGGCAACTGCAAGTCTTGATTCTTGTTGTAACATTACTTAGCCCTTTCTATTATTTCAACGAGTCTCCAACGTTTGTTCTTACTTAAAGGACGAGTTTCCATGATGCGTACGGTGTCACCGATGTTGCATTCATTTTTCTCATCATGTGCCATAAAACGTGTAGAATTCTTAACGAATTTACCGTAAATAGGGTGTTTTGTACGACGTTCAATAACAACGACTATGGTTTTATCCATTTTGTTGCTAGCAACAACGCCTATTCTCTCTTTTCTAAGATTTCTTTCCATGATAATTCCTTAATTGTCGTTATTATTTATTGTCTTGTTTTCCTTCAATGAGCTGACGTTTTCTAAGTTCAGTCATCATACGTGCGATTTCCTTGCGACAAGCGCCTAATTTATGAGGATTATCCAGCGGAGAAACTGCATGTTGGAGCTTCATCTTAACGTATTGTGTACGTTGCTCTTCGATGCGTTCCATCAAATCAGCTGTACTTAATTCATTGATAGCTTCTTTTTTCATAGTGCTTGTTCATTCTAATTATTCAACATAATCTCTTCTTACAACGAATTTTGTTGTAACAGGTAACTTTTGAGCGGCTAAACGCATAGCTTCTTTAGCAATTGCTAATGGCACGCCTTCAGCTTCGAAAAGCATATGACCAGGATATACGCGAGCTGCAAAGTATTCAACATCTCCCTTACCTTTACCCATACGAACGTCTTGTGGCTTCTTGGTGATAGGTTTGTCAGGGAATATTCTAATCCAAATTTGTCCCTCACGTTTCATATAACGAGTGACGGCTTGACGAGCAGCTTCAATTTGACGAGCTGTAATCAGAGCATCCTCCATTGATTTTATTCCAAAAGTTCCGAATGCAAGTTCGTGTCCGCGGTGTGCGATACCTTTTATCTTGCTTTTCTGAGGTCTTCTGAATCTTGTTCTTTTAGGTTGTAACATCGTCTATAATTTTTTATTTTCTTACTTATTGTTGTTACGTTTATTGCGACGTGGAGCTCCTCCGTTTTGCTTTGGTGCTGATTGTTTTTTAGGTGCACTAGCAACTGAGGTTGGTACTAATTCTGGTCTACCATAGATTTCACCTTTGCAGATCCATACTTTGATACCGATACGGCCATAAGTTGTATGTGCTTCGACTAATGAATAATCGATGTCTGCGCGAAGTGTATGTAATGGAATACGACCTTCTTTGTAAGTTTCTTGACGTGCCATTTCTGCACCGCCAACACGACCTGAAGCAATAACTTTGATACCTTCAGCACCGATACGCATAGTTCCTGAAACTGCAGTTTTGATAGCGCGACGGAATGAAACGCGGCCTTCAATTTGTTTTGCAATTGTGCTAGCTACTATGTAAGCATCGAGTTCTGGTCTCTTAATCTCACTGATATTAATTTGAACTTCTTTTCCAGTGAGCTTCTTCAATTCTTCTTTTAATTTATCTACTTCTTGACCACCTCTACCTATGATCATACCTGGACGGGCTGTGAAGATAGTTACGGTCACGAGTTTAAGTGAACGTTCGATAGCAATCTTTGAGATACCTGCTTTACCAAGACGTGCATTCAAATATTTACGAATTTTGTCGTCTTCAACAAGTTTCTTTGAAAAATCTCTACCGCCATACCAATTGGAATCCCAACCTTTGATGATTCCTAATCTAAGACCTATTGGATTTGTTTTTTGTCCCATTGTAAACTCTAATTAATTTTTATTCTTCTACTTTTGCCTCGACATTAGCTGCTTCAGCGATTCTACTATCGACAACTATAGTAATATGGTTAGAACGTTTGCGGATGCGGTGTGCACGACCTTGTGGTGCAGGTTGAATACGTTTTAAAGTACGACCTTCATCAACAAAAACTTCTTTTACATATAAGTTAGCGTCTTCGATACGTTTTCCTTCATTTTTAGCTTCCCAGTTTGCTATTGCTGAACGAAGTAATTTATACATCGGTTTTGCAGCAGCTTTAGGTGAGTACAATAAGGCATGCAGTGCAAGTTCCACTTTCATTCCTCTTACCATGTCAGCAACTAAACGCATCTTACGAGGCGATGTAGGCACGTCATTCAACTTTGCCATAGCAACATGTTTACGTGCTTCTTTTATAGCTTCTGCTCTATTATGTTTTCTTGCTCCCATACTATTCTTTATTTATCATTTTTTATTTCCGGCATGGCCTCTGAATATACGTGTTGGAGCAAATTCTCCTAACTTATGACCTACCATGTTTTCTGTTACGTAAACAGGGATGAATTTATTACCGTTGTGTACAGCTATAGTTTGACCAACAAAGTCTGGTGAAATCATTGAAGCTCTCGACCAGGTCTTAATGACGGTCTTCTTACCTGTTTCAACATTATCCAAAACTCTTTTTTCGAGTTTATAGTGGATATATGGTCCTTTTTTAAGTGAGCGACTCATTTTGTTAATTTTTTACCTGGTTAATTATTTCTTTCTTCTTTCAATGATGTATCTGTTAGATGCATTCTTCAATGCACGTGTCTTATAACCCTTAGCTGGTAAACCTTTACGGCTACGTGGGAGACCACCTGATGCACGACCTTCACCACCACCCATTGGGTGATCAACTGGGTTCATAACAACACCACGAACGCGTGGACGACGACCTAACCAGCGGCTACGACCTGCTTTACCTGATTTTTCAAGGTTATGGTCACCATTTGATACTGTACCGATAGTAGCTTTACATGCTTGAAGTATGAGACGTGTTTCGCCTGAAGGCATTCTCAAAATAGCATACTTACCATCACGTGACATCAATTGTGCGTATGCACCAGCGCTACGTGCCATCTTAGCACCTTGACCAGGACGTAATTCAATGTTGTGAACGATTGTACCGAATGGAACGTCGCTTAAGAACATTGTGTTACCTACGTTTGGTGTAGCTTCTTTACCTGACATAATTGTCTGACCGACTTTCAAGCCTTGTGGAGCTATGATGTAACGTTTTTCACCGTCTGCGTAAAATACGAGAGCGATACGTGCTGTACGGTTTGGATCGTATTCAATAGTCTTAACTACTGCTGGAATACCGTCTTTATCACGTTTGAAGTCAATTATTCTATATTTTTGTTTGTGTCCACCACCAATATTGCGGACTGTCATTTTACCTACGTGGTTACGTCCACCGGTGCTTTTTTTAGTAGCAAGCAATGACTTCTCTGGCTTGCTTGTTGTGATTTCGTCAAAAGCGCTAATAATTTTGAAGCGCTGACCCGGTGTCGTTGGTTTATATTTCTTTAAAGCCATCTTTAAATATTGCTAAAAAAGTCAATAGTTTCACCTTTTGCTAATGTCACGATTGCTTTCTTGAAAGCATCTCTTCTGCCGCTGATAACGCCAGTCTTTGTGTAACGTGACTTAAGCTTTCCTTCATAATTAATAGTGTTGACTGATTCCACTTGTACGCCATAAAGGTCTTGGACAGCCTGTTTGATTTGCAGTTTATTTGCACGTTTGTCAACAATAAATGCATAGCGATTAAATTTCTCAGTAATCGCGGTCATCTTCTCTGTTATTACAGGTTTCTTAATGATAATCATCGTTTCTAATTTTTAAGGTTAATTATCCAAGAATTTCTTCAATTTGTGGTAATGAACTTTCCAAGATGAAAATTTTCTTGGCATTGAGAATATCATAAGTGTTGAGGTTACGAGCAAGTGTGACTTGAGTGCGTTGAATGTTTCTTGCTGACATGACAACATTAGTGTCTACAGTTGGGAATACAAACAAGTTCTTGCCACCATTCACTTTAAGGTTATTCAAAACTTCAACCATCTTCTTAGTTTTGATGCTATCAAAGGTGAAGTCTTCTAATATAGCAATTTCTGCATCTCTCATTTTGTATGTCAAAGCTGATTTACGTGCAAGAAGTCTAACTTTCTTGTTCAACTTGAAGCCGTAATCACGTGGTTGTGGACCAAATACTCTACCACCGCCTCTTAATACTGGTGAATTGATATCACCACGACGTGCACCACCTGTTCCTTTTTGACGGATCAACTTACGTGTACTACCAGCAATTTCACTACGTGTTTTTGCTTTGTGTGTACCTTGACGTTGATTAGCTCTGATCAAATTAACATCTAAATAAATGCAATGATCGTTTGGCTCAATTCCGAAAATATTTTCGTTCAACTGAACTTTGCGTCCTGTTGATTCACCGGTTACTCTTAAAACTTCTAACTCCATCTTTCTATTTTTAAATATCCGTTTTTAGATCCCGGTACTGAACCTTTCACAACTAACAAATTCTTCTCGGGAACGATTTTCATGATTTGAAGGTTAATAGCCTTCACTGTACGGTTACCCATGTGACCACCCATACGTAAGCCTTTGAAAACTCTTGAAGGGTATGCACAAGCACCGATTGAACCCGGTTTTCTCATACGGTTGTGTTGACCGTGAGTCGATTGTCCAACGCCAGCGAAATTGTGACGTTTTACAACACCTTGGAAGCCCTTACCTTTGCTGATACCTGTTACGTCAACAAATTCGCCTTCCATAAATACATCGACGGTAATTGTTTCACCAAGGCTCTTTCTGTGACCTTCTTCGAAACGTGAAAATTCGCGTACTACCTTCTTTGGTGTTGTGCCAGCTTTTTCAAAATGTTTTTGTAAAGCTTTAGGGGTGTTTTTCACCTTTCTTTCATCAAACGCCATTTGGATAGCATCGTAACCGTCCTTTTCTTTTGTCTTAACTTGGGTGACTACGCAAGGACCTGCTTCAACGACTGTAACTGGAATATTTCTACCACTTTCGTCGTAAATGCTGGTCATCCCAATCTTTTTTCCTAGTATTCCTGACATGCTACGCTTTTAATTACTAGATAGTTTTACAATTATAATTTAATTTCTACTTCTACACCGCTTGGTAATTCTAATTTCATCAAAGCATCGATAGTTTGTGATGTTGAGTTATATATATCAAGCAAACGTTTGTATGATGATAACTCAAATTGTTCTCTCGATTTCTTGTGAACGAAAGTAGAACGCAATACTGTGTAAATCTTCTTGTCTGTTGGTAATGGTATAGGACCGCTAACAACAGCGCCAGTCAATTTGATAGTCTTCACAATCTTCTCAGCTGATTTGTCAACTAAGTTGTGATCATGAGATTTTAACTTAATTCTAATTCTTTGACTCATAAGAATTTGTTGTTAATTTTTTATTTTTTATTCTAATCTTATTCTGTTATTACTTCTTTTATAAAGAGAAATAGGTTCCTTTCGCCTTCTTTACAACTACTTCTGCTAAATCGTCTGCTAATCTTGCATAGTGACTGAATTCCATACTGAAATTAGCTCTTCCTTGTGTTAACGTTCTTAATGTAGTTATGTATCCGAACATTTCTGATAATGGAACATCAGCTTTTATTATTTGCAATGAAGCACCTGCTTCAATCTCACGCAAAATAGCTCTTCTTCTATTGAGATCACCTGATACATCACCTACATACTCTGATGGTACACGAACTTCCACTTTCATGATTGGCTCCATAACAACTGATTTGGCTTTCATACCTGCTGCTTTGAAACCAAAGTGTGCTGCAGCTTCAAATGATAATGCATCACTATCAACTGGGTGGGTTGAACCGTCATATAAGCGAACCTTAACTGAATCCATTGGGAATCCTGCTAAAACGCCATTTGACAATGCATTCTTGAAACCTTTTTCTGTAGCAATAATAAATTCGCGAGGAATACTACCACCTTTAATGTCGTTAATAAATTGTACTCCAGAAACACCTTCATCAGCTGGACCGATTTCAAACTCGATATCAGCGAATTTACCTTTACCACCAGTTTGTTTTTTATAAACTTCACGATGTGTAACAGTTTCTGTGAATGATTCTTTATACGATACTTGTGGGCTACCAACATTTATCTCTACGCCAAACTCTCTTCTTAATCTGTCGATAATGATATCTAAGTGCAACTCGCCCATACCAGCTATAATTGTTTGACCTGAATTGTCGTCTGTGGTGACTTGGAAAGTTGGGTCTTCTTCGGCAAGTTTATCTAAGGAAAGTGATAACTTGTCCATCTCTGCTTGAGTTTTAGGTTCAACTGCGATTTGAACTACTGGTTGTGGGAATGAGATAGACTCAAGCAATAAAGGGTTGTCTTCGCTAGTAAGGGTGTCGCCTGTTCTAATTGTTTTGAATCCGACAGCTGCAGCAATGTCACCAGCTTCGATGATATCGAGAGGTGTTTGCTTGTTAGCATTCATCTGCATAATTCTAGAGATGCGTTCTTTCTTACCTGTTGATGCATTAAGTACGTATGAACCTGATTTGAGTGAACCAGAGTAAACACGGAAGAAAGCAAGACGACCTACATAAGGATCTGTTGCAATTTTGAAAGCAAGAGCGCAGAACGGCTCTTTTGAATCCGCTTTGCGAATTTCTTCTTTTTCTGTCTTAGGATTAATACCTACAACGTCTTCTATATCATTTGGACTTGGGAGATAATTTACAATTGCATCAAGCAAGAATTGTACACCTTTGTTTTTGAAAGAAGCACCACATAATACTGGACAAGCACGTCTTGAAATAGTAGCTTTTCTAATCTCAGCAATAAGTTCTTCTTCTGTGATAGACTCAGGGTCATCCATAAATTTCTCAAATAACTCTTCATTATCTTCTGCAGCGCCCTCAAGTAACATAGCACGATATTCTGTTACGAGATCTTGCATATCTTCAGGGATTTCTACTTCTGACATTTGAAGACCAAGTTCATCTTCCCAAACAAAAGCTTTGTTTTTGACTAAGTCAACAACACCGATAAATGTATCTTCGCTTCCGATAGGAAGTTGTAATGGGATAGGATTTGCGCCTAGGCGTTCTTTAATCTGTTCGACAACTTTAAAGAAGTCAGCACCACAGCGGTCCATTTTATTGATAAAGCAGACATGTGGAACTTTGTATTTATCGGATTGATGCCAAACAGTTTCTGATTGAGGTTCAACACCACCTACTGCACAGAAAAGTGCCACAGCGCCATCAAGGATTCTGAGAGAACGTTCGACTTCGACTGTAAAATCGACGTGACCAGGAGTATCGATGACATTAATTTTGTATGGTTTGTTGTTAACATTCCAGAATACTGTTGTAGCAGCTGAAGTGATTGTGATACCGCGTTCTTGTTCTTGAACCATCCAGTCCATTGTTGCAGCACCATCATGCACTTCACCGATACGACGACTACGGCCAGTATAATACAGAATACGCTCTGTAGTAGTAGTTTTACCAGCATCTATGTGAGCCATGATACCAATATTACGAGTAAAATCGAGATTATTCATATTATTTTGACCGTTTTTCATCATTATTTACACTGTGTTTTTTATATTAGAATCTGAAGTGTGAGAAGGCTTTATTAGCGTCAGCCATTCTGTGGATTTCTTCCTTTTTCTTGAAAGCAGCGCCTTCTTCTTTGTAAGCTTGCATGATTTCACCTGCTAATCTTTCGCCCATTGATTTTTCATGGCGTTTACGAGCATAACCGATGAGGTTTTTCATACCGATGCTTTGTTTACGAGAAGGACGAATCTCTGAAGGAATTTGGAAAGTTGCACCACCAATACGACGGCTTCTTACCTCAACCTGTGGAGTTACGTTTTCTAAAGCTTTCTTCCAAACACTGATAGGGTCTTCGTTTAATTTGTTACCTACGATATCCATTGCACTGTAGAAAATTTCGTAAGCAAGATTCTTTTTACCCTTCAACATGATGTTGTTAACGAATTTTGTTACCAAAACATCACCGTATTTTGGATCTGGAAGGATGATTCTTTTCTTTGGTTTAGCTTTTCTCATGTTTTAATGTTCTAAACTTTTACCGTTTAACAATTTTTACTTCTTAGCGGCCTTTTTAGGACGTTTAGCGCCGTATTTTGATCTACGTTGTGCACGACCATCTACACCAGCTGTATCTAAAGCACCACGGATGATGTGATAACGTACACCTGGAAGATCTTTAACACGACCACCTCTAATCATCACGATTGAGTGTTCCTGCAAGTTATGACCTTCACCAGGAATGTAAGCATTAACTTCTTTCTGATTGGTCAAACGAACCCTAGCAACTTTACGCATAGCTGAATTAGGCTTTTTAGGTGTTGTTGTGTAAACACGTACACAAACACCACGGCGTTGTGGGCACGAATCCAAGGCAGGAGATTTACTCTTGTCTTCCAATTTTTGACGTCCTTTGCGGACCAATTGTTGAATCGTTGGCATTTCTTTTTCTTTAAATTACTAATTTCTATCCATTCAATTAGGAATAACTTCCTTTAATTTCTTATCAAATAGCCGAAATTTCGCTCTTTAAACAACATAGTTTTAGGGAAATACAGTCATTACCTGACTTATTGCTAAACACACTATAAGCTCCCAAGAACTTGATTTTTAATTACTTACAGTGCAGAAACCTCTAACGTTTAACTTATCAGGTCCCTTAACTATCTCATTCGCAAAGTTATTTTTTCTAACTTTTTTCCGAGTGCAAAGATACAACTTTTTCTTTAATAACCAACACTTTGTAAACTTTTTTTTTATTTTTTTTTCAACCTCTTTTTAACATCATTTGTTAATTATTTATAATCGCAATATCAGCACACGATATAGCATTGAATTTACCTTATTATTAATGGCAAAAAAAATATACATACCACAGATTATTTAGTCTTATTTTATTAAATTTGCAAAAATAATATTTTCAAAGTGACAGATATACTTAATGGTTTAAATAGCCCTCAAAGAGAAGCAGTTACTACAATTGAGGGTCCGGTTATGGTTATTGCAGGTGCTGGCTCTGGTAAAACCAAAGCCCTGACCCACCGTATCGCATATATGATTCAAGAAGGTGTAAATCCTTTTTCTATTATGGCTCTTACTTTTACAAATAAAGCAGCCAAGGAAATGAAAGAGCGTATTATGAAGCTAGTTGATGCTCATTCTGCACGCAACGTATGGATGGGTACATTCCACTCCATATTTGCTCGCATATTGAGAATAGAAGCTCAAAATTTAGGATTCACACCTGACTTCACAATCTACGACACTGATGATTCCAAACAACTCATAAACGCAATATTAAAGGAACGCGAATTAGACCCAAAAGTATATCCGGCTAAAAATATACTTCATCGCATTTCTATGGCTAAATCTGCCTTGTACACTCCAGAAGATTATTGCAATAATTTTGAAATTCAACAACAAGACTTAAGAGCAAACAAGCCTTTTATTGGTGAAATATTCAAAACATACAACAGCAGATTACAACGTGCCAATGCAATGGACTTTGATGACATATTGTTTTACACTAATGTGTTATTACGCGATTTTCCTGAGATATTATATAAATATCAACAACGTTTTGAATACATACTAGTTGACGAATATCAAGATACGAACTACGCTCAATATCTTATCATCAGAAGAATTGCGGCAATGAGAGAAAATATTTGCGTAGTAGGTGACGACGCACAGAGTATCTACGGATTCCGTGGCGCAAATATCCAAAACATATTAAATTTCAAAACAGATTATCCAGAACAAAAACTGATTCGCCTTGAACAAAACTACCGTTCAACTAAAACAATTGTCAACGCAGCAAACAGCGTTATCGACCATAACAAAGATCAAATCAAGAAAAAAGTATGGTCAGACAATGAAGAAGGCGATTTAATTACAGTTCTGCGCGCAACATCAGATGGAGAAGAAGGCATTTTGGTTGCAAACTCTATTTTTGGATACAAAATGTCGCAACAACTCAACAACAAAGATTTTGCAATCTTATACAGAACAAACTCACAGTCACGTTCTTTAGAAGAAGCATTACGCAAGAAAAATATACCTTATAAGATATATGGCGGTCTTTCATTCTACGATAGAAAAGAAGTTAAAGACCTCCTCGCCTACTTCCGTGTCGTCATTAATCCACATGACGAACAAGCACTTTTGCGTATCATAAACTATCCAGCAAGAGGTATAGGCAAGACAACAATCGAACGACTCATGGTAGTCGCTGATGAACGCAAGAAAGGAATTTGGGATGTAATTGCATCTGAAGAAGAACCAATGCCAAATGATTTCAACAGCGGAACAGTTGGAAAACTACGCAATTTCGCGACAATGATAAGGAGTTTCCAAACTCTTCTTAACAAACAAAGCGCGATAGAACTTGCAAAACATATTTGCAATACTGTTGGAATTATAAAAGTATTGAAAGAAGACGACACTCCTGAAGGCGTGGCTCGCGTTCAAAATATTGAAGAGTTACTTAATGCCATCATGGAATTTTCAGATAAGCAAGTAGATGAAGTTACAGGTGAGCAAAACGAAGTTACACTTAATAAATTCATGGAAGACGTAGCACTTCTTACCGACCAGGATAAAAAAGATGAAGAAGATGCTGATTACGTTACTTTAATGACAATACACAGCGCCAAAGGTTTGGAATTCCCATACGTTTACATTGTTGGTTTGGAGGAAAATCTTTTCCCTGGAGTTCAGTCGCTAAGCACTCGTGAAGATTTGGAAGAAGAAAGACGATTATTCTACGTTGCTTTAACTCGTGCTGAAAAGAAATTAGTTTTAAGTTATGCAGAAAGTCGTTATCGTTGGGGCAATCTTACACTAAGCGAACCATCACGTTTCATTGAAGAAATTGACCAATCGTTGATTGAAAGAACTAGGAAAGCATCTTTCCGAGGAACTTCAAGTTTCAACGAAGGCATCAACTTTAGTAATCCTTTCTCAAGAAATTTCCAAGAGAAAAAAGAATTCCAGAAAAGAACTACACAATCTAGTCCAGCTACTACAAGCAGACCTACAAGTAGTACACCTATTAATATTAATACACAAAAGAATAGCGACTCCGATTTTACTGCAGCAGCACCAGATGAAATTGAAGAAGGCATGAGAGTTCTGCATCAGAAATTCGGACAAGGAACAGTCGCTAAAGTTGAAGGCATTGGTCCAAACAAAAAAGCTACCGTTCTTTTTGACGAATGCGGATCAAAACAATTAATGCTTAAATTTGCAAAACTAAATATTCTAAAATAAAAACATTTAACACAACTAAATGTTAACATAAAACAACAATCACACCTATGAATAAAGAAGGACTGAAATACAACACAGAAAGAGAAAAACTGATAATTTCTGAATACGGCCGTAACATTCAGATTATGATAAAACACTTGCTTGAAATTGAAGACAGAGAAAAAAGAACAGAAGCTGCACATTTCATAGTGAGCGTAATGGCACAAATGAATCCTCAGGTAAAAGAGTCTAACGACTATATCCACAAACTTTGGGACCATTTATACATCATTTCTGATTACAAACTAGACGTTGACAGTCCATATGAACCACCACAACAAGGTGTAATCGTAAACAAACCAGAACATATAGGTTATCAAAAACGTGATATAAAACAAGGGCACTACGGCAGTTATATCAAAGAGATTTTAAATAAAATCAAAGAAATAGAAGAAGGTCCTAAAAGAGATGCTCTTTTATTGTCTGTAGCTAATCAGATGAAAAGAGATTATCTGCATTGGAATCGTGAGACTGTAAACGATTTATTAATTCTTGACGATTTATACAAACTCTCAGGCGAAACTTTTGTAATGCCTACTGACACAAAGTTAGCGTCAACCAATGAAATTTTAGGCAAGGTACAGCCAATTCAACAGCAACAGCAAGCTAAAAAGAAAAAGACAAACAACAAAAAACAACAGAATAAAAAATCGCCTAATCCAAACAGGCCAACTAAGAAATAAAACAATGAAGGGCATCTTTTCGTAATGAAATAAAGATGCCCTTTATTTTAGTCAACAGACAACGGACTTTGGGTATGCTTTTGGGTAGTGAGCTATGCTCGGTGCCTAAGCCTGTCGAAGGCATCTTGTTTGTCACTTCGACAAGCTCAGTGACCGATATTTTTCTCTCGCAAAGATGCAAAGGAACGCAGAGATATTTTAATTTTCAACTCCCAAATAGTTCCGAAGGAACGTCAGTGCCCAGGCAGGCGGTGAAGCGCGTAGCGCGGAACCCCTGCAAAAAAGTTCACAAAAAAAATCAAAGCGCCGAAAGCGCGACAGAATCATATTTGATTTCTCTGTCGTACCTTCGGTGCTATTTTGAATCTCAGAAATTCAGAATCTCAAAACCTCAGAAGAACTTTGAAGTCTGAACTCTAAACTCTGAACTCTAAACTCTGAACCTTTTTAGTAATGAAGTGATGTGAAAAACTCCTCTAATCCCTCTGCACCTCTAATTCCTGAAACCCTTTTCCTAGGCGTTCCGGCTCTTAGCGGAGGTCTCGTTAATCTTCTATCATATAATTACTTATATCAGGAATATTATCACAGCAAGTTCCTCTTTCTTTTAGTTTTATCTTGCCATCATTACTATACACAAACAACCATATCATTGAAGGATCTTGTATCGACATTATTTCATGTACTACATTTCCATTATGGTAGGTTTTAGGTCTAGGTATGTTATTGCGTTTGCTCAGCATAAAAATTTTGGTTTCGTTTGTTATCGCAAAATATTTTTCCGCATATTTTTTCATCACAAAGAATAAACGTCCATTAAAATACAACACCCCATAATATTCACCATTATCAATATAATTTATTATATCATTTTCTTCATACGCTTCCACATAAAAACAATCATCTTTATTGACAGAGTCATTCATTTTGCCAACATTCAGAATATAAGAAATCTTATCAATGTCAAAACTCCTACTGTATTCTTCACAATTAATAGTGCTTGTGACAATTGAATCAAGCATTTCATATATATTATTATCGGATACAGACAAAACAGGGAGTTTGTATTCGACATAATCATAATAAACTGAGTCATTATCAATCATAATATTTGAGTATAATCTTAATGAAGATAATGACAGAAATAAGACAATAAACAGTTTACAGATTTTCATAATTAACGATTTTAGGAATATTGTCAATAGAATATAAGGCGGGTTCTATTTATTAACTTTTTATCCTTAATCGTGGGCAGAACCGCATTATTCCCATGATTGAAGATTTATATTAAGAGGATTTTCATAAATTGCCAGATATACGATAGTGATGTATTTTACCGGCACGTAATGATAACAATATATAGATAAACACCATACTTATTACTATCGAAGAATGATCACCATCAATAACAGATGTAACAAGTCTTATTATTTGCAATGACAGGAATAAACAAAACAGACATTCCCATATAATGTAACCTTTGTATTTTGCATGTTTTACCAGCAAAGATGTTTTAAGATCTGACTTTCTTAATGCTAAAAATAAGAATACATTCAATGGTATTATGCATAATACGCACATATTTATAGTGATGGAAATAGGAATCCCTATACTATCTGAAAAAGGAGGATAATATCCTCTCGACAATCTAATGCCATAATATAAAAAACTTCCTGCTATTTCTAACAACAACATGATATTGGACAAGCAGACTATGCCGACTTTCTTCATCGCTTTTAATTTTAAGAAGTCGTGCCAACGATTTATTCTTTTAACATACAAGAACAACAAGATAAATGCTGAAGACACAATTAATCCGTTTCCAATATCCATTATTGGATTTATATTATCATATAGTTCTTCGCAATATTTTTCTTCGCTGATTTCTCCGTTATAATATTTCTCGTTGAGCACTTCATATTCTTTCGTTTCCGAATATTTCGGCATTCTTAATGATAGAAACAGCATAAATAATCCTACTATCAACATTAAGAAAAACAATATCTTAGGACTATAACATTTTGTTATTTTTACCATGGCGCATGTATTTTAACGTAAGTTCGATATAAAATAATTTACTAAAAATGAATAACATAACGATATTTTTAGTATATTTGTGATGGAGGTGTTGATTTCCATCCCTCACATGATCCATAAATATTATTACAATAATTCAGAGTCCAACCGGTATATACAGATGTTTTTGTCGTTAATGATATTTTTATCCAATTTGATTTATTATCAAATTCTATAATATTGGCGACATAACCACCACGATTACTCGACATATCATCTTCAGATATTTCGGTGTATGAATTTACCATATTAGGTTCTGGAAATAAGTATATGCTATTTGATGACATCAGCCAGCACCAAACAAAACAATATTCTTTATCAATCCAACCAGTTGTATTTATGTTGTTTTCATCAATAATACGTACTTTGAATCTATCTTTTTTACAATCAATTATCTGAAGAGAATAATAATTTTCCTTTAAGGTGTCCTGATACAAAGATGAAGATGCGATACTGTCATCTGAATTTTGATATAATGGAATATATTCATTCATGTTATAGACAAAACAATAGTTGTTGTTTTGGGCGTACGACACGCTCAAACATGATACAAACAAACTCAATATTACAAAAATATTTTTCATTTCATGATACATTTAGGTTCTGTATAAATTTCTCTTCTAATAATCATCTTAAATCCATTTTTACTCATCTATTCCAGCGACATCCATTTCCGCTTGACTTTTGTAGTCAGTCCATTGGATATTTCCGTCAGAATCTTCATACCAATCATCTACAGGCAGTTGTTTCCCAGCCAACAAATCGGTATTGAAAGAACTTCCATCACTGCTAAAACTACTAAAGTCATAATACAAGAAATACGGATTAAGAACATCATTTCTTCCTCTCACCACATATCCGATCGGGTCGGTAAACCTCAACGGGTTGTTGAAGCAGTAGGAATAGCGGTTGTAGGATTGGGAGTATTCAAACATAGCGGTCATTGTTTAGGTTTTATTTCAATTTGATATTATGGACAAGTGGTATATGGATTACCACACTGGTTAAAAGGTGCGAGCCAACCTTCTATTTCATTGCCGTCCTCAACAATTGCTTCTATATAAACCCAATTTCGTTTTGTATTAAGGATTGGCACATGTTGAGGGGAATTTATGTTAGCCACTATTGGTGATTTAAAACAAGGCTTTTTATAAATAGGGACAGAGGTGTTTTTTTCATCATCAGATACTAATCCTCGAATATTTAATCCTATATCACCTTTTTTTATCCAAAACTGACCTATATTGGGATAATCAAAACGCACAAAGAAGAAGTCTTTTTTTTGTGATATAATAGTCACCATGTATCCTGCTTCCTGTTCAGCTTGCAAATCAACCATTTTAACGAAACACGTATCATGGCAATCGGAATAAATGGCGAAAGGCTCCTTATTTTTAAAGTGAGTATATCCTTGTATACCATCTCTCGTATATCCAAGTTGTTTGCGTTGAATGCATGAGCTAACAAGGAAAATTGTCATTAATAGTAGAAGATATTTTTTCATAATGTCAAATCTTTCAGAATGCGGAATTTTTAGATGATTCATATATTTGGGTTGGAAGTGCTGATTTCCATTATATTCTGTTGTTTTAATCATTGTAGAATAATTTTAAAAATAAATCTTCCGAATTAAAAGTAAGCGCTTCAACAACAAAAATATTTTCACAGAGACAAAATATGTTCTTGACAAACCAATCAGGTTTTAAAGAATCTGTTTTCTGCAGACCATCCTCTGTCCAACAAAAGATTTCCATTCCATTATATCTGTCACTATCCGGTAAGTCATAAGAAATTATGTACTGATTGGAAGCACAATAATGTGACAATGTTTTTACAATGTCACCATTAGATTTGTCTACGAACCATGTCTCTTCATTTGAGAAACGTATAACTTTTAACACATACACATTAAAATGATCAAGAAAACCTAAGTACTTGAATTTTATATAGTCGTCAATATAATTTTCTGATGAGTTATTTCTAAATTCTAAACTTCCATCATTATCCAAAGGAAGAGAAATATAATCGCTTTCTTCTTTTACAAACAACAATGTGTCCAACGCCAAAGCAACATATTTATTTCTTAATGAATGATATTCATTCTCTGATATTGTTTGTATATTTATATTTTGCGCAGAACAAAAATAATGATACATACATAATACTAAAATCATTATTGTTTTTTTCATTTTAATCTCTTCTTATTTGTAACATAAAACTATTTAAACCATCCAATTGTTGGTTGAATTCAGTCTCTACTATATATTATGTATAGCATTGATTTTGACGGATTATATATAAAAATTACAATACCCATTTTATTATTATGCATTACACTATAATAACTTCCCTTATTATTAATTAAATCATCATCAACAAACTTTGCAGTCTTCTTGTTGTTCATTAAATTACCTATGTGTGTGAGATCCTGAACCATGCCGTAATGTTGATTCTCTTTTTCAATCGGCGTAGGATTCCATTGCGAATAATTAAACTTTGAGATGCCTTTCAAATCAAACATTTTCTCATAATCAGGATACGTATAAAAGCTTGTATCTGGAACAAAACAAGATATATAATATTCAAAATAATCCAAACAAGAACCATCAAATGTATAACCAATCATATCTACATAGTTTTTCTTCTCAATTTTCACCGACTTTTTGCCGAAAATCATTTCTGGTGTCCATTTCATAAAATAGAATATATCATTTTCTTTGACATATATAAACATTAGTGTTGATATAAACACTGATAATAATATAAATAAAAGGATTATTTTTCGTCTCATATTATTTAAGGCAGGTTCTATTTATTAACTTTTTATCCTTAATCGTGGGCAGAACCGCATTATTCCCATGATTGAAGATTTATATTATGGGGATTTCTATAAATTGCTTTGCAGGTGATTTATGATTTTTTTTTTGAGAAGATTTTTGTTTTTCTCGAAAGAGCATAGCGAGCTATGTGATTGAGAGAAAGATAAAAAGATTCCAAGAAAAAACATAAAGTACGCAAAAGTTTTAATTTTCATAGTTGAAGTTTATTTAAACGGGGAATTTATAGAAGTCCCCTTATTTTATTATTGATTGAACCAAATATGTAAATAATCATTATTAGCGTCATTATAACCTTTATCATTAGCTTCTTCATATATTTTCTGTAATTCTTCTGGCATTTCTTTAGATAAACTTGTTATGTAATCATATCCATATTCCATAAATTCTTCTATGGGGATACATTTATCAACTGGTAAAATGACATATATTTTATCGTTTTTAAAACCAAAGCACCAGTCACCATTGTCAACGACACATTTACATTCTTCATCATAAATTGTACTAATGAACATTATACAATCTACATACTCTTTCTGAAGAAGATCTGACATATAATCCAAATATGTTTTATTTAAAAATCTTGGACGAAACCATGTGTTTTTCAACAAGATGCCGGTGCTATCGCATGGCAATATCATTTCTATAGGTTGGCTATTCCAATGATACGACAAATATTCAGTAAATGAACCGTCTAAGAATTTCTCTTGGGGAAGTGGACCATCATGTTTAATACGAAATCTAAATATATAATAAATTGTATCTATTTGTGCATAAATAGAATTATCTATCTTATACATGCCTTTTGATTCAAAATATTTTTTCCAATTATCTTTTTTATATAATTCTGAATACAATTCATCATATCCTGCTCTTTTGTATATATTACTTATAACGCTGTCATTCTGAGCTGACAGAAAAAGCGGCAATATTATGAGTGCTATGGTTATTAGTTTCTTCATATATATGTTGGATGCATTTCGGCAATGCAATATACAAAAAAAACACAATAAATAACCATAGGCATCACTCCTAACAAAATACTTGTAAAAAATAATTTTTCCATCTAATCAAAGTTGTACCTCATTCGTACCAACTTCGTATCAGATTCGTATTGAAAATTTCATTATTTTTGCAGTGATTTGAGTGGCTAATGGCTAATGACTAATGGCTAAAGTTTTTAAACTATAAACTAAAAAATGGGAAAATTCAAAATTGTTGGCGGTAATAAATTGCACGGAAGCATAACACCGCAAGGAGCTAAGAATGAGGCAATGCAAGTTTTATGTGCATGTCTTCTTACCGAAGAAAAAGTTACCATCACCAATTTGCCAGATATTTCTGACATCAACAATCTAATCGACATACTTGGTGATATGGGCGTTTGTGTCAACAGAATATCTTCTGACGTAGTGGAACTTCAAGCCAAAGACATTGATTTCTCATATTTTGAATCAGAAAAGTTTACTGAAAAAGCAACTCGTCTGAGAGGAAGCGTCATGATATTAGGTCCTATGCTCGCCCGTTATGGCAAAGGTTACTTACCTAAACCAGGAGGCGACAAGATAGGACGCCGCCGTCTCGATACTCATATCATAGGATTACAGAAATTAGGAGCCACATTCGAAGATGGCAACAAATGCCAAGTCGCTACATCTCCTTCCGACGGATTAAAAGGAACATATATGCTTCTTAACGAAGCTTCTGTGACAGGAACTGCCAACATCATCATGGCAGCCGTCATGGCACAAGGCGAGACTACAATATTCAACGCAGCCTGCGAGCCATATATCGTACAGTTGTGCCGCATGCTTGTCTCTATGGGAGCACAAATCAGCGGCATCGGCTCAAACTTATTAATTATTAATGGTGTAACAAAATTAGGCGGAACCACACATCGTCTGCTCGCCGACATGATTGAAGTAGGCAGCTTCATCGGAATGGCAGCTATGACAGGTTCCGAACTCACAATAAAAAACGCTGGCATCAAAGACCTCGGCTTGATTCCTGAAACATTCCAAAGATTAGGAATAAAGATGGAATTCAGAGGCGATGACATTTATATCCCAGCACAAGAGCATTACGAAGTTGAAACATTCATCGACGGAAGCATTTTAACAATAGCCGATGCTCCTTGGCCTGGATTCACTCCTGACTTGATAAGTATCGTTTTAGTCGTTGCAACACAGGCAAAAGGAACAGTCCTCATCCATCAGAAGATGTTCGAAAGCCGTCTCTTCTTCGTTGACAAGCTTATCGACATGGGCGCACAGATTATCTTATGCGACCCTCACAGAGCAACCGTCATCGGCCTTGACCGCACACAGCAATTGCACGCAGTCAAAATGGCATCGCCTGACATCAGAGCCGGCGTCGCTCTCCTCATCGCTGCATTGTCAGCTAAAGGAACAAGCATCATCGAAAATATAGAACAAATCGACAGAGGCTACCAAAACATAGACGGCAGACTCAGAGAACTAGGAGTTGAAATTGAGAGGATATAAAAGTCTACAAGACCACAAGACTATAAGACTACAAGATATTTATTATACAACACAAAAGACTTGTTGTCTTGTTGTCTTGTTGACTTGTTGTCTTATCAATATGACATTTTGTCAAATATTTTTATCCTTAAAAAACGGCAGATTATTTGATTATGCCGGAGCGTAATTTTATTAAGAGAATAAATAAAAAATATATATCATGGAAGAAAAAATGGAAGAAGGCAAAGTTAACGTCAATCAAGAAGATGTTAACAACAATGAAATTCATGAAGAAGAATCAAAAGGCAAAAAAAACAAGAGAAACAAAAACGACAAACAATTGGACGAGTTAAAAGAGAAATACGACGAGCTGAATGACAAATACTTACGTCTTTTCTCAGAATTCGACAATTATCGTAAACGTACAGCCAAAGAAAAAATAGAATTGTCTAAGACAGCTTCAGAAAGCATCATGGTTGATTTACTTCCAATTCTCGATGATTTCGAACGTGCCATCCAGACAATGGAAAACAAAGAAACTGACGCCAACTACGAAGGCGTGGTTTTGATTTATAATAAATTCAAACGTACTTTAGAGCAAAAAGGTCTTGAAGAAATCAATGCCAAAGACGCTGTTTTCGACACCGACGAACATGAAGCTCTGACAAATGTTCCTGTCACTGACGAAAGTCAAAAAGGCAAAGTATTAGACGTAATTCAAAAAGGTTACAAACTTAACGGCAAAGTGATTCGCTACGCACGCGTAGTTGTTGGTGGTTGATAATAAAATAAAAAAAACGATGGAGAAAAGAGATTACTACGAAGTGCTTGAGGTGCCTAAGAACGCCACAGCCGATGAGATAAAAAAAGCCTATCGTAAGATGGCCATCAAATATCACCCTGACAAAAACCCAGACAATAAAGAAGCTGAGGAAAAATTCAAGGAAGCAGCCGAGGCTTACGAAGTTTTGAGCAACCCAGAGAAACGCTCTCGTTACGACCAATTCGGTCATGCAGGCATGAACGGTCAACAAGGCTTCAGCGGAATGGATGACATTTTCAGTCATTTCGGCGATATCTTCAGCGATTTATTCGGAGGTGGCGGTTTCGGTTTCAGCAGCGGATTCGGCGGCGGAAGACAAGCACAAAGACATGTAAACAGAGGCAGCAACCTTCGTCTTCGCGTAAAGCTAAATCTCAGCGAAATCAACGAAGGCGTAAAGAAAAAAGTTAAGGTCAACAAATTCGTGCCTTGTCAACATTGCGGAGGCAGCGGCGCAAAAGACAATAGCTTCGAGACATGCCCTACTTGTAACGGCAGAGGTCAGACTGTTAAAATTCAGAATTCTATCTTCGGACAGATGCAGACCGTTACCACATGTCCTACCTGCGGCGGTGAAGGCAAGATTATCAAGAACAAATGTCCTGAATGTCAAGGCAACGGCATCGTAAAGAGTGAAGAAATCATAGAACTCAACATCCCTGCCGGCGTTGCAGACGGAATGCAATTGTCAGTGAGAGGCCAAGGCAACGCCGGTGCAAGAAACGGCATAGCTGGCGACCTCATCATTTTAATTGAAGAAGAAAAAGACAAAAATCTCGAAAGAGACGGCAACGATCTTATATACAACCTCTTCATCAGCTTCCCTCAAGCTGCTCTTGGAACAACAGTAGAGATACCTGTCATAGACGGAACTACTGAAATAAAAGTCCCAGCAGGAACACAAAGCGGCGAAGTCATCAAATTGAGAGGAAAAGGATTACCAGAACTCAACAGCTACAGCAGAGGAGATTTACTCGTGAACGTAAACGTATGGACACCGAAAAATCTCAATAAAGAAGAAGAGAAAATAATGAAGACTCTGTTGGAAAGCGAAAACATGAATCCTGCATCTGACAAGGATAAAAGTCCTTTCAAGAAATTCAAGAAATTTTTTAGTTAATAAGCATTGAACAACGAACTATGAGCAATGTGTTAAAATCCCAGCACATAGTTCGTTGTTTAAATATAGAGAAAATAATGGAACACCTCATTAAAATCAATAACGTAAGCAAGTCTTATGGCGATTATAAAGCATTGAACAACATTAGTATCAATGTGCAAAGACAAAGCATCTACGGTTTACTTGGACCTAATGGCGCAGGCAAAACCACATTGATAAGAATGCTTAATCAGATAACTGCTCCTGACGAAGGCGAGATTATATTCAATGGCGAGAAATTAAATCGCAATCATATCTCTGAAATAGGTTACCTCCCAGAGGAACGTGGCTTGTATAAATCCATGAAAGTTGGCGAACAAGCTATATATCTCGCACAGCTGAAAGGCGTAAGCAAGAAAGATGCAGAGAAAAGACTCAAACAATGGTTCCATAAATTTGGCATCACCGACTGGTGGAATAAAAAAGTGGAAGAATTAAGTAAGGGTATGCAACAAAAGATTCAGTTCATCGTAACTGTGATACATAACCCACAACTACTTATTTTTGACGAACCATTCTCTGGTTTCGACCCAATCAATGTCAATCTTCTAAAAAAAGAAATCCTTGAATTACGCGACAAAGGCGCAACGATAATTTTCTCTACACACAACATGGCTTCTGTAGAAGAATTATGCGACAATATCATGCTTATTAATAAAGGTGAAAAAATTCTCGAAGGAAGCGTTTATCAAGTCAAGCAAAATTTCAAGGAAAACAAATTCGAAGTTATTCTGAGACGCAAAGACTCAGAAGCGATATGTCTTCCAGAAGGTTTCACTATTGTTTCTGAAAAAGAAAATAAAAACGAAGAAACTACATTTATCATTAGTTCTGACAAAGAAAACAACCCTAACATTTTGATAAATTACCTTACAGAAAAAGGCACTATCGTTTCTTATCGTGAATTATTGCCTTCAATAAACGATATTTTCATCAATAAAGTTAATGGTATAATGTAATTTAAGATTTTATCTCATGAATAAATTAGGCATTATAATAAAACGAGAATATTTAACGAGAGTTAAGAATAAGAGTTTCTTAATAATCACTTTCTTAGGACCAATATTTTTTGTAGCCTTGATGATTGCCCCTGCCCTACTTGCGTTAAATTCAGACAAGATGGAGTCAAAAAAAGCAATTGCAGTTTTGGATGAGACAGGCTGGTTTGATCAAAAATTCGACAACACAGAAACCAACACTTTCGTCTATTATGAGGAAAATGAAAACCTTGACAGCTTGAAGAAACTTGTTTTCGAAGATATCTACGATGCAATTTTGTATATCCCTGGCACTTCGTTAAACGTACCAGTCAATGCTAAGCTTTATAGTGACAAACAGATATCAATGACATTAAGCAGTTATATCGAAAACACTATGAAGAAAGAAGTCGAGCATAAGAAGCTACTTGCATCTGGAATCGACCCCGACATAGTTAAATCGGCAAATACGAATATCAATGTGACCAATATTCGCATGGATTCTGAAAATAAAGAAGAGACTAGATATACAGAATTGGAATCCATCATTGGTTTTGTACTTGCTTTTGTAATATATTTCTCAATATTCTTATTCAGCAGCCAAGTTTTGAGAAGTGTTATAGTAGAAAAAACAAATCGTATTGTAGAAGTCATTATCAGTTCTGTCAAGCCTTTTGAATTGATGATGGGAAAAATCATAGGCAATGCATTGGTTGGACTCACACAATTCACAGCATGGATAGTCCTGACCTTAGCGATTTATTTCTTCGCTAGCGGAATCATATTAGGACCAGAGCTTATGGCACCGACAGGTACTGTCATGACAGAAGAAATCAGCCAATTAGCAGAAACAACAGAAGCACAAGATATTATGTTGGAAGCTGTTAATATGATACAGACAATAAACTTCAGTGCAATATTGTGGAGTTTCTTATTTTATTTCCTATTTGGATTTTTGTTATATGCAGCATTGTTTGCAGCTATTGGTGGAATGGTTGACAACGAAACTGACAGCAATCAATTTATAACCATACTAACCATTCCATTGATTTTAGCTATAGTATGTTCACCAGCCATGATGGAAAACCCAGAAAGCGGTCTAACATTATGGTTGTCAATGATACCATTCACCTCCCCTATAGCCATGATGATTAGGATTCCATTTGGCGTGCCATATATGCAATTAGGAATTTCAATTATGTTGTTAATACTTACATTTGTATTGATGACATGGATTGCTGCCAAGATATACAGAACAGGAATTCTAATGTACGGCAAAAAACCTACGTGGAAAGAGATTTGGAAGTGGCTTAAATATTAAGACAACGAGTTGCTAAGATACTGAGATGCTGAGTTATAAAACAAATTTATAGCTCAGTTTCTTTGTATTGTAACATCTTAGTAACTTTTAAAAAAAACACTTGTAATTGAAATAAAAAAAGCTTATTTTTGCACCCCAAAAAATAAAATTATCAATTTATCTTAGAAATTAATAATTAAATTAAAAATAGATTTACAATGCAAAACAAAGGAGTTATCAAATTGTTAGCAGTTATTTTAGCTGTTTTCTCTTTGTATCAATTGTCTTTTTCATTTGTAACAAGACAAGTTGAAAAGAAAGCTGCTGAATATGCTACAAATGCAGAGTCTGTAAAATTAGCAGAAACTCTTGCTGATGGTGATCAAAATGCTTACGATTACTTGTTAGATTCAATTCAAGGTGCTAGAGAAACTTATTACTTAGACTCTATGAGCACAGTTAAAGTTTATCCAGTTTTCGGACAAACTTATCGTCAAGCTAAAGAAATGGAAATCAACTTAGGTCTCGACCTTAAAGGTGGTATGAACGTCATGATGGAAGTATCAGTTCCAGATATCATCGAAGTTCTTTCAGGCCACTGCACAGACCCAGTTTTCGTTCAAGCTATCCAAATGGCTAACGAAGAACATCTCAACAGCCAAAGAGATTACGTTGATTTATTCGGAGATGCTTTCCAACAATTAGATCCAAACGCTAAATTAGCTCCTATCTTCTTGTTCGAATTCAAAGATAAAGGCATAACAGTAAACTCAACAAACGCTGAAGTTTTAAGCGTTATCAAAGAAGAAACAAACAGCGCAATCGACCGTTCATACCAAATCTTAAGAACTCGTATCGACCGTTTCGGCGTTGCACAACCAAACATCCAAAAATTAGAAAACTCAGGACGTATCCTCGTTGAACTCCCAGGTATCAAAGATCCTAAACGTGTTCGTAAACTTTTACAAGGTACAGCACAACTCGAATTCTGGGAAACATACAACTTCACAGAACTTTATGAATATTTCGATGAAGCAAACAAACGTATTGCTGAAATCAACAAAGCTAACGAAGGTTTAGTTGAAGAAGAAGTTAAAGAAGAAAATAACGATGAGCCAGCTCTTTTAGCTAACGATTCTTTAAAAGCTCAAGAAGAAGCTTTAGAAGAAATGAGAGCTAACTATCCTCTCTACAACTACTTAACACCTTCATATTTCCAAAATGAAATGGGTCAAACATTCCCAGCTCAAACAGCACGCGTTGGTATGGCTTTAGTAAAAGATACAGCTAACATCAACAGAATGCTTAAACAAGCTAAGAACGTATTCCCACGTAACGTTAGATTCGCATGGTGCGTAAAACCAAACGTTGCTGAAGATGGTACAGAATACATCGACCTCGTAGCATTAAAGACATCACGCGAAAACAAAGCTGCTCTCGGCGGTGAAGTTATCGTTGACGCTCGTCAAGACTACGATCAAAATGGTCGCGTTGAAGTTACAATCCAAATGAACAGCGAAGGTGCTAAAGCATGGAAACGCTTAACAGGTGAAAACATCGGCAGACAAGTTGCTATCGTTCTCGACAACTACGTATATTCATATCCTGTTGTTAACGACGAAATCCCAAGCGGCCGTTCATCAATCTCTGGCGGTGACATGAGCGTTGAAGAAGCACAAGACTTAGCTAATATCTTGAAAGCAGGTAAATTACCAGCTCCAGCAAGAATCCTCGAAGAAAACGTTGTTGGTCCATCATTAGGTCAAGAAGCTATCCAATCAGGTCTCTGGTCATTCGTGATTGCTTTCATCCTCGTTCTTATCTATATGGTATTCTTCTACAGCAAAGCTGGTATCGCAGCTGACATCGCTTTGTTAGTAAACATATTCTTCATGTTTGGTGTTTTAGCATCATTCGGAACAGTATTGACATTGCCTGGTATCGCAGGTATCGTACTGACACTCGGTATGGCTGTTGACTCTAACGTCATCATCTTCGAACGTGTTAAAGAAGAATTACGCGCAGGTAAAGGTTTAAGAACAGCTATCGCTGACGGTTATAAAGCTGCTTACTCAGCTATCCTCGACGGTAACATCACTACATTCTTGACAGCATTCGTATTGTTCGAATTCGGTACAGGTCCTGTTCAAGGCTTCGCTACAACATTGATGATTGGTATCGCTACATCATTATTCACATCAATCTTCATCACTCGCTTAGTATTCGAAGGCTGGTTGAAGAAAGACAAGAATATCAGCTTCTCAAACAACGCTACACGTAACTTCATGAAGAACACTTCATTCGACTTCATCAAGTTCGGTAAGACAGCAGTTATCATCGCTGGCATCTTCATCGCTATCAGCGTTGGTTCATTAGCAGTTCGCGGATTAAACCTCGGTATCGACTTCAAAGGTGGACGTAACTACGTTGTCCGCTTCGACAAAGACGTTACAGTTAACGAAGTACGTAATGCATTAGCAAACGTTAAAGAATTTGAAAACGTTCCAGAAGTTAAGACATACGGTCCAAACCGTCAAGTTAAGATAACTACAGACTATAAGATCAACGATAACGCACAAGACGTTGACGCTGAAATCCAAGGTCTTATCTACAATGCTCTGAAAGGCTTGTACGAAACAGAAATGACATACGAACAATTCACAACAGACTCAGAAAAGAGCAACGTTTTACTCGGTATCTTAAGCTCACAAAAAGTTGGTGCTACAGTTGCTGATGACGTAACACGTAAAGCTTTCGTTGCTGTTATCATCTCTCTCGTTGTTATGTTCGTTTACATCGCTATCCGCTTCAGAAGATGGCAATATGGTTTGTCAAGCATCGTTTGTTTGGCTCACGACACATTGATCGTTATCGGTATGTACTCATTGTTCAACAATGTATTGCCATTCACAATGGAAGTCAACCAATCATTCATCGCTGCTGTATTGACAATCATCGGTTACTCAATCAACAACACAGTGGTTATCTTCGACCGTGTACGTGAAAACGTTACATTATTCCCTAAGAGAGGTTGGAGAGAACTCTTCAATAGCGCAAACAACAGCACATTATTACGTACAATCAATACATCAGGAACTACAATCGTCGTATTGTTAGCTATCTTCATCTTCGGTGGTGAAACAATCCGTGGTTTCGTATTCGCATTGTTAGTAGGTATGCTTGCTGGTACATTCTCATCATTATTCATTGCTTCACCTTTGGCTTACAGATTATTCAAAGGAAAACAATATGATGCAGAATTAGAAGAAGCTAACAACAAAAAGAAATAATAGCTAAAGGCTAACAGCTAATGAAGAAAGAGCTCCTATGTTAGGGGCTCTTTCTTGTATTAATAGATATAAAATCATTGAAAAAACATTCCTAATTCCTAACTCCTAATTCCTAATTATTTTTCAAAATCATATCATTTTTTTTTATACTTTTGTAACAACATTTGCGTTACACCTTATAAAAGGTTAATATATGACTAAGAAAATCATTTTCACATTTATAGTTACATTATTTTTCAGCATTCAGCCGATTTTTGCTCAGAGAAAAGTCTGCAAATCAGCTGACATAGCTTTTGAACGTAAGCAATATAACACTGCTATCGAACGATATAAAAAAGCTCTTAAAAAAAGCAGCAAGAAAAAAGATCAAGATGAACGTAACTATATCACATATCAACTCGCAGAATGTTACAGAATAACTGATGCTACTAAGCTAGCAGAGTCTCATTATAAACGCTTACTAAAAACCGAATATCCAAAGAAATATCCTACGATATACCTTTATTATGCAGACGCACTCAAAAGAAATAAAAAATATGAAGACGCAGCTGCTAATTATACCATCTATAATGAATTGATGCCAGACGACCCACGAGGTGTTGCAGCATTGGCTGACATAGAAAACATACAAGCCTGGCTTGAAGCTCCAACAAAATATGAAGTGACACGTATTAAGAAGTTAAACTCACGCGCTTCAGATTTCGGCGTAGCATGGACTTCAAACAATTATAACGAAATTATATTCTCATCCACAAGAGAAGGCGGCGTCACTAAAGAAAAAGACGCCATAACAGGACAAAATTTCGCTGACTTCTATACATCAAGACAAAACAAACAAGGTGACTGGGAAGAAGTGACGCTGCTTGATGAAGATGTCATCAATTCTGCAGGTAGCGAAGGAATGCCTTTCATGAATAAATCATTCTCAACATTATATTTCACCAGTTGCCCTAACCATAAGAAAAGAACCTCTGGTTGTCAGATTATGAAGGCAACACGTTCTGGAAGCACATGGAGCGACCCTGTGACTGTAGAGATAAAAACCATCGACTCTTTAGATGTTATAGGTCACCCTACCCTATCAAGCGATGAGTTAAAATTATATTTCGCTTCAGAAAGAAAAAACGGCTTAGGCGGTAAAGACATCTGGGTTTCTGAAAGGGAAAGCACTGGAGACAAATTCGGTCGTCCTAGAAACTTAAGCGATTTAGTCAATACCATTGGCGATGAGCTTTATCCTTATTTGAGAAATGACAGCACTTTGTATTTCTCATCTGATGGACATGGAGGAATGGGAGGATTAGACATCTTCGTGACAACACTCGATTCTCTCGGAGAATGGACAGAACCAATAAACCTAAGACATCCTTTCAATTCAATTGGAAATGATTATGGTATCACCTTCCATCCTACTGAAGAACGCGGATTTTTCAGCAGTAATAGAGATACCAAAAACGGATTAGATGATGATATCTATTACTTCATTGAACCTCCAGTCTTATTCACACTGAGTGGAACTATTAAAAACGAAAACAGCTTACAATTCGTTGAAGGCGCTGACATTAAAATCACCGCTTCTAATGGCTCCAAATTCTCTACAAAGAGCAGTGAGACTGGTGCGTTTATGTTTACCAACTCACAGATAAAGGCAAATGAGACATACGTCTTGACAATCAATAGAAAAAATTATTTCACATTTACTGACACCATCAGCACCATTGGATATGAGACAAGTCAAGATTTCGTCAAAGACTATCAAATCAGCACAATACCTAATACACCGGTTGTGTTGCCTGATATTTTGTATGAATTGTCTAGATGGGAGTTACGTCCACAATTCCAAGATTCTTTGAGAGGACTTATTGAAATTCTTCAAGTCAACCCTAACCTCACTATAGAATTAGCCTCTCATACCGATAATAGAGACTCTCACGAAAGCAATGACATCTTGTCTCAAAAACGTGCTCAGTCTGTTTGTGATTACTTGGTAATTAGAGGTATTGACCCATACAGACTTAGAGCTAAAGGCTACGGTGAAAGAGTTCCTAGAACATTAAATAAAGACTATACATACAACAATCATGTAATTCCTGCTGGAACAAAACTCACAGAAGAATATATCAAGAAACTTCCAAAACAAGTGCAGGAGTTCGCTCACCAACTCAACCGTAGAACAGAGTTTAAGGTTATAAGTAAAGATTACGTTCCACGAGAAGACATTAGCGATGATCAGATGGCAAATGTTGAAATAAGACCTGAAGATAATGTCGTAAGCATTGCTGTCGACAAACAAGGATTCGTGTCATTCAAGGCTATTATTAATGCATACACAGAAAACGTAACATATAATCAGAACTTCGATTTCGGTGTATCTCAAAGAAAGGTAATGGAAATGCTTAACGATGGTATCATCACAAAAGATGACTTCCTAGGCGATGTCAGGAAAATCATCAAAGTGGGAGCCGTTGCCGACAAGGCTAAATTCATCATCAGAGAGATGTATATCGCTGATCGTCGTGTTGAGAATGTAACAGTTACAGTTTATAATAATTTGAAAACAGATTGGCTGATAGGTCAAAAGACTCTTAAAGAATTCGGAGAGTACAACATCGACACTAACAGCATGAAACTCATATTTAATAAGGAAAAGTAATGTCAGTAGAAAAACGTTATCAACTTCGTGGTGTCTCTGCAGAGAAAGAGGACATTCACAATGCAATAAAGAATTTAGACAAAGGATTATATCCTAATGCTTTTTGCAAAATCATCCCAGATATTTTGGGAAATGACAATGAATTTTGTAACATCATGCATGCTGATGGCGCTGGAACAAAATCGTCATTAGCTTATCTTTATTGGAAAGAGACAGGTGACTTATCTGTATGGTCAGGTATAGCACAAGATGCTATCGTCATGAATACAGACGACCTCCTCTGCGTTGGTGCTACAGATAAAATGTTACTTTCATCAACAATTGGACGTAACAAAAACCTTATCCCAGGCGAAGTCATCTCAGCTATCATCAACGGCACTGAGGAATTCCTCGCTAAATTACGCTCACTCGGCGTAGGTATTTACTTAACAGGCGGTGAAACAGCCGACGTCGGCGACCTCGTAAGAACAGTAATCGTAGATAGCACAGTGACAGCTCGCATGAGAAGAGACGAAGTCATTGAAAACAATATCCAACCAGGTGACGTTATCGTAGGTTTCGCTTCATCAGGACAAGCTACATACGAAACAAGCTACAATGGTGGTATGGGCAGCAACGGTCTAACATCAGCACGTCATGATGTGTTAGGTCATTACTTAGCTGAAAAATACGCAGAAAGCTACGACCATTCTATTCCAGAAGACTTAATCTATTCTGGTCCTCATACATTGACAGAGCCAACAGAAATAGATGGCGTCGACGTAGGTAAACTCATCCTCTCTCCTACTCGTACATATCTTCCAATGATGGTTCCAATCTTGGATAATTTCAGAAAACAAATCAACGGCATCATACATTGTAGCGGCGGAGCACAAACAAAAGTATTACACTTCACAGACAAATTACATATCGTGAAAGACAATATGTTCGCTCTTCCTCCTCTCTTCAGAATGATTCAAGAGTCATCAGGAACAGACTGGAAAGAAATGTATAAGGTATTCAATATGGGTCATCGTCTTGAAATCTATACTAATGAAAAAGCTGCTCAAGAAATGATTCAAATAGCAAAAGAATTCAATATCGAAGCTCAAATCGTTGGTCACGTTGAAGCATCAGACAAGAAACAACTCACTATCAAGAGCCAATTCGGTACTTTTGAATATTAATAAAAATTAACCTACCAAAGATGGAAATCATTGATAAGTTAGAAGATATTAAAACTAAATGGGAGACATTAGGCGAACAGCTCAACGATCCTGAAATCATTGGCGACATGAAACGTTTCGTCAAGATTAACAAGGATTACAAAGATCTAGAACCTATAGTAGCTGCATTTAAAGAATATAAAAACCTCTTGGCAAACATTGAAGAAGCTCGTGAGATTTTAAAGAACGAGAAAGATGATGATATGCGCGAGATGGCACAGGAAGAACTAGAGGCTTCTGAACAAAGACGCGATGTGATTGAAGAAGACATCCGTTTGATGCTCATCCCTAAAGACCCTACCGATGACAAAAACGCTGTGATGGAAATACGCGCTGGTAGCGGTGGCGACGAAGCTTCTATTTTCGCTGGAGACTTATACAGAATGTATATTAGATATTGCGAAACAAAAGGCTGGAAAATAGAACTCGTCGAGATGAACGAAGGCACAGCCGGCGGTTTCAAAGAAGTTGTATTCAACGTTATCGGTGACGGCGCTTATGGATTATTGAAATTCGAGTCTGGCGTACATCGTGTGCAACGCGTGCCAAAGACAGAGACTCAAGGCAGAATCCATACATCAGCAGCATCTGTCGTAGTGCTTCCTGAAGCTGAAGAATTCGATGTAGAACTCAACGAGAAAGACATCCGCAAAGAGACATTCTGCGCTTCTGGCCCTGGTGGACAGTCTGTTAACACAACATATTCTGCCGTACGTCTGACACACATTCCTAGCGGAATCGTGGTTTCTTGTCAAGATGAGAAGTCACAGATTAAAAACCTCGCAACAGCTATGAAGGTTTTGAGAACACGTCTCTACGAAAGAGAATACAACAAATACCTCGAAAGCATAGCTTCTCAGAGAAAGACAATGGTTTCTACTGGCGACCGCTCAGCTAAGATCAGAACATACAACTATCCACAAGGACGCGTCACAGACCATCGTATCAACTTGACTATATACAACCTACAGTCAATCATCGACGGTGACATCAATGAAATCATCGAGAAGTTACAGATGGCAGAAAACGCAGAACGCCTTAAAGAGAATTAGAAATTGTAGAGACGTATCAATGATTCATGCAAAAATAAAAACACATTGATGCGTCTCAAATAACAAAACAATAAAAAATATATTATGAATAAAAAACAATTAGTAGAACAGATATTTGCAAAGAAGTCATTTCTTTGTGTTGGTTTAGACACCGACATCAACAAGATTCCACAACATCTTTTAGAATGTGAAGACCCAGTTTTTGAATTCAACAAACAAATCATCGACGCTACAGCTCAATATACAGTAGCTTACAAGCCAAACACAGCTTTCTACGAAGTTTACGGCGCAAAAGGTTGGGAAACATTAGACAAGACAATAAAATACATCAAGGCTAACTATCCTGAGATTTTCGTTATCGCAGACGCTAAGAGAGGCGATATCGGCAACACATCAGCTAACTACGCAAGAGCTTTCTTTGAAACAATGAGCAGCGATGCTATCACAGTAGCTCCTTATATGGGCCTCGACTCTGTTGAGCCATTCTTAGGCTTCGAAGACAAATGGGTTATCTTATTAGCTCTTACATCTAACAAAGGTTCTAAAGATTTCCAATATCTCAATATCGAAGGTCATGAGCTTTACAAAGAAGTTCTAGCTAAATCTAGCACTTGGGCTGATGACAACAAGATGATGTACGTTGTTGGTGCAACACATCCTGAAGAATTAGGAGAAATCAGACAAATGTTACCAAACCATTTCTTCTTGGTTCCTGGCGTCGGAGCACAGGGTGGCGACTTGGCAGCAGTAGCTAAATTCGGTCTCAACAAAGAATGTGGTTTGTTAGTCAACTCTTCAAGAGGCATCATCTATGCTTCTAAAGAAAAAGATTTCGCTGAAAAAGCTGCTGAAGAAGCAAAGAAATTACAAGAACAAATGGCAGCATTTTTGTAATTCATAATTCATAATTCATAATGCATAATTCATAATTAAAGAGCCTTAGGGCTCTTTTTTTTGTGTCACCGAGACACCAAGACACCGAGTTGCTGAGTTGCTGAGTTTATAAGTCTATGAGTCTATAAGTCAGTGTCAGTGTCAGAGTTCATAGTTCTGAGGTGCCTGAGCTTGTCGAAGGCTTAAGTTCAATAGCCGACATCCTTAGTTAAATAATTTTTATATCTTTGTCATCTCTAAAATAGATGTATTATGTTATCAAATTTTAAGAAGATATTTTTAAATGAAAGTATCATATTATCTATAATTGTCATTAACACAATTATCATATTTATCACTGAATCGGGTATTGGTAATTCATTTTTACTGCATCTTGATATCTTTATCACTATTTATTTTGTGATAGAGATGATGATTAAAATCAGGGAATATGGTTTTAAAAGATTTTGGTCAAATGGATGGAACAGATTTGATTTCATCATAATATTTCTATCGGCTCCTTCAATATCGACATTATTCATCGAGACTTCTTTATCAAATCTATCTGTGATACTCGCGTTACGTCTCTTAAGAATATTACGTATCTTCAGAGTATTCAAATTCTTTCCAAACATAAATCAGATTACCAAGGGTTTTGTACGCGCTTTGAAACAATCTAGAGCTATATTAATTGCCTATATCATAATCATCTTCATATCTGGCTTAATCAATTGCTGCTTATTCAAGAACATAGCACCAGACTATTTTTCAACGCCACTCGATTCTATTTATACAGTCTTCAGAATATTTACATTGGAAGGATGGTATGAGATACCTGATGCGATAGCATTAGCTACTGCTCCTTGGATAGGAAAAATTGTACGTCTGTATTTCTGTCTTCTCCTTTGCGGCGGTGGCATTATTGGACTATCTTTTGTCAACTCCGTCTTCGTAGATGCAATGGCAGAAGACAATAATGACAAAGTTATTGAACATCTCAACAGAATAGAAAAGAAATTAGAAGAACTGGAGAAAGAGTTAGGAGTTAGGAGTTAGGAATTAGGAGTTAGGAATTAGGAGTTAGGAGTTAGGAGTTAGGAGTTAGGAGTTAGGAGTTAGGAGTTATACAAAAAAAGCAGTAAAGGTTAACTTTACTGCTTTTTTATGTGATTAAAGATATTTATTCCACAATCACTTTTCTAGATAACATTCTGCCATCCTTATTTATAATATTGATGAAATACATTCCATTTTGAAGATTCTCTACATTCACTTCAACAATATCATCATTTGTTTCTATTGATTTGACAATCTGACCTAAAGAGTTATAAATCTTGACTTGGCTCATATTTTCACCTTTAATTGTCAAGACATCTTTAACAGGATTTGGATAAACCTTACATGCAGAAGCTGACATCTCGCCTACAGAACCACTTTGTTCCACAGAGAGTATACTATATGTCATATCTGTAAATTTGCCATTACCATCAACAAGGACATTACCAACTTCATCAAGTATTCTGTAATAGCCTTCTCCATCACCATTATTGATACCATTCTTATAACTATCATAAATCACTAATTTATAGCAATCATCTGCTTTTACATCAACTTTATAAGTATGCAATTCTGTATTTGCATTAGGCAAATATTTATATGGACCGCCAGAAGCTAAAACTGTATTATCTGATGACAAGAACTCCCATGTTGTGTGGTTACCGTATTTATCTTGCATGATTTCTATAGTAATCTGTGCTGTTTCCACACATGACAATTGATAGGTTGCCCATTCGTCACAGACAACATTGATAGTCTTGCCATAGTTAAATTTTGTACCATTAGCTTTAACAATATTCACAGCAACTTCATTATCACCGAATGGAAGTTCTAATTCAATATCAAAACGTGCTGTTTGATCTGGTGTTAAATTGCCTGTCCAAGAATGTTTAGTCTTATCTTTATTTCCATTTACAACGACTTCAAAATCTATTGATGTAAGTTCTTTGGTTCCAACATTCTTGATGTATGTCTTGAAAGTTCTTTCGTTGCCACAATAGATACCATCATCAACAACGACATTTGAGATATAAGGTGAAACATCAGCATTTGTATTTTGTTCCTGGCTTAATTTATTTGCATTAAGGATTGGACGAGTAGGAACGCCTTGATATTTCTCTGTCACAAAAGCAAGGAAACTAATGTTATTAAGGTCAACGACTATTCCATTAGTATCGCCTATTATCTCAGGAATTGTATATTCGTAAGTCTTTGTTATTAAAGAACCTTGTGTTGTAGGAGCGATTTCATCACCCCAATCTGCTGTCACCACATCGCGAAGAACGTGCATATGACAATATAAGTCGCCACCCATGTGTTGTGCAGGATTTGTTTCTGCGTATGCTTGCTGACCAATGATACTATCTTGTAACATTACTATTGTAAGATAGTTAGCAGACTCTGCGCTATTGCCTGTGTAATAAACTTCAGTTGTTATGGTTGCTGTTCTAGTGAGTGGGTTAATCACAACGTGACCATCTACGTTACATTCAGCCACTTGTCCCAACACATTTTGAGTTTGTCCTCTCCATTGACCGCGAGCTATAGCTTCTTCTGTTGTACGATTTATAAGAGCTGCTGGCAAGCCAAGACCACCTGCAACATCATCGTATGGATCCATGAATGTTGCGCTTATCTCTGTCTGGAAGTTTGGATATGACTGTGGTGTAAAATAACCAGAATGTATCGCCATGCTCCATACTCTGTCAGGATAATCCTTCACGATGCTGCTTGAAATCTTATGGCCATCTGGACAGTTAGGACAGTTTCTACCAGTAAATTCTTCTAAAATGACGTTTCTGTTTGACACTTCTGTTGAAACGTATTCTGGTTCATAAACGACATCACCTTCATTCATTATAGATAATGCATGTACTGCCTGGCTGCCGAATTTACCGTCACCATCGACAACAACATTACCTTTGCTATCCATGATTTTATAATAACCTTCTCCATAACCGCAATTGATACCATCGCCTTTTGAGTCATTGATAGTGAATTTAACGCAGTCGCCTGATGACAACACTACTTTTTCTGTATGAACCTTTATTCCGCCTGCGCCGCTAAGCAATGCTTTATATGGACCGCCTGCAACAAGCACTGTATGGTCGGAAGCAGTAATCTCCCAAGAAATTTGATTGCCGTGTTTATCCTGAGCTACTTCAATTGTAAACTCTTCTTCTTCTCCTTCTATTATCACATCAGTCCATTCGTAGCTTGTATAAGAAATTGACTTCTCTATATCGAACTTAAGACCATTGGCTTCTTTAAGTTTCACGCTTACGATATGTTCTCCAGAAGGAACTTTAATGTCATGTTCTATTATTTGCACTTGATTTGAAGGTATCACTCCATTCCATTCGTATTCCTCTGGGTTTCTATTATCTATAGAAATTTCAAATTTCATTGATGTAATATCTTCTTTACCTGAATTTTGCACTACCATTTCAAATGTCTTATTTTTTGAACATGATGTAGCATGCTTAGGACGTATTTCTGTCAGATATGGAAGTACACTTTCATCTGTTGCGATGAGTGTATGTAATTTGTTAGCGTTAAGGATTGGACGTGTTCCTGTACCTTGATATCTTTCTGTCACGAAAGCGATAAAGCTAAGATTTTCCAATACTACGTCCACACCATTAGGATTACCTATCGATTCTGGAATCTGATACTCGTATGTTTTTGTAATCAATGTGCCTTCATCTGTTGTTGTGATTTCATCGCCCCAGAAAGGAGTTACGTTGCTACGTAAAACGTGCATATGACAATATTGGTCTCCTATCACTTGGTCTGGATTTGCGCCAGAACCAGATTGTGAACCCAAGATGCTGTCTTGCAACATGAATACATTGAGATAATTGACATCATACATATTTGTTGCTGTGTAATAAACTTCAACTGTCACTGTTGCAACACGTGTCAAAGGATTTATCGCGACTTGACCTGCAATATTACAGTCTGCAGTCTTTTGTATCTCCTCATCAACAGCAGCACGCCATTGATTGCTGCCAAGAGTATTTGATGTCTGACGATTTATCAATGATGAAGGGAACATCTGAGGATTGAAATACATTCCGAGAGTATCGCAAATCGGGGTGTTTAAGTTTGGATAATCAAGGGAAGAATAATATCCGCCATGAAGATTTATTGTCCATACTCTTCCCGGATAAGCTTCTTCTATGGCTTTTGCTTCGATATGTCCAACTGGACAGTTAACACATTTTCTTCCAGTGAACTCTTCCATAAGGACATTCTTCTTTGTAACTTCTGTTGTAACAAAGTCTTGCGCATTAAGCACAACAAAAGATGTCATCAATAAAACTAAAAGTAAAAGATTCTTTTTCATAGATATTTGATTATAATTATTTGCTTTGTCTTAGCTTACAAAAATACAATTTTTATCTAAAAATAATTCAAATATTAATAAAAAAAGAGACGCCACTAATGACGTCTCCATATGTTAATTGTCAATATCAATTATTATTTTAAAACTGATACTTTCTTTGATGAAACTTCACCATTATTGTCGATAACGTTAACGATGTACATGCCATTTTGTAAATCGCTGACATTTACGTTAACTACATTGCCATTGCATTTTACAGTCTTAAGCAATTGACCCATTGTATTAAATACATTTACTTGTTCAAGGTTTTCACCTTCAATTGTAAGAACGTCTTTCACTGGGTTTGGATAAACTTGGTATGTTTCGTTTGTCATTTCCTCAACTGACACATAACCTTCTTTTGTTGAGATGTTGTGTGATGCTTCTTCAGCAAACTTACCATCACTTTTAACGATTACATTATTTTCTGAATCTGTTATTTTGTAATAACCTTCACCAGCGCCATTGTTGAGACCATTTTTACCTGCGTCACGAATTATGAATTTAACGCATTCGTTGTTTGGAACCACAACTTTAGTTCTATGCAATTTGATACCATTTGCAACTAATGTTGAATATGGACCGCCAGATGCCAAAACTTCTTCGTTAGAGTTAATCAATTCCCAAGTAATTTCGTTGCCATACTTATCTTGAACGATGTCAATCTTAAATTCATTTTCTGCTTCTGGGAAATAAGCATCAATCCAGCCTGCATTTACAACTGTTATTGCTGTTTTATATTCAAAAGCACTGCCATTGACTTCTATAATGCTGATTTCTACTTTTTGGTTTCCAACAGGAATAATTAATTCTTCTTCAATTATTTCTGATGAATATGATGGAATACTGCCTTCCCATGTAAGTTCTGTTGTGTTGCCTGCTATTTTAACTTCATATTTTAATGATGTAAGTTCTTGTTTACCACCATTAACGAGTTCAAATACTGCAGTTTGTTCTGTTGAACATGATACATTGCTTGCAACTTTTACTGAACCGAAATATGGGAAATTATCAGCGTCAGCGACTTTAACAGAATGTAATTCTTCAACATTTAAAACTGGTGTTGTTGCAGCACCATCTTGTTTTTCTGTAACAAATGCCAAGAACAAGAGGTTATTCAAGTCAACTTCAACGCCATTAGGTGATCCTATTGTTTCTGGGATTTGGTATGTGTATGTTCTTGTAATCAATGTGCCTTCTGTTGTTGGTGCAATAGCATCACCCCATGTTGGAGTTACAACATCACGAAGAACATGCAAGTGAACATATTTATTACCTATCATTTGTTCTGGATTCAATTCAACGCCACCACTTTGTGAACCTAAGATACTGTCTTGTAACATCATGACTGTAAGATAGTTTTCTGAAGAAGCACTGTTTGCTGTATAATAAACCTCAACATTGACTGTTGCTGTACGAGCAGCCTCATTGATAAGTACTTGACCGCCAATATTACATTCTGCTGTTTGTTTTAATTGTTGGTTTGCGTATGATTCCCACATATTTCTGCCTGTAGCTTTTGTTGTTCTATTTACAACACCACAAGGGAAACCCATTCCACCATCCAAACCATTAAGAATTGTTGCACCTGCTGATGTGTTTAAGTTAGGATAAGATGATGGAGAATAAGGACCACAATGAACATTAACTGCCCATACTCTTCCAGGATTTGCGTCTGTGATTTTTTTTGCATAAACGTGACCGTCTGGGCAAAATCCACAGTTTCTACCTGTAAATTCTTCTATAATAACATTTCTACCTTTTTGTTCTGTTGAAACAAACTGAGGTTCTTGTGCATTGACTTTAAATAAGCCAGCTAAAATTGCACACATTAAAAAAGTAAATTTTTTCATAGTTTAAATTATTGATTAATTACTTATTTTTTGCATTTATTATGACCTACAAAGATACATTTTTTTTATAAAGTTTTACATAAAAAAATTAGGAATTTGGAGTTAAGGGTATGAGGGATTGAGGGTATGAGGGATTTTTTAAGACACCAAGTCACCAAGTCACCAAGTCAATAAGTCAGTGTCAGAGTTTAAAGTTCAGAGTTCAACTGCCAACAGCCAACAGCCTAAAAAAAAGAGATGCCACTTTTTCAGCAGCATCTCTCAATTGTAAATCGTATATTGTTAATTATTTCAAAACTGAAACTTTGCTTGTTGTCATAACACCATTGTTGTTGATAACGTTAACGAAATACATACCGTTTTGTAAATCATTTACATTGATTTGAACTGTGTTATCGTTGCAGTTGATTGATTTAACCATTTGACCTAAAGCATTGTAAACAGTCACTTGTTTCATATCTTCACCTGAAATAGTAAGAACGTCTTTTACAGGGTTAGGATAAACATTGTATGAAGTTTCTTCAACATCTTCTACTGACATTGCGCCATGGAGGTAAATGATATGGTATTCGCCGAAGCCGAATTTACCGTCGCTTTCAACCAATGTATTGCCTTTGCTGTCATAGAGTTTGTAGTAACCTTGACCGAAGTTATTATTGATACCATTACCAACATTATCTTCGATGACAAACATCAAGCAGTCGCCTGCTGGTGCTGTGAAGTATTCTTCATGAACTTCGATACCACTTGCTGATAACATTTTATAAGGACCGCCATTTGCTATAACTTCATCTTTATGGTTATAAACTTTCCATGTTGTTTGGTTACCGAATCTGTCTTGTGCGAGTTCGAGTTTGAATTCTTCTGTTGCTTGAGTGTCGCCTAATTCAACTTGAATCCATTCTTCGCATTTACCCATAACAGATGCTTCAAATGTAAATGGAGTGCCGTTTGCTTCAACGATTTTAGCAGTAACGAGTTCGCCGCCGAATGGAACTTCTGCAAACATATCTATATCAACATTACCATAAACAGGAAGTTCACCTGTCCATTCGTGTGTTGTTGTTGCGCCATTGTTAACAGCGATTTCAAATTTAATAGATGTGAGAGCTTCTGTACCGCCATTGACTACATTGGCTGTGAATTTCTTTGTTTTATCACATGTAATCATATCTTCTTGTACAAATGACTTGATAAAAGGATAGATAGCATCCTCTGTTCCTTCTATCATACTTAAACCACCAACATTAAGGATAGGTTGTGTTACAGAACCTTTTTTCTTTTCTGTTACGAATGCAATGAAATGAATGTTATCCAAGTCAACTTCAACACCATTAGGCTCACCAATAACTTCTGGAATAGTATACACATATTGTTTTGTAATTAAAGAACCTGCTGTTGTTGGTGCTATAGCATCTCCCCATGTGTCTGTAATTACATCACGTAATGTATGCATGTGGCAATATTCGCCATTGACGATTTGTGATGGATTTGATGAGGCACCTGATTGTGAACCGAAGATACTATCTTGCAACATCATAATTGTAAGGTAGTTAGTTTCTGATTTGCTATCGCCTGTGTAATAAGCTTCAACTGTTATAGTAGCAACACGTGTAACAGGATTTACAACAACTCTACCACCAACATTAACTTCAGCTTCTTCAGCCCATTGTTTATCAACGTATACTGCAGATTCGCTTGGATGAAGTTTCTTTAAATTACCACCTTCTTCCATACGGTTAACGACTGCTGCTGGGATACCGCCAGCAGTAAATGCAGAGAAATATGGTGTTCCATATTCTGTATTAAGGTTTGGATATGCTGTTGTTGACATCCAACCTAAACAGTGAACGTTAACTGTAAATGTTCTTTCTGGATTTTTAGCTATAATTTGATTAACTGTAGCTTGACCACCAGGACAATATACACAGCCTCTACCTGTCATTTCTTCAATAAGAACATTTCTGTTTTGTTTTTCTGTAGAAACAAATTGTGGTTCTTGTGCGCTAACTCTGAATAAACAAGCTAACATCACAACCATCATTAATGTAAATTTCTTCATGATTTTAATTTTAATTTTATGTTAATATTAATTTTATTTCAAACTCAATTGCGGCAAATTATCAAGACGCTTCAATGTGTGTTTACATTTTAGGAAACATTGAAACGTCTCTACAACCATTCCTGATTCCTAATTGAATAGACGCATCAACGACATATTGTTTATTTTTTGGTGTCGTATGATACGTCTCTACAAATCCTAATTATTTAGAAACCGCTACCTTATTTGTTGTAACGTTTCCTGCATTGTCGATGATGTTAACGAAATACATTCCGTTTTGCAAGTCATTAACATTAATTTGCACGTTATCTTCATCAGCGTCAACAGTCTTAACAATTTGTCCTAAAGAATTATACATAACAACTTGCTTAAGGTTATCTGCTGTTATTGTAAGGACATCTTTCACTGGGTTTGGATAAATGTAATTTGTTGTTTCGACATTCTCATCTACAGACTCACCTTGTTCGATATGTTGCAATTGGCAAACATTAAGAATTGGCATTGTCTTGACACCATTCACTTGTGATTCTGTAACGAAAGCAAGGAAATGAACGTTGTTCAAGTCAACTTTAACGCCATTAGGGCTACCTATAGATTCTGGTATTGTGTATTTATAAGTCTTTGTAATCAAAGTGCCAGTTGTTGTTGGAGCAATTTCATCGCCCCATTTGTCTGTCAATGTGTTGCGATACACATGCATATGACAATATTGATCACCTACCATTTGTTCTTGATTGTATTCAGATCCTGTTTGTGAACCTAAAATACTATCTTGTAACATTATCACTGTAAGATAATTGTTGTCTACTTTACTGTCTGCTGTATAATAAACTTCTACAGTTATTCTTGCGAGACGAGTATCTGGATTTATTGACACTGTGCCAGCTATATTACATTCTGCAGCTTGATTCAATTGCTCCAATGCCATAGAATTCCAGTAGTTTTGTATTGTATTCAAACCAACTGCTGCTTCTTCTGAACGATTGACCATTGCTTTTGGGAGAGCTCCATCCTTATTGAAAGCTGTTGCCACATCACCGCCTTTCAAAGTATTAAGGTTAGGATAACTTGTTGGGGACAAACTGCTTTGTTTGTGAATGTTTACTGTAAATACTCTTCCTGGATTTTCTTTTATTGTCTGGTTAACAAAATATTGACCCCATGGGCAGTATCCGCAATTTCTTCCAGTAAGTTCCTCAATAAGTACATTTCTATTAGAAGGTTCTGTTGAGACAAATTTTGGTTCTTGTGCGTTTGCTTTCACAAAGCATAAGGCTACTAAACATATTGATAACAATAGCTTTTTCATAGAATAGTCTTTCATTTATTAAAACATTTTTTCAGCCTACAAATATACACTTTAATTAAGAAATTTTTACACAGCATTTAAGTTTTTTTCAAAAAAAAAGAGATGTCACAAAATATATGACATCTCTTTTTATATTAATGTAAGAAAGATTTATTAGCAACCTTCTACAAATGTAATCCAGCCATATTCATCTGGTTCTGTACCGCATTGAATACCACGAAGTTTGTTATATAATTTTTCGCTTTGTGGACCTGGTTTGCCATCGCCGAAAACGTATGACTTGTTATTTTCGAGGTCGTCGATGCGTGAGATAGGGCTGATAACAGCTGCTGTACCGCAAGCACCAGCTTCTTCGAATGTAGCGAGTTCGTCAACGTGGATAGGACGACGTTCTACTTTCATACCCATTTTTTCAGCTAAGAACATCAAGCTCTTGTTTGTGATTGAAGGGAGAATTGATGTTGATAATGGAGTGATGTATGTGTTGTCTTTAATAGCGAAGAAGTTAGCTGCACCAGCTTCGTCGATATAACATTTTTCTTTAGCGTCGAGATAGAATTCGCAAGCGTATTTACCGCCGTGGCATGCTTCAACGTGAGGACGCATACTTGCTGCGTAGTTACCACCGACTTTGAAAGTACCTGTTCCGAGAGGAGCAGCGCGGTCGTATTTACGTGTAATGACGTAAGGGTTAGCTTGGAAACCGCCTTTGAAGTATGGACCTACTGGTGTTGCAAATACTAAGAATAAATATTCGTCAGCTGGGCTAACACCAACGCGAATGCCTGTACCAATAATCAATGGACGGAGATATAATGATGCGCCACTGCCGTATGGAGGAATGAAGTCAGCATTGAGTTGAACACATTTCTTCATAGCTTCTTCGAATTTTTCGAGTGGGAATTGTGGCATCATAATACCATCGCATGATGATTGCAAACGTTTTGCATTTTCATCCAAACGGAAAATACGAACTTTACCATCTTCGCCACGGAAAGCCTTCAAACCTTCGAATGCTTCTTGACCATAGTGCAAACATGTTGCAGCCATGTGGATGTTGATTGTTGTTTCTGAACTGACTTCAATTTCGCCCCATTGTCCGTTTCTGTAGTAACAACGAACATTGTAATTTGTTGGTAAATAACCAAATGGGAGCTTTGACCATTCAATGTTTTGCATGATATTTATTTTTTTATAAAGTTAATTACTATAATGTTTTTTCTAGTCCACGAAATTAAGCATTTTTATTTAGATAAAAGCGTTTTTTAAAATTTATTTTTTGCCGTGGGCCACGAGCTATGAGATGTGAGCATTAACCTTTAGTACGGACGTGGCTTGCCGCGTCCCTACAACTCCTAACTCCTAACTAAAAACCTTCTCCAAATAATGTTTCTCTATTCCGTATTGCTTTTTCAAATCTTCTATCTGTTTCAAGATAGCTTCTTTATCTACTGGAGCATCGCTTTTTCTTCCAACCAACAATATATTCTTTGGAGTATGTTCCATCTCTATGAACTCCATCACCTGTGTCTTGTAACCGAAATATTCCATTATCAAAGCGCGGATAGCATCGGTAATCATCACTGCCTGACGTTCTAAGAATATTCCGTATCGCGTTATCGGATCAACGATTTTAGACTTCTCCATCTCCTGACGTATTTGTTTGTGACAGCATGGAGCGCAAATAATCAACTTTGCTCCAGATTCGATACCTTTTATAATAGCGTCGTCGGTAGCGGTATTGCAAGCGTGGAGAGCGATTAAGACATCAAGTTGCTGAGTTGCTGAGTTGCCGAGTTGCTGAGTTGCCGAGATATTGCAAAATGCCTGTTGTCCGTTGTCTGTTGTCTGTTGACATCCGAAGGATTCAATACTGCTTTCCACAAAACGGAAATCTTTTAAATTAGATTCTTTTATTATCTCGTTTATTTTCACCACTAAGTCTGGGCGAATCTCAACACCTTCCATCTCGATGTCGTATTTGCATCTTTGTGTGAGATATTCATACAAAGCGAAAGTGAGATAGCCCTTCCCTGCTCCCATGTCAGCGATGCGTATCTTGCCGTCAAATTTCACATTCTTCATCACGCCATCCACAATCTCGACATATTTGCATATCTGCTTGAACTTATGCTGCATGTCGGCAGTGACTTTACCTTCGCGAGTTGTGAGACCAAGTTTAAACCACCAAGGATTGTCGATGTTTATCAGACGATTCTTTACTTTGTCATGCTGAACGTTCTGTTCCCTTTGTTCCTTGACAGCCTTGCTCATTACAGTCGCTTTACCTTTTTTGCTAATAAGGAGAGTTATATCTTCTGTCAATGTAAACAACGAAGCATTAAGAAATACATTTGAAACCAATTTATTGATTATCTCAAGAGTCTGCTCAGCGTCATAGTTTTTTGTCTCGTCTCTTCTCTCGTAACGATATGTGAAAGAGTACATTTTCTCGTTTTTCAAGATGATTGGTTTGACGTAGACGTTACGAAGAGTTGCTAAGTTGCTGAGTTGCTGAGTTGCTGAGTTGTCATTTTCGGTCTCTTCAACTTTTGCCATTAGACTTTTGCCATTTGGCTTAGATAATGTCAGCTTGACAAAAGAGCCTTCTTTTATTGATGATTGTAATTTATTTATGAAATTCTGCATATTCTTTATTTTATGTCAGTGGACAACAGACAACAGACTTTGTCCAAGATTTTTCAAGTTTTAAACTGATGTGCAAATCTACACATTTTTTGTGGACTCTGCCGTACCTACGGCACTTTTTATGATAACCTACACTCATTTTCACAAGCGTTTAGTGCTTCTCACTCCACACCTGCCTATTGTCTGCCGTCCCTAGCGGAACTGGTTTTGAACAAAAAAATCCCTCAATGAGTGCTTGTTTAATATTTTCGTCACTCAAGAGGGAATGAATTTTTAAATTAGTTTAAAAATAAAAAGTTTTAACAGTTTTTATCAATTTAGTTTCCTGTTACTTCTGTTCCAATTCCATCAAACGCCCATTCCATATATCACTATTTTACAACAAAAATCACATCTGCCAAACTCTTGTACTGATTACCTTTAAACCTGAAATTTATTTCTTTCAAAGAATCTTCATTAAAATGATCAAGATAATCCTTTACCTTTGGCTCTATCAACGCAAATGCCCGTTTCATTTTCCAAGACTCATTCATGTCTATAGAATCAACAAGAATTAGAAACAGTCTATTCTCAGCACCAAAACGCATTTCTCCCTGATTTACATACAACCATGTCATAAGTTCCAACACATTGGATTGGGCATCAGCAATAACTTCTTTCCTTTTGTTTTTTAATTCTTCAAGAATATCATTCCGTCCAATTTCTGCCAGTTTTTCAGACAAGGTATAAAGTTGTTGCGAATCAGTTTGAGTACAATCCACTACAATGCCGACCTCTCTTGCTTTCTGTTTCAACCAAGTAAGTTCTCTTTTTCCAAGTTTTATTTTCAATTTTTCTTCCATATATTGATTTGGGAAAAATGTAACTTTCAAATCTATTGGATTATTATTCAAAAAGAAATCTACACTTTTTATTTCTCCCACAGCTGAAATGACATTTTTGTGTCGTTTAAAAAGTGATTCAATTAAATAAGAAGTCCAATTATTATACCAACTTGTTTGGACATAATTCCACGCATTATCAGCTATCTCATTTTGTTTGCTCTGTAATTCATCGTAATCGCTAATTACTTTAACATATCTACTTACAAGATGTTTATCTAATGAATTATTCTGATCTCCTCCCCAAGCATAATGATGCACTTTATACAAATCATTCTTTAGGTTTTCCTCATCTATGCCCATTGTATTATACCATTCATGGTTTCTTTCATTCAAGAATTCATCAAGCAATCGCATAGCATTAGGCATTGTCTCAAGCTTTTCAAACAATTCCACATTTTGCTCTGCAATTTTAGATGAAGTCAAAGTAATACCATTGTTTAAAAGGAATTGTTGTATTTGTTTTCCTCTGCAAACAGCTCTCACTTTTAACCACATCAAAGCATTTTCATTAGAGTTGAACGCAAAAAGATTTTGATTTCTAAACTCTTTATCCCATTTTTCGAAATTTGTCATAACATAAAACTATTTCATTGTACATACTAAAAGTATTTCACTGCTTCCTGCAACGCTACCCTTTCCACCTCGTCCAGAACTATATGTTTTCCTTTCAACCTTGACATTACGATACGGTTTTATTAAATTAACCATAGTTTCAATATCAGGATAACTTCGGTCATTATAACTTACCAACCAAGTAGGTATATGAGTAGCTCGCTCAAACATCAATTGTAGATTTGATATAGCCTCACTATTCTTATCAAAACCACTGTATCTTTTAGGCTCATATCGTTTCGTCCCATTTACAAACTGCTTATCTTTCCAATATTCCACATATGTTTCCAACAGATGATAAAAAGACTGATAATCAGCATGGCTATTACAATATGGAGGATCAAAGTATACTAAATCGACATTTTTTAATATTGGTAATAAATCAAGAATATTCTTGTTGTAGCTTATATTGTCTTTGGAATTATCAAAAATAGCAGCATTGTATTCTGGCAACAAATCTAAAAAAATATCTTTTAAAGGGCGTATCAAACTACGATTACGCTTTATACGTATTGGGTCAGAAGCATAAACCAAAGCTTGAGTATGAGCAAAATGTCCCATTGTCACTTTTCTTGTCATACTTCTACACATTATAGATAGAGCCAATGCCTGCTTATATTGATTGCTTAATTTATGAACATTACTACGAAAACTATCAGCAAAAGCAGCTTCCTCTGCTAAAAAGAACAAATCAGAATACAAATCCTCTATCAAATTAAATTTTGAAGGATTATCATTATTTGAGAACAAAATTTCCAAATCAGAAGGATCAAGTTTATTGTCAGAGTTCTCTATAAGAGCCTTTCCTATTGAATTGTTAAAACTCAGAAAGTCATTTGTTATAACTTTCTTTCCCAATTGCTTAAACATATAGGCAATAGATTGAGAACCTGAAAATGCGTCTAATACAGTGCTGACATCCTCTGGTATAAATTGTGCAATCCATCCTCTGTGAATATGCTTGGATCCTAAATATTGAGGTTCTGGAAATTTATAATCTAAGTATTTTGTATCCTCAAACAACATAATTTTCTATTTTAGTACAAAAATACTATTTTTTATCAATTAGGAATAATTCCCTTCTATTTATATTATCAAAAATATACTATTTATAATTCAGAGCCTATAGTTAGTTGAAAGTCAGCGGTCAGTGTCAATAGTCAAGGTTCTTAGTCCAAAAGCCTTAGTCCCACTCCTAACTCCTAACTCCTAATTCCTAACTGAATGAAATTTTGTCAGTGTCATTTTGTGGCATATTGTTTGACATCCGAGAGGCATAAAAATTAACAACAATTAAAAAATACAGATATGCAAACAGGTTCAATAGGTGTAAAAACGGAAAACATTTTCCCTGTAATCAAAAAGTTCTTATATTCTGAAAACGAGATATTTTTACGCGAAATCGTAAGTAACGCCGTCGATGCGACAAACAAGCTCAAGACTCTTGCTTCAGCAGGCGAATTCAAAGGCGAACTCGGCGACCTCACCGTAAAAGTCGAGATTGACAAACAAAAAAAGACATTGACAATCCGTGACAACGGCATCGGCATGACAAGCGATGAAGTCGACAAATACATAAACCAAATAGCCTTTTCTGGCGCGACAGAATTCGTAGAGAAATTCAAGACACAGACAGAAGCAGAAGCCGCTAACATCATAGGTCACTTCGGATTAGGATTCTACTCATCATTCATGGTCTCTAACAAAGTGGCTCTCATCTCCAAGTCATTCAGACAAGCCGAAGACGAAAAAGGTGTCATCTGGGAATGTGACGGAAGCCCAGAATACACAATGAACGAAATACCAAAAGGCACACGCGGAACTGACGTCATCCTCTATATCTCCGACGACTGCTCCGACTTCCTTGAAGAAAGCAAAATCCGCGAATTATTGAACAAATACTGCAAGTTCTTGTCAGTGCCAATCCAATTCGGAACAAAGAACGTAGAAGAAATTATCGAAGGCGAAAACGACGAAGAAGGCAAGCCAAAGACAAAAACCGTAGAAAAACCTTGGATCATCAACGACGTCGCTCCACTTTGGAAGAAGTCACCATCATCAATAGAAGACAAGGAATACGACGACTTCTATCATGTCTTGTATCCAATGAACTTCGAGACACCTTTGTTCCACATCCACCTCAACGTCGATTATCCTTTCAACCTCACAGGTATCTTATACTTCCCAAAAATCAAGAACAGATATGAGTTCCAACGCAATAAGATTCAGCTCTATTGCAATGAAGTATTCGTGACAGACTCTGTCGACGGCATCTTGCCAGAGTTCCTCACAATGCTTCACGGTGTCATCGACTCTCCAGACATTCCTCTTAACGTAAGCCGTTCATTCTTGCAAAACGACCAGAATGTCAAGAAGATTTCAGGTTATATCACCAAGAAAGTCGCTGAAAAGTTAGAAGAACTCTTCAAGAAAGACAGAGAAGAATACGAAAAGAAATGGGATGACATCAGCGTCTTCATCGAATACGGAATGATAGCAGACCCTAAGTTCTTCGAGAGAGCAGAGAAATTCATGCTTTTGAAAGACACCGAAGGAAAATACTACACCTTGGAAGAATACAAAAAGCAAATCGAAGAAAATCAGAAGAACAAAGACGGCAGACTCGTTTATCTTTATGCAACAAACGCTGACGAACAATACAGCAACATCGAAAATGCAAAGAGCAAAGGATACAACGTTCTTTTGTTAGACGGCATCCTCGACGCACATTTCATCAGCACATTGGAACAAAAATACGGCGACTGTCAATTTGCTCGCGTCGACTCTGCTTCTATCGACAAACTCATTGAGAAAGAAGAAGAATCAAAAGAGTCAAAACTCAACGACGAACAAAAAGAATCTGTCAAGAAAGCTTTTGAAGAAATCATCGACAAGACATCTTTCAATGTAGAATTCAGCAATTTAAGCGAAACTGACGCTCCTGTTGAGATAATTCAAAACGAGTTCATGCGTCGTATGAAAGAGATGAGTGCTATGAACGGAATGTCTATGTGGGGCGGAATGCCAGACAGCTACACTCTCATGCTCAACGCTAACAACCCTGTCATCGCAGGTCTTATAGATAAAAACGAAGAAGAACAAAAGAACACAATTCATCAGTTATACGACTTGGCACGTCTTTCAAAGAACTTATTGAAAGGCAAGGATTTGAATGAGTTTGTTAAGAGAAGCTTTGTTGAACTTTGAACGCTGAACTTTGAACTTTGAGTTTCGGTCACTGAGCCTGTCGAAGTGACGGGATGTACCTTCGACAAGCTCAGGCACCGCCAGCTCACTGCTCACAGCCATATAAAAAAAAGAGAAAATATGAAAAACAAAAACACCATTATTTTAATCGTTGGCGTCGTTGCCTTGGTAGTTTTCTGGTTTATCGGAAAATACAACGGCTTGGTCAACAAGGAAGAGAATGTAAATTCAAAATGGGCACAAGTTGAAAACGTATATCAACGTCGTGCCGACCTCATCCCAAATCTCGTAGCGACAGTGAAAGGCTACGCAGAACATGAACAGCAAGTTTTGACCGACGTAGTTGCAGCACGTGCCAAAGCTACATCTGTCAATTTCAATGCCGACAATATGACAGAAGAAAACATCAAGGCATTCCAAGCAGCACAAGACCAGCTGTCAGGAGCATTGTCGAGATTGCTGGTCACAGCAGAGAAATATCCTGACTTGAAAGCCAACCAAAATTTCATGGAGTTACAAGCACAACTTGAAGGCACAGAAAATCGTATTTCTGTCGAAAGAAAGAACTTCAACGATGCTGTGAAAGACTACAACACTGGCTTACGCAGATTCCCTACTAACATAGTTGCCAATATGTTCGGTTTCGAGAAGAAAGCATATTTCGAGGCAACGTCAGGTTCTGAAGTAGCACCTAAAGTTGAATTTTAATTTTTCATAAGATGTCTGCGAGATCATTCTTTACCAAAGAAGAGCAGCATAATATTGTAGCTGCCATCAAAGAAGCTGAGCTCAACACCTCTGGTGAGATAAGAGTTCATATCGAGAATCATTGTAAAGAAGAGGCTCTTGAGCGCGCGGCAGAGTTGTTTTACGATTTAAAGATGGATCGTACTGCTGCGCGCAACGGCATCCTATTCTACCTCGCTGTCAAAGACCATAAGTTCGCCATTATCGGCGACGAAGGCATCAACAAAAATGTCGAACATAACTTCTGGAACGACATCAAAGACGAAATGATTTATAACTTCAAAGAAAACAAATTCGCTGAAGGACTGATTGCCGGCATATTGAAATGCGGCGACAAACTGAAGAAATATTTCCCTTATCAGAATGATGACGTCAACGAACTTAGTGATGAGATTTCGTTTAGTTAGGATTTGAGGATTTGAGGAGTTAGGAGTTAAATAGAAAGATTTCGTGTCAATTCGTGTTTTTTAGCGGACTTTATTAGTGGATTTTATTAGTGGACTGTTATGAATAAAAAAACTTCGTGTCATTTAGTGAATTATCGTGGACAAAAAATAACCACCTTATTTTTATTGTTATTCGTGGTTTTTGCATGTCACGCTCAGCAGATACCAAGCCGCCCTATTCCACCGCGTCTTATCAACGACTACACGAACACTCTTAGTTCTTCGCAGGAACATTATCTCGAACAGAAGCTAAGGAACTACAACGACACCACCTCTACACAGATTGCCGTGGTATTCGTCAACGACTTACAAGGTACTACCGCAGCCGACTTTGCCTATCAACTCGGAGAGAAGTGGGGCGTCGGGACAAAAGAAAACAACGGCATCGTCATACTTATAAAACCAAAGAATAAAACCAAAGGCGAGGTATTCATCAGCGTCGGCTACGGACTCGAGCAATATGTCCCTGATGCCATGGCAAAACGTATCATCGAGATCCAGATGATTCCACATTTAAAAAACAACGATTACTTCACTGCTGTCGACAACGCCATCGACTCAATAATAAAACTAGCTTCGGGAGGCTTCTCCTCTGACAATGACGACGAAGACGCTGCATTTGTTGCACTTATAATCATCATCATTGGAATGATAGTGATGATTTTATACATAAGCTTCATCGGAAAAGCTGGCACTACCATTTCATCTCAAAAAGACGACTCTTCATTCTGGAAGACATTATTCTGGCTCAGTGTTTTAAACAACAATAGCAATCGTTATCGTCATCACGACCATCACGACTATTGGGGTGGATTCTCCGGAGGTTCTGGAGGCTTCGGCGGAGGCGGATTCGGTGGTTTCGGTGGCGGAAGCTTCGGTGGCGGCGGCGCAGGAGGAAGCTGGTGATAGTTAGGAGTTGATGGAATTTTTCCTTTAGTCATTCGTCTTTAGTCCTTAGTCATTTTTTTCCTATATTTGCATTATGAATAATGAATTGTGAATTATGAATTCAAAAAGCGTCATATCATTTAAAGAAGCTGCGATTTATCAGCATAACAGATGTATCTTAAAAGATGTCAATTTTGAATTAGGCGAAGGTGAATTTGTTTATCTCATCGGTAAGACTGGTAGCGGCAAGTCATCATTGCTAAAGACGTTATATGCCGACCTTCCTGCCAAAGAAGGTAAAGCCTACATCGCCGGATATGACCTTCGCAAAATAAGAAAACGTGACATCCCTATGTTGAGAAGAAAGATTGGTATAGTTTTCCAAGATTTCCAGCTTTTATATGACCGTAGCGTAGAAGACAACCTTTCATTCGTTTTAGACGCTACAGGATGGAAAGACAAAGCTGCCATCTCAAAAAGAATTGATGAGGTTCTTATGCAAGTGGGGCTACCTCACAAACGCAAGTCGATGCCACACCAACTTTCAGGCGGTGAGCAACAAAGTGTCGCAGTGGCAAGAGCATTGCTCAACGACCCTGCACTTATTCTAGCAGACGAACCTACAGGAAACCTCGACCCTGAGACAACAAACGACATCATGAATCTGCTCCTCGACATCAGCGCGAAAGGAAAGACAATACTGATGGCAACACACAACTACAACCTCATCTTGAAATACCCTTCAAGAATCATTAAATGCGACGAAGGAACGGTGATTGATAAGACAACAAGTCAACATGACCACAAGACTACAAGCTGATAGCCGGAGTCTAAATCACAACACTTATTGACTTATTGTCTTGTTGTCTTGTAGTCTTTAAAAAACTCTTCAGAGAACACTTCATGTTCCTTAAAATATTCATGAAAAATCGGCAGCATCTCCAGGTCGCTGCGTAGAATCTTATGTGTGTTGAAAATACTTCTGAACAGCCAGTTCATGAAATCGGAATTCAATAAGCTGACTAGTTGTGGATATGTAACAGGAAAATCTTCTTTCAAAACAAATAGGTTGGCACTGTTCAGAATATATCGCTGCTCTGTATCATGATAACACACAATCTTATTTGAAATAAAACGATAAATAATCTTATCTGGAGATTTATAGAATCTCAAATCTGCCACCTGACGGCATCCTTCTAAATTTTCATTAACAAATAATGTCGGCTCTGACATTTTGTCTTTGAAAACATCCTTGCCTCTGAAAATCGGGACGAAACCTTCAGTTCTTTCTTTACGACATAACCTTTCATTATTACCCGTAATGATTCCCAAAGCCCATTCTGCATTATCCTTCAAAGTGATATGCGGCAAAGAATACACTTGACGTATTATATCATTCTCTTTCTCTTCTATATGAAAATTAAAGATATGTTTTGGTACATACGAAAATCCTTCTTGAGAACGCAGATGTTTTTTAACATTATAAATCTCACATTGTATTTGGCTATTGGCTGCTAGCTGTTGGCTCTTAGCTTTAGTCGCTACAAATGCGACAGCCTTTGTCATCAAACCCTTGAAGGCTTTTCCGTAATCGACAAGACGATTTATTTTTAAAGTCAGGAGAGATATCCTTGCATCTTCAAATGTCGTAATGTTAAAAAAGGAATCAGGCAAGAGGAATCCGATGGTACCATTATCCTTCAACATCTTCATGGATGCGAAATAAAACAAGGATGAAGTGTCGCTGCTGTTTCCTGAATTATATAAAGATGAATATCTCAATCTATCCACCTTACTGATTTTCTTTCCCCATGGAGGGTTGGTGAAGATATAATCAAACTTTTGGCTTTTGGCTTTTTGCTTTTGGCTAAGGAAATCGGCACAGACGATGTTCTCGCTTTCGTAGCCGCTAATCTCTTTTATTCTCTTCTTAGTGATTTCAACAGCATTCTCATCGACATCAAAGCCATAGACATTTTCTGGAGAAAAACCTTTTTTTATAGCTTCAATGATAAAATTTCCAGAACCACAACAAGGATCCAAGAAGGTTTTGTTCTCAACATCAACTACATCTTTCATCATATCCCCAACAATATATTGAGGAGTATAATAAATACCTTCTTTATTTTTATGTGATTCTGATAACAAAGACTCATATTTATCAGACACTTCTTCAGCTGTCATTGTCGAATCTAAATCTTTCCTTATATCTTTCGACAAAGAATCATGGTTATGCATGTCTTTGTACTGCTTATTAGCACGAGACGACAACTTACGATTTTTCAAGGACTTGTCTTTGAAGTCATCTATATTTTTTTGAGTAAGAATATTATCCGTCTTTTGCAATGAGCCTTCTTTAATCCAATTATGAATACTCACAACAGAAACATTTAGTTGCTCTGCAGCTTCTTTAATTGTTATCTTTTTCAATTCATAATCCATAATGCTCATAGCTCAATGCTCGCGGCTCGCGGCTCACGGATCACAACTAATTCTCTATCAATTTCAACAAAAGATCCGTAGCTTCTTCAATATTGTAGAATTTCTTCATATTCTTTCTTCGGCGTTCTATCTGATGAGCGTCGAATCTGCGAGGCATAAGTTCATCCACTGCAAATCTTATAGAATTCTGGTCATTGACAACATAACATAAACCATTGATATCCAATCCTTCAACCATTTTATCATTAACGAGACAGAAACGACCGTTGTACAATGTATTTAACAGTTTCAACTTAAGACCTGTAGCTTGTTCTGTCACCAAAATATTGATATGAGCATGACGTATCAAATCGAACAGAGTCTGATCGTCAGGGCTATCAATAAGTTCGACGTTATCAACATCTTCTATCATTCTTACCAGATGTTGCGGAGGATTCATGCCTGCTATCTTCAGTTTCACATTTATCTTCTTAAATGTCTCTACAAGATATTCGGCTGCTGAATAATTCTCTGCAACGGAAAGATTTCCATGATATAAGACATAATCGCTGCTACCTTCCAGAATATCTACTTCAGTATATGCATTATAAGCAGTGACCTTATAAACATTCTTGTATTTCTCAGAGAAATAATCGTAGTCTTTCTGAGATATCGCCAATATAGCTTTTGCCTTATGCAAAACAGTCTCAAAATCTCTCAACTTAACTACTTCCTGTTTAAGATAAAGTTTCTTCTTAGCATCGACTTCAGCCTTAGCCAAATGTTCATAATATTCATGTTCAACATTATGAGCTCTCACTATGATATTTCTATCTTTAAACTCTTCATGAGTTAAGATACTACAACAATGCAGACCTTCCAAAAGAATAGGATAATCATCTTTCCTTAGATTGTTTCGCAGGTTCTCACAATCTCGAGAACACACTATATAAGGCAAAGAATTAAACAATTTGGTAATCTTCGTCTCTCTCTTATAATAATTTACAGAATAGCAGAAACTCTCAAGATATTCAGAATGCTCGCGTCCGTATTCAAAACAATGCAAATGAATTTTAACACCTCGCTCCGAAAGTGCCTTTATTCTAAAGAAAACATCAATAACGCCGCCATAATTGGCAGGATATGGTATATCGAAACTGACGATATGCAAATGTTGATCAGATGTATTGCTCATAAATTTTTATCAATGTTTGTTCTTCGTTTTCCCAACATAACTCTTGAGCTGCGAAGTTAAGATTATTTTTCCATGTTTTCAAAGTCTCTTCATCAGAAAGGACTTCTTTTATCTTTTGTGCTATATGTTCAGGATTATGTTCTTCGATAAAAGTACCTATGTTATAATCTCTGATGATGCGTTCTATCTCTGTGAGATGTGACGCTATAATCGGGACATTAGCCTGAATGTAATCGAACAACTTATTTGGCAGACTGAATAGATAATTGAGATTATTCGGTTTGTCCAAAGTAAACCCTATCTCTGCCAAACGTGTTATCGCCATCATGTCTTTATATGGCATGCGAGGGAAGAAACGCACTTTGTCATCCCAATTATTTTCCTTCACCTTTTGTTTTAAAATAGGAAGGACATCGCCACCACCTATTATCAACAAGATACAATCATCGAGATATTGCATAGCATCGACGAGTTCCTCAGAACCTCTGTGGATATTGATACCAGAACCTTGAAGTATCAAAACATGTTTATCATCAGGAATATTCAAGGCTTCTCTTGTTGATGGCTCTGGCAACATCTTGCGCATTGGTATGTTTCTAATCACATGAACCTTAATGCCATATTTCTCACGAAAAAGATTTGCGATAGATTCATTGACGGTAATCATCTCTTTCATCTTAGGCAAGACAAACTCTTCTATCGCCCGCCACACTTTCTGAACCTTAGGACGACTTACAAGCTCCGGCACTTCTGTAAAATACTCGTGACTGTCATAAATAAGCTTTATCCTCTTTATCTTTGAAATAAGGAAAGATGGCAACAAGGTATCCAAGTCGTTAGACAAAAGGCAGTCTGCGCGATGAAACAAAAGAAACAAAAAAAGTCTGATATTATATTCAGCATAGAAAAGCGGACCTTTCTCGAAAATAAGTCGCATCCTGTGCGAAGCATAAGGACGCTCATCCATATCTGGACTTTTCCTCTGTTTACGTCCGACCAGCAACACTTCAAAGCCTGCCTTCTGAAGTGTCAGACACGACTTATTAACTCTCTGGTCTGTAACTAAGTCGTTGATTACCGATACAATTACACGTTTCAATTTCATTCATTTTTTGAGATTATAAAATTAAACCTTTTATGTCTTACTTTTGCAAAAAAAACTTAATTTTGAAAAAAAATATTTTATGAAAGGACAACAGACAACAGACAACAGAAAGCAGACTTTGTCCAATGACATTGCTAAAAATCAACACTCATTATCAGAATCAAACACTATGGGCTTTGACATCACAGCAAAGCGTTATTACGAAATCAACTCATTAATAGATATAGAAAAAATCGTTGAAGACGATATATTCAACAATGACAAGAACCTTATATTAGGTGGCGGCAGCAACATACTTTTTCAAAACGAATATTTTGACGGAACGGTAATCCACTCTAACTTAAAAGGCATCACCATTTCTCCTGATGACGAGGAAGAAACTCAGCAACTCAGCAACTCAGCAACTCAAAACACCATAATAGTAAGATGTATGTCGGGAGAGATTTGGAAAGACTTCGTCGATTTCACTGTCGCAAACAATCTTTACGGTTTGGAAAACCTCGTCGACATTCCCGGCAGTGTCGGGGCATCTCCTGTACAAAACATCGGAGCTTACGGAGTTGAGGTAAAAGACTGCATCGACTGCGTCTACACCATCGACTTAACGAACGGCGACAGAGTGATTTTTAATAATGAAGACTGTCATTTTGCATATCGCAACAGCATCTTCAAAAAAGAAGAAAACAAGAAATATTTCATCGTTGCGATAGATTTCAAGTTAAAGAAAAATGACGATTTGAAATTGGAATATGGCAATATCAAAGAATATCTAGAAAGGAACAATATCACAGTTCCTACTCTTTCCGATGTAGCCAAGGCAATAAAGGCGATTAGAGCAGACAAACTTCCTGAAGTTGGTGTCGTTGGCAGCGTCGGCAGTTTCTTCCAAAACCCTATCGTCGACATTGAGACATTTGAAAGAATTAAAGAGACATATCCTGAGATGCCATCATATCCAAACGACAAAGGCGTGAAGATTCCAGCGGGATGGCTCATCGACAAGGCTGGATGGAAAGGATATAAGGAAAATCACGTAGGAGTCTGGGACAAACAAGCTTTGGTATTGGTTCATTATGGTGGAGGCAAGCCAGAAGAGATTCTTGACCTCATGAAGAAAATCCAAGACAGCGTCAAGGAAAAGTTCGGCATTGAAATCAAACCAGAAGTCAATATCGTGTAGTTTCCACGGATCATTTAAAAACTCAAAAACTCAGAAACTCAGAAATTCAAAAATTCAAAAATTCAAAAATTCAAAAATTCAAAAACTCAGTAAGTTATTTTAACAAAAAAGAGCTGCCTTTTCAAGCAGCTCTAATTCTTTTAAATATGAACCAAGAATGTTCAACAACCAAAAAGTTCTTAGCTCTTAGTTCTTAACAAATCTCTTAACGATTTCACCTTCACTTGTGACAATCTTAACGAAGTAAACTCCGCTATTTAAGTTAGTTACATCAATAACTAAATCACCTTGGCGACTTGGTGTCTCGGTGACTTGTTGTCTTCCAAATACATCATAAACGACTACCTCTTCTATTTCAACTTCTGTTTCAATATAAAATTTGTCGCTAACTGGGTTAGGATACATATTGACTGATGATGTCACTTCTTCAATGCCTTCGCCTGGGTTTGGTTCTGGTTCTTCCTCTATGCCTTCAACGATTGATATAACACAAGAAGCCTCTGCTCCGAAATCGCCAGCTCCATTATAAACGACTTTTCCTTTTGAATTCAAAATTCTATAAAAACCATCACCATATTGGCAGCAGATGCCATTAGATTTAGAATCCTTGATAACGAATTTAACACATTCACCCATAGGAACCTTAACATTAGTTCTATGTAACTCTATTGCTGTTTGGCCTTTTAAATTTTCATAAGGACCACCTGAAGCCAAGACGGAATAGTCTGAGCCCAACAATTCCCAAGTGATTTGTGAACCATATTTATCTTGTATCACTTCTATTGTCATCTCTGTCTCTGCAGATTCTGTCTTATATTCAACCCAGCCTTCTTTATTCACCGACACGCTCTTGCTTTCTTCATATTTCTCGCCATTAGCCTCAACGATTTTCACATCGACATTATGTGTACCTTCTGTAACATCAACATCAAAAGCGACTTTAAATGTCTGTCCTGAAGCCACATTACCTTCCCATGTCTTTACGGTTGGTTCTGCATCATCAACTGATACTTCAAACTTCAATGAAGTAAGTTCAGCAAGACCGCTGTTGTTTATAACGACATCTATAGGTTGTGTTGCAGAGCAAGAAAATGCTGACGATGCACCTAATGACAACATTGTTGGATGAATGTCTTCGTCTGATACAGAGATATAATGTAACTTATTAGCATTGAGAACTGGAGTTGTTGATTCATCTGCATTTTTTGTTTCTGTCACGAAAGCAACAAATTCCAAATCATCTATATTTACATCAAAGCTACCAATCTTTGCTGGTATGTCATATTCGTATGTCTTGGTAATGAAAGTACCAGCTGCTGTTGGTGCTATCTCTTCTCCCCATGCTGGTGTGATGGCATCACGGAAAGCATGCATATGACGATATTCTCCGCCTACGACCTGATCTGGATTCAAATAACCTCCATTTTGATATGCTATAATATTATCTTGCAACATCACAACATTAATATAATTTGCTTCAGAAATGCTGTTTGCAGTATAATAAACCTCAACAGTGACAATAGCTTTACGAGATTCTTTATTTATTATGACTTGACCTGCCACATTACATTCTGCCATCTGCTCAACTTGTTGTTCCACATAAGATCTCCACAAATCACGACTAACAGCCTTGTTTGCAGCTCTATTTACGTTACCAGAAGGGAAAGAGTTTGCTTTTGCTCCATTAAATATTATATTTCCATCTTCTGTTCTAAAATCTATAGATGCATCATTAGCATAACCACCTGCGTGGATATTGAGTACGAACAATCTATCTTGATACTCTGCTGCCAATTCATTGGCTATTTTATGACCATCTGGACAATAACCGCAATATACTCCAGTATATTCCTCAATAATCACGTTTCTTTTATAAGGATCTGCTGAAACCAGATTCTGAGCTTTTAATGTTGTTGCCAATAGTAAAAACAACAAAATAGTAGAAATTCTTCTCATAGTTTTAATATTTTAGTTTATAAATTTTCTATGCGCAAATATAATAAAAAAACTGTGAATTTCTCCACAGTTTTTTTTATTAACTCTAAACTCTGACAATTGACCAATCTGTGTCTGTGTCAACAGTCAGTGTCTTAATCATTATATTCTGCTAAGATTCCTGCGACTTTGTCAGCCGTCACGCGACCGTAGACTTTATCTCCAATCATCATAACAGGAGCTAGACCGCATGCACCGACGCAGCGTAAGCAGTTCAATGAGAACTTGCCGTCTGCTGTTGTTCCGCCTACTTGTATCGCCAGTTGACGTTTCAATTCATCGATGACTTTTTCTGCACCACGGACATAACATGCTGTACCCAAACATACTGAAATCGGATAACGACCTTTTGGTGTCATGGTGAAGAATGAATAGAATGAAACGATGCCATAGACTCTTGCTACTGGGATATGCAATTCTTCTGCTACCAATTCTTGTACTTCTGCTGAAAGATAACCGAATTCGCCTTGAACTTGATGAAGCACGTTGATGACTTCACCTGCTTCGTTATTGAAAGATTTACAAATATCTTTCACGAAGTTTATCTTGGATTCTGATAATTTTATAACTGCCATAATATTTACATTTTAATGATTAAACAAAAACACTTCTTATTCGCCAATCACCACATGGTCTGATTTGTCGAAGTAGTGTGTATGTAAAAGTTCATGTGATTTATGTCCACATGGTTCTCCAAGATATTCCTTATATAATTTTATTATTGAAGGATTTTCGTGTGACTTACGAATTGGTTTATTGCGATCTTCTTCGTATGTTGCTTCGAGACGTTTCTTGATGATTTCGCTGTTGCCATGATGATAAGGCTGACCTGCACCTCCGATGCAACCGCCAGGACATGCCATGACTTCGATAGCGTGGAATTGCTCCTTGCCTTCGCGAACTCTTTCGAGCAATGTACGAGCGTTCTTCAAGCCGTGAGCGATACCGATATGAATTGGTGTTCCGTTGAAGTCGACCCAAGCATCACGGATGCCTTCTAGACCACGTAACTCTGTAAAGTCAATCTTTTCGAGTTTCTTGCCAGTAAACAATTCGTACGCTGTACGAGCAGCTGCTTCTATAACACCGCCTGTAGCACCAAAGATGACTGCAGCGCCTGTTGATTCGCCGAGAGGGTCATCGAAGTCTGCTACTGGCATTTCTTTAAGGTCTAAGTTAAACTGTTTAATCAATCGAGCCAACTCACGTGTTGAGAGAACGTAATCAACATCAGGATTGCCGTTCACAGAAAACTCTTCACGTTTACATTCATATTTCTTAGCAAGACATGGCATGATAGAGACAACGACCAGGTCTTCACGTTTGATTCCCATCTTCTCTGCCCAGTAATTCTTAGCGATAGCGCCGAACATCTGTTGTGGCGATTTTGCTGTTGATGGAACATCGAGCATATCTGGGAAGTTATGTTCGAAGAAGTTAACCCAACCAGGACAGCATGATGTCAATATTGGGAGACGAACTGACTTATCGCCTTTTGTAAATCTGTCGATACGTTGTAGCAGTTCTGTGCCTTCTTCCATGATTGTAAGGTCAGCTGCAAAATCAGTATCGAAGACATAGTTAAAACCGATTTGACGTAACACTGCAGCTAGCTGACCTGTGACTATAGTACCAGGTTCCATGCCAAACTCTTCACCTATGGCGACACGTACTGCTGGAGCTGTCTGTACAACGACAGTCTTCTTAGGGTCGTTGATAGCCATCATGACCTTACGTGTGTCATCCACTTCACTCAAAGCACCTACAGGACATACTTGTACACATTGACCACACATCACACATGGAGAGTCTATCATATCTTGTTCGAATGCAGGAGCTACTACAGCCTGGAAGCCACGGTTCACTGCCGAGAGCGCGCCAACGCTTTGGATGTTGTTACATACGTTTTCACAACGGCGGCACATAATACATTTATCCATGTCACGGATGATTGAAGGCGACATATCAACACGATACGTTGACTTTTCTCCTTTATATGGTATTTCACGTATGCCGAGATTTTGAGCTAATGTCTGCAGCTCACATTGTCCCGACTTAGGACATGTGAGACAATCTGTTGGGTGATCAGAGAGAATCAGCTCCACGACAGTGCGACGAGCATTGATGACACGTTGTGAGTGTGTCAGCACCTCCATGCCATCCACACATTCTGTAGCACATGCTGGTGCGAGGTTACGACGTGGCCTGCCGTTAAAGTCCTTCACCACTTCCACAACGCAGACACGACAACCTCCTGGTTTGTTTTCAAAATTCATTCCTGCCAATTCAAAATAACATAAGGTAGGAATATGAATGCCGGCTTGACGAGCTGCCTTTAAGATTGTTGTACCTTCAGCAACTTCTACCGCTCTGTTATCTATAGTGAGTCTTATCATCTTAATGTTCCTTTCTATATTATTTGATTGAGATTGCACCGAACTTACATTTTTCATAACATGCACCACATTTGATACATTTGAGATTGTCGATATGATGTGCCATTTTCTTTTCACCTGAGATAGCATCTTGAGGACATGCTCGTTTACATGCACCGCAGCCTATACATCTAGTAGCATCTATCTCATAACTCATCAATGACTTACATGCGCCAGCACGACATTTCTTATCGACGACATGTTCTACGTATTCATCCCAGAAATTTTCTAATGTAGAAAGAACTGGATTTGGCGATGTCTGACCCAAACCACACAAAGCAGTATCTTTGATAACCTCAGCAAGGTTACGTAACTCCTGAAGGTCTTGCATTGTTCCATTGCCTTTGGTAATCTTGTCGAGGATTTCAAGCATACGCTTGTTACCAATGCGACAAGGAGAACATTTACCGCAGCTCTCTTCGCATGTGAATTCAAGATAGAACTTAGCGATAGCCACCATACATGATGTCTCATCCATGACGACAAGACCTCCTGAACCCATCATTGAGCCAGCAGCCATCAAGCTTTCATAATCGATAGGAGTATCCAAGTGTTTGCTTGTCAAGCAACCGCCAGAAGGACCTCCAGTCTGAACTGCTTTAAACTCACGATTATTCTTGATGCCACCGCCGATTTCATATATAATTTCACGGAGTGTTGTTCCCATTGGCACTTCTATCAAACCAACATTATTGATTTGACCAGCCAAAGCGAACACCTTAGTTCCTTTAGATTTTTCCGAGCCGATGCCAGCGAACCAGTCAGCGCCTTTAGTGATGATGATTGGAATATTAGCGAATGTCTCGACATTATTGACATTAGTTGGTTTGTTAAGATAACCAGATACTGCAGGGAATGGTGGTTTGAATGTAGGCTCACCACGTTGACCTTCCATTGAATGTATGAGAGCTGTCTCTTCGCCACATACGAAAGCACCGGCACCATAACGTAATTCAATATCAAAACTAAAGCCGCTGCCAAGAATATCTGTTCCTAACATTCCACATTCTCTCGCTTGAGCTATTGCTATCTGCAAACGTTCGATAGCGAGAGGATATTCTGCGCGGATATATACGAGACCCTTTGTAGCACCTATAGCATAGCCGCATATCGCCATCGCCTCTATTATAGAGTGAGGGTCACCTTCCATTATTGAACGATCCATAAAAGCACCTGGGTCGCCCTCATCGGCATTACATACTACATATTTTTGATCAGCATCGTTCTTTGCACAAAGTCCCCATTTAACGCCTGTCGGGAAACCTGCGCCACCTCTACCACGAAGTCCTGATGCAGTGACTTCTGAGATGACTTCTTGAGGAGTCATTTCTGTCAAAGCCTTAGCCAGACCTTCATAACCATTACGTGCAATAAACTCATTGATATCTTCAGGGTTGATGAAGCCGCAGTTACGCAAGGCTATACGTAGTTGTTTCTTATAGAATCCCATGTGCTTAGAGTCAGCCACATGTTCATTAGTTTCTGGGTCTAAATAAAGAAGGTCTTTTACCTTACAAGCTTGTATGATATGTTCATCGACTATTCTCTCGACATCTGACGGTTTCACTTGGGTATAAAACGTATTGTCAGGTATCATTTTCACGATAGGACCTTTTTCACAGAAACCGAAGCATCCTGTCTTTATGACCATGACTTCATCTTGCAAACCTTTCTCCTTTAATAATGTATTAAAGTTAGCAACAATCTCGTCACTTGCGGATGACTTACATCCTGTACCACCGCAGCAAAGCACATGCATTTTGATTTTTGCATTCTCACTATCAGCCATGGCATCTTTAACCTGTGTCAACGCTTCCGGATTTTCACTCTTTTCGCGAAGGTCGAGATTAGACTGGAACTTTTCTTTCAAAGCTCTCAGTTCTGTTAATGATTTTATTTTTGCCATTTTCTTTAATGTTTGTTAATGAATGATGAGGCAAATTTAAAAAATCATTTCATTTTTTCAAATCATTTTTATCTCTTTTAAGAGACAACATTAAAAAAGGCCAACATCACTGTTGACCTCCTTCTTTATTACGTTGTGCCTCTGCTATTCTCTGACTGAATTCGCATCCGCAATATCTTTGATTATAGAAATTATATTCTTTTATAATCTGTATTCTTCTTTCGCTAAGTCCGCCTTTTCTCCAATTCTGTGCCCAATATGTCACATCAGGATAATGGCTCTGTGCATAAAGTCCAGCCTCTTCTATTTGTTGCAGTGACTTCCATCGGCTCGATGCTAATGTTGTTGTGATTACACTTATACCTCTTTCATGCGCATATTTAGCAGATTCTAGAAGTCTAAGTTTAAAGCATTTCAAGCAGCGGCCACCTCTTTCTGGTTCATTCTCCAGCCCACGCATCTCTTCAAGCCAAGCCTCATGATTATAGTCAGCATCGACTATCTCCAGTCCAAGACTCTTAGCATAACGTGTACATTCATCTTTCCTAATCAGATATTCTTCTTCTGGATAAATGTTGGGATTACAATAAAAAATAAGAGGCATGATGCCATTCTGCATCATGCACTCTATTATTGCTGAAGAACAAGGAGCACAACATGTGTGAAGAAGAACTTGCTTAACTCCACCTGGTGCTTCTATATTCATCTTATTTTTTCATTATTTTTTGAACTGATGTTGCACCGTTAGCTTGTAATTTTACGAAGTAAATGCCTGATGCAAATTCGCTCATGTCAACTTTAACTGATTCGTTCATTTCTGTTGCGAATACTACTCTACCGAATACGTCAACTACTTCAACATAGTCAGCTTCGCTTGATTCAACCATTACGTAATCTTGTGCTGGGTTTGGATAAACGCTTGAAGCGAAAGCAACTTCTTGTACTGATGTTGTATCGTCTTCTCCAACAACAGCATAATCCAAGAAATATGTTGTAACGTATTGCAATTCATTAGCGTCATTTTGTGCGTGGAATTCGAATGATTTCAATAAATTAACTTTTCCTTCTGGAAGAGCTGGATAATCTTGTTCTGGGTTTGGATAGTAGTAAACATTTTCAGCTAAAGTTTCAGTATCGTATGCATATACTTTTCTTTCGTTTACTGTACCTGATAATGTTCTTTGTTCTGATAAAATACAGTTGCCTAATTCATCATATTCATAAACTCTATATGGGTTTGGTTGCCAATTTTCTTCAACAAATCCATATTCAGCTTCTTTTACACAGTTTCCGTTTTCGTCATATTCATATTCTGTTAAGAAAGCATTTTCAAGATAGTATGTTTCAAAATTGAATTGTTGCATTGTTTCTGAAAGTTTACGACCTTCTTCATCATACTCAATGATAGCTTTTTGATATTCATCAACGATGAATTTCAATGACCACTCAATCATTCTACCTTCTTCATCATATTTATAAGTGTAGACACCGCCGAGTTCTGGACCATCGCCAAAATCATTATAGTTAGAACGTGATGTTCTTAAGTTTCTTTCATCGTATGTATAATCTACATAACATGCATAAACCCATTCACCATCAACTTTTTGCCATGTAGCTAATCTTGTGATGTTACCTCTTTCATCATAGAAAAGAGAGTCGATAACATCACTACCTGAAAGCATATCGAATTCGTTTATACAAACGAGGTTTACACCATTATTGCCTGAATAAACATAATCCCATAACTCCATACCATCTTGTGAGTAAATGCTTGCTAAACGCAATTCATAATTTTGTGCAAATGTTGGCAATGCAAACATTACCATTGCTGCAATAAGTAAAAATTTTCTCATAATTAATTAAGTTTAGTTATTTAATAAATTTGTTTAAATGCTTTTATAAGTGAGCGCAAAAATAAAGATTTTTTTTATTCTATAACCATAAAAGAGTAAATAATTTTAACCTTATACATAATGTGGAATTTCTTCATTCTTCATTCTTCATCACTAACTGTCTCTTCGCTTTTCGCATTGCTCTGCGTTTCAATCTTTCTTCTTTCTTCTTGGACAAATGACTTAAAACCAGAACCAAAGCTGCGCCAACGACAGCCATTACTAAAGCAAGAACAAATTCTCCTGTCATTGGAGGCAAATGAAAAGAATAGTCGTACATACCTGGAAGCACTTCTTTCCATGGATAAACAACAGGCAGACTACCAATCATAAATCCCGACAAAACAGATAATGTCTCGTTTCTATACTCTTTCATAAGCCATGACAAAAGATATGAAATAGAAATGATACTGATGACAGAACCTATAACAAAAGGTAACAATATCATAAATCCTTGTCCGAATGTAGATAGTTTTGTAATAGCTGGCAAGGCTTGTGTAACGATAAGTTCATAATTGCCCATAACCATCATAAGATGTGAACCAGAAATTCCTGGCACTATCATTCCTAAAGAACCAATGATACCACATAATATAAGGTATAAGAAATCGTCATTAGGATATGGATTACTTTTTATCGAGAGATAGAAAGAAACTACAATTGCAACAAGCATAAGAATTATCATCTTCGGTGTCTTCTTTCCTATCATTCCCATAACATACACCACAGAAGCTATTATCAATCCTATAAAAAATGCATAGGCATAAACCTCATATTGCTTGAAGATTGCTTTTAAGGAAATAGCAGTAAGTATCATTCCAGCCATGATACCTACAATCAATGTAATCAGAAATTTGAAGTCAGTCTTCTTAGCGAACTCTGAGAATTCACCCTTAAATAATAATTTGAACGCCTTCAAATTCAATGATTTTATCGAATTTATAAAGCGTTCAAAAACTCCTATTATCAAGGAAACAGTACCACTGGACACCGGAATCACATTAACGATTCCCATAGCCATACCTTTAAAAAAAGTAGTTATTTGTTGTTTTATTGTCATGATTGTTGTTTTCCGAAAAACTATCAAAATTCATTCCTAAAAACGCAACCTTATAACTTTTGTTTTACAATTATAAAACTTTTTTTTAAAGGTCACTAATCCTAATTATTTAGGACGCGATAAATCACGTCCCTACAAATTTTAACTAACTATACGCATCAATGACATATTGTTTATTTTCATCGTGCCGTCGACACGTCTCTACAACCATCCCTCAACTCCTAACTCCAAACTCCCAACTCCTAACTCCTAACTCCCAACTCCTAACTAATTACGTTTCCGTACAAATCAAAATAATCTGCTTTGACGAGTTTTACATTTACAAAATCTCCAATATTCAATTCTGCTTCATCAACAGAAATCAAGATTTCGTCATCAACTTCAGGTGAGTCGTATTGTGTTCTACCAATATAATAATCACCTTCTATTCTATCAATCAATACTTTTTCTACAGTACCAACTCTCTTTTCGTTTGTCTCTAAAGAGATATTTTGCTGTATCGCCATTATAGTATCGACACGTTCTTGTTTTACTTCTTCTGGAACATCATCTTCCATTTCGTAAGCTGGAGTTCCTTCTTCTGGTGAATATGCAAAAACGCCAGCACGTTCAAACTTCATCTCTTTTACAAAATCACACAATTCCTTAAACTGTTCTTCTGTCTCACCTGGGAAACCAACGATGAATGTTGTTCTAAAAGCAATTCCAGGAACTCTGTTGCGAGCGTTTGTAACGAAGTTAATTGTCTGTTCTTTGTCAACGCCACGTCTCATATTTTTTAATATAGGCGTGCTTATATGCTGCAAAGGCAAGTCTATGTAGTTACATATTCTTGGTTCTTCATTCATCAAGTCGAGGAGCTCATCCGGGAAACCCTGTGGATAGCCATAATGAAGTCTTATCCATTCAAACTCTTTTATCTCGAGAAGTCGTTTCACCAAATCAACTATATGATATTGTCCGTCGATATCGCGACCATAATATGTCAAATCCTGAGCGATGAGGATAAGCTCTTTCACGCCTTTTTGTGCAAGTAAATTCGCTTCTTTGAGAAGGTCATCCATAGGAACAGAGACGTGTTCGCCACGAATCAAAGGTATTGCGCAGAAAGCGCAACGGCGGTTACAGCCTTCAGAAATCTTGAGATAAGCGTAATGACTTGGAGTTGAAAGAACTCTTTCATGATTATAACCCAACTCCTCACTCCTAACTCCTAATTCCTCACTTAAAATATCGTTTGCAATAAGTTGCACTGACTCTACTCCAAAGAAGCCATCGACTTCGTGGATTTCTTCTTGCAAGTCTTTACGATAGCGTTGAGAGAGGCAACCTATGACATAAAGTTTCTTAATCTTTTTGGCTCTTCTTAGTTCTGCGTATTCTAATATTGTGTCTATAGATTCTTCTTTGGCATCGCCGATGAATCCGCAGGTATTTATTATCACTATATCAGATTTCTTTTCAGATTCGTGAACAATGTCGTAGTGGTGGCTTAGCGAGGCTGCAAGACGTTCTGAGTCTACTCTGTTTTTTGAACAGCCGAGCGTAACGATATTTATTATAGGTTTCTTCATCGTCAATATCAATTTCTACCTTCGAAGAGGCTGTTAACAAACTCATTTCTATCAAATATCTGAAGATGATCCATACCTTCTCCAACGCCTATGTATTTTACTGGAATCTTGAATTGATCAGAGATGCCAATCACCACACCGCCTTTTGCTGTTCCGTCTAATTTTGTAAGAGCAAGAGCATTGACTTCAGTAGCTGCCATAAACTGACGAGCTTGTTCTATAGCATTTTGTCCGGTTGAAGCATCGAGGACGAGAAGCACTTCATGAGGTGCGTCGCCAACGACTTTCTGACAGACTTTTCTAATCTTAGCGAGTTCGTTCATCAAGTTCACTTTATTATGCAAGCGACCAGCTGTGTCGATGATAACAACATCTATGTTTTGTTCAACGGCTGTCTTAACTGCATCGTAAGCAACTGATGCTGGGTCTGCATTCATGCCATGAGAAACGATAGGCACGCCAACGCGTTCTGACCAGATTTTAAGCTGATCTACAGCAGCGGCTCTGAAGGTGTCAGAAGCACCGAGCAAGACGCTCTTTCCTGCTTTCTTGAAATTATGGGCTAACTTACCGATTGTTGTCGTTTTACCGACGCCATTGACGCCAACGACTAAAATAACGTATGGTTTCTTGCCTTCTGGAATATCGAATGTTGTTCCGTCACCAGAATTATTTTCTTGCAACAATGCTGCAATCTCTTCTTTTAGTATTCGGTTTAATTCATTTGTGCCAAGATATTTGTCACGAGCAACACGTTCCTGAATACGTCCGATGATTTTCAAAGTTGTGTCGACACCGACATCTGAAGTAACCAAAATCTCTTCCAGATTATCAAGTACCTCATCATCTACTTTTGATTTACCGATGATAGCCTTTGAAATTCTGTCGAATACACTGGTACGTGTTTTTTCTAATCCTTTGTCGAGTTCCTGTTTTTGTTCTTGTTCGACTTCTTTGTTTCTCTTGAAAAATGAAAATAAACCCATAATCTTACGCTTTTTTGCAAAGATAATAAAAAAGACTAAAGGCTAAAGACTAAAGACTAAAGTTTTTTTTAAAGTCTCCTAGACACCGAGTCACCAAGTCGTCAAGAATCATTTGAAAATTCTTAGAGTCTCGATGTCATAGCGTCTTGGCGACTTTAGCACAAAACACAAAAAGCTCCTTCGATTTCTCGAAGAAGCTATTGTATTGTGTTCAGAAAGCTATATTATTTCTTTGCGATGAATTCTTGAACTTGATCGATAGGAACGATTGTTTCGTCGAAATAATAAGCACCTGTTTTTTCTGATTTCTTCATTCTAATAACCTTAGAATACTCTTTACCTAAAGTACGTAAGGTAGCAACAACTTTCTTTGCCATGGCCTAATCTTATTTAATTTCTTTATGAACTGTCATTTTCTTCAAGATTGGGTTGTATTTCTTAAGTTCCAATCTTTCTGGTGTATTTTTCTTATTCTTTGTTGTAACGTAACGTGATGTACCAGGCATGCCACTTGCTTTGTGCTCTGTACATTCCAAAATTACTTGTACGCGTGCGTCTTTAGTCTTCTTTGCCATTTTTATCTCCTTTCAGAATTTGGATTGCAAAAATACACATTTATTTGATAAATGCCAATACTTTTTTTCCAAATTTTAATTATTATTATTCAACAGTCATCACGACTGATTTTCAATTATTTACTTATTATTTGTTGATAATTTCATTAACTCTAACCAAGAGTTCTGCTTCTTTTTGCATTGCTTTTGCTTCAATTTCAGCACCTGCTTTAACCATTTTTTCTGCAAACTCTCTGTCTTTGATGCCAGCAGCATTGATTTTAACGTTCAAGAATGCTCCCATAACAGCACTTCTGCAGCACATTGCGCCAACGCCTGCGTCTGATACTGATGCTGGGTTACCGTCGTTAACCATTGCTTCAACTACTTCGAATGCTGAGAATGCAACTTCCATAGTCTTGAATGGAACTTCGATAGCGTATTTTGAAGCGTCTTCGATAGCTTGCTTGCGGATTTCTTTTTCTTCTTCAGTCTTCTTAGGCAAACCGAGAGCATCCATGATCTTGTTGAATGCGTTTGTATCTTCGTCAACTAAAGCAATAAGTTGATTCTTGATAGCTTGGCCTTTTTCTGCCCATTGTGAGAAGAATTCCCATCTGTCGTCCCAACCTGGTTTGTGTGATGACAAGTTTGCTACCATTGTTGCCAATGATGCACCGAGAGCTCCCATATAAGCTGAGATAGAACCACCGCCTGGAGCTGGACTTTCGCTAGCTGTTTCGTCAGCGAAAGCTGCACATGTCATGTCAACTAATTTCTTTTGTGAGTTGTCTTCAATCAAGAACTCGATAACTTTTTCCTTAGGATTGAAAGGTTTCAAATCGTCGAGACCCATTGATTTGATAGCTATCTTCATGATTTCATCTTCACTGACGCCTAATGAACGTTCTTGTTTAGCGAGATAGAAACGACCTGCATCGAGGAGAACGCTCTTAGGAACGAGACCTACGATTTCGCAACCTGTTACGCGGACGCCACGAGCTGCTGCCTTAGCGCATACTTCTTCAAAGCAAACGTGAACTGGAGTCTTAGCGATGTTGGTGATGTTCATTGATACCTGAGCGATACCGTATTCTTCGATGAACCAGCCGATAGCTTTTGTTCCTGGCAATGTACCTGGAATCATGACTGGGTTGCCGTTTTCGTCCTTGACAGGTTTGTCTGTCACTTTAGGACCTTGTCTCATTGGACGGCCTTTTTCTCTAACGTCGAAAGCGATAGCATTAGCGCGACGTGTAGATGTTGTGTTTAAGTTGTAGTTGATAGCGATTAAGAAATCACGAGCGCCAACTGCTGTTGCACCTGTTGTAGCAACTCTTTCGTTGAAAACTTTAGGACCGAAGTCAGCTGTGCAACCTGATGCGAATCTTTCTGCTAATGCTTCGTATTCACCAGCGCGGCATACTGCGAGGTTACGTCTTTCTGGAGAGAAAGCTGCGTTTTCGTAGCAGAATACTGGGATTTCCAATTCATTACCGATTCTTTCACCGAGTTGACGTGCATACTCAACTACTTCTTCCATTGTGATACCTGCGACTGGTACTAAAGGACAAACGTCTGTAGCACCGAAACGTGGGTGGTCACCATGGTGGTTACGCATATCGATGAGTTCGGCTGCTTTCTTAACAACGCGGAATGCTGCTTCACAAACGTTCTTAGGCTCGCCTACGAAAGTGATAACAGTTCTGTTTGTTGTTGCTCCTGGATCGACGTCTAATAACTTAACGCCCTCAACCTTCTCAATCTCAGCTGTAACTTGATTGATGATGTTCATATCGCGACCTTCGCTGATATTAGGAACACATTCGATAATTTGTTTCATTAGTATATTTTTTTATAATTACTTATTTCTAAACATAATGAAAATCAAAGCAGAACCACTGCCCTATTTTCCGCGTGCAAAGATATAAAAAATTAGGAATGAGGAATGAGGAATGAGGAATTATTTTTTCGCTTAAAATTCAAAAATAAAAAACTCAAAATCTCAAAAAAAATTCTGAGATTTTGAGTTTCTATAATTCTGAGATTTTGAGTTTCTATAATTCTGAGTTTTCTCCTAACTCCTAACTCCTAACTCCTAACTAGTACACCTTTCCTTGAATAACAACTTTCTCAACTTTATTCGCTCCATAATAATATGGCATGAATTCGAGGCCGTTCATTGGTTGTGTTATTATCACATTGGCGAGTTTTCCTTTTGTGATTGAACCGAGTTCGTGGCTTACGTCCATTGCGTATGCTGTGTTCAATGTCGTTGCGTTGAATGCTTCTTCCGGTGTCATTTTATATCTGATACATGCCGCTGACATGATGAACTGCATATTGCCCGATGGTGATGTCCCCGGGTTGAAGTCGGATGCCATAGCTACTGGAAGTCCAGCGTTAATCATATCGCGAACCGGTGACAATGGAAGATTCAAGAAGAATGCACAGCCTGGCAATACTGTCGGCATTGTCTCTGAACCTTTAAGTGCTTCAATCTCTTCCATTCCCATTTGTTCGAGATGGTCTACGGAGATAGCTCCGTATTTCACGCCGACTTGCACGCCGCCAGAGATTGCCATTTCATTAGCGTGAATCTTAGGGCGCATGCCGTATTTGATGCCCGCCATCAAGACGCGTTCTGTATCTTCAACGGTGAAGAACCCTTTGTCGCAGAAAACATCGACGAAGTCGGCAAGATCTTCTGCGGCAACCAATGGCATCATCTCGTTGATTACGACATCTACATATTCTTCCTGACGGCCTCTGTATTCCATTGGGATACCGTGAGCACCGAGGAAGTTGGCTTTTATTGTAAGTGGCGAATTCTCTTTCAAACGTTTAATAACGCGCAACATCTTAAGTTCGCTGTCGACGGTAAGACCGTAGCCGCTCTTGATTTCTACTGCGCCTGTTCCCATACGCATTATCTCGTTGAGACGCTTCATCGCTGATTCGTAAAGTTCGTCTTCAGTAGCGTTTGCTGTAGCCTTGGCTGAATTGAGGATTCCTCCTCCCCTCTTGGCGATCTCTTCATAACTCAAGCCCTTGATCTTGTCCACGAATTCCATCTCGCGTGAGTTGGCGTAGACAATATGAGTGTGAGAGTCGCAGAATGTTGGCATGACGATGCCGCCTTTTGCATCTATGACTTTTCTTTCTTTCTGAAGATATTGCTGATATTCTGGAGAATCCATCTTGCCATAATCGGCAATCTTCTTACCTTTTATATATAAGAATGCATTTTCAATGCGGTTGACTTCTGACATAGCAGCGCCGGCTTTCATGAGACTGCCGTCTTCAACGATGCCGACTAATTCCTTTATATTAATGATTAACATAATAACGAGATTTTAATTTTGACAAAGATAAGAAAAAAGTCAACAAGACTACAAGACAATAAGACTACAAGTTATTTTTTAGTTAGGAGTTAGGAATTAGGAGTTAGGAGTTATTTTTTAAACTCAGAAACTCAGAATCTCAAAATCTCAAAATCTCAGAAACTTGGTGACTCGGTGTCTCGGTGACTTGGTGACTTAAAAAAAAAGTCCCGTTAGGGACGATAGTTTCCAGGCAGGCGGTGGAGTGCGAAGCACGGAGCCCCTGCATTCATGACCGGAATATTATAAAAGTGCTGAAGGCACGACAGAGGCATTTTCTGTCGCACCTTCGGCGCTTTGATTTTCTTTACATCTTATTTTGCAGGGATTCCGCACTGCGTGCTTCATCACCTGCCTGGGAACTGCCGCTCCTGACGGAGCTGTTTAAAATTCCTAAATTCCTTAAATCCTTAATTCCTATAAAAGACGCATCAACAATATATTGTTCATTTCAACGGACGTATGTCTAAAAAAGAATCAAACAAACAAGGATGCGACAAGACTCGTCAGTACAAAAATCTCAGAATCTCAAAATCTCAAAATCTCAGAAACTTGGTGACTCGGTGTCTCGGTGACTTGGTGACTTAAACCAGAAACCTCAAGTAGAGACATAGGACGTATGGAAATTTCTCATCAATGAAACCGAAATAACAATTATAGAAATAAATGAAAAAGACTACATTTCTTTAACCGATATGGTAAAAAGTATTGAAAATGGATTAGCTCTGATAGAAAAATGGTTACGAAACAAAAACACCATAGAGTGTTTAGGCATTTGGGAAGAAATGTATAATCCTAACTTTAATTCCCCCGAATTCGAGGGAATTAAAAATGCGGCAGGACTCAATCGTTTTATTTTGTCTGTTAAACAATGGATAGGAAAAACCAATCCCATTGGCATAATTGCTAAAGCTGGACGTTACGGAGGAACTTACGCTCATAAAGATATTGCTTTTGAATTTGCTTCTTGGGTTTCTCCTCAATTTAAATTATATCTGTTAAGAGAATTTCAACGACTAAAAGAAGAAGAGCATAAACTATTTGGTTGGAACGCAAAACGTGAATTATCTAAAATCAACTATCGAATATGGAAAATCTTAATGCTGTTCTTATCAACAAAGGTTTATCACAATCTGAACGTATAAAAGAACTCAATCATATTGCCATTCAACAGATGTCTGTTTTAGAGAAAATTGAAAATAAAAAATTTTTGAAAACCTAAAACTACATCACTGCATTACTACATCACTGCATTACTACATCACAAAACATCATCCACTAAACCTCACGAATCTTCACGAAATTGTTTTTTTAGGTAAAAACCCACATTACTTCATCACTCCATTACTACATCACTAAAAAAATTCTGAGGTTTTTAATTTCTTAATTTCTGAGTTTCTTTCTTTTGGGCGTTCCGCTTCGCGTCGGGCTTTCCGCTATATCTTTGCTCGCTCCGCTCGCAAAGGATGCCGCTCCAATCCCTAACGCTTTGGAGGCTACTAACTCCTAGTTGCAAACACTAAATATATAATTCCTAATTCCTAACTCCTAATTCCTAATTAATAAGGCGTTGCCTTATCCTATATGTGTCTCGCCCTTTCAGGGCAAGCATCCTCAATTCCTCATACCCTTAGTTCCTTAATTCCAAACTCCCTAGAAACTTAGCCGTGCGGAAATAAATCAAATGAATTGAATGCGCTTCGCTTTTATTCTATAACTGGGCGTACTGACAGACCGTAGTAACGGTCGCCGTAGCCCACGATGTGATCGCCGCTATTGAAGCCGAGGCCGTACGCGTAGGAGCCGTCGTAGAACTCGTCAGGCGTTGAACTCCAATAGACACCGCCCCAAGCGCCGTTGAGCGACAACCCGGTACGGCTGCCCGCAGCAGGAAGGAAGATGCTGTTACCGTTAGGGCCTTCTACATTATAGCCGTTAACACCATTCTGTGTTGTCCATGTACATGTACAATTATTCAACAATTCTTCTTGTTCTGCTTTTGTCGGCATACGCCATTCGCCTCCCCAGTTGGCTGTGGCTGCATCGTACTGCGCTGTTAGATTGCCTTCTCCGTCTATATAGCCTTGAGATTGCAACTCTGAATTACTAAGTCCGTGGGTTGGACAGTTTGATCCATTATAATTTGCTTTTGTTGTAGTCTCTCCCCAAGCGTAATAATTGCCGTATTCTTCTGGAGATGTCGCGCCAACATTACATGTAGCCCATAACAAGCCGCTTGGCAAGCCCAAGTCAACGTATTCGTGACCGTTATACTTATCCAATGTTGTAAAGCTTTTTTGTTCTCCATAACTCGTTCCTTTTTCATTTGTAGCGTATGCTCTAACATAATAAGTGGTCTGATATGCTAAGTTACTGAGGTATGAAGTATAGCTTCCAGTGCCACTACCATCTGTTGTTTTACTATCGCTTATTGTAGGATTCGGTTTTGTACTCCAGCAGATGCCTCTCGCTGTAACGGTACCATTGCCATCTGATGATACATAACCTCCACATGTAGCCGTCGTGGCTTTTATATTCGTTACTGTATTTGTCGTAACAGTCGGCAGTACTTTCTTAAGGGTTGCAAAGCTTTTCTCTTCTCCGTAACTCGTTCCTTTTTCATTCGTAGCGTATGCTCTAACGTAATATGTAGTACCGTCTTGCAATCCGCTCATATATGATGTGAATGAACCTGTGCCGCTGCCATTATTTATCTTATTGTCTTTTTCTATTGTCGGATTTGGACTTGTACTCCAGCAGACACCTCTTGCTGTTACTGCAACATTGCCATCAAAGGTAATTTCGCCGCCACATGTCGCTGAACTTATTGTTATATCTGTAACCTCAGCTGTTGTAACCACTGGCAAAAGCTTTTCCAATGTAGTAAAGCTTACTTCTTCGCCGTAGACTATTCCAAAATTAGTCTTAGCGTATGCTCTGACGTAATATTTGGTATTGGGAATAAGATTTAAGATATTTGATGTGAAGTTTCCCGCACCATTGCCATTTGAAATATAATTCCCTTCTATGGTTGGATTCTTTTCAGTTCCCCAGCAGAAGCCTCTTTCCGTTATCTTGTTGGCAGCATCTGAATTTATCACGCTGCCATTAAACGTAACTGTGATCGCTTTAATATTTGTTACGTCTTTAGTAACGACCTCTAGCTTACTTACTGTATTAAGGTTACTCTTATCACTCTTTACCTTCTCATATCCGTTGTCATATTCATAACAATAATAATAAGCAACCCCTACTTTCAAGCTATCAAGCTCAACACTATATTTCTTTCCTTCTACATTACATTCATAAACATTGGCATCACTCATATCTTCTTTTTCAGAGAGATATAAACTCACTGCTTCCAACGCCACAGGATAATCGTATTCCACATTTATCTTAATGTAATCCCAGCCTTTTTCTATGGTCTCTGCAACAATCCTAACTTTACTGGCTTCTGCAATATCATCTTTCTTGCAGCCTGCAAAGAAAAGGGCTATTATGCTTATAAGTAGTATTGCTTTTTTCATGGTTTGTTATTTAATGCTTTTTTGCTTAAATGCTTACTTTATTAATTGTAATATAACTCAGAAACTCGGTGTCTCGGTGACTTGGCGTCTCGGTGACTTGGTGACTTCAAGGACGCGATAAATCACTTCTTCCAATTCAACCCTATTCCCAACTTAAGCTCCATGGTCTTGAAGTTGGTTGTAACTACATCGGCACTTATAGTGGTTACTCTCAGATTCATCTGCAAGCCCGCAGACATGTCTATTCCCTTGTATGTGTCTGGTGTGTATTCCACATAGCTTCCGTCTATTGTCTCCCAGCATTTAACTCTCATTCCGTAGCCTGCGCCAAGTCGTAGGTACACTGGTCCTCCAATTTTAAGAATAGCGCCACCCATGACAGACAGACGTGTCGCTTTCATGCCGCCTGTCAATATCACTTCTTTATATGATTGGTCTGTCACATCAAAGCCAGTAAAGTCAAAATTGCTCATCGCGCTAACGAACCAGCCGAATTTATCCACAGAACCGAATGTCAATCCGAACGAGGTCTGTGGTGCATTGGAATACGCTCCATTCAATGTTATGAAGTTAACGCCGTTCTTCAGATATCTATTCAATGGTTCTTTCTTTGGATAAAAGGAAAGCGAAGAGTTGATATCTTTTGTCACGTCAATAGTCCTCACAGCAACAAGCTTACCTCTTGTCACCTCTACCTCATGCTTGCCGAGAGAAAAGTCCACATTCATTGGCGTTGTGCCCACTTCTTTTCCATCTACGAATATCTTGTCGCCTTTGGCTGTAGAATTAACATATATAAGCTTACCGAATGACAAGATACATTCCTGTTTTTCCGCTGTCATTTTCACATCTATATTTTTCTTAGCTGTCTGAGAGCCTCGTTCTGCCTTTACTTCACGGCTTCCGTACGACAGGTATGCAGTGACAGGGCTGAGTCCTATATAGTTTCCATCGACGTAGATCTTGTCGCCTTTTTGTCCTGTGAGTATGACAATTTCTTTTCCGGTCTGCAATTTCTCATTCAGCCTTAGGGTCTCGCCTTCTGCAATGTTAATGGTTTTATGCAAATCTGCACAGCCTTGTTTCGCAAGTCTCAGTTTATGTTCACCTATCAGCAGTTTATCAACGACCTTTGGAGTCTGTCCGTAATGTACATCATCGATATAGATGTCTGCCTTCGAAGGGTTGCTGCTTATTTCGAGGAATCCGCATATTGGTGTTGGCGCATCGAGGCTTATTGTAAGGTCTGCACCCACTTTAACATTTAGGTCTTTGTAGGATGTTTTATGCTTATCCTTTCTAGCTTCTAGGGTGTGGCTTCCTTCTGTCAGTCTGCCGCTCCAGCTGCCTTTGCCAACATATTTCTCATCGATGAATATATCCGAAGCAGAATCTGTCGTTATTGTTGCATTCACAAATCTTGCGCTCATATTAATGACAGCATCGGTAGTCTGTCCGTCGGTAACATTGAACTTCTGTTCTGTTGTAGCGTACATTTCCTTAACAACTTTAACATCGTATGTGCCGCTTGGCATCCTATCAGATTTATAAGGAGTATTTCCTACTTTCTTGTTATTCACGAACACCACAGCGCCAGTTTCAGGCTTGCTTGTGACATTAAGGAAGCCGTATGCAGGACGCAGCTGTTTTTCTATAACTACGCCGACTTCTGAGTTATCTACGGTGAAGCTTCCTGTCTCAGTATGATAAAGCTCACATTCAATTCTCCAAGTATGAGTACTTCCTATCGGAAGGAACTTGCTTATTTCCTTCTCGCCTTCGAAATTGTCATCAATATATATCAATGCGTTATCCTGGTCAGCGATAATGGACACAGCATTGTTTGTAGGTCTATTGCCCGGGTCAACCTTGCCTTCATACTGCAGCACCATCTCATAGACGCAATAATCGCATAACTCTTCTGGAAGCAAGTACTTATACGTTCCATAGTCAGGGTGTCTGATGTCGATGAAGGTCGCAGGTTCTGCGGAGATGTATATCCACATCGAGCCGGTCTTTGGCTTCTTGATGATTTGAGTAGCTCTGTTACCCACGAACACCAGGCGCAGCCTCTCCTGTTCCGGGATATTCTCCGTAGAGATTTTTATCAAAGCCATTGGAAGGTCGTTGCCGTCGGTGTACTCCAATTTGTTATCTATAACACCGCCTGGCACATATTTAAAAGAACCTTCTTTCACCTTCATCTGCTGAGAAAAAGCATTTAATGAAATTAATGCAAATAATACAAGTAAAACTCTCTTCATAATGGATTTATATTGAAACGGCAAATTTATAAAAAATCTCAAAATCTTAGAATCTCAAAAATTCAAAAATTCAAAATCTCAGAAACTTAGAAACTCAAAAACTTAAAACTAAGGCTTCGCCTTCGACAAGCTCAGGCACCGCATGACTCTGGATTCTGAACTCTGACACTGACTTATTGACTCAGAAACTTAGTAACTCAGAAACTCAAAAACTTAGCGACTTGGTGACTCGGCGACTCGGTGTCTTAAAAAAAAAAGGAGCGCCACGTTAAAGTAGCACTCCTTCTTGTAGTCTTGTGGTCTTGTAGACTTGTCGACTTGTCGACTTATTTTTGGTAAATCTTTTGCCAGTTTTTATATTCTCTTTCTTGCCATGGACCGTTGTGGTAAACGTAAGAAGCGATCAAAGGAATAACTGTTGTACCTTCTGCGTAAACCATTTGTTGGAGTTGGTGGCTTACTTTACCCCATGAACCAGCTTCGAGTAATGTTGATGATGAGCAAGCGCCGTCGCGAACGTCAGCAACTGTGATTTGGATAGCGTATTTGTGCATTGGTGTTTCGTAGCCGAGGATTTCAGCGCAAACGACTGTATCTTGTGCGAAGTTTTTAGGAGCACCGCCGCCGACCATGAACAAACCTGTTTCAGGAGCTTGCATCTTGATTTGTGTCAATTCAACGAAGTCTTTAACAGAGTCGATTGATAAGTATTTTTCGCCTTTTTGCATTCTTTCCCATTGGTGTTTACCAATACCGAAACCAGCTGATGAGTCGCTGAATGCAGGAACGAAGATAGGCACGCCACATTCGTAGCATGTTTGGATCAAGCTGTCTTTCTTAACAGCGTGGCCATCGTGTAACCATTTACCGATTTCATAGATGAATTCGCGTGATGAGTAAGGACGAGCTTCGAGCATGTTAGCGATTTCGAATGTAGTGTGGTCGCAAGCTTGAAGTTCTTCTTCATCGATGTATGTGTCATAGATACGGTCGATGTAGAGGTCACGTAATGTTGTGTCAGCGATAACGTTTTCTTTTTCGCCGATGTAGTGTTTAAAACCGAGAGCTTCAAACAAGTCCATATCGATAATTGATGCGCCTGTTGCAACAACAACGTCGATCATTTTATTACGAACCATGTCAACATAAACTTGCATACAACCAGCTGCTGATGTTGAACCGGCTAATGTCAAAATGTTTGTACATTCTTTTTCTTTACACATCATCATCAAGATGTCAGCTGCACGTGCAGTGTCGCGTGATGTGAATGACATATTACGCATCGCATCAATTAACTCTGTTGAATTGTAACTTTTTATGTCGATGTGTTTAATAACATCTTTCAATAAATCTTTTTTCTCCATTGTTATTAAATTTTAATTTGAAACTCAATTTTATGGTGCAAAGATACATTTTATTATTAACATTTACAAGCAAAACAAAATCATATTTTAATTAAAAAAAATCGTATCTTTACAGAGATTTAAACCTATAAAGAAATTATACAAAATGAAGAAAACATTCATAGCAATCCTATCATTATTCATGCTCGTTTCGTGCGGCAACTCAAAAAAAGAAAACAAGAAAACAGAGAAGGTTCAAGAAGTAGAAAGCGTCGTTAAAGAAGAGAGTCTGGTAAAGAATTTAGACTACAAGACTTTCGTAAAAAAGGTATGGGATATTGAGACTTATCCTGATTCTTTTGCATACAAGAGCAAGCTTCCTTGCATGATAGATTTCTACGCTGATTGGTGTGGCCCATGCAAACGTGTAGCTCCGATAATGGAAGAAATAGCTCAGCAATACGAAGATAAGATAATCGTTTATAAAGTCAACGTCGACAAAGAACAGAAGCTGCCTTTTATATTTAAAGTCAAGAATATTCCAACGGTATTTTTCCTTCCTACCGAAGGACAGCCTTTGTCGCAAGTAGGAGCTTTAAGCAAAGAAGAATATATCAGTATAATCAACAAGCACCTTATTAATTAATGTCACACATTTTTCCAACAGCATATCTTCCTTCGATAGAATACGTCTCTTTATTTTTAAAAACAGAAGACGCTTCTATCGAATTGTTTGAGACTTACCAGAAACAATCATGTCGTACAAGAACCAATGTCATGACCGCAAACGGCATTCAGACATTGACGATTCCTGTAATAAAGACAAACGGCAATCATACCTTGACAAAAGATATCGAGATAAGTTATAAAGAATCGTGGCAGCAGATTCATCTTCGTTGCTTGGAATCAGCTTACAGAAAATCTGCCTATTTCGATTATTACTTTCCATATTTCGAAAAGATATACAAACAGAAATTCAACACTTTAGTCGAGTTAAACGACTTTTGTCTTAAAACAATTCTGAAGATAATGAAAGTCAAGAAAGATTATTCTTACACAACAGACTTTGAAAGAATCGTCGATGAAAACGATTACAGAATTTCATTATCAAAAGGCACAAATAAAATAGAGATGAAACCTTATTATCAAGTCTTTGCCGACAGACATGGTTTCATCCCTAATTTATCAATTGTCGATTTGCTCTTCAACGAAGGACCTAATTCAATTCATAATTTATAATTCACAATTCATAATTATTTTTCCTTCAATTATGCATTATGAATTATGCATTACTTAAACTGGGTATGCTATTCTAACATGATAGATATTCATCAGTTTTTTCTTAAACACTTTTTTGATTGTAGTGATATCGCGGAATGTTAAGTTAGCATTATCAAACTGATTATCTCTAATTTGAGTATCAATAATATTATCAACAAGCTTATTGATAGCTTCTTCCGTTTTATCAGCGAGGCTACGTGAAGCTGCTTCTACCGAGTCAGCCATCATCAAGACCGCAGTCTCTTTTGTAAACGGAATCGGTCCGTGATATCGGAAATCTTGTTCATCGACTTCTGTTGGATCTACACTTTCACGCAATGCCATCTGATAGAAATATTCCGTTCTTCTTGTTCCGTGGTGCGTCCTCACAAAATCGATAATCTGGTCTGGAATATGATACTTCCTACAAATCTCTATACCGTCAATTACATGCTGAATGATAATTGATGCGCTTTCTTCATACGACATATCAGCATGCATATTATATTTACCATGCTGATTTTCGGTAAAGTACAAAGGATTTTTCACCTTTCCTATATCATGATACATCGCACCAGTACGAGCCAAGAGCATATTGCCACCTATTGCAAATAGCGCCTCCTCGCACAAATCAGCCACCTGCATGACATGTTGGAATGTTCCAGGAGCTTCAGATGCAAGTTTTCTTAACAAAGGAGTATTGGTATTACTTAACTCCAAAAGCGTCATATCTGTAACGAAGCCGAACATTCGCTCAAACAAGAATATAAGCGGCAATGACAACATCGTAAACAAAGCATTCATTGCAAAGATTCCTATGTCATTCCAGTTTACATTTTCCAATCCAGCATCAAAGATCAAGGCTACTCCAATCCTCATTACGATATACGCCAAGAAAATTATCGCAGAAGTATAGAAGAATTTTGAGCGCGAACTCTTATTCGACAAAGCGAAGATTGACGCCAATGAAACAAAGAATTGAATTACGAAATACTGATATGAATTAGGAACCGCCAAACTTATTATAAGCAAAGCCAATGTCTGAATGAATATTGCCATTCTAGCATCAAAGAATGTCACCAGAAGCATAGACAAAATCGTCACCGGCATAAGATAAATCATATCTGGCACATGCTTTATTATGATGAATGAAGGCAATACCACCAATAACATCATAACCAAAATCATATTGATTGACCTTGACTCCTTCATAATTTCAGGGCGCAACAACCTGATAGCCATAAATAAGAACAAGAACGCAAGGGATACAATCACGATTTGTCCATAGAGACTGAAATTTCTGTTAAAGAAACTCGTATCAGTACTCATAGTATCGTACTCTTTTCTCAAAGAATTAAGAATATTATATTTCTCATCTGAGATAATCTCACCTTCCGAGATAATCAGCTCATCCTTCTGCACCATTCCAAATGTAAGAGAAATCGCAGCTAAAGCCTGCTCTTCAGACTGTTTTGTCAAATCCTCTGAATAAACGACATTTTGGTTAAGATATGCCAATAATAATTTATTAATCAATGATTTGTCCACATCAAAATCTAAATTAGCCAAATAATCTGACGCAAACTCTGTAGCAGTCTTCATCGTATAAAAATCACGAAATGCCTTAGTCTTCACCACTCTATCTCTCACAACATCAATCATCGACTCTGGCTTAAGCTCAATTGTTGATATATTGGTAATGATACCTCTATTCTCTATCGTATCATAAATCTTTTCAAGGATAGCCCTGTTTATAGACTTATCATTTTCACTGCCATACCATTGATTATTAAAATCCTGAAGCATAGCCTCTTTGTTATTCTTTGTAGCATTTACATCAAAAACAAATATTGGATAAAAATCCTTCAATGAAGCCTCTTCTTCTATTTTCAGCTGTTCTGCAGTTTTATAAATCGGGAAATTGAATGGCGCATATAATGATTCATATTGCCAAGGACGCATTTTCTGATATTCATATTTAAATTTGACAGTTCTAGGCATTTGCCATACAACTAAAAACAATGCAAGCAAAAATGCCAAAACCCTAAATATGACTTGGTACGAATGACCTATTTTTGATAAGATGGAAGATATTTTACTCATTTTCACTTCTTTTATAAAGTAAATAAAAAATTCATGTTTAAAACAAAACTTCTGCTAAGATACGATATTTTTTCATAATTTAGCAATCATAATAATTAAAAAATGAGATACGGAATTTGCAAATTATCGGTAGTACCAATGAGAAAAGAAGCATCGCACACAAGCGAGCTTGTCTCAGAACTTTTATTCAACGACATATATCAAATCATTGACGAAAACGAAGAATGGCTGAAGATACAATGCATGTATGATTCGTACGATGGGTGGATAAGAAAGCTACAGCATAATGAAATAACTGATGATGAATTAAAAGATTACATTTCAAAAGACAAATATATCGTTAATGTTCCGGTACTGCATTACGAAAATATGATTATCAGTTTCGGCAGCAAGGTATTCCAAAACACAGAAGGCACTATTCCTTTAAGCAAGAACTACGACCCTGACGTCTTCACCGACTCAGCTTTCAGGATGCTTAACGTTCCTTATCGCTGGGGTGGCAAAAGCGCAATGGGGATAGACTGTTCTGCTTTTGTACAACTGTGCGCAAAAATTGCAGGATACAAACTCCCGAGAGACGCATCACAACAATATGATTTCGGAGAAGAAGTCAGTTTATCTGAAGCACTGCCTGGCGATATAGCTTTTTTTGAAAACGAGAACCATCGTATAGTTCATGTAGGAATATTATTATCGCGCAATATGATAATCCACGCCTCCGGTGAAGTACGCATCGACGCAATAGATGAGACTGGCATTTTCAACAACGAATTGAATAAATACACACATTATTTAAATAAGGTGAAGAGGTTAAAGTGAAAGATTTAACATTTTTTAACTTTTATTTTTGGAGTAAAACAATTAAATTTGTAGCGACATAATTAAAAAATCAACTATTAAAACATAATATCATGAACAACGCACTATTTCAATTTGCTAAACCGGCCAACGAAGCGGTAAAAGAATACAGACCTGGCAGTCCAGAACGTATTGCTTTAGAAGAAGAACTAAAAAAACAATCTAACGAAGTTGTCGAGATACCAATTATAATAGGTGGTAAAGAGATTCGCACTGGCGACATTGGCGAAGTCGTTATGCCACACAACCACAAGCATGTTGTCGCCAAATATCATAAAGTAACAGAGAAAGAAGTAAATATGGCAATTGAAGCCGCATTGAAAGCCAAGAAAGAATGGGAGAACATTCCATGGGTTGAACGCGCTTCAATTTTAGCACGTGTAAGTCAGCTTCTTGCAACAAAATATCGCGCAAGAATCAATGCATCATGTATGTTAGGACAAAGCAAAAATGCATTCCAAGCTGAAATCGACGCTGCTTGTGAGACAATAGACTTCTTCCGTTTCAACAACTACTATGCAGGCAACTTATATTCAGAACAGCCATCATCAACTCCAGACCAACTAAACAGAACAGAATATCGTCCATTAGAAGGTTTCGTCATGGCTGTGACACCTTTCAACTTCACATCCATCGCATCAAATCTCAATATGACACCTGTCTTGATGGGCAACACAACTATCTGGAAACCATCAACAACAGCATTGCTTTCAAACTACCACATGATGCAGATTTTCATGGAAGCAGGTTTGCCAGAAGGCGTCATCAACTTCTTGCCAGGCAAGGGCTCGCTCATCGGAAATGTTGCATTGAACAATCCTAATCTAGCTGGTATCCACTTCACAGGTTCAACAGCAACATTCCAAGGTTTATGGAAAGGTGTTGGAGCTAACATCAACAATTATAAATCATATCCAAGATTAGTCGGCGAGACTGGCGGCAAGGACTTCATCTTCGCTCACAGCTCTGCTAACGCAAAAGAAGTAGCAACTGCTATCGTTCGTGGCGCGTTCGAATTCCAAGGACAAAAATGCTCAGCAGCATCACGTGCTTACATACCAGCATCATTATGGAATGATGTAAAACAATACGTTGGTGAAATGTTAAGCACAATTAAAGTAGGCGATGTTACTGACTTTACAAACTTCGTAAATGCAGTCATCGACGAAGCGTCATTTGACAACTGCAAAGGCTACATCGACAGAGCAAAAGCAGCTAGTGACGCAGAAGTTATATTCGGAGGTAACTGCGATAAATCAGTAGGTTACTTCGTAGAACCAACTGTTATTTTGACAACAAATCCAAGATATGAATCCATGGCAGAAGAAATCTTCGGACCTATCATCACAATCTATGTTTACGATGACAAAGACTTCGTCGAAACACTCGAATTATGCGACAGCACATCACCTTACGCATTAACAGGAGCATTCTTCGCATACGACTTAAAAGCTCAAAAAATTGCCGATGAAAAACTCAAATATGCTGCAGGCAACTATTATATCAACGACAAACCTACAGGTGCAGTTGTTGGATGTCAGCCATTTGGCGGTTCACGTGCGTCAGGGACAAACGACAAAGCAGGAGGTCTTTGGAACCTCATCCGCTGGACCAACCCACGTTCTATCAAAGAAACATTCGTTCCTGCGACTGATTACGGATATCCATTTTTAGCAAAATAAGTTCAAGAAACTGTAAATATTAGAGGCGTACTATCTCAGTGCGCCTCATTTAATTAAACAATTATGAAAAAGATTTTACTACTTACAATCGCAATTCTTCTTTTCAAGACCTCATTTTCACAAGAAGAAATCAAAGTTCTTTTCTTAGGTAACAGCTATACTTACTACAACGATTTACCCAAGATGATCAAAGACATAGCCGCTAACGAAGATAAAATATTCACATACGAATCTGTATCACCAGGCGGATGTACTTTCTTTTTACATCTTGAAGAACAACAAGGTTCTTTGTCAAAAATACGTCAAGGCGATTGGGATTATGTAGTCTTACAAGAACAAAGTCAGATTCCAGTGATTGACTATTATCGTCACAACACATTTAAACCGACATACAAAGCATTGCATGACAGCATAATGTTATACAACCCAGAAGCTAAAGTCATAGGCTATTTAACATGGGGTCGCCGCTACGGAGGACAACAATGTGTCAACTTTGGAGATGGTTTATACTGTAGTGCAGATTTCATAGATTTCAATCATATGCAAGACACTTTAACAGCAGCATACTGCGAAAACGCTTATGCAACAAATTCTTACATAGCACCAGTTGGCGAAGCTTGGAGAGCTGCCTTAACTGCAGACCCAAATCTAGTCTTACACATTAGCGATAACAGTCATCCTACTTACGAAGGAAGCTATTTAGCCGCTTGCGTTTTCTATTCTGTTTTCTGGAATAAAAGTTCAGTCGGGATTTATCACGACAAGCAAATCGATGATAAAAAAGCTGAATTATTACAAACAATATCAGATGAGGTGTTTTTCAACAATCTTGAAAAATGGAACTTCAAGACAGATACGGTAAACATTACTGAAAATTTTGAAAACAAATGCTATAATATCATCAGCAATCCTAGCGACAATAAGGTAATCATTGAAAACAAAAGTGACTCTTCCATCAATGTAAAAATATTCAATGTAAACGGATCTTTACTCAAGGAAAAAGACATCAACGAAAGCGACAGTTTGGATCTAAATGATCAAAAAGGCATCTACATTATACAAATCACAGAAAGCGATAGCAAGCACATGTATTCCGAAAAAATAGTCAAATTTTAACAAAATCTCATAAAGTGTCACTTTTATCTTAGAATAAGCTTAAATTTTTACCCCAAAAAGTGACACTTCAACCACATTAAGACTAAAAGTTCCGAAATTTTAAGACCTTATTTTTAATCTTAGTAACAAAATAGTTTTTTCAGTGACATTTTACCCCATATTTATATTTTTAATAACATAATTATATTTTTATTTATTTATTTTGTGACATCAAAAAAACAGACTAAACATGGAAGTTAAAAGACTATTTGACATCTTAAAATTGTATGTAGAAAAATATCCTAATCAAGATGTCGCATTAGCAGGAAAAGAAAAAGGTAGCTGGAGAAAATACAGCATTCAAGAATATGTAGAAACAACAAACAACTTAAGTTACGCTTTCATAAAGCTAGGAATTCAGAAAGATGACAAAGTTGGTATTATCTGCAGCAATCGTCCAGAATGGAACATGCTCGACATGGCAATAATGCAAGTCGGTGCAGTATCTGTTCCAATTTATCCAACTATCAGTAAAGAAGACTATAATTACATCCTCAACGACTGCGGTGTAAAATTAATCATATTAGAAAGCAATGGTGTATTACAGAAGATTGAACAAGTTAAAGACAATGCACCAAAGTTGGAAGCCATATATGCACTTTCAACAAAATGCGATTATCCTACATTCGAACAATTAGTTGAGTTAGGAAAAGAAAATCAAAACCCAGAAGAATTAAAAGCACGTGAAGAAAGCGTAGACGAAAAAGACTGCGCCACTATCATTTACACATCTGGAACAACAGGAAATCCTAAGGGTGTAATGCTTTCACACTATAACATTGTAAGCCAATTAAAGAACTTAGAACAAATCCCATCAAAATGGTCAAAGAAAGCATTCAGTTTCTTGCCAATATGCCACGCATACGAAAGAATGTTGGTATTCTTATACCAATACCTTGGAATGTCAGTATATTATGCAGAAAGTCTTGCTACTATAGCTTCTGACTTAAAAGAAGTTCAACCAACTATGATGAGTGCCGTTCCACGTCTTCTCGAAAAGATTTACACAAAAGTAAAACAAAGCGGCAAGAACAATAAAGGCATCAAGAAGGTTATTTTCACATGGGCTTTGAACTTAGCAGAAAGATATAAAATTGACCCATGCAACAGAACATGGTTATATAACCAAAAACTTAAGATTGCAGACGCTTTAGTATACAAAAAAATACGTCAGACATTAGGTGCAGAAAACTTCGACATCGTTGTTTCTGGAGCTGCAAGTATACAACCTAATGTTGCAGCATTCTTCTCAGCAATCAATATGCCTATTTTTGAAGGATATGGTATGACAGAATGTTCCCCAGTTATCGCAGTTTCATGTAGATTACCTCACGGTCGTGAAATCGGAACAGTAGGCTTTGCACTTCCAGGTGTTGAAGTTAAAATAGCCGACAACAAAGAAATCATCTGCCGCGGACACAATGTCATGATGGGTTATTATGGTCAACCAGAATTGACAAAAGAAGTCATTGACGAAGAAGGTTGGATGCATACTGGCGACCTTGGCGAAATCAACGAATACGGACAAGTAAGAATAACAGGTCGATTAAAGAATTTATTCAAGACCTCATTAGGCAAATACATCAACCCTGACGTGATTGAAGGTAAATTCGCAGAATCTGGTTTCATAGAAAATATCGTTGTTCTCGGCGAAAATCAAAAACATGCCGGCGCACTCATCGTTCCCGACTTTACATTCTTAAAGACATGGTGTCAAAAACACGAAATCAAATACACCAATCCTCAAGAAATGATTAACAATAGCGAAGTCAAGAAACGCTATGCTGAAGAAGTCAAGAAAATCAACCAAAACTTCGGCGATCCAGAAAAGATTAAATGTTATGAGCTCGTCGCAGATGAATGGAGTGTTGCTAACGGCATCTTGACACCAACATTAAAGGTTAAAAGAAGTGTTGTTAAGGAAATGTACAAAGACCTTATCAATAAAATGTATAAAGATTGATTCATCATCAATAAAAGGCATAGAAACTCTTCTACTGAGAGTTTTTAGTTCATCATCAAGTTATTAGTAGACAAAGGTTGCGAAGACTCGCAGCCTTTTGTTTTTTCAACATCTATGCTAACAGCAAATAGCCAACATCCAGCAAATATACATGGCAAGTCTATATACGAACAATGAAGACTTTAACTAGTAAAATCTTCATTGTCTTCATATTTTTTAAGCAAAACTTATTTTCTATTTTTCTTTGCTGCCAGCAAGGTGTTATGTAACAGAGAAACAATTGTCATTGGTCCTACGCCGCCTGGCACTGGAGTGATTTTTGAAGCTTTTTTATAGACTTCATCAAAATCGACATCACCGATGATATGATAACCTTTTTCTGAGTCATCTTTAATACGATGGATACCAACGTCTATAACAACTGCACCTTCTTTAACCATGTCGGCTTTCACGAAATGAGGCTGACCAACAGCAACGATAAGAATATCAGCTTGACGTGTTATATCTTCTATATTTTTTGTCTTGGTGTGGCACATTGTAACAGTAGCGTCGATACCTTTTCTTGAAAGCATCACACTTACTGGAGTACCAACGATATTTGATCTACCGAGAACAACAACATGTTTACCTGATATTTCAACATTACTACGTTTGAGAAGCTCTAAAATTCCGTATGGTGTTGCAGGAAGATAACATGGCTCACCGAGCTGCATTAAACCTATATTATATAAGGTGAATCCGTCAACATCTTTCTCATGACTGATAGATTGTATCACTTTTGTTTCATTGATATGAGCTGGAAGAGGCAACTGTACGATATAGCCATCCACTTCTGGGTCATTATTCAAGAAGTTGATAGTATCAAGAACTTCTTTTTCAGTAGCAGTAGCTTTCAATCTATATACTGAAGAAATCATACCTACGCTTCTTGAGGCTTTTTCTTTTGATGCCACGTATGTAAGGCTTGGACCATCTTCACCGACTATAACAGCTGCGAGATGTGGTGCATCTTGACCTTGATCTATCATATTAGCAACCTCTGTTGCTATTTCTTTTTTTATTGTTGCGGCAATAAGTTTGCCATCAATGATTTTATTATCAGCCATAATATTAAGTTTTATTATGTTTATCTTCTTCTCATTTGTGACATCATCTGCATCATTTTCTTTGCACCGCCTGTTGTCATCAGTCTCATCATCTTTGATGTCTCTTCAAATTGTTTTATCAATCTGTTAACTTCAACGATGTCGGTACCGCTACCCATTGCTATTCTTCTACGACGGCTACCGTTCAAGATTTTTGGGTTTTCGCGTTCAGCTGGTGTCATAGAACCGATGATAGCTTCGATGCTCTTGAATGCATCTTCATCAATATCTTCGTCACTAATCTTATTCATTCCAGGAATCATAGCAGCGAGATCCTTTATACTACCCATACGCTTGATCTGCTGGATTTGTTTTAGGAAGTCGTTAAAATTAAATTCGTTTTTAGCAAGTTTTCTCTTGAGCTTAGCAGCTTCTTCTGCATCGAATTGTTCTTGAGCTCTTTCAACGAGAGTAACGATGTCTCCCATACCCAAGATACGGTCCGCCATACGTTTTGGATAGAAGATGTCGAGAGCATCCATTTTCTCACCGAGACCAACGAATTTAATTGGCTTGTCAACAACAGAACGTATTGTAAGCGCTGCACCGCCACGTGTGTCACCATCTAACTTTGTCAACACTACGCCATCAAAGTCGAGACGATCGTTGAATGCCTTAGCTGTGTTGACAGCATCCTGACCTGTCATTGAGTCAACGACAAACAAGGTTTCATGTGGATTAACTTTAGCTTTGACTGCTGCAATCTCGTTCATCATCTGCTCGTCGATAGCAAGACGACCTGCAGTATCTATGATAACGACATTCTTATTATGTTCTTTCGCATATTGAACAGCATTTTCAGCAATCTTAACTGGATCTTTGCTTTCAATCTCAGAATAAACCTCTACTCCTATCTGTTCACCTAAGACTTTCAATTGGTCAATAGCTGCTGGACGATATACGTCACAAGCAACGAGCAACACTTGTTTACCTCTCTTACTCTTCAAGAAGTTGGCCAACTTAGCTGAGAATGTAGTCTTACCTGAACCTTGGAGACCTGACATCAAGACGATTGCCGGATTAGCTTTGATGTTAATTTCTGTATGTTCACCACCCATCAACTCTGCGAGCTCATCATGAACAATCTTAACCATGAGTTGTCCTGGTGATACAGATGTCAATATCTTCTGTCCTAATGCTTTTTCTTTGATGTTATTAGTAACATCTTTTGCTATTTTATAACTAACGTCAGCATCTAAAAGAGCTTTTCTAACCTCTTTCAAAGTTTCTGCTACGTTAATTTCTGTTATATGTCCTTGTCCTTTTAATATCTTGAACGAGCGTTCAAGTTTCTCACTTAATCCTTCAAACATGTTATATTTTATTTTTGTGCAAAAGTAATGATTTTTTCAGTAATTAACAATAGTTTTTAAGACTAAAAAACACCATCAATAATCCTCGGCACATAGTTACAATCAATATGAGTTAAACAAATCAAAATGATATTGCATGTATGCCTTGCCATCCATAACGACGCTATCTCTAACACTTGCGGGCAAAGTATTCTTCACATAAGTTCCATTATTTAAATATACGAACTCACCTTCTGGTGTTTTCCATCCCATGCCTTCATTCAATTCAAAAAAAGCGAATGGTTTATAACACTTTCCGAATAAATCCTTACTCCAGAAAAACTCATCATGACTTTGTCCTAACTGTGCCAATAAGGTTGCTGTCAAGTCAGTATTTCCACATATCTTATCGTATGTTGTTCCTCTCAATGAATCTTGCAACGGCTCACCATAAATCAGCATTGGTATTCTATGATGATTGAATGACTCGAGTCTATTGTTTTTATATGACGAATGGCTATGATCTGCAATGAAAACAAACAAAGTACTGTCGTACCACTCTTGCTGTTTCGCTTTCTCCATAAACATTCCTAAAGCAATATCCGTATAATGTCCTGAGTTAACGTATGGCTTTTCAATTTTAGGCCATTCCAACTCTTCAAAAATTTTCGGATAATCGTATGGCGAATGTGTACTTTGAGTAAATAAAGTGCTAAAGAAAGGCTGCGGATAATCTGATATCTGATCTATATACCAAGGCATTATATCAGTATCGTGATACCCAAGCTTTCCTTTATGAAAACCTTCGTGGATATCTTTAGCCTCAATGATTTCATCAAATTCATTATAACGAAGGTATGACAAGATATTGCCGTAATTCAATTCTCCTCCAAAATAAAAACTAGTGTGATATCCTATAGAATCCATTTTTTTAACGAGAGAAGGCACCGCATAATATTTATCTGGATGGAGGGTTATTGTTGTCACAGGCATGCCTGGAAGTCCTCCGAACAATGATGACATTGCATGTTGCGAGCGGTTTGCACTAGCATATATGTTTGTAAATAACAATCCTTCTTTTTCAAGCTCATGGAAATTAGGTGTAATGCCAGGCTCACCTCCAAGTGATTCTATCAAGTCGGCCGACCAACTTTCCAAAAGAACGACTATTATATTTGGTTTTTCTATTTTCAGTATCGACATCGTTGAATCGCATGATGTCTCATGAAGTTGTACCGTTCTTTTCTTTGCTGAATCAAAATCCATATAGTTAAAATGAGCTTTCGACTCAACCAATTTAGAATTCAAGATATTTTCTGCAAGATAATAAGCAGGATTAACACACATCTCATTAGCAATCTTATGACTACTATAATACACCTTACTTGAAGAAATCGGGATATCATTAAGACCTCCTCTCATTCCTAAAAAAAGAATACCCAGCGTTAGGACAAAACCTCCTGAAAGCACATACCTATTAGGTGTAACAGATTCCTTATTGGATGACAAATACTTAGGTTCCACAAATTTCGTATAAAACCAACAGAACAGTATTGTAAAGAAAGTCCACAACACAATGAGAAGCAAGGTCTGTTCCGTCTCAGCCGTATTTATGACTTCAGCAGGATTCTCCAGATACATCAAAGCCCTGTACGACAACTTGGTTCCCCATTCTCCATAAATGCCGATATCTCCAAAAGCCACTAGATTATATACTGCCACCATCAGATAGAAATACCATCGCAGCGGCGCAAACAGTGTTTCCTTGTCAATGGCTACAGAGATAAACATATATATGGCTGGCAACGTCAACATAAAACATGCTGTTGCAATATCAAGAGGCAATGCCGACCAAAAGCCTTTCATTATCTCTACAAACGGAATCTCCGACAATGCAATAAGCGTACTGTATTTTATGCAAAAAATAATTCTCATCGTTGCAAAAAGCACCAATAAGAAAACCAGCATTTTCGATAATGTAAAGAGTATTTTTTTCATATCTAATTTAACTAAAGGCTAAAGGCCAAGGGCAAAAGGCTAGCAATCACATTTGTCTTTTGACCTTAGCCTTTTGCCATCATACATTATAATTTCTTGCTCCGAAAATCTTGCTACCGACTCTCACCATTGTAGCTCCTTCTTCAATAGCGATTGGATAATCGTCCGACATTCCCATCGAGATTTCTTTAAAAGAGTCGTTCGCTTTAAAATAGTTTTCTTTTAAGGCTTCAAAAATATTCCTGAGATTCTTAAATTCATTTCTTACCTGAACCACATCGTCAGTAAAAGTCGCCATTCCCATCACGCCGCAGATGTTAATATTTTTTAAGTTTTTAAAACTTTCGGATTCCAATAACGACTTAGCTTCCTCTATATCAAGACCGAACTTCGTTTCTTCCTGTGCAATGTGAAACTGAAGCAGACAATCTATGACGCGGTTATTTTTTGCGGCTTCTTTATTGACAGCTTCCAAAAGCGACAAACTATCAATAGCATGAATCAATGTCACATAAGGCGCGATATATTTTATCTTGTTTGTCTGAAGATGACCGATGAAATGCCACTGAATATCCTTTGGCATTTCTTGATATTTGTCGCGCATCTCAAGAGCTTTGTTTTCACCGAAAATACGTTGTCCGGCATCATAAGCCTCTTGTAAATCAGAAACTGGTTTTGTCTTTGAAACTGCAATAAGAGTGACATTTGAAGGTATTGTCGCTCTGACGATATTTAGATTTTCTTGTATCATTGTTTTATAATTTAAGAATTACAAAGATATTAAAAAAGACAACAAGAAAACAAGACAACAAGTCAACAAGTTTTTATTGCTATACATTAAGACTTATTGACACATCGTCTTATTGACTTATAGATTAAGAATAAGATTAAAACATAAACAAACCATAGGATTATTGTTTTAGTCCAATTGATATGATCTAATCTTTGTTTTACAATTTCGCTACTTTCGTGACGTGTTATCGGATTAAGATACAGTCTTGTCCAGTCATTAAAAGAAAGTTCAACCCTGACATAATTATCATCCGGTTTAATGACATAAACACCTGTCTTTTTATACTTTTGAACATCGAGTTCCACACCATTTTGTCCGATAAATCTTATCTTTGCAAAAGGCTTAGACGCTGACACCAACAACGTATCTCCCCTGAGTTCAACTTGTTTTATATACGGAAGATTATTTTTAATACGCTGTACTTTTTGTTCCCAAGTCTCACCTGGTTTTACCGAAAAATCAACACCCACTGCATTGCCATTTCCCAAAGCCTGCATAAGTTGTTCCGGATCGTTGGATGGAGCATTAATCATCGTAAAACGCCTTCCAACATCGATAATATCAGTAACGTCATGAGAGTCATCATTGCCGATAAGATATACAAGATGTCCGTTTGAAAGAGCTGTATCCCAATGAGCAGTCGAGATTCTAAACCCGTTAAGCACTTCCATCAGTTTATAATTGCTTAGATATTTCATATCCTCGACGAGATAACCTTTTTTAACGAAAGAAGGATGAGCTGGAATTGCAAAACGTGTCTGCTTTGAAAGACGATTCAAAGTATGCTGTTTCATGCTTAGGTTCTGAAATGCGAGATAATCAAGACGGCGCACTTTCTCCGCGCCAATGCAAAGCTGATGTATCTTGAATATTCCGTATCCGTGTTCGTATGTTGGAATAAAACTCGGATTTGCGGAATCGTAATAATTAATATTGTTATAATCAGAGATACCGATATGATCAAAACCGAGAGCCGAATAAACACTATCGACCATCTCGTTTGTATTCACACGACCGTTGGTAAGTCCAGCAAATCGACGCGTATGAGCATGAAAATTAGCTTGAATCCAGTTATCAGGATTCATATCCTTGTAAGGATTATGCAGATAAGTTCCATGGAAAGGCTTCGGTTCATCGAAAGAATAAGAAGGTCGGAATAGACTTATCGCAACAACAAGCGCGACAAATGCCAATATTATATATAGTGTATACTTCAGAATTCCTTTCATTTTTAGAGTGTAGAGTTTAGAGTGTAGAGTTTAGAGTTTAGAGTGTAGAGTTAGTTCAAAAGCCTTAGTTCTTAGCTCTTAGTTCTTAGCTCTTAGTTCTCGAACATTGCAAAGATAAAAAAAAGAGGCGTATTATCTTAACGCCTCTGATGAATTTTGAAATATTTTTTCTGTCTCAACTATATTGAAAAGTTTCTTTACTGTCTCATAATTTGAAAGGTCTTCGTTCTGATATTTTGAATACAACACCGCATCAATAAGCACAACCTTGAACTCCATGTCTGAATTATAGAAATCACAAGGGTTATCATGCGACTTAAGATCTGAATTTGTCCAATAAACAGTCACTTTATAATCGTAATAAACGGTTTCTAATGTTGCAGAATATTGATCACTTGGATAAAGCGTCAATGGAAGCTGATGCCAGGCATAAAAATCTTCACCTGGATTTTCCATATAAACGAGAACTGCGCCATAATCAACCATATCATAATCTATTGCATCCCATTCCAAATCGAGATACCAGTTACATGCATTTTCATCCCACACCCAGTCTTCTGCAGATACTTTCACTGTTCCCGACTGAACATTAGCGTTACCATCTTTTCCAGGACGACCAGGCTCACCCTGTGGACCTTGACATGAAGTGATTGCAAACAAAGACATTACAAAAAATAGAGCAAAAGTTTTCAATGTTTTCATAGTATGATGTTTTTATTTATTGTTAAAAAAATGACAAGCGATTTTGTTCAAATATTATACCAAAATCAAATTTCAGAAACTCAAAAACTCAAAAATTCAAAATTTTCACACCTGTATTTTTCTGTCATTTTGAGATTTTGAAATTCTGAGTTTTAAAAAATAATTTCCTATTTTTGCAACATGAAAGACAAAAGATTCATAGTACATATCAGCGGCGTCATCGCCATGGTTTTCTGGGGATTGTCATTTATTTGGTCAACGCAGGTCTTCGAATATCTGAACCCAACAACCACTATTTTCTTCCGTCTTATCATATCAAGTGTTTTCTTGGGAAGTCTGTTACTGATTTTACGACTTTTTGAGAAAGTAAACAGAAATGACTTGAAGTTATTTGCGCTTGCTGCATTGTTCGAGCCTTTCCTGTATTTCATATTCGAGAGTTACGGATTGCTAAACGCCGCTCCTGTGGTGAGTTCCGCAATCATAGCAACGATTCCTCTATTCACTCCTATCGCAGCATTCTTCTTCCTTAAAGAAAGGCTTACGCCTTGGAACATCGCCGGATTCATCATCTCATTCTTCGGTGTGATATTCATGTTATTAAATAAAAATTTAGAATTGACAGTATCATTAAAAGGCGTCATCTTCTTATTCAGCGCAGTGATGGTAGCGGTAGCATATTCTATTTCTTTAAGAAAATTAACATTGTTATATAAACCATTAACAATTACATTCGTGCAAAATGTAATCGGCATGATATATTTCATACCGATGGTTTTCATTATGGAGAAAGTCACGCCTTCAGACATAATGGGAATTAACCATTATATAATTCCATTGGTATCGTTAGGCGTTTTTGCCAGCTCCATTTCATATACCTTATGGGCATTCGCCTTCAGCAAACTTGGCGCAGCGAAAGCTAACATTTACAGCAACCTGATTCCTGTCTTCACTGCCATTTTCAGTTGCATCATCATCAGAGAAAGTCTCAACACACAAAAGATATTAGGAATATTATTAGTCATTGGCGGACTTATTTTATCACAGTTAAAATTCAGAAATCATGATAACAAGCAAAACTAACCCAAAGATAAAGAATGTCGTTAAGTTACAGAAATCATCCGAACGTCGCGAGCAGAACAGAATCATCATCGAGGGCAGACGCGAGATTGAACGTGCCGTAGCTTGCGGTTTCGTCGTTGACACATTATTTATATGTAATGACATTTTGAAAGAAGCTGTCAACATTACTGCTAATAATGTAGAAGAAGTGACACTTGAAGTCTTTGAAAAGATTGCTTATCGTGAAGGCAGCGACGGACTTTTGGCTGTGGCGATTCCAAAATACGCCGACCTGAAAAGTTTCAAGCCTAAGAAAAACCCTTTGATAATCGTCTTGGAGACTGTAGAGAAACCAGGTAACTTAGGAGCTATCATGCGTACCGCCGACGCTGCTGGTGTTGACGCTGTTATCATCGCTGACCCAAGAACCGACTTGTTCAATCCTAATGCGATACGCGCAAGCATCGGAACCATCTTCAACGTTCCATTATTTGCCTGCTCATCAGAAGAATGTATCAAGTGGTTGAGAGAAAACGACATCAAGATTTACTGCACATATCTAAAAGCTTCCATCGATTATCTGGATGCCGACTTCCGTCAAGGCTCCGCCATCGTGATGGGAACTGAGGCAACAGGCATCAGCGACATCTGGGTGGAGGCGGCAGACCAAAACCTCATCATACCTATGAACGGCATCGCCGACTCATTGAACGTTTCCGTAACAACAGCGATTGTGGTATTTGAGGCAGTGAGACAGAGAAGAAGTTAGGCTTTTGGCTTTTGAACTAAGGCAATTGAACTTTTTTTGAATCTCAGAAGTTTAGGAAATTTTGAGAGACGCATCAACGACATATTGTTTATTTTTTGTGTCGTATGATAGGTCTCTACAGGATTTCTCATACCCTCATACCCTCATACCCTCAATTCCTAACTCCTAATTCCTAACTATTGAAAGAATGCCATCAGCACTACTTTGCCGTCTTCTTTCTTGATGGAGAATGAATATCCGTCTTCACGTTGTTTTCTGTAGATTGACAAGGTCTCTCCTTCGAAGCTTTCGTTGAGATAAGACACTTCGATGCCTTCCCATTGTTTTGCTTCCAGTTCTTTCACTGAGAAAGTATCGAGCAGCATTGTGATATAAGTGACATTGTTTGTATGATGCGTCACATCGATGTCGCCAGAACGGACGAGTCTTTTATAAATAAGGTCTTCTTCAGTGAAGTCGTCTTTGAACCTTCTAAATTTTTCTTCGATAGATTTTTCTTGAATCCAGTCGATGTTGTTAGGATATGATGTAGATTCGACTTTTCTCAAAGTGCGAGAAGTAGCGTCTATGATAACCCATTCAGTGATGCCGTTGATGTAGACTTCACCGTCTTTCATAATTTGGTAGCAACGGTTGCAGCGCACACCTTCAGCTCCCATAGGCCATGTCCTGATTGAAATTTCATCATTCCAAAGAGGAAGTTTGTTAATTTTTATTTTGGTTTTTGAGATAACCCAAAGCGCATTATCTTTTTCAAGAAGAGAATAGTCGTCGATACCCAAGAATGTAGCATGCAGACTAGCAACATCTTGAAACGACATAAACATCGACTCAGTTCTGAAACGCATCAAGGTATCGCATTGTCCCGAAAGGACTGTGGAGTTTTGTATAAGTTCGTTTTTTTTCATGATGAAGAGTTAAAGACAACAGTTGACTATCTTGTTTTGAGCGACAAATTTACAAAATAAAATATTGTTTAAAATACACTTTCAACCCAAAGCAATAATATTTCAATTTTGTTCATCAACTAAGAGCAATTTATTTTTACTTTTGCGGGAAAGAAACGAACAGATGAAACACATTTTTATTGTCAATACTACTGCGGGAAAGGAATCATGTCTCGATATGGTTAAAGAAGGTATCGCCCAATGTGCAGAAGTCATTGATTATGAAATATACACTCCTGACTCACCTAACGATTCTATAAATTTTATCAGGACATATTTAGAAAATCATCCAGAAGAAAAGGTACGATTTTATGCTTGCGGTGGTGACGGCACTGTCAACAAAGTTGCTTCTGGAATAGTAGGATTTCCTAATGCCAGCATGACGGTGCTGCCTTTTGGAAGCGGCAACGACTATGTAAAATATTTCGGCGCCGACACTTTCACCAATGTCTGCGACGTCATTCACGGCGATGAGAAGGAAGTCGACATTATGAAAGTCAACGACAAATACGCTTTAAACTCAACACATTTCGGATTAGACAGCGTTGTTGCCAAGGCGATGAACAAGTTGAGAAGAAACGTCTTGTTCGGCAAGAAGAGAGCCTATCCTTTTGCCGTCGTCTGGGGATTTCTTTTCGGCATGCGTACTAAATGTACAGTCTATGCCGACGGCGAGCAACTCAACACCGGCGACATTTTATTATGCACCGTAAGCAATGGTAAATACGTCGGCGGTTCATATTTCAATGCGCCTAATTCGCTCAACGACGATGGCTTGCTCGAAATATGTTTAGTAAAACCCGTTCCACGATTAAGGTTCATCAGACTGATAAAATATTACGTTGCAGGAACACATATCAACAATCCTAAGTTTGAGAATATCGTTGTCTATCGTCAGGCGAAGAAAGTCGTCATAGAAGGACCAGAAGGATTCTGCGTTTCAATCGACGGCGAAATTTACGAGAACCGACATATTGAAGTCGAGAACTTAGAGAGAAAGATACGGTTTGCTGTGCCGAGGAAGAGATAAGATTTTTATTTTCTCTTTTTTACCCAAAAAGAGAAACAGAAAAGCTCGCCACTGCGGATAAAACCGCTAAAATTATGATTTTTCCGCTAAACAAAAACAACTCGCTTCGCTCAAACAGATTTTTGTTCTTAACGCTACAAACTCATAATTTCTTAACGCTATTTATCCGAGGTGGCAAACAAACGACTTTTACTCCAAATTTCTAGTAAATAAAAAAATTTCACTTTTCTCTTGACTCGTACCTTGGGTCATGATATATCTTTGCAGCTGCTAGCAAAACATCGTACGATTATGGGTTATAAAATCAAGTTAAAAATCGGAGAGTTCTCACGTTTGATGCAGGTTACTGTAAAGACGTTGCGTCATTACGAACAGAAGGGGCTGCTTATCCCTGACGAAGTGGATAAATGGACAGGATATCGGTATTACAGTATTAATCAGATGCAGAATCTGAATTCCATCCGACATCTGCAACAGTTGGGATTTACGCTTGATGAAATAAAAGATTTATTCGATGATGAATCTCATTTTCCAAGCATTGAACAGCTAACCAAGAAGATTGAAGAAACAGAAAGACAGCTTAAACTACTGATGACTAGGCGCAATCAGCTGCAAGAATGGATAAGCTCTCACAAAAAGATCAAGAAAATGGAAAAATTTAGTATTGAATCATTACCTGAAATGATTGTTGCATCACATCGCGAAACCATTAAAGACTACTCTGAATTAGGAAAGTTATGTTGTAACGTAATTGGTCCTGAAATGCAGCGACTTGGCTGCAAATGTACTCTTCCCAGTTATTGTTTCACAATAGAGCATAACGAGGAATACACACCTACAGACATCGATATAGAGTATTGCGAACAGGTAGAAGAAATGGGTACAGACAGTAACAAAATACAATTCAAAAAACTGCCAGCAGTTCCAAAGGTTCTGTGTATGAAACACTATGGGCCATACGAACGTTTCTACGAATCATTCACCAAAGCATTCGCCTATATTGAAAAGCATGGATACAAGGTAACTGACAAAGCTCGCGCCAGCTACATAGACGGCATCTGGAATCAGGAAGACCCTGAGAAATGGTTATCTATCATTCAGATTCCAATTAAATAAGATTTTAAAAGTGTCAAGCCTCACCCAAAAGTTTGACACTTTTTTTATTTTTTCTATTAATACATACTTTAATTAATAGATATATCTATAACTAATTGATTGTTAATATTTTTTAACTTTATTTTCCTTGACAGATATTGTTTTAGGTTGTATATTTGCAAAGAAATTTAAAAAACTAAAAGTTATGGCACGACCTATTAAAGAGACTCCGATTCTTTACGGTGAAGACGCTCGGAGATTTGAAGAAAGAATGAAAGAAAAGCGTCACGAAGATCCTGAGAAAAAAGCGAAACGCTTAAGAGATTACGAAATGATTATGAAAATCTTTGAAGGGTAATTTATGACAATTTTCCAAATTAGTGATTTTGGTGCTTGCAAAGTACGGAAATTACGAAAAGGTAAAGTCGTTCGATTGTGGAGACGATGATTTGAACGACTTCCTTTTAAACAAAGCTATCCCTTACAGAAAATCATTACTAGCAGTAACATACGTTTTTGAAAACATTGAATCGAAAGAGATTATCGGTTATTTCAGTTTGGCAAACGACCGTGTTTCCTTGACTGATTTCGAAAACAAAACTGAATTTAATCGTTTTAGAAGAAGTCGCTTTGTTAACGAGAAACGTATAAAGAGTTATCCTGCTGTTAAAATATGTCGCTTGGGAATAAATGAAGACTTTCATAATAAAGGAATTGGTTCTATATTACTGAATTTCATCAAGTCTTATTTTCTTGAAGACAACAAATCTGGCTGTAGATTTATAACTGTAGATGCTTATCATGATGCCATTCCGTTTTACCAGAATAATGATTTTCAATATTTGAAAAAGGAAGAATCCGATACTGTGACAAGATTGCTATATTATGATTTGAATGATATAGTGGAAGAAAGTGCTTAAAGTCTTAAATTCAAGCATTTTTCAAGCTCTCTTCTCTAATTCTCAATTTGTTCATTTTTCACTTCTTCCATATTCTTTTTTTTCATAAATTTGCGCAAAACGATATTTTCGTGTCGTTTATTTTCGATTATTATTTAAAATCATAAAATATGATAGCAAAAGAATTACTAAATCCTAAAAGCATTGCAGTTATCGGTGCTTCTGGCGACACTCAAAAACCAGGCGGCAGCATTTTAAGAAACCTCCTCAACAGCAACTTCAAAGGCGAGGTTTACACAGTTAATCCTAAAGAAACAGAAGTTCAAGGCGTAAAATGTTACCAAAAAGTTGAAGACCTTCCTCAAGTAGATTGCGCAATCATCGCTATTGCAGCCAAGTTCTGTCCAGCAACAGTCAACACATTGGCATTTGAAAAAGGCACAAAAGGCTTCATCATCGTATCAGCAGGCTTCAGCGAAGAAAACGAACAAGGCGCTGAATTCGAAAGACAAATCGTTGAAACAATCAATAAAGTCGGCGGTAGCCTCATCGGTCCTAACTGTACAGGTTTCTTGAACCGTAACTACTGCGGCGCATTCGACTCTCCAATACCAACTCTCGACCCTCATGGCGTTGACTTCGTAACAGGTTCAGGCGCAACAGCTGTATTTATCAAAGAATACGGTATGACAAACGGTCTTACATTCAACAGCGTTTGGGCAGTCGGTAACTCAGCACAAGTCGGTATTGAAGATGTCCTCGAACACTTAGACACAACATTCGACCCAGAGACAAGCTCTCGCGTCATCATGATATACATGGAAAAAATCGGTAACCCTCAAAAGTTATTGAAACACTCACGTTCACTCATCAACAAAGGTTGCCGCATCGCTGCTATCAAGTCAGGCGGTTCAGCAGCTGGTAGCCGTGCAGCTTCATCACACACTGGCGCTCTCGCAACAGACGACGCTGTAGTTGACGCATTATTCCGCAAAGCTGGTATCGTACGCTGCAACAACCGTCAAGAGTTGACAACAGTATGCGCTATCTTCATGCACCCAGAAGTAAAAGGCAAAAACGTCGCTGTCATCACACACGCTGGCGGTCCTGCAGTTATGTTGACCGACGTTCTCTCAAACGGCGGTATGGACGTTCCTCATATCGAAGGTCCTAAAGCTGACGAACTTTTGGCAAAATTATTCCCAGGTTCTTCAGTAGGTAACCCAATCGACTTCCTCGCAACAGGTACAGCAGAACAACTCGGTCACATCATCGACGCTTGCGAAAACGACTTCGACAACATCGACTGCATGTGCGTCATCTTCGGTTCTCCAGGTTTGTTCCCTAACTGGGAAGTTTACGAAGTTTTGAACGAAAAGATGAAGACTTGCAAAAAGCCTATCTTCCCTATCCTTCCTTCAATCATCAACGTAAAAGACGAAATCAACGATTTCATTACAAATAAAGGCAGAATCAACTTCCCAGAAGAATGTGTATTCGGCAACGCATTGTGCAAGATTTACCACACTCCAAAACCACAAGCTGAAGTCGTTGAACTTCCAAAAGTTGACGAAGCAAGAATCCGCAAAGTCATCGACAACTGCGAAAACGGTTACATCGGACCAGATGAAATATTCGAATTATTAGATGCAGCTGGCATCGCTCAAAAACAAATCCGCGTCGTTGATCAAAAACAACAAGCATTAGATTTCGCTAACGAAGTTGGTTATCCACTCGTTATGAAAGTCGTCGGTCCTCTTCACAAGTCAGACGTCGGCGGCGTTACATTGAACGTTCGCGACATCGAAACAGTTGACAGAGAATTCGACCGCTTGATGGCTATCCCAGAAACATACGCTGTTGAAATGTATCCAATGCTCGATGGTACAGAAGTTTACATCGGTGCTATCCGTGATGAAAAATTCGGTCACCAAGTATTCTTCGGTTTAGGCGGTATCTTCATCGAAGTATTGAAAGACGTTCAAAACGCTCTTGCTCCTATCACAGCATGCGAAGCAAAAGATATGTTAACCAAGTTACGCGGTTACAAGATCTTAGAAGGCGTTAGAGGACAACAACCAGTCAACGTTGACATCTATGCAGAACAAGTAGCAAGAGTTAGCGCATTAGTAATGGTAGCTCCAGAAATCGCTGAAATGGACTTGAACCCATTACTCGGTAATCCAAAGAACGTCGTCGCTGTTGACGCTAGAATTAGAATTGAAAAATAAGATAAGATGAAAAAAGGTGATATAATTACCACATTAGCTGTCTTGGCAGTCATTGGTGCTTTCGCTTTCGTTCCTGGAGCGATGGACGGTTTTAACAAAATGACTGCCGAGCACGGCATGATAATGAGTTTCTTCAAGTTCGCTATCTTGGGAACTTTCGGTGAGATGTTAGCTTTAAGAATTCGTAAAGGCTGCTATGTAGAAAAAGGCTTCGGTCTCGTGCCAAAGATGTTGGTATGGGGCTTCCTCGGAATCTTCATCGCATCAGCTATGACAATATTCAAAAGCGGCACTGTCACATTACTTGAAAAAGGCTTCGGTGTTTCAGAAGCAGGCGCTTGGTTCAAAGGCGATTTCAGCGGAGGCAAAGTCTTCGTCGCTCTCTTAGTCAGCGTTTTGATGAACACCATCTTCGCTCCTGTCTTCATGACATTCCACAAAGTGACAGACATCCACATCGCTGAGACAGGCGGAACTTTGAAAGGATTCTTCTGCAACAAATTGAAAATCCAAGAGACAATAGCACACAAAATCAACTGGGACTTACAATACGGTTTCGTCTTCAAGAAGACCATTCCATTGTTCTGGTATCCAGCACACACAATCACATTCTTGTTACCAGGAAACTACCAAGTGTTGTTCGCAGCATTCTTAGGCGTTGTGTTAGGATTGATTTTGAGCATCAAGAAATAAAATGTAGAGACGTTACTTATGGCGTCTTATTAAGACAAAAAGCGTGTCACTTCTCAATGTTGACGCGCTTTTTTTGTGAATTTCAGAAACATCTAATCATATCTTCAAACACTGATTCTTTTAATCATATACTCCAAACAGGCAATTCTTTCCAGTCTAAACAGAATCCCATTTCTTTATAACTTAAAAGTTTTCCTCCTTTATTCATTATTAACATAAGATTCTTTTTTAAATCATTTCCTGGACTAATTACATCAGACAAATATTTTACACAACATAATAATGCAAATAATTTATTTGACCTTATTATCTTTATTGTTTTCTTATCAATAAATGGGTATTTTGTATTATATGGTAATATTACATTAACAATATATCTTCTATTCCAAATCCTGCTATGATGAGCACAACAATTTCTTAACACCGCAATTGCATGAAGCCAATTTGTAAAAATAAAATCATTAGGAAGACCGAACTCCTTTGCTATCTCTGTCTTTTCATGGGATTTCTGCAATAAGTCATACATTCTGCTGAGCGTTCCCAACGACAATACCTCAAGAGTCATCCAAGCTGGTGGTAATTCTGGATTATCATACTTTGAAAAATAATGTTTTATAAAATCCTCATTACTTCTATTAATTTCTGATTTTATATCTTTCATCAAAACATCAAACGCATCAATTTCTTCTCCGCCTTTAGTTTTCACAAACTTTTCTCTATATAACAAAGGATTAACAAACCAATGACTATCATTCGTAGATTCACTATATATCTGTACGATTTTAGTTCTAACTGCTATTTCAATTTTTTCAATTGCATTAAACATCAGACTTCTTAACCGTCTATCAAAACAATATAAATCTATAATATCCGAAAAATGAATATCATCAATTATAAATTGATGATCTGCTGTTTCATCTTTATTATTCTGAAACGGATATGTATAAGCACGAAGTCTGTAATAACTAATATTTGACAAATAATTATTTGCGACTATTTTATCGTCAAATATCAGGCCTCTACTTTGCAATTTGTCTATTTGTTCTAAAATAGGCAAAGGTTTCTTTTGGTAATTCATAGTTCTTATATACTCGAAGACCTTCCTGGTGCGCTGATCTACGAGAAGCGTGGAAGGTCATATTGCTTGCAAAGATATAGTTTTTTCTCAAATCATATAACAATAGTCACAGAAAAAAATTGTTAAAAAAGAGTAATGAAAAATTAAGAAAAAAATCCTACATTCCTAATTTATCAAAACCTCCGCTGCTCTCATCGCTTCTGCTGTAACTTCGGCGTTGGAAAGCATCTTCGCGATTTCCATAATACGTTCTTCGCGTGTCAAGGTTCTGATGTTGGAACGTGTCTTTTCATCAACGATATCTTTATAGACAAAGAAATGATTTTTGGCTTTACTTGCGACTTGTGGTAAGTGTGTGATACTTACAAGCTGCAGCGTCTCTCCCATCACTTTCATGATGTCGCCGAGTTTAGATGCGACTTCACCAGAAACGCCGGTGTCAATCTCGTCGAATATCAATGTTGGAATATAATTGTTTTTCGCTGCTATGCTCTTAATCGCAAGCATCAAACGTGAGAGTTCGCCGCCAGAAGCTGCCTTCGCCATATTTTCTGGAGCGTAGCCTTTATTTGCTGAAAACATAAATGTCACAACATCAGTTCCGTTTGATGTCAACTCATTCGTGTTTTCTATCTTAATCTCAAAAATGCCGTGTGGCATCGCAAGTTGACGAATGACATCAGTGACATCTTTTTCAAATACAGTTTTCGCAGAAATACGTCTCTTGTTCAATTCTTTAGCCTTTTGACTCAAAGCTTTTTCCATCGCCTTGACTTCTTTTTCCTTGTCAGCGACGATTTCATCTATATTTGAAAACTCATCGACTTTACGTCTTATATCTTCTCTAAGTTGAAGCAATTGTGAATAATCATTAAGATGATGTTTCATCATAAGACGCTGAATCACATCGAAACGTTCTTGCAATGTTTCAAGAGATGAAATATCCATCGAGTCGTCTTGGAGATTATTCAAATCAGAACAGATGTCTTTAAGTTCAATCTTGACAGAGTTAAGACGTTCCGACATAGAATCAAGTTCAGAGATATAACGTCTCAACTTATCGACATTATATAATAAGGTGTTGACTCCATCAAGAACAGATGTCTCGCTATTTTCAAGAATCATTGTCGATTCATTGAGGAGTCGACTTATCTCTTCTTGATTTTCAAGAATCTCGATACGTTGAGCGAGTTCTTCGTATTCATTATCTTGAAGTTCAGATTTCAATAATTCATCGAGTTGAAACTTAAGATAATCGTTTTCGTCTATGTTATTCAATGCCTTTTTACGAAGTGATTCCAATTCGTTTTTGGCAGATGTATATTCTTTATATGACTTTTTATATTCAGAGAGTAGCTCTTGGTTGTTGGCAGCGTCATCTAACAATGACAGCTGAAAATCAGGATTGCACAACAAAAGAGAATCATGTTGCGAATGAATATCAACTAGCTGAGAACCAAGTTCTTTTAATATCTGTAATGAAACCGGAGTATCATTTACGAAAGAACGAGACTTTTTCTGAGGATTGAGTTCACGACGAATGATACATTCATCTTCAAAATCGATATCATTTTCTTCAAAGAAAGACTTTAACCTCTCGTTGTCTTTCAAAATAAAAGAAGCTTCGACGACGCATTTCTTTGTATCGTCGAAAAGGATGTTAGAGTCGGCTCGATTACCCAGCACGAAGCCCAAAGCACCGAGAAGTATCGACTTACCAGCTCCGGTCTCACCTGTTATGACAGAAAATCCATTATCAAATTCAACAGATAATGAAGATATTAAAGCATAGTTTGATATGGATAAGCTTTGCAACATAATTATCTTCTACCTGACAAAATTTCTTCATATTCTGAAGCATGTGATGGATCTATTTCTCTGAACACATTCACAGCTTTTGTCTTATCCTGTTGACTTCCTTCAGAATATATGCTTTTCCATTCATTACGTTTTGTGTCTGTCAAAACTTGGATGAACAACAAATTAGGTCTTTCAGAATTTACCTGTTTCAAATAATCCAAAGACTTTGTCATAGCAGCCTTACCTTCTTCAGGTTTTGTTGACATCTTATCCAAGCCAAGACGATGAAATTCATACATAAACTGACGAATAGGTTTATATGAAGCATTCATCATATTTTCGTTAAGCCAGTAACGATTTCTCTTATCATCGAAGGCCTTCCATCCTGACTCTGTTGCACTTTGTGCTGATGTAACTATCTGGTCTGTAATCTTGAAGAAAGGATCACCGCCATAAAGTCCGAACGAGTCGAAATACAATCCGAGGCAATAATATGCATAGAATGCCAATGTTGATGTCAAGTTTGACATATATGAATTCTCTGTAAAGTCGAGAGGTTGTGATTCAACATATTCAAACATGAAATCATCATCGATATAATTAAAGAGAGGCGTGCTATAGTTAGCCTTGAATGTTGGGCGTCGGAGTGCTATATTCAATTCAGCTTCAATGACATTATCTGTTTTTTTCTTAACATTAACCACTATTGCGCCTTCTATACGTTCTTCTGGTTCTAATTTAACGTTGGTCCAAACTCTGTTATTCATAAAGTTTGTTATACCTTCCTTAAGAGATTCGAAAGCACGTTGGTCAGTTCCTGCCACTTGTGCAGAAGATACTGAAACATTGATATTAAACTCTTGAGCGTTAAGAGATTTTAATCCGAACAAAGAGCACAATAATATTAAGATAAAACAGAACTTTTTATTCATACGTCAATTTATATATTGATAAATAGCATTTAATATATCCAGAGCGACCTCATTTTTAGGTTTAAGATCGTAAGTCGTCACCTGATCATTTTTAGTAATGATAGAGACTTTATTTGTCTTTGTCTTAAAACCTACACCAGATTCGTTCATCTCATTAAGAACGATAAGATCTATGTTTTTGGTATGCAGTTTTTTCTTTGCATTTTCCAAACCATTCTCAGTTTCTAAAGCGAAGCCAACAACTGTCTGATTCTCAGTCTTCATACCTCCGACCGATTTCAATATATCTTCCGTTTTAACGAGTTTTATTGTGAAGGTATCGTTATCAGGATTCTTCTTTATCTTCTGGTCTGCCACTACTTCTGGTCGAAAGTCAGCTACTGCTGCGCTGAGCACTGCGATATCAGTTTTAGGGAACAAAGCAGTAACCGCTTCATACATCTCCTTCGCCGATGTCACTGGCAATACGTTGACATTCTTTTTATTTACGGATATATTGGAAGGTCCGAGTACCAGAGTCACTTCCGCGCCCTGGTCGGCGAAAGCGCGAGCTATCTCGATGCCCATCAAGCCTGAGCTATGATTGCCGATGAAACGGACAGGGTCTATAGCTTCGTATGTAGGGCCTGCTGTGATAAGCACTTTCTTGCCTTTGAAATTTTGTTTTGTCAGAAAGAAAGCCTTTATTCTTTCGTAAATCTTTTGAGGCTCTTCCATTCTACCTTCGCCACATAAGCCACTGGCGAGTTCTCCTGATGATGGAGCTACGAAGATACAGCCTCTTTCTATCAAGGTCTTTATATTTTGCTGTGTAGCAGGATGTTTATACATGTCGAGGTCCATTGCTGGAGCAAACATGATTGGGCATTTTGCCGAGAGGCATACTGTAAGGAGGTAGTTATCTGCCATGCCATACGCCATCTTTGCCATTGTATTTGCCGATGCAGGTGCAACAACAAAAAGGTCTGCCCATAGTCCAAGCTCAACGTGACTATCCCATGTGCCAGTCTGCTCATCGAAGCCATGACTCAAGACAGGATTGCCGCTCAGCGTAGACAAAGTAAGAGGCGTGACGAAATCCTTTGCGGAGGGTGTCATCACGACTCTTACATCGGCGCCGTCTTTCTTCAAAAGACGAACTAAAAGAGGAATTTTATAGGCGGCAATGCTACCTGTAATCCCTAACAGAATCTTTTTTCCGGTTAGCATTGAAAACTCCTTATTTTAGAAATCTGTTCCGTTTTCCTTGTTAGGGTTGCGGAAATAAATACGGTCGTTCAAAAACTCACTGACTGCTATCAATGTTGCTTTTGGCAATCTTTCATAATATTTAGCAACTTCAATTTGTTCTTTGTTTTCGAAAACTTCTTCTAAGCTATCGTTGTTTGTTGTGTACTCTTCAATTTTCTTGTAGAGTTCTTCTTTCATTTCAGCAGCAATTTGATCTGATCTCTTTGCCATGATAGCTACTGTTTCGTAGATATTACCTGTACCAATATAGAATTGGTCTTTTTGACGAGTAACACATGTTGACTCTGCGTTAACTTTTTTGAAATCCATTTATTTAGTTTTTATATTTGTTAATTCTACTTTTACTTTTTCAACAACTGGTTCCAGTTCTGCGATATATTTGCTCTCTGGATACATATAAACCAAAGTGTTATATTTTTCCAAAGCCAATTCGTAACGTTCTCTTTGTTTCTCAACAACACTATTATCTGCATAGTTTGCGTAAGTCAAAACCATATAATTGATAATCTCCTCACGATGTACTGTTGTTGGATTGTTTTTCAAGAAATCTTCAAAACTGGTTATTGCAGCTTGATACTCTTCCATTTTATAATACAACATACATACGTTAAAATCCTTTTCGACGATTTTATACTCAAGAGTGTCAATCAATTTGTTTGCACTATCAGCCATAGAACTCTGTGGATATAAGTCCAAGAATGTCTTGAACTCTTTTATCGCTGTATAAGAGTTCTCCTGATCTAGTTCCAAACTTGGGGATTCTTTGTAATAACAATATGCGCTTCTGAAAAGAGCTGTTTCTACATTCTTGCCAAATGGGAAATTTACAGCATAACGCTTGTAATAATGGCTTGCAATATCATAATCCTTCATGTTATAATAGCATTCCGCTGTAGAATACGCAATCTCTTCTGCTTGAGGTTTCCCTCTATAAGCTGCCTGCAAAACATCAAACAACTGCAATGCTCTATTATAATCCTTTTGTTCATAATACGCCATTGCAGCATTATATTTTAATTCATTGTCAGTACTTTTTAGAATCTGCGTATGCTTACTACATGACACAAAAGCCATCAAACAAATAACTCCTAACAATATTAAATACCTATTCTTTAGCATAGTGCAAAAATACATTTTTTTATCGTTCAAAAAACGTCTTTTTCAATAAAATATTTTCTTAATTTTTCATTTATCTTACAACAATTTTCTGAACCATTTGTTTATCCCCAATGATAATGTTCATAAAATAAGCACCTTTATCTAACTCACTAAGGCTCAACTCAATATTCTCTTCATCAAAACAATATTTTTTAACGATTTGGCCGTGAATATTTATCAGTTCAAAATGAATCGTTTTTAAAAACTTATTATTGATAAAAACAGTCTCGCCCAAAGCATTAATTTTAAAGTCTACATCATCATATTCTTCAAGTGCATCGTCATACTTCTCTAGCTGTATTTCAACAATAGTTTTCTCATTATCTGTCACGACTACATCTTCGCGTTTTGAGACATATCCTTCTGCGCTGACTTCAATAGTATAAGTTCCTGCTTTGATTGGACGGTAAAAACAACCATCAGTAAGCTGTGATTCCACAATTGAATAATCTCTATCATGGTTTATAATTTTTACCGAAGCTTTTAATGGCTCTTGCGTCACTGCATCTTTAACAGTTCCGTGAATACCAAATAGAACCTGATTTAAAAAGGCATAGATAGAATTTCGATTATAATTCCAATACATTGGCAAATCTGACGCTGGCGGACATTTTGTAGTTGAACACTCCACCGTCAGCTCACGACATTGCTGATAATAGTTCATATAATCTTGTCGGCTTCCATAAATCACGTACCAGTCAGCGCCATTGGTGATTCCATTATCTCTGTCAGTCATGTAATCGGGATTTTCTTCATGTGCCAAATCAGCATATTGACGACTTATCATCTGCCACCACTTATCATCGACATGACGCGACTTGCTATTATCCCATGGATAGTTTATAACTTCAGCCCCACCATGATAATTTGCAGCCATTGTGAACTGATATTCATCTGCCAATTCCATGAACAATTCTGTCTCAAGGGCATACTTCTTACCATCTGGATGATTTCCCTCAACACGATCCGGGTAATTTCGATTCATATCTATGCCAGAAGCATTATTTCGTGTTGCGCCATTAACGGTATGATTTCCCTTACGATAAGTTCCGTCAGGATTAGCATTAGGACAAATGAACAAATCTATATTATTTCTTACATTATTTACCTCAGGCAAACCTTCGGCTGTAATCAACTCATCAATCAGACGAAGCATCAAGATATATCCAGTAGTTTCGTCACCATGAATAGTTGAAGTTAGAAGCACTTTAGGTTTTGCAATTGTTTCATCGCCATTGATTCTAATTAACAACAACTTACGACCGCTTTCTAAAGTACCAAGTTCTATCAAAGAACATCTATTTGAATATGTTTCTGCCCAGTTCATCATCATAGACTCGTATGCCTCATAAGTAGGATATTCATCCCATTCATACTCATCACGAGTTTTCCCATCATACATCACATGAGTTTCCAACATCGATGGCGGTGTCAGCAACACTGTCTCTATTCCTGACTCCAAGAACTTTTCATATTCTTCGCTATTGGCATAAGCCACTACACTATCACCATCGACTTTATCAATAGACACTTGATTTATCATCTCAACAAGTCGCTGAGGTTCACATTTAAAACTGAAATAAAATTCGTTTCTTTCCTTCATCAAAGAATACAAATCATTTTCTTGCGAAGAAAGATTCAGAGCAAAAGAAAATAAAAACGTTAAAATAAATAAGTATCTCATTTATTACATCATCATTGTAAGTTCCTTTTTGATGTCATACTGAACATTATCGCATGCTGTAACCAAAGGAAGTCTCAACACATTTTTACATAAATTTCTTGATGCCATAAGAGCCTTGATTCCAGCAGGATTACCGTCAGCGAAGATAAGATTGTTCATCTTCAACATTTTATAATGCAAAGGCAAAGCTGTTTCCGCATCATTATTCAACATTGAAGTGACCATTTTACAGAAAATTTCAGGATATCCGTTAGCTGCCACAGAGATAACGCCTTTTGCGCCAAGAGCCATCATTGGCTGAGTTATTCCGTCGTCGCCAGAGAGAACATCAAAGTCAGCAGGCTTATCACGCAATATCTCCATAATCTGTTGCAAGTTACCAGAAGCTTCTTTAACAGCCACTATGTTAGGATGTTTAGCAAGTTCAACACATGTAGCCGCTTGCAAGTTAACACCTACTCTACCAGGCACATTATATAAGACTACTGGAACTGGAGAGTTGTCAGCGACAGATTCAAAATGGAGTTTCATTCCTCTTTGGTTTGGCTTGTTATAATAAGGCACCACGCTTAATATACCATCGATACCTGTAAAATCCTGATTCTTGATAGTATTGATAAGAGACATTGTATTGTTACCACCCATTCCTAACATTATAGGGCAGCGACCGTTTGCTGTCTTAATGATAGTTTTCAAGACATTGTCTTTCTCCTCTTGAGTAAGAGTCGGGGCTTCCGATGTCGTTCCAAGTGCTACTAAAAAATCAGCTCCGTTAGACAATGTAAATTCTACAATATTCTCTAATGATTTATAATCAACAGAAAAGTCTTCGTTAAAAGGAGTTATCAATGCAACTCCAGTGCCTATAAATGGATTATTTTTCATTTTTATTTCCAGATAACATCAATAAATATTTATATAAAATCTTCAATCTTTCCACATCATTTTTTTCGAGGCCATAATCAATGACAAGATCGTGCATTGACATATTAAGTCTTGGATGACCTATTTTAAACGATGATTTAATGCATGATATGATATAGTCATTCAACATGTCTTCATTATTATCTGACAGGTTTATAAACATATCATCAGGAAAGGCTTTCAGCACATCTTCTTTTTCTTTTTTTAAAATGCCTAACTTATCAAAATCATCTTTCGATACAAACACCATAAAATCACTCTGAAGAATATTATCTGGCAAGACATCAGCTATGACAATAAAGCGCAACCTCTTTGGGACAAACGACGTCTTCAGGAATGTCTCCATTGCCTTTATATCTTTCTTCTGACTTTCGTCGACTAGAATTGTAATTATAGGATATTTTGTAATATCAGGAAACTGCATCAGTCGTTTGTTCTGCAAATTCCTGCGAATCTTTCTCTTCCTAAAAAAAAGGATTATCGATTTTAACATTTTCAAGCATATTAACTTGCAAATATACATTTTTAATGCGAAACTTTATCTACTTTTCAGCAATATTTGTTTATATTTGCGATTATTTAAAATGTGATTTCAATGAAGATTACGGTTTTAGGCAGCGGCACTTCACAAGGCGTCCCAATCATCACCTGCGACTGCGATGTATGTCATTCCAGCGACGCAAGAGACATGCGTTTAAGGACCTCAATATTAGTAGAGACAAAAGACACCACAATATGTATCGATGCTGGTCCCGACTTCCGTTACCAGATGTTAAGAGCTAATGTTAAAAAACTTGACGCCATTTTAATCACACACGAACACAAAGATCATATCGGTGGCCTTGACGATGCACGCCCTTTGATTTTCGTTCAGAAAAAGCCAATGACAGTGTATGCTTCTATCGAAGCGCAAGAAGAGATAAAAAGAGAATATTCTTACGCTTTCGCCAACGAAGATGAGAGATATCCTGGCGCGCCTACATTCAACCTAATCACCATCGACGGCAGCCCGATAAAAATCAACGAGCTAACGATAGAACCTATAGAGTTAAAACATTTCATTCTTAAGTCATACGCGTTCAGAATCGGCAATTTCGCCTATGTCACTGATTTAAGCGAATTATCAGAGGAAGCGTTTCAGAAACTCATCGGTGTTGAATATCTCATAATCGAAGCCTTAAGAAAAAGAGAACATTATTCTCACATCAACCTCGCACAAGCTATCGATATCGCAAAAAGGTTAAACGTCAAAAAAGCATGGTTCACACATGTCAGCCACGAAATGGGCAAAGCAGCAGATGTCAACCCAACGTTACCAGAAAACATGATGTTAGCATACGACGGATTGGAAATAGAGATTTAGTCTTTTAGAAAAAACATTTTCATTTAAAGACATTTTCACAAAAACATATAGAATTATCTTTACCTAAATAAAGAATCATGAAAGAAATAATATTTGAATTAAGAGAAGGCGAAGACTTCATCCCTTTGATTGCTTTGTTAAAAGCAACTGGACTTGTAGAATCGGGAAGCATGGCTCAAGAAGTCGTAACTGCTGGTCTTGTCAGACGCAATGGCGAGACTGAATTACGCAAGCGCGCAAAGATAGTCTCAGGCGACACTATTGAATTTGAAGGTTATTTGATTAAGGTTCTGAGTTGTTGAGTTGCTGAGTTACTGAGTTTATGAGTTGCTAAGTTAAATAATGACTACCTCAGCAACTCAGAAACTTAGACTCTTAGCAACTTATTTATAATTATTCTCATCCAAGAACCATTGTTTATACATCAGATAACCTTGTGCATTAGTATGAGCCATCTGCCCCACTTGTTCAGAAGCGTCTTTAACTTTTTTAGCAGGAACTCCAGCATATACGCCTGGTTCCAAGACACTATTGCTTAAGACTACACTTCCTGCCGCGATGACTGTATTATCTGGAACAACTACATTATCCATCAAAATCGCACCCATTCCAACAAGAACGTTATTACCGACCTTTGCACCATGAATGATAGCGTTATGGCCGATAGAGACATCATTTCCGATATCACATATAGACTTCTGATATAAAGTATGTAAGACTGCTCCATCCTGAACATTGACTCTGTCACCAATCTTTATTGTATTGACGTCACCTCTCAAAACTGCGCCATACCAAATACTGCAATCATCGCCTATTGTTACATCGCCGACGATGGCTGCCGTTTCTGCCACAAAACAATTTTCTCCGATTTTAGGCACGAAGCCATTCAGTTCCTTAATTAAAGCCATAACTTATTTATATGTTAAGTTTAAGATTATGAACGTCGATTTTATCATCTTTGTCGCCACATTCATGTTCTGAACATCCAAGACCTGAGTCTGTCACCTTACCTTGAAGATACAACTCTACGAGTTCATCAACATTACCAGAGCATCCGCGAATCACGTCGATATTATGAGCATTGAGTTTATTTTTCGCGCCTTCGCCCATATTGCCAGCCAGCATCATCACAACGCCAAGCTCTTGCAAGTCAGCAGCGATACCAGACTTGCAGCCACATCCTTGTGGTGAAGCCATAGTCTCTCTGTTAATAACTTTATTATCTTCAATTGTAAAAATAGTGTAATGATCACAATGTCCGAAATGATCATCAACACGTTCATCTCTTGTTGGAACAGCTACTTTCATCATAATAATTCTATTATTTAAAACAATTACAAAGATACATCTAAAATCATTAAAAATTATAATCCATTATAAGTTTTGCTTCTTTTCCTTCAAATATCAGAGCTTTCATTCTTTGCATATACGGATCGACATGTGAGAAGAAATGATACAAACCTTCACATAAAGAATTCATCCTTACTTCATTGTGTTCTGTCTTTGTGAACCTATGTTTAGGACATTCTCCATGACATGCGAAATAAAACTTGCATCTTATACATTGACTTGGTAGCATATTCCTTTTATCAATACCAAACCTACGACTTTTTTCTGATAACATAATTTCCTGCAAGGATAAGTCTTTTACATTTCCAAGCTTATACTTCGGATACACAAAATGATCGCAAGGATAGATATCGCCATTATGCTCCATTACCGCATTAGCTCCGCAAGTCTCAGAATAGACACATGTTCCAGGGTTCATTCCGCAATAGTTTGCCAGCGTAGAATCGAAGAGATTGACAAAATATGAGCCGACATCATTCTTAACCCAATAGTCAAAGATATCGCACATAAACTTTCCATATTCCAACGGATTCACCGACCACTCAGCCAAAAACGAATTGTCATCATCAGGAGAAGCTATATTCTTACTTATCGTATTTACATATTCTAGCACAGGCATAAACTGCATATAACGACTGCCAATATTTTTCATAAACTGATAAACCTCAAGACCTCTTCCCTCACCAGCCTTGCTTATCGTTGTCAAGGTATTGAAGTCGACAGCATATCGGTGCAGCAGTTCAACTCCACGCATAACCTTCAGAAATGTCGGCTGACCACCTTTATACTTTCTATATTTATCATGAATATCTTGAGGACCATCGACAGAGACTCCGACAAGGAATTTATTCTCTTTAAAGAATATTGCGAACTCATCATCAAGCAGAGTCGCATTAGTCTGAATCGTATTGTAAATATGCTTGTCTCCTCTATATTTATTTTGAATATTTACTATTTTCTTGAAATAATCAAGACCAAGAAGCAAAGGCTCACCACCATGCCAGTCAAAGACTATCTGCTCAGCATCATTAAGTTCGATATATTCCTTTATCACTTTTTCAAGCAAATCAAACTGCAGAGGAGAATGCTCATCAAACAAACTCGCTTTATCAAGATAATAGCAATAAGAACATCCGAGGTTACACATCGAGCCAAAAGGTTTAAACATCATATTAAACCTCAGCGGACTGGAAATCCTAAGTGCATCTGATAATGTAAGCGTATTTTTTAGCATTTTAAATCAATGAAGAATGAAATTCTATTTGAATTGGAATAGTTCCGAATCAACTCTCGACACTTTCATCAAAGAATCCATCTCTGCCACTTTGTCTGGATATTTGTCTGCAACATCATTTTCTTCAGAGACATCATCTTTGAGGTTATATAGCTCTATTTTACCATCATTATGAACATCATATTTCACAGCCTTCCAATCGCCTTGTCTTATTGCCTGTCTTCCATTATTCTCATGAAACTCCCAGTACAAATAGTCATGCTCTTTTTGTTCTTCATCACCTTTCAATTCAGAAAGGTACGATATACCATCTACATTTTCTGGCAAGTCAACATCGAGTATATCCGCCATTGTTGGCAAGAAGTCCCAGAATGCAGAAATATGATTTGACTTGGTATTCTTTTCCACCACACCGTTCCACTTCACAATAAACGGAACTCTTATTCCACCCTCATAAAGGTCACGTTTGTAGCCTCTCAAATCACCATTACTATTAAAGAAATCAGGGTCAGCGCCGCCTTCTTGATGAGGTCCGTTATCAGAGGTAAATATTATTATGGTATTATCAGCGATGCCCAAGCTATCTAATGTATTGCATATTTCACCTACCTGTTTGTCGAGAGTAGATATCATCGCCGCGAATGCAGCATGTGTATATTGCTGAGACCCGTAGCCACCATTTTTATAATACAAGCCCTCATCGCAGCCATTATACGACTTCTCAGTTTCCATTTCCGGATTTCCAACAAACTTCATCAACTCTGACACTGGAACCTTCAGCTCAGCATGAGGCAGCACGGAAGTGTACCACATAAAAAACGTCGTATCTTTATTTTCTCTAATAAAATTGAGAGCCTCATGATGAATCAAATCAGGAGCATAATCATTTTCATTTTCCCCTTGATTGCCATGCAGCATAACTTTTTCTGTGTTATGCCATAAATGATAAGGATAATAATTATGAGCCTGACGTTGACAGTTGTAGCCAAAGAACTCATCGACACTCTGGTTTTGAGGAGCGCCTTCTGTTTCTGGAGCGCCAAGTCCCCATTTGCCAAATACCGATGTCTTATAGCCATTGTCTTTCAACATCTGAAAAACAGTGTAAGTATCTGAAGGCATAGGATGCTGTCCTTCCACAGGCAATTCCTTATTGCCTCTTATAACAGTATGTCCTGTATGCTGTCCTGTTATAAGACAACTTCTTGATGGCGCACTGACAGAAGAACCTGAATAATGCTGGGTAAACATCATTCCTTGTGATGCCAGTTTATCTATATTAGGTGTCGAAAATTTAGTCTGGCCAAGGCATGACAAGTCTGCATAACCCAAGTCATCTGCCAATATAAAGATAACATTAGGTTTATCTTCATTAGTGGATTTTCTTTTATCACCATCTAGCATTCCGCAAGAAGTCAATGATATTGCGGTCAAGGCCAAAGCCGATGACTTAACATACAAACACATTCTTTTACTATTCATAGCTCATCAAATTATCATTTATAACATTTCAAGACCACGACATCTTCATCATTGATGCACCTATACGCATAATCATATAGCAACATATATTCCTGATGTCTATGTGTTTTATACAATCCTGTAAACACATCAAAGTTAAAATCCTTATCGACAAGAATCTGTTTCTTCACTATCTTCCTTCCCCGCTTGGTTATCGACCTGAGAATATTCCTATTATAAAGCAGCGATTTATTTATCTTATTTATCACCTCATTCTCAACCTTAGTTTGTTGGTAAGCGTGATTATTACGGCAGACATCATCGCAAAACTTCTTGTCAGATCGTCCAGTCAGTTCTTTACCACAAAAGGCGCAACACCTTTTAATATCTGCAAGACTTTCCATACCGACGGTATTTATCAATATGAAAACGCATATCTTATGATATTAGCTCCCATTTTCAGAGCTTTCAATCTAGCTTCGTCAGAATCGTAGTGAACCCTTTGATCCTCCCAGCCATCACCTAGATCACATTCATAAGTGAGCAAACACACTAATCTGCCCTCATATATCATAGCGAAAGCCTGCGGCGGCTTATTGTCATGCTCGTGTATCTTAGGCAAGCCATCTGGGAAATGATAAGGTTTCTTAAAGATTTCATGGGAATATGGCAGTTCCACCCATTGTAATTCAGGAAACACCTTCTGCATCTGGCTCATAACATAATCCTTCATTCCATAATTATCATCAACATGAAGGAAGCCGCCTGCCAACAAATAACTTCTGAGATTTTTTACATCATTATCATCAAAAAACACATTGCCATGTCCTGTCATATGCACGAAAGGATAATTGAAAATATCTAAACTTCCAGCATCTACGACAGCGACATTGACATCTATATCTGTGTTTAAGTATTGATTACAATACTTGACAAGATTTGGCAAAGAAGTAGGATTCGAATACCAGTCTCCACCACCTTTATATTTAAGTACTGCTACCTGTGTTCTTTGAGCAAAGGTATTTATTGCTAGAAACATAAATACCATCAAAAATATTCTTTTCATAAATTAAGATTGGTTAAAGGTTTATAAATTATTTCATTTGGTTAATCAGCTGTATCGTGTGACATGCCACAACTGCTGCTGTTTCAGTTCTAAGGCGAGCCTCTCCTAAGCTTACTGGCACGAAACCGTTTTCTTTTGCCAGTGCCACTTCTTCCTTGCTGAAGTCACCTTCTGGTCCTATCAACACCAAGGCATTCTCACCTTTTTTATATAGGTCACAAAGCTGTTCTTTGACATCATCGTCTATCCATGCGATGAACTTCTGACCTTCGTATTTCTGTTTCACCAATTTATCAAAAGACACCATTTCTTCGACAAGCGGCATCTTTGACTTAACGGACTGCTTCATCGCTGCGACGACGATTTTTTTAAAACGCTCCACATTTGCGACTCTGCGTTCCGAATGATATGATGAAAACAGTTTCACCTCATCGATACCTATCTCGGTAGCTTTCTCCAAGAACCATTCTGTTCTTTCATTAAGTTTCGTTGGAGCTATTGCAATAGACACCTTAAAATCTCTAATGTCGTAACCTTGTCTCTGGTTAGACAGGTCTGCCATGGCTCTCTTTGGATGAGCATCTATCAGCTCAGCATCATAGAGGCTTCCGTTTCCGTCAGTCACACAGAAACGATCTCCTTCCTTCATACGAAGCACTTTAACAATATGTTTCGACTCCTCTTCAGGAAAGGAGATAGTTCCCAATTGTGCGTCTGGTAGATAAAAGACATTCATCTTTTTATGATTTACATTTTTTCAGGCATTGAAATTCCAAGCAATCCAGAAGCATTGCGCAACAACTTAGCAGTCATGTCAGCCAATTGAAGTCTGAACTCTCTGCGTTTTGCGTCATCTTCTTTCATGATACTACATTCTTGGTAGAATTGATTGAAGTCTTTTGCCAAGTCATAGATATAATTTGCAATCATAGCTGGACTTCTGTTGATAGCAGCTTGCTCTAACAATGCTGGCCAGTTGTAAATGTTAACCAACAACATCTTTTCCTTAGCATGCATATCTGTAACAGGTATCTCATTACCGAAAGTAATACCATTATCTTGGGCTTTACGTAGCACTGAGCATATACGTGCGTGTGTATATTGAATAAACGAAGCTGTATTACCGTTAAAGTCGATTGACTCCTGTGGATCGAACAACATTGTCTTCTTAGGGTCGACTTTCAAGATAAAGTACTTCAAGGCACCAATACCGATCATATCATACAAACGATTTGATTCCTCCTCTGTAAGTCCATGTGCTTTGCCAAGTTCCTCAGAAACGCTCTTTGCTGTCTTTACCATTTCGTCCATAAGGTCATCGGCGTCAACAACAGTACCTTCACGAGATTTCATCTTGCCATTTGGCAACTCAACCATACCGTATGAAAGATGCTCAATATCATTACCCCAATCGTAACCTAATCTAACGAGCACTCGTTTCAACACATCGAAGTGGTAATTCTGTTCATTACCTACAACGTATATCAATTTCTTAGGCTGATATTCTTCATAACGCAACTGAGCTGTACCAAGGTCCTGTGTCATATATACTGATGTTCCATCTCTACGGAGCAACAATTTCTCATCAAGACCTTCATTTCTCAAATCGCACCATACAGAACCATCTTCACGTTTGTAAAGAACATTCTTTTCCAATCCTTCATTAACTGTCTTCTTACCTAAGAGATATGTCTGTGATTCATAGTAAATCTTTTCGAAAGCAACGCCGAGACGATCGTATGTAACATCGAATCCGTCGTAAACCCATTGGTTCATGGTTTCCCATAACTGACGAATCTCCTCATCACCAGCCTCCCATTTTCTAAGCATCTCGCGTGTCTCTTGCATCAATACTGAATTTTCTTCAGCCGCTGCTTTTGCTTTTTCTTTTTCTTCATCATTAAGTTCATCGTAATTTGCAGGCAACAACTGTTTTACTTCTTCCTTATAATGCTTATCAAACAAGACATAGAAGTCACCGATGAGATGGTCGCCCTTCTTACCTGTTGATTCAGGAGTGCAACCTTCGCCCCACTTCTGCCATGCAATCATACTCTTACAGATATGAATACCTCTGTCATTTACAAGATTAACGCGAACTACATTCTCGCCATTAGCTCTCAATATTTCAGAGACACTCCATCCTAATAGATTATTACGGATATGACCTAAGTGTAGAGGTTTATTAGTATTAGGTGATGAATATTCTACAACAATAGGGCTACCTGTAATTTGCTTTCTTCCGAAGAACTCATCATTGTGGTTTTTAGCAAAGAATGAAAGCCAATAATTATCAGATATCAACAGATTAAGGAAACCTTTTACCACATTGTATTTTGAAACGATTTCACTTTCTGCAACAATCTCTCTACCTATTTCATCAGCCATCACTTCTGGTGACTTTTTCGCCATCTTGACAAATGGGAAAACTACCACAGTCAAATCTCCTTCAAACTCAGGACGTGTCTTTTGAAAATTAATCTGTTGTACAGGTGGTTCCTGTCCGTATAACTTTGTAAACGCATTGACAAATAGCTGTCTCAAGATTTCTTCTAACATATCAGTCTTTATTTAATTTAAGGCACAAAGATAACAAAAAAAACTCTTTATTAAACCATTATTCGTTATTAAAAAATAATGTCTTGAATAAGCTGTAACTGAATGGGAATGTTATCACTTCTTCCATGTAAGGCTTGGGATAACACTTCAGTCTCTCTCCTGGTATCATCTGGTATATATTACCTACGACATATAGTCTAAAATCATCAACAAAAACACCTAGCAAATCATAAGTATATTCAAAATCCGGTGTATCTGGTATCTCTGTCAACAAATCATTGAGTATTGAATTCTTTATTTCCTTGGCTCTTTCATCCAAAGCTTTTTCTCCAAAACCCAACTCATATAGATACGAAGACATTAATCTTTTAGCTATAATACCCAGCATTTTAAGATCAAAACCAACATCTTTAAATTTCATTGATGGCAAAAATGGTTGTCCGCTAAACCAACACCCCATTCCGTGTGCTGCTATAGATGTTAATCCGTGAGAGTATTCCCGATGATAACTACTCTCAAAAAAACTTTCCCCATATTGTGTTTCTGTAGGTTCCGCAAAATAGGAATACATAAAACTCTTAACAAGACCGCTACCCAGTCCATAGTGTGAGGCAGATTTTACGCTATTCCAGTCGTCGCCGCTAAATTCAAAGTTACCATCTCCGATATTAACCATACAATTAGCACCAGCCACCAAACCTTCAGTAACAGCACCAATACCCACTTGCAAAAACCACGATTGCCCCATGGTATATTCCATCAAAAATCCTTTTACAAAGCCAACACCAAATAATAAGGCGGCCTCTCCAAACGAATCAATATTTCTAGCATTAAACACCAGATTAGCAGCGCCTCCAGCAACACCGAAAGCTATACTCTCAACGAACTCTCCTGTAGGATCATAATATTTCAATGGGTTATTCAGGCAATAACTATATCTATTAAAACTCTGCGATGACTGCGGAATCTGAATATTATTATCAGGACTTAACATCATTGACAACAACGGATCATATAGTCGTCCATTCATATTTATAAGACCAAATTCCCAAAGATGTTCATGACCAGTAAAACCTCTGTCATACAACATCGGCTCATTATCAACATCCTCATCCCATCTCTCTGGATTACGCAGATTTCCCCACGCATCAAAACTCAACCTTTGCAAAACATCAGCATCTTCATCCGTAATAACATTCCATGACTCAAGATTATCTTTATGAATATAATTTATATACTCCTCAGCATCATCAACATGTACTGCAAAGACACCCATCGGACCTTCCAAATATGTCAGAACCTTCGTTTTTCCATTTTCTTCAATATATTCACAACTACTGACATAAGTTTTCTTTCTATCTTTGCCACCTACATTATATTGCATGAAAATCCTGTTATTATCATATCCATAATTTATTAACAAAGATTTGTCATCTCCCTTTATGCCCACAACATTATCATAGGTAGAAAATTCCAAAGTCCTATTAAAACTCTCGTAAACTTTTTCATCTTCCGTTTTAGCATTCAGAATAGCATTAGGTTTTTCGACAGCATAGCTTGCATTATACAACACATCAACACCTCCCACATTCTTTTCTAGAACATTACCATTATCACCATAAGTCATCTTACTTTCCACACTATTATTCAGAATAATATCCGTCAATCTATCATAAGAATCATATTCAAACTTTTCACAATTATTGCTAATACCGTCACATCTATAAACCAAATTACCCACGCCATCATACTCATACGACAAATCTTGCAAAACGTCAGAGCCTTCCCTCGTCGATATTTTTTCAATCATAAAATTGTACGGATTATACGAACATTCTGTCACAGAGCCATTACCCAATTGATATTCCGTCACATATCCATTAGAATTAGTCTCATTTGTCTTCCATAACAACATCTCCGTTTCAGCATCACGCACCACCTCTTCAAATCCGGAATTAGAATATTCTTTGATTATACTAAAGCCTGAAGGATACGATATCATAGAAACTCTATTAGCCTTATCATAAGAATAATCGGTTTTATACTTCTTGCCAGCAATCTGTTCGATAACTGATTTAACTCTCAGTTTATCATCATATATATAATCAATTTGATGTCCACCCGTTGAATACACTCTGCTTACCAGACCATCATAGCCATAGTCACAACTATATTCCCATCGTACCATACGTTTTTTATCATCTCGAAGATTATGTTCTTTTCTTACCATCATCCTGCCCAAAATATCATATTCAAAATCCACTACATATTGCACATTAACTATCTTTTTAATATTACCTAGAGCATCATTCTTGTATGACATTGTTCCATAGTTGGGATCCTTAATCGACATCCTATTCCTGCGACCATCATATGCAATCGAAATACGAGTATTTCTCTTCTCACCTATTTGAGCTGATTTTATTTTACCATCACTATAATATTCATATTTAACTTCATTACCTCCATTGTCAATCACATTTGTCAACCAACCCATAAAATTATACTCTTCTTTCTTGCATTTTTTCAATCCATCAATGGTAGTATGCTCCGTTTGTATACTATTTCCATCATACGAATAATTAATCTTAGAACCATCAGGATATATCTTCTCAACAATTCTATTATGAACATCATATACATTTCTAACAAACAACTTATCTTCTTTTTCATAATACGGATATGATTCCTGCTTCAAGTTTCCTTGGTCATCATATTCTTTATCAAGGAAAACAGCTTTTCCGTTAATATCAAATGTAACTCTTCTGAGTTCCACTCCTGATTTATGATAAAACACCATTGTTTCTGCCTTACCCACAGACTTTTCCCAGGAATAATAGGTGGAATTTTTGGGTGCATATTCATTATTTGCCGACCAACATAATACCTTCACATCTTTCATCCCATCTGGCATCAATATAACATTACTAGAACCAAACGGATCTTTTTCGATACGAGTTATATGATTGTTGTAATCGATCGTTGCATTCAATATTCCAAAGTTATCATCATATTTACAAACCACTTCCCTACCAATTTCATCGATGGTTTTTGTCTTGTATCTGTACCTATAATTCTCACCATACTCCATCTTAACGACCTTGTCCCACTTTATTGATGGTGAGGAAACAGAACGTTCAATAACATTACCTACCTTATCATACCGATATTTCACAACAAGTGTCAGAGAATCGCTAGCATCAGCATCCTTATTAGGTATCATTGTTTCCTTTATTACTCTTAAGGAATTCTTCCCATCATATTCAATTAATCGAACATCGCCAACTATATCCTCACAAGCCTTATCACTTACATATCTGACTATTTTTTGGGGCCTATTTATAATCCAATTATCGACATTATCTTCATAAGTCATACTATTTTTTTCATGATACCTACATTCTTCAGGGTGCAAATACTGAACATTATCATATCCTTTATTTGTCATTTTCAAATGCACTATATCATTGTAGAATCCATCATTCGACACATCAGATATATAATCATTTACTGTTATGATATATTTTAGTATAAATTTTCTTTTATCCACGTCATAAACAGTCTCTTTACTTTTCAGCAACAATGGAATAAAAACTTTACTATTTTTATTACACGCATATTTTTTATATTCAAAACTACATTCCTTTATCAATTGATTTTCTCCATAAAAAAGTCTTTCGAGGGTCAACATCGGTATGCAATGATATCCCATAGGAACAATGCTATATTCTCTCACACTTTTATTCACCAATTTATCATCAACATAGTTTCTAACATTCACACGCCCAAAACCCACAAAGCCATGACCGCACTTATGCACCATTGCATTATAATAATCATATTTTTTAACTAGAGGTTTACCATTTATGCTATAAGTCTTTTGTTCTTTCAATGCTAAGATTGGTACAGATTTCTTTCTTACTTCATAATCTACACCGCCACTACATGTATAGAAATCAGGTTTACTTTTAACAAGATATTCATACAACAACTCTGTAGAATTTCCCATTCCATCAATTATTTTTTCAACACTATAATATGCAGAATTAGGACATATAGAAACAACATAAGACTTACTAGCACTCGATGGATTTCTTGGAAGGCCTGATAAAATTGAAATATTTTCCTGTGGCAAAAAACGTCCTAATTGTATTGTCTGATGAGAATAATTTATTGGCATATAATATCTTCTGTTATCCAAAAAAGAATATGAAGACTGATTATCTTTACACAAAGAAAAACCTATATGTAAGTAATGGTTACCTCCAGAATTATTAAAAACACCCACATCTGCTGTACCATCACCATCGAAGTCAGCAGTTCTAACTGTAACCGTTGGTTTTTGCATCTCTTTTAACGAATAACGATATCTATCTTTATCGTTCAATCTAACATATCGCAGCACATGATTAGTTACGCATAAGTCAGGAGGTAAAAAACCAGTACCTGTCGACACGACAATATTCCAGAATTTTGCAGGATCATAGTAAAGCAGATCCATTTTCCCATCACCATTATAATCATTAGGAAATGGATGTATAGTATAAGTAAAATCATTCCCAGAGCATAGTTCACCAAGAGTCATGACATCAGCAACTTTTATATCGAACACCCTATAACCATTTTCCTCCAAAGAAAGAAGCTCACTTATACCATCTCCCGTGACATCAATTGCCAGACAATTAACATCTTTCCCGTTGACAATATTACTATTCTGGATTTTTTCACTTACAAAATCACCATTCTTGAAATAAATGCATCTTGCCAAGTCTTTATTATTCTTACCATTATAGGAATCAACAACCAATAGGCCACACTTGTCTCTTGCCACATAATTACCAGGTATCAAAGAAACCATTTTATCAAAAGTATAATTTTTCTTATTGACAAAACTTTTTCCTGACATAACAAGCACACTGATTTTGACATTCTCAAAATTTCCATTTTTATCAAGATGTATTTCATAAGGGATAATATCATCGTCGTCATCACCATCAATATCACATACATACACCCAATCCAGGTTCTTATTGAAGGTAATTTTTATCAATGGATCTTTAGCAAACGAACCATCTCCATTATTTATATACACCTCACCCTCCACATCTGTCTGATAAACGTCCTGTACTTTATATGGAAGCAATAAGACATCAGAAAAACCATCACCATTAAAATCCCCCACAAAAGGAACTCTGTTAAAGATTGTTTTATCCAATTCGTATTTCTTAAAGCCACAAGAATTATCTGTACTCCATTTATCTTTAGAATTCCATACTATACGAGTCGGATTGATTTTTACACCATCTACCGTATGCTGTATAGAACTCAAACGATAATGTATGTAATTGTTATCATCATAATAACCAGGTTTATGGTAATCCATATCATATTCTATAATTTTCTTACCTGAATAATTATTAATAACTTCTATTTTGCTTATTATTTTTGCATTAGTAGATATAGTACCACATACATATCCTACACTTGCATCAGATCTTTCTATGTAATCAAACACAACACTATATGCAGGTTTCACCTCAGCATCTTCGTTTGATGTATATTGAATTCTCTTGACATATGACTCTCCTATTGCGTTGTTTTCGACATAATCATAGGTAATGGAATTTCCATTTCTATCAGTAATCTTGCAAAGCAACCATTTCAACACCACATCTGTCCTGCCCTGCGGTTCTATCTTTGAATCTTCCGTCGTACCATATTCCCATTTAGTCCCATCAGCCTTCCATACAACAAAATATTCATGACCTTTTTTATTGCCATTGTAAGCAACAATTTTATCCAAATTATCGATTTCTGTTTTATAAATATTATCACCTACTGGCATCAGATATTGACCATCTATTATATACCTATCATTCACAAAATCCACATTTGTCACTTTTCCATCAAGAAACTCTGTCTGACCAATACGTTCTATTGAAGACAAGCCAAGCAAATCCCATGACCACCCAAGAAGTCCATAAGCACTTTGACTATTATACATTATTGTCAATTTTGGTTTCATATCACCTAAAGCCTGTGGCAACTGTATATCTATGGAATAATTAGCAGAACCTGTTGCTCCCAGGTCTAAAACTCCAGGTATAGCTCCAACCACACAATTATCACTCCTATTATCTACACTAAAATATGAGCTTGCAGATGGAGGAAAAACTGAATATCTATCTATTGACAAAGACATCTCTTTATTCGAACATGGACAATAAACAAATCCTGGCAACAATTCTATAGATGTTGTTGCTTTACACAAATAAGATTTATCATTATCTAACACATCTTTTAATTCCAATGCAGTTTGTTGATATATTTCTTGCGAATACGATTTTATCGAGAACATCAACAATATAAAAACAACAATTCTTTTCATAGCTCTGGTATTTAATGCTTAACCACAATCACACTTTTCTCATTATCACTACTAAAAATTCTCAACAGATAAGCACCTGCCGGATAGTTACTGATATCAACATCTGCCATTCCTATAAAAACATTCTTATATATCATAGCACCTTTGTCATCGTATACATATAGCTCCGCAGAACCATCTGTAACATTCTTTATTTCAACCTTAAACTTGCCATTATTAGGATTTGGATATACCAACACTTCACGTATGTCTTTTTCAACAGCATTATCTGAAGATTCTCTAAAAATCTCTACACATTCATTAAGCATCATGCTTATTCTGTTCCCATTTTTATCATAGGACATTTTCAGACAATATTGAGAATACAATTCCTCATTACTAACGAGATACAATAATCCCATTAGAAATATTCTAACATATTTCCATTTCATATTATCCTCCTTTACTGATGTTATTTAGACTGTAAAGACTCTATTATTTCTTGCTGACGTTTGACAATGGCATTTAATTCTATGGTATACAATGTAAGCTCTTCAATTTTTCTAAGAAGAATACCATCCATTTCTGCCATATCATAACCATTCATCATAACATCTTGTTCTGATGGAACATCAGGAAGATGACCATTTTCAGCAATGAATTTTTGTACATTTTCAATCGTAGGAAGTTTATACATTTCCTCAAAAACATGATCATACCATTCCGACACTTCTTTAACCATAACTTTTGTAGTTATAATTCCACCTGATACAGACAATGCATAATCATTTTCAGGAAAAGATTTAGAAGGTTCTATTGCCACTTTAGCATTCATCAACACTTGATTTGCATCAAGATTGATTTGAGACTCCTTAGAAAATATTGACAATCCTGTATTTGAATCAACACTAATCAAATTATTCTCATCAAATAATTGAAGATATGCCTTTTTAGACACATTTGATGCTTCTATAAAAAGTCCTGCATCTTCATTGCTATCTGCTTTGATATGAAGTTTAGCTTTAGGAGATGACACATTGCCAATACCAACTTTTCCAGTCGTGTTGTAACTAACAGAATTCGAGACAAACAATGTGGGCAAACAACTATTAAACCCTACCATCAAACTGTTTGGAATATTATTCGTCAACATTCTAGAATCGGCATTAGCCACTCCTGAACCTATAACTATAGAGTTAGCAGCTTGAGCCCTGACATACTTACCCATAGCAATAGTATTTGTCGTATATGATTTTGCGACATATCCTACAGCAAATGAATATTGTCCTCGGCTTTCACATCCAGCTCCAATAGTCGCCGAATAATTACCTAATGCTACATTTTTATATGTACCACTTGCTGGTCCACACAAATCACATCCGTTAATCTGAGCATTTAAAAATCTTGGGGAAAAGGATAATACTATAGAAAGTATTACCAAATACTTGAATTTTGGTTTCATAAGAAAAAATTTTGGGTTAATTTTGGTTAATAATTTAATTTTGGCTTTTTCGTAAAAATCATAAAACGTACATAAACAACACCTCCTTTCTACAAATTTTCACTCTACGATTTTCTTTACAAAGATAATATGCAAATCATGCTTTGTCAAGTTTTATTTTCTTAAAAAAAATTATCATTTTTTTGTTGTAAGAAAATAAAAAAATCATAACTTTGCATTTTGATGACACGTAATATAACATTATTAAATAGCAATGAGATAGGAGGTTTACAAAAGGGTAAATCAGATAGCTTATTTCATTTATTTCAGACGGCTGTTAACCGTCTTTTTTTGTGTCTTTATGTTAATTTTCTTTATTATTTAACTCTAAATCAAAATCAACGATGTCTATTTCACTTAAAGACCGTAGCCTAATTTCTATTTACGACTACACACCAGAAGAAATCTGTCACATTCTTGACATAGCTGAAGACTTTGAAAAAAATCGTCTTCAAAACTTATTAAATGGTAGAGTTATCGCATCTTTGTTCTTTGAACCTTCTACCAGAACAAGACTTAGTTTTGAAACTGCAATCCAACTTCTTGGAGGTAATGTTATTGGTTTCAGCAGCACAGCTGGAACAAGTGTTCAAAAAGGCGAATCATTAAAAGACACAATCATGATGGTTGCTAGTTATGCTGACCTTATCGTTATGCGTAACCCTGTTGACGGTTCTGCACGTTATGCTTCTGAAGTATCTAAGGTGCCTATCATCAACGCTGGCGATGGTTCAAACCAACACCCTACACAATGTCTTTTAGACCTCTATTCAATCAGAAAGACTCAAGGCACTCTTGAAAACCTTGAAATCACTATGGTTGGTGACTTGAAATACGGCCGTACAGTTCACAGCCTCGTTCAAGCTATGTGCAACTTCAACGCTAAATTCAACTTCGTATCACCAGTAGAGTTAAAGATGCCTTCAACTGTAATTCAATACATCAAGAATGCAGGCCTCGAATATCATGAATATACCAGTCTTGAAGAAGTAATTCCTCAATCAGACATTATCTATATGACAAGAGTTCAACGCGAGCGTTTCCCAGATCCATTGGAATACGAAAAGGTTAAAAATGCTTACATTTTACGTAATGAAATGCTTGAAAACTCTAAACCTAACTGTCGCATCCTTCACCCACTACCTCGCGTTAACGAGATTCACATTGATGTTGATGCAAATCCAAAAGCTTATTATTTCCAACAAGCTCAAAACGGATTATTTGTTCGCCAAGCTTTGATAGCAGCAATACTTGGTCTTAAATAAATTTATTAACAATTAGATTTAAAAGTCATGGATAAGAGAAAAGAACTTATAGTATCAGCAATTGAAAACGGAACTGTTATCGACCATATTCCTGCAAACAAAGTTTTTGAAGTAGTTAAGATTTTAGACCTCGAACATTCAAAGAACTCTGTTTACTTCGGAACAAATTTAGACAGTAAAAAATATGGCAAGAAAGGAATTATCAAAATCAGTGATAAATTCTTTGAACCAGAAGATATCAACAAAATCGCTTTGGTAGCTCCAACAGCATCTCTCATCGAGATTAAGGATTTCGAAGTCATCAACAAACACAGCATCCAAATCCCTGATCATATCAACAGCATCGTGAAATGTTTCAACCCTAATTGTGTTACAAACAAAGAAGGTGTTCCTACAAAATTCACTGTGATGAAAGATGACGAAGGCAACATCAACTTAAAATGCCACTACTGTGAAAAGAGCACAAAACAAAAGAACATTGAGTTTATATAATTAAGAGATATGACATAAAAAAAGCTGACAAAAGTCAGCTTTTTTTATGCTTGTGCAGCAGGACCACCCATAGTAAATGGAGGCAATTTCTCATTAACATCCTTTATTGGTCCATGTGTTGATTCATATTTGCTGATATTTTCAGCCAATGCCTTGAAGAGTCTCTTTGCATTTTGTGGAGTCAATATGATTCTTGACTTGACTTTTGCTTTTGGAGAAGCAGGCATCAACTTAATAAAATCTACGACAAACTCTGTTGGAGAATGTGCAATGATTGCCAAATTTGAATAGATACCTTCAGCAATTTCATCAGTTAATTCAATATTAATCTGATTCTTATTATTGTTATTATTTTCCATAATTATTAATTTAATTTTGACAAAGATAGTTTATTTTCTTCAAAAAAAAATAGGCTGGCTTAAAAAACCAACCTATTTTTCGATTTATTTATTGAATTATTCTTCAACTACTGTTTCTCTTTCGCTGATTATTGGTTCATAATCTTCGCGAGCGCCGACGATCAAGTCATCATATTCGCGTAAACCTGTACCTGCAGGAATCTTATGACCAACGATAACGTTTTCTTTCATACCTTCAAGAGTATCTGACTTAGCGTTGATTGCAGCCAATGTCAAGACTTTAGTTGTTTCTTGGAAGGATGCAGCTGAGATGAAGCTTTCTGTTTGAAGAGCAGCTCTTGTGATACCTTGCAACACTTGGTGTGCTGTTGCTGGTTGAGCATCACGAGCTTCAACAAGTTTCTTATCTTTACGTTTCAAGATAGAGTTTTCATCACGAAGCTTTCTTACAGTAATCATCTGACCGTTTGAAAGGTTTTCTGAGTCACCGCAGTCTGTAACGACAACCTTACCGAAGATTTCGTCATTACATTCTTGGAATGTAAGCTTGCTAACGAGTTCGCCTTCGAGGAAACGAGTATCACCTGGATCGTCGATTTCAACTTTACGCATCATTTGACGTACGATAACTTCGAAGTGTTTACCATTGATTGTTACACCTTGTGAACGATAAACTTCTTGGATTTCGTTGACGATAAATTCTTGAACTTTCATTGGACCTTCGATAGCCAAGATGTTAGCAGGTGTGATAGCACCGTCTGACAAAGGTTGACCAGCTTTCATGAAGTCGTTTTCTTGAGCAAGAATTTGTTTTGAAGTTGGGATAAGATAACTCTTTTGTTCACCTGTCTTAGATGTGATGACGACTTTACGGTTACCACGAACAAGTTTCTTTTCAAATGAAACGACACCGTCGATTTCAGAAACAACTGCAGGTTCTGAAGAGTTACGTGCTTCGAACAATTCTGTAACGCGTGGGAGACCACCAGTGATGTCGCCCAACTTACCTGTAGCGCGAGGAATCTTAACGAGCATATCACCAGCCTTAATCTTAGCACCATCTTCTACCATGATGTGAGCGCCTACTGGCAAGTCGTATGACTTAATAACCTCACCATGTTTATCAACGATAGAGATAGAAGGGTTCTTAGAATACTTACGACCTTCGATGATAACGCGTTCGTTATAACCTGTTTGTTCGTCAGATTCGTTACGGAATGTAATACCTTCAACGATATTTTCGTATTGAACTTTACCTTGATATTCTGAGAGAATCAATGCGTTATATGGATCCCATTCGCAGATAAGGTCGCCTGGGTTAACTTCAGTGTTAGGTTTAACATAAAGTTTAGAACCGTAGCGGATGTTAGCTGTTGTAAGAGCAACACCAGTTTTCTTATCGATTATTCTCATTTCAGCAGAACGACCAACGACAACTTGATATTCTTTTTGTTCGCCTGTCAATGGATCTACTGAATCTTCTTTATAATCAACGACACGGAGTTCATCGATTTCGAGGATACCATTATATTTAGCTTTGATTGAAGAATCGTCTGATGTTGTTGACGCTGTACCACCTTGGTGGAAAGTACGCAATGTCAACTGTGTACCAGGTTCACCGATTGATTGAGCTGCGATAACACCGACAGCTTCACCTCTTTGAACGAGTTTACCTGAAGAAAGGTTACGTCCGTAGCAGTTTGCACAAACACCACGTTTTGATTCACAAGTCAATACGGAACGAATTTCTACGCTTTCTATTGGAGATTCAGAGATTCTCTTAGCGATGTCTTCTGTGATTTCTTGACCACCATTGATGATTAACTCACCTGTTTGTGGGTGGAAGATATCGTGAAGAGCAACGCGGCCTAAGATTCTGTCATAGAGAGATTCAATGATTTCATCACCTCTACGTAATGCGCTAATTGTCAAGCCACGGAGTGTACCGCAATCTTTTTCATTGATGATGACATCGTGAGCTACGTCAACGAGACGACGTGTCAAGTAACCAGCGTCAGCTGTCTTCAACGCGGTATCAGCAAGACCCTTACGAGCACCGTGAGTTGAGATGAAGTACTCAAGAACTGACAGACCTTCTTTGAAGTTAGACAAAATAGGGTTTTCGATAATTTCAGCACCACCAGAAGCTGATGACTTTTGTGGTTTAGCCATAAGACCTCTCATACCGCAGAGCTGACGGATCTGTTCTTTAGAACCACGAGCACCTGAGTCCAACATCATATATACTGGGTTAAATCCTTGGTCATCTTTTGGAAGGAGTGTCATAACCTCTTCTGTCAACTTAGTTACAACGTGACCCCAAATGTCGATGATCTTGTTGTAGCGTTCGTTTGATGTGATGAAACCCATATTATATTCTTCACGGATAGCAGCAACTTCTTCGTTAGCTTCTTGGATTAATTCTTCTTTTACTGAAGGAACCAAGACATTACCGAGGTTGAATGATAGACCTCCTCTATAAGCCATTTCGTAACCCATATTCTTGATAGCATCCAAGAATTTAGTTGTTGTGGCTGTACCGAGAAGTTTCACCATAATGCTGATGATATCACGTAAAGCTTTTTTATTTAATAATTTATTGATAAATCCGAACTCTTTAGGAACGACCTCATTGAAGAGAACACGACCTACTGTTGTTTCTATCTTTTCGTTTACGAGAGTGCCATCATCTTTACGAACGTCAACGTTAACATAAATGATAGCATGCATATCGACTTTCTTCTCATTATAAGCGATGATAACTTCTTCTGGTGAATAGAATGTTTTACCTTCGCCTTTAACAGGATGTTCTGGAGTGCTCTTACGTGGTTTTGTAATGTAGTACAAACCGAGAACCATGTCTTGAGAAGGAACTGTGATAGGAGCACCGTTAGCTGGGTTCAAGATATTGTGTGAAGCCAACATCAAGATTTGAGCTTCAAGAACAGCAGCATTACCTAATGGCAAGTGAACAGCCATTTGGTCACCGTCGAAGTCAGCGTTGAAAGCTGTACATACGAGTGGGTGGAGACGGATAGCCTTACCTTCAACGAGTTTAGGTTGGAAAGCTTGGATACCGAGACGGTGCAATGTAGGAGCACGGTTCAACAAGATTGGGTGACCTTTCAATACGTTTTCAAGGATATCCCAAACAACTGGATCTTTACGGTCAACGATTTTCTTAGCAGATTTAACAGTCTTAACAATACCGCGTTCGATCATCTTACGGATGATGAATGGTTTGTAGAGTTCTGCTGCCATATCTTTTGGAAGACCGCATTCGTGCATATCGAGTTCTGGACCAACAACGATAACAGAACGGCCAGAGTAGTCAACACGTTTACCGAGCAAGTTTTGACGGAAACGACCTTGTTTACCTTTCAAGCTGTCGCTTAAAGATTTAAGAGGACGGTTTGAGTCAGTTTTAACAGCGCTTGATTTACGTGAGTTATCCAATAATGAGTCAACAGCTTCTTGGAGCATACGTTTCTCATTACGCATGATTACGTCTGGAGCCTTGATTTCGATAAGACGTTTAAGACGGTTATTACGGATAATAACGCGACGATATAAATCGTTCAAGTCTGATGTAGCGAAACGTCCGCCATCGAGAGGTACTAAAGGACGTAACTCAGGAGGAGTAACAGGGATGACTTTTAAGATCATCCATTCTGGACGGTTTTCGATACGTTTTTGTGCATCACGGAATGATTCAACAACTTGAAGACGTTTCAATGCGTCTTGTTTACGTTGTTGTGCCTTTTCTTTACTTGCTCTGTCACGAAGTTCGTATGACATTTTGTCCAAGTCAAGACGAGACAATAAATCATAAACAGCTTCAGCACCCATCTTAGCGATGAATTTGTTAGGATCATCTTCCGGTAGATATTGGTTTTCGATTGGAAGAGATTCCATTATATCGAGGTATTCTTCTTCTGTGAGGAAGTCGAGATAGTTAATACCATCTTGTTCTTTAACACCTGGTTGGATAACGACATAACGTTCGTAATAAATGATGCTATCCAACTTTTTAGTTTGCATACCGAGCAATGCACCTATTTTATTAGGTAATGAACGGAAGTACCAGATATGAGCTACAGGAACGACCAACTTGATGTGACCTGTACGTTCACGTCTAACTTTCTTTTCAGTGATTTCCACACCGCAACGGTCGCAGACGATGTTCTTATAACGAATACGTTTATATTTTCCGCAATGACATTCCCAGTCTTTTACAGGTCCGAAAATTCTTTCGCAGAACAAACCATCACGTTCTGGTTTGTAGGTACGATAGTTAATTGTTTCAGGTTTAAGAACCTCACCGAAAGAGCGTTTTTCAATAGACTCTGGTGAAGCAAGACTAACTGTAATCTTGGAAAAATTGCTATTTATTGTGTTCTTACTTAAAGCCATATACTAGGTTAATATTATAGAACATTATTATTCAAACGTAATTTCAAGTCCGAGTCCACGTAATTCATGGATTAAAACATTGAATGACTCTGGGATACCCGGTGTTGGCATGCTTTCGCCCTTAACGATTGCTTCGTAAGCTTTAGCTCTACCGTTGACATCGTCAGATTTTACAGTCAATATTTCTTGTAAGATGTTACTTGCTCCGAATGCTTCGAGAGCCCAAACTTCCATTTCTCCGAAACGTTGACCACCAAATTGTGCTTTACCACCTAATGGTTGTTGTGTAATCAATGAGTATGGTCCTATTGAACGTGCGTGCATCTTGTCATCAACCATATGGTGCAACTTAAGCATATAGATATAACCTACAGTTGCTTTTTGGTCGAATGGATTACCAGTGCCACCGTCATAAAGTTGGACACTACCATTTTCAGGGAGACCAGCTTCCTTCATGTAGCCATTGATTTGATCTAATGTAGCACCATCGAAGATTGGAGTAGCGAATTTAACGCCAAGTTTCTTACCTGCCCAACCTAATACTGTTTCATAGATCTGACCCAAGTTCATACGTGAAGGTACACCAAGAGGATTCAATACGATATCAACAGGTGTTCCGTCTGCTAAGAATGGCATATCTTCATCACGAACAACTTTAGAAACGATACCTTTGTTACCGTGACGACCAGCCATCTTGTCACCGATGTTCAATTTACGTTTTTGAGCGACGTAAACTTTTGCCATTTGAACGATGCCGTTTGGAAGTTCATCACCAACACTAGCAACGTTTTTCTTACGGCTGTAAACACCGAGGATTTCCTTACATCTCATATTGTAATTGTTGATAGTCTTAACAATCAACTCATTGATTTCTGCATCTGTTGTCCATCTATATGGATTAACAGTCATATAATCAAGATTCAACAATGCTTTATGAGAGAACTTGATCTTCTTAGGCAATACAACTTCTTTGAAATTATTTTGAACGCCCAAAGATGTTCTTCCTGCTAAGAGGCTCATCAATTTTTCGATAAGTCTTTCTCTGAGGGCGTCGATCTCGCGTTGGCATTCGAAATCTATGTCAGCAATAATATCTCTATCTTTTGCTTTAGATTTACGATCTTTAATTACGCGTGAGAACAAACGTTTGCCGATAACTACACCCTTCATTGATGGACCAGCCTTGAGTGAAGCATTCTTAACGTCACCAGCTTTGTCACCAAAGATTGCACGTAACAATTTTTCTTCTGGTGTAGGATCTGTTTCACCTTTAGGGGTAATCTTACCTATTAATATATCGCCTTCTGTAACTTCAGCACCAACTCTGATAAGACCGTTTTCATCCAAGTCTTTAGTTGCTTCTGCGCTTACGTTAGGGATATCATTAGTTAACTCTTCCAAACCACGCTTTGTGTCGCGGACTTCAAGAGTGAACTCTTCTATATGAATAGATGTAAATAAGTCTTCTCTTACTATACGCTCTGAAATAACGATAGCATCCTCGTAGTTGTAACCTTTCCATGGCATGAAAGCAACCATCAAGTTACGTCCGAGAGCTAAGTCACCACCTTGTGTAGCATAACCTTCTGTAAGGATTTGACCTTTAGTAACTTTTTGACCTTTCTTAACGATAGGCTTTTGGTTGATGCTTGTACTTTGGTTTGTTCTAGCGTATTTAATCAAATTATATGTCTTTTCATCACCATCGAAGCTGACAAGTCTTTCCTTATCAGTTCTTTCATATCTGATGACGATCTTAGTTGAATCGACAAATACTACTTCACCATCACCTTCTGCTTCTACGATAGTACGTGAGTCTCTAGCAACATAACGTTCGATACCTGTACCAACGATTGGGGCTTCTGGCATCATCAAAGGAACTGCCTGACGCATCATGTTTGAACCCATCAAAGCACGGTTAGCATCGTCGTGCTCAATAAATGGAATCAATGATGCAGCTATTGATGAAATTTGGTTTGGAGCAACGTCAATAAGATCTATTTCTTGTGGTGTTACGATAGGATAATCGGCAACGTAACGTACTTTAATATAATCGTCAGTTAATTTACCGTTATCATCCATTGCTGTACCAGCTTGAGCAATAATCTTTTCTTCTTCTTCTTCAGCTGTAAGATATACAGGAGGATTTTGGAAGTCGACAACACCGTCAACAACCTTACGATAAGGTGTTTCGATGAAACCTAAATTATTGATCTTAGCGAAAACACAAAGTGAAGAAATAAGACCGATGTTTGGACCTTCAGGAGTTTCGATTGTACAAAGACGACCATAGTGTGTATAGTGAACGTCACGTACCTCGAAACCTGCACGGTCACGAGACAAACCACCAGGACCTAAAGCAGAGATACGACGTTTATGTGTAACCTCTGACAATGGGTTTGTCTGGTCCATAAATTGGGACAATTGGTTTGTACCAAAGAATGAATTAATAACTGATGATAAAGTTTTTGCGTTGATAAGTTCAGTTGGAGTAAAGTTTTCGTTGTCACGAACATTCATTCTTTCACGAATTGTACGAGCCATACGAGCCAAACCAACACCAAACTGTGCATATAACTGTTCACCGACTGTTCTGATACGACGGTTACTCAAGTGGTCAATATCATCAATTTCAGCTTTGCTATTTGATAAGTTAATTAAATACTTAATAATAGCGATAACATCCTCCTTAGTGAGAACTTTCACATCAGCCGGAATGTCTAAACCTAACTTACGGTTGATGCGATAGCGGCCAACATCACCTAAGTCGTAACGTTTGTCAGAGAAGAACAATTTCTCGATAATACCACGAGCTGTTTCTTCATCTGGTGGTTCAGCGTTACGTAATTGTCTATAGATATATTCAACAGCTTCTTTTTCTGAGTTAGAAGGGTCTTTTTGCAAAGTGTTGAATACTATAGAATAATCAGAAATGTTAATATCCTCACGATCAAGGAGGATTGTCTTAACACCTGAATTAACGATGATGTCTATATGTTCTGATTCCAACACTGTTCCACGATCAAGAATTGACTCATGACGTTCAATAGAGACGCATTCGCCAGTTTCTTCATTAACGAAATCTTCGAACCAAGAACGAAGTACTCTTGCAGAAAGCTTACGTCCAAGAACTTTTTTAAGAGCTGTCTTAGACACTTTAATTTCTTCTGAAAGGTTGAAGATGTCAAGAATATCTTTATCTGATTCGAAACCTATAGCGCGGAGTAATGTTGTAATAGGTAATTTCTTTTTACGGTCGATATAAGCATACATTACGTTGCTGATATCTGTTGAGAACTCCATCCAAGAGCCTTTGAAAGGAATGATACGGGCAGAATATAATGTCGTACCATTTGCGTGTACACTTGAACCGAAGAATACACCAGGAGAACGGTGTAATTGAGACACAACGACACGTTCAGCACCGTTGATAACGAATGTACCCTGAGGTGTCATATATGGGATAAGACCGAGGTACACGTCTTGAACTTTTGTCTCAAAGTCTTCATGTTCGATATCTGTACATGAAAGTTTAAGTTTTGCTTTCAATCTAACGCAATAACTTAAACCACGTTCGATGCACTCAGCAATTGTATATTGTGGGGCATCAATATAGTAATCGAGAAATTCGAGTACAAAATTGTTTCTAGCGTCTGTGATAGGGAAGTTTTCTTGGAAAACTTTAAAGAGACCTTCGTTCTTACGGTTATCTGGGTTTGTGTCTAATTGGAAGAAATCATGGAATGACTTCAATTGGATGTCCAAAAAATCAGGATAATCGAAAGGTCTTTTAATCGACGCGAAACTGATTCTATCTAATGATTTATCTGCCAAAGTGTTATGTTTTTAGTGTTATAAAGAAAGATGTTAAAAAATATTAAGAATCTAATTAAGACACGTATAGGTATTAACCTCAACTCCAAAATTGGAATCGAGGTTAATACCTTTTTGTCTTGTGGAAATTAAATCCTTATTTAACTTCAACTTCTGCACCAGCTTCTTTAAGAGCTGCTTCGAGTGCATTAGCTTCTTCTTTGCTAACACCTTCTTTGATAGCTTTAGGAGCAGCGTCAACTAATTCCTTAGCTTCTTTCAAACCGAGGCTTGTTAATTCTTTAACGAGTTTTACAACTGCTAATTTTTGTGCGCCAGCTGATTTGAGGATAACATCGAATGATGTTTTTTCTTCTGCTGCTGGAGCTGCATCGCCTGCTGCTGGAGCTGCTACAACTGCTGCTGCTGCTGCTGGTTCGATACCGTATTCTTCTTTCAATATAGCGGCAAGTTCATTAACCTCTTTAACAGTAAGGTTTACTAATTGTTCTGCAAAAGCTTTTAAATCTGCCATTTCTTTAAGTTTTTAATTGTTATACAAATTTATTTTTTTTCTTTTTATTACTTTTTTATTATTCTGGTCTCTCTGATAATGTTTTAACAACACCACTGAGAATATGTCCGCCAGATTGTAATGCGCCGAGTACATTCTTTGCAGGTGATTGTAACAATGCTACAACGTCTGCGATCAATTCGTTCTTTGACTTGATGTTTACTAATGTATCGAGCATATTATCGCCAACATAAACGCATTCTTCAATATAAGCGCCTTTTAATATTGGACGAGCTTCCTTTTTGCTACGGAATTTCTTTATCAACTTTGCTGGAGCGTTGCCTGTTTCTGACAACATCAAAGCTGTAGTGCCCTTCATTACACTGTAAAGATCACCGAATTCTCTACCGGTGTTTTGCATAGCTTTCTTTAACAATGCATTCTTTACCATTACAAGCTTGACGTTGCTATTGAAGCATTCTCTTCTTAAGCTACTTGTTTTCTCAGCATTTAATTCTGCGATATCTGTCAAGTAGAAATTTGGACATGCATTCAACTGCTCTGTAATAGAGTTGATAATAACTTCTTTATCTTCTTTTCTCATGTCAATAACTTATTAAAGGTTTAGAGGGCTATTGATTTAGGATCCACTTGCACTCCAGGACTCATTGTGCTGGAAATGAAAATGCTCTTAATGTAAGTACCTTTAGCTGCTGCTGGTTTCAACTTGATAATAGCTTGGATAACTTCTTTAGCGTTATCGTAGATCTTATCTGATGTGAAACTGACTTTTGCAATACCAGCATCAACGATTCCGTATTTGTCAACTTTGAAATCGATTTTACCAGCTTTTACCTCTTGAACAGCTTTAGCGATGTCCATTGTTACTGTACCAGTTTTTGGGTTTGGCATTAAACCTCTTGGTCCGAGGATACGTCCTAAAGCACCAATTTTAGGCATTACAGTAGGCATTGTGATAATCACATCAACATCGGTCCATCCGTCTTTAATCTTTTGGATATAATCCTCTAATCCGACGAAATCTGCACCGGCATTCTTTGCTTCTTCTTCTTTGTCTGGTGTACATAAAACCAAAACGCGAACGACTTTACCTGTACCGTGAGGAAGTGTTACACTACCGCGAACCATTTGGTTAGCTTTACGAGGGTCAACACCTAAACGTACGTTTAAGTCAACTGATGCATCGAATTTGGTGTAAGTGATTTGTTTCACGACATCAACCGCTTCTGTCAAGGAGTAAACCTTGCTTTTGTCGAACTTAGCTAAAGCTTCTTTTCTTTTCTTAGATACTTTTGCCATTTTTGTTAATTTCTTTTTTTTGTTCTACAAATGCTTAAGACTTAGTCTTTACTTTAAAGGTGATTCGCCTGTAATCTTGACACCCATACTACGTGCTGTACCTGCTACCATACTCATTGCTGATTCAATTGTGAAGCAATTTAAGTCCTTCATTTTACCTTCAGCGATTGTACGTACAGTATCCCAACTCATTGAACCAACTTTTGAACGGTTAGGTTCTTTTGAGCCTTTTGCTATTTTAGCAGCTTCTAATACAGATGCAGCAACTGGTGAAGCTTTGACAATGAAATCAAATGATTTGTCCTTGTACACAGTAATAATAACTGGAAGTACTTTTCCAGCTTGATCTTGTGTACGAGCATTGAATTGCTTGCAAAACTCCATGATGTTAACACCTTTTTGACCCAAAGCTGGACCAATAGGTGGTGCAGGATTAGCGGCTCCTCCTTTGATTTGCAGTTTAATTAATCCGCTTACTTCTTTCATTTTAATTTTTTATAAAAGTTAAATGAAAACAAAAAATTCAAAATTCTACTACTCTCTTTTTACTTGGAAATAGCTTAATTCAAGTGGTGTCTTACGGCCGAAGATTTTAACCATAACTTTGAGTTTTTTCTTCTCTTCGTTAACTTCTTCGATAATGCCTGTAAAACTACTGAATGGTCCGTCGTTTACCACTACAGTTTCACCTACTATGAATGATAAATCACTTCCTTCACCCATTTCTGTAAGTTCATCAACTTTACCTAAAATACGACAAACTTCTGATGGACGAAGTGGATCAGCTTCACCTTTTGTGCCAAGGAAACCTAACACATTTGGAGTATCCTTAATAACATGTGATACCTCACCATTCAAGACAGCTTCAACTAAAACATAACCAGGAAGGTAATTTCTTTCCTTACTGATTTTTTTACCGTTTCTAACTGAATATACTTTCTCTGTTGGAATAAGTACTTGTGAAACCAGAGCCTGTAAATCAGCACGTCTAGCTATTTCAGCATCAAGATATTCTTTAACCTTCTTCTCTTTGCCACTAATAGCACGAATAACATACCATTTTTTTTCGTTCTGTTCACTCATATTATTTAGAAATTAAAAGTATTAGAATGTTGATTAGATCAAACACCTCAATTAGAATATTCTGTAAAATGTTTCTAATAAAGTTTCAAAAGACTTATCCATCAGATAAACCACCAAGGCGATTATTAGGGAAGCAATGGACACGACGATTGCACTACTTTGGAGTTCTTTCCAAGTTGGCCAAGAAGTTTTCTCAACTAACTCGGTATAACATTCTTTAATGTAGTTTATAAACCTTTTCATTTTTTGTTTGAACTATTTTATTTTACTTAGCACAGGCAGAAGGACTCGAACCCTCAACCAATGGTTTTGGAGACCACTACTCTACCAATTGAGCTATGCCTGTGTGTAGGGTGCCCTAAAGCACCCTGTGTATTCTAAATTATCAATCTTCAATGATTTCGATAACTTGACCTGAACCAACTGTTCTACCGCCTTCACGGATAGCGAAACGGAGACCTTTGTCCATAGCGATTTCGTTGATCAAGTTTACTTCGATTGTAACGTGGTCACCTGGCATAACCATTTCCATACCTTCTGGTAATGTGATTTCACCTGTAACGTCTGTTGTTCTGAAGTAGAATTGAGGACGATATTTGTTTCTAAATGGAGTGTGACGACCACCTTCTTCTTTTGAAAGAACGTAAACTTCACCTTTGAAGTGGTTGTGAGGTTTTACTGAACCTGGTTTTACGATAACCATACCACGACGGATTTCGTCTTTGTCTATACCACGGAGTAAGAGACCTGCGTTATCGCCAGCTTCACCTTCGTCCAAAAGTTTACGGAACATTTCAACACCAGTAACAACTGATTTAAGTTTTTCAGCACCCATACCGATGATATCAACTGGATCACCAACTTTGATAACACCTGTTTCGATACGACCTGTAGCAACTGTACCACGACCAGTGATTGAGAAAACGTCTTCGATTGGCATCAAGAATGGTTTGTCAATTAATCTTTCTGGTTCTGGAATCCATGTGTCACATGCTTCCATTAAGTCGTCGAGTTTAGGAGCCCATGTTGGGTCGTCATTCAAGCCACCGAGAGCTGAACCACGGATGATAGGAGTGTTATCACCATCGAATTCGTATTGTGATAATAAATCTCTAACTTCCATTTCAACGAGGTCTAACAATTCTGGATCGTCAACCAAGTCACATTTGTTTAAGAAAACAACTAATCTTGGAACACCAACCTGACGAGCGAGGAGGATGTGTTCACGTGTTTGAGGCATAGGACCGTCTGTTGCAGCAACAACGATGATAGCACCGTCCATTTGAGCAGCACCAGTAACCATGTTCTTAACGTAGTCAGCGTGACCAGGACAGTCAACGTGTGCATAGTGACGTTTTTCTGTTTGGTATTCTACGTGAGCTGTATTAATAGTGATACCTCTTTCTTTTTCTTCTGGAGCAGCATCGATAGAATCGAATGATTTAACTTCTGATAAACCTTTTTGTGCAAGGTGGAATGTGATAGCTGCTGTTAAAGTTGTCTTACCGTGGTCAACGTGACCAATTGTACCAATATTGACGTGTGGTTTTGACCTTTCAAATTTTTCTTTTGCCATAGCTATTTATTTTTACTTAAGGTTAATATTTAATTACTAATTTTCTTTTTTCTCCGAAGAGCCGGCGACGAGATTTGAACTCGTGACCCCTTCCTTACCAAGGAAGTGCTCTACCCCTGAGCTACGCTGGCTTTCTTTTGAGCGGAAGACGGGGCTCGAACCCGCTACCTAAAGCTTGGAAGGCTTTCGCTCTGCCAAATGAGCTACTTCCGCTAATGTGTGGGGGAGGGTGGACTCGAACCACCGAACTCATCCGAGGACAGATTTACAGTCTGTTGCAATTGCCACTATGCGACTCCCCCGCTTAACCCCTCTAAAGAGATTAAACTGAGCCGGCGGAGGGATTTGGACCCCCGACCCCGAGATTACAAATCACGTGCTCTACCGCTGAGCTACGCCGGCCTTTTTCATTCTGTTAAAGAACTCTCTGCATGAAGCAGACCACTTCATTGATTTCCTCTGAAATGGTCTGCAAAAATAATCATATTTCTTGAATCTACAAACGTTTTTATCAAAAAAAATTCTTTTTTTTTTACATTTGACATAAAACGTTGAACATCAAATACATAATTTATTTATCACTCTTACCTTTATACTTCTCTAATTGCTTTTTTAAAGCATCAATTGCTTCATCTGTTGACTCTTCAAACGATTTACTTACTTTACTTGCGAATAAATCATTTCCTTTCAACATAATTCTAATATCTACAATCTTATTTTCAGGTGTATCTGTATTGTCTAACTTTAATGTTACTTCAGATCCTATTACATCAGAATTTTTAGCACAAACCTTTTCTAATTTTAGTGTGATGAAGTCTTCTAATTTGCTGTCAGCTTTAAAATGGACTGAATTGATGTTAACTTTCATATTAACCTCCTGTTTTAAATAGTTATTAATAATATTGGTTTAAACCATGTTTTTTATTTATCTCCATAAGGATGAGCTTTCTTATATACATCCTTAAGTTTGTCAATTGTATTATGTGTATAAATTTGCGTTGAGCTCAAACTACTATGCCCTAGCATTTTTTGTATCGCCCTAATATCTGCTCCTCTATTCAACAAATGCGTTGCAAATGTATGACGAAGAACATGTGGACTTTTTTGTTCTATTGTTGTTATATCCTTTAATATATTATGCACTAAACTATAAATAAATCTAGATGTTGTCTCATTCCCATGATTATCGACAATCAAAAATAAATTATTTCTATCCGGGAATTGGGCATTTCTTAGCATAATATAACGATCTATCATCATTAACAACTCCACTCCTATTGGTATTATTCTATCTTTATTTCTTTTTCCATGCACTTTAATAGTTTTTGTATTGCTATCAATATCTATATCCCTAATAGCCCTTAGTTCTGCCTGGCGCATTCCAGTCTGATACAATATTTCAAACACTATTTCATCTCTTCTTACCAAAAAATCGTCATTTTGTTCAAAACTCATTTTTTTTATATCATGTTCTGGAACAAATTTGGCCAATTCCTTTGGTTGTTTCATGGATTTAACACCCAATAGCGGTGTCACTGCAATTTGCTTTTCTCTTAAACAATAATTATAAAAAGAACGTAATACTGATATTTTCCTATTTATGCTTCTATTTTTTAGATTGTTATCTTTTAAATCTATTATATAAGAACGTATCATTTCTGAGTTTACTGACAGAAGTTCTTCTATTTCATAATTTTTTGCAAGAAACGAAGAAAATTGTTCTAAATCCCGTTCATATGCCTTCAATGTGTGTTCAGAATATCTCTTCTCCGCCTGTATATATCGAATAAACCGTTCTATCATCTAAAGCTCTTTATGCGTCAAAGATAGAAATTAATTTTGAAATAAGCAATATCTTTAAATAAAAAAAACATTGCCTTGTAAGACAATGTTTTTCTGAGAAATCATTCTTGCAAAAAGTGCAAATAAGAAATTAATTGTTTTCTTCTGCTTGACGAAGCTGTTGAACGTAGATAGCCTTCATACGTTGTTCACGTTTAATGATTGAAGGTTTTGTGAATTTTTGACGGTTACGTAATTCTTTTACAACGCCAGTTTTTTCATACTTTCTCTTGTAACGTTTAAGAGCGCGATCAATGCTTTCGCCTTCTTTTACAGGAACAATAATCATGTTAATACTCTCTCTTTCTTTAAATTGTTAAACTAAAATTTCGTTTTTTCTTAAGCGGGTGCAAAGATATATATTTTTTTAATACATCCGATTAATTTTCTAAAAGATTTTCAAATAAGAAATTATTTATTTTTTCAAACAAATGCATTCTCACTTCAATACCATCTTGTTCATATTGACCATAGATGCTGTGGTTTTTATTAGGATATACCATCAAATCAAATTGTTTTCCTTCAGAAACCAAAGCTTTGATAAGTTCCATTGCATTTTGGAAATGGACATTATCATCACCGCTACCATGACATAAGAGATAATTTCCTTTTAATTTTTCCACAAAATTTATAGGTGAGTTATCATCATATCCAGAAGGATTTTCTTGTGGAGTACGCATAAATCTTTCTGTATAGATATTATCATAATAACGCCAGTTTGTAACAGGAGCGACCGCAACAGCTGTGCTTATATAATCTGCACCTTTAGTAATTCCAGAGGTAGCCATAAATCCACCATAACTCCATCCATAGATAGCAATTTTGTCAGGATTTACGTAAGGTTGCGCAGCCATATATTTAGCCAATGTTATCATATCTTCTGTTTCATATTTTCCAAGTTGCTGATATGTCATTTTCTTAAAAGCTTCACCTCTAGCTCCACCACCTCTATTGTTAATAGATACACAGATTATTCCATTTTGAGCTAAGATTTGCATCCATGCATAGTCGCTATGATTCCATGAATTCATAACTGTTTGATGTCCTGGACCTCCATAAACATAAATCAAAACAGGGTATTTTTTATTTGAATCAAAATCTGGAGGCAAAATACGCCATGTTTCCATTTCCAACTGAGTTCCATCTGGCAAAGTAAATGCAGGATCTGTGATTGTCACAAATTCTTTTTTAGCGACATTGTATTCGCTCATTCTTTCTAAAAATTCTTTATTATCTTCCAACACTCTCACTTGTTTGCCTTTGTTATCAAACAAAACATATTGGTGTGGTTGTTCTGCCGATGAATTGATATTTATTAAATATTTAAAGTTAGAACTGAATCTAGCATTATTTGTACCTACCTTATTAATTAATGTACGCATCTCACCTTTCAAGTTCACTGCATAAATTTGACGTTCTATTGAACTATTTTTAGCAGCTTGGAAATAAACTTCTTTTCCATCGAAGCCATATACCTCAGTAACCTCCCAGTTGCCAGATGTAAGCTGTTTTACAAGAGTTCCATCCATTGTGTACAAGTAAATGTGATTATATCCATCAGCTTCGCTTGTCATCAAGAATCTTTTTCCGTCAGCGAGGAATGTCCAGTTATCTGTAATGTCTATATAATAAGGATTAGTTTCATCATAAATAACAGTAGTTTCTCCGGTTGATGCATCTGCTGTCAAAATTTCAAGATGATTTTGGTGACGGTTCAATCTTTGTATTGCCAAGATATTAGGATTCTGAGTCCACTTAATTCTTGGGAAATAAATATCAGTTTCTTCACCTGTATTCATTTTTATTGTCTTACCAGATTCCACATCATAGACATAGATTTCAACGATTGAATTATCTTCACCAGCTTTTGGATATTTGAATTTATAATCTTGCATATACAAGCCTTCTGTCATTTGCATATTAAATTCTTTCACATTCGATTCATCGAAACGGTAAAAAGCGATTTTCTTGCTATCTGGAGACCAGAAGAAACCTTGTGCAAAACCAAATTCCTCCTCATAAACCCAGTCCGGAGCACCATTGATAATATGATTCCACTTACCATCATGAGTAAATTGAATTTCTTCGTTTGTTTTTAAATCTTTAATAAACAAATTATTATCACGCATAAAAGCAACTTTTGTTGCATCTGGAGAGAATGTTGCAAGACGCTGGTCACCATTTTCTGACAATGGAGTCAACACCTTATTATTAATATCGTAAACATAGAAACTAGCTGTATATGAATGTCTGTAAATTGGATTCATATTATTCATAAACAACACTTTAGTTTCATCATCGCTGAGAGTGTATGTTCCATACAATGGCAATGGAACTGAATCACCAGAGAGGATAAGGTCTTTCATATTGAATATTGACTTAACCTTTTTACCGGTTTTATAGTTATAGACATTCAATTCTCCCTTTTCAAGAGTAGCATAAGTATTGCCATCTTTCATTGGATTCATGCCTCTGACACCCTTTATTGAGAAGGTTGGGCGTTCATAAATGTCAGCCAATTCAAAATTTTTCTTTTCCTGAGCATTGAGTAAACAGAATGCATTAAGCAGGAACATTGTGATTAACAGAGATTTAATTTTATTCATAATAATACATTTAGAAAACTCAAAAATAAAATAAAAAATGACATAAAAAATATTTGGACGAATAAAAAAAAGTTGTATCTTTGCACTCGCAAATGGGACGGTAGCTCAGTTGGTTTAGAGCGCATGCTTGACAGGCATGAGGTCACAAGTTCGATTCTTGTTCGCCCCACGAAAGAACGTCAAATTTGACGTTCTTTTTTATTAAAAGAGTTCTACACTCAGAGTCTTAGCTACTCAGAAACTCAAAATCGGGACGTTAGCCCAGTTGGTTTAGAGCGCTGCCTTCACACGGCAGAGGTCACTGGTTCGAGTCCAGTACGTCCCACAAATTCATTACAATTTTCCCTTAAAAATTTTAACCAAAAATATTCTTCATTTAAGACTTTTTATATTAAATATTTTCATAATTTTGACACTCAAAGTTAATTGTGATATTTTTAATCAAAAAAAGTTAACATATTATCATGAAGAATAACATTGTTCCGGTTGAAGTAGCTCAAAAAGTATTCAGCGACAGCAACCTTCCATGCATCGGCAAAGCCGGCATCCGTGAAATCAACAAGCTTGCTAGAGACCTCGAAGCAGCAAGTGGTGTCAAATTCATCCACATGGAAATGGGTAATCCTGGTCTTCCAGCAGCACAAGCAGGCGTTGAAGCACAAATTAAAGCTTTACAAAATGGCGTCGCAGCAACATACCCTCCTATCGATGGTATACCTTCTTTAAAGAATGAAGCATCTCGCTTTATCAAAAACTTCCTCGATCTTGACGTTAATGCCGCCAATTGTATTCCAACAGTAGGTTCAATGCAAGGCGCATTCGCATCTTTCATGATTTGCGGACACACCAACAAAGAAAAAAACACAATATTATTTGTAGACCCTGGATTCCCTGTTCATAAATTCCAAACAAAAATCCTCGGAATGAACATGGAAGCATTCGACATCTATGAATATCGTGGCGAGAATTTACGCACAAAATTAGAAAGCATCTTTGCTACAGGCAAAATCCATAGCATATTATATTCTAACCCAAACAATCCTACATGGGTATGTTTGACAGACGAAGAACTTCGCATCATAGGCGAATTGGCAAACAAATACGACGTCATCGTTCTTGAAGACCTCGCTTATTTCGGAATGGACTTCCGTAAAGACTACAGCCATCCTGGCGTAGCTCCATACCAACCAACAGTTGGTAAATATACAGACAACTACATCTTGATGATTTCAAGTTCAAAAGCATTCAGCTATGCAGGAGAACGTTGCGCTATTTTAGGCATCAGCGACAAACTCGCAGAACGCGTTTATCCAGACTTGAAAGAATTCTGCGGACAAGAGATATTTGTCAGAGGCATTATCTTCGGCGCATTACACCCACTCAGCTCTGGTACATCACACTCTGCCCAACATGCAGTAACTGGTATTTTAAAAGCTGTTAACGATGGTGTTTACAACTATCGTGATGAAGTATTGGAATACGGAGAAAAAGCAAAGATGATGAAAGACGCATTCACATCAAACGGCTTTAAATTCACATATGACGAAGATTTAGGCGAGCCAATAGCTGACGGTTTCTATTTCACATATTACTACCCAGGCTTCACAGGTGCTGAACTTCTCGAAAAGATGCTATATTACGGTATCTCTGCTATTTCATTAGACACATGTGGCAGCACTCGACAAGGTATCAGAGCATGTACATCATTGATACAAAGAGAAGAAATACCTGTTTTGGCTGACAGATTAAGACGTTTTGCTGAAGATCATCCAATCAAATAATAATTTTTTATTTTTCTTCTTCAGACTTTAAAAAATTATATATATTTGTAAGTCTCGATATAAAAAAAGATTTAACGAAACAATAAACATTATAAGTAACTTAAAACTAAACAATTATGGCAAGTTTCAAAGGAGCCATCGTAGTTAACACAGAACGTTGTAAAGGTTGTGGCGTATGTGCTGCAAACTGTCCAGTTGGTGTTATCAGCTTGGCAAAAGAAGTAAACGGTAAAGGTTACAATTACGCTTATATGGCGGAACCTGACAAATGTATCGGTTGTGCATCATGCGGCATGGTATGTCCTGATGGTGTTATCACAGTTTACAAAGTCAAATTGTAATTAAATCAATTGTCTAACATTTAAAATTAACACATAATGGGAGAATTAAAACTGATGAAGGGTAACGAAGCATTAGCCGAAGCAGCTATTCGCTACGGTTGTGATGCTTATTATGGATATCCTATCACTCCACAATCAGAAGTGATTGAGTATCTTATGGAACAAAACCCTTATGAACGTACCGGTATGGTCGTTTTACAAGCAGAAAGTGAAATTGCAGCTATCAACATGGTTTATGCAGCGGGTGCATCTGGCAAACGCGTTATGACATCATCATCAAGTCCTGGTGTCAGCTTAAAACAAGAAGGTATAGCTTATATAGCAGGTGCAGAAGTACCTTGCGTTTATGCAGACGTCGTTCGTGGCGGCCCTGGTTTAGGTACAATCCAACCATCACAAGCTGACTACTTCCAAGCATGTAAAGGCGGTGGTAATGGTGACTACAAAAACATCGTATTAGCTCCAGCTTCAGTACAAGAAATGGCTGACTTCGTTGCATTAGGCTTCGAATTAGCATTCAAATATCGCATGGCTTGCTGCATCTTATCAGACGGTGCAATCGGTCAAATGATGGAAAAAGTTGTTCTTCCAGAACAAAAACCACGCATGACTGAAGAAGAAATCAAAGCTAACTATCCATGGGCAACAACAGGTCGTAAGAGAGGCACACAACACCGTGTTATCACTTCATTAGACTTAGACTCAGTTAAGATGGAAGCTCACAACCGCCATCTCCAAGAAAAATACAGATTAGTTGAAGAAAACGAAGTACGTTTTGAAGAAATCGAATGCGAAGATGCAGAATATGTATTCGTAGCTTACGGTTCAAGTGCTCGTATCGCTCAAAAATCAGTACAATTGGCACGCGCTGAAGGTCTTAAAGTCGGTTTATTACGTCCTATCACTTTATTCCCATTCCCTTCAAAAGCTATTCAAAACCTCATCGACAGAGGCGCTAAAGGTTTCTTAGCAGTTGAATTAAGCTGCGGTCAAATGATTGAAGACGTTAGATTGGCAGTCAATGGTCGCGTTAAAGCAGAACACTTCGGCCGCGTTGGTGGTATCATCCACACACCAGAAGAAGTTCTCGAAGCAATGAAAAAACAAATTATAGGAGAATAAGAACATGTCAATAGAAGATATCATTAAACCTGAAAACTTAGTCTATCAAAAATCTAAGTTATTGACCGAAAAACCATTCCACTATTGCCCAGGTTGCGGTCACGGTACAACTCACCGCATCATCGCTGAAGTCTTAGAAGAACTCGGCGTTGACGAAGAAACAATCGGTGTAGCTCCTGTAGGTTGCTCTGTTATGGCTTACGACTACTTCGACGTTGACTTCCAAGAAGCAGCTCACGGTCGTGCTCCAGCATTGGCAACAGGTCTCAAACGCGTATGGCCTAACAAAGTTATCTTCACATACCAAGGTGACGGTGACTTGGCAGCTATCGGTACAGCAGAAACAATCCACGCTTGTAACCGCGGCGAAAACATCACAATGATTTTCGTTAACAACGGTATCTACGGTATGACAGGTGGTCAAATGGCTCCAACAACATTGGAAGGCATGAAGACAGCTACAACTCCTTACGGCCGTAAAGCTACTTTACCAGCAGGCGCAGGTTTCGACGGTATCCCATGCAATGGTTACCCATTAAGAATAACTGAACTTATCGCTCAACTTCCTGGTACAAAATACGTAACACGTCAAGCTGTTTACAACCCAGCATGCGTACGTAAAGCTAAAGCTGCTATCAAGAAAGCTTTCGAAAACCAAATCAACGGCAAGAGCGGCGTCAACTTCGTTGAAATCGTTTCTAACTGTAACTCTAACTGGAAAATGGAACCAGTAGCAGCTAACCAATGGTTAGTAGAAAACATGCTTCCATTCTATCCACTCGGTGACATTAAAGTTGACGGTAAGATTGTTGAAAAATAAAAAATTTAAAACAATGACAGAAGAAATTATTATTGCCGGTTTCGGCGGACAAGGTGTCTTGTCAATGGGTAAGATCCTTGCATATAGTGGTATCATGGAAGGTAAAGAAGTCAGCTGGATGCCATCATACGGTCCTGAAATGCGTGGCGGTACCGCTAACGTAACTGTCATCATCAGCGATGACCGCGTTTGCTCACCTATCCTCAACGCTTTCGATACAGCTGTGATTCTTAACCAACAATCACTCGACAAATTTGAAAGTAAAGTAAAACCAGGCGGCGTTCTCCTTTACGATCCAAACGGTATTACTCATAAACCAACACGTACTGACATTAAGATTTACACCATCGAAGGCGCTCAATTAGCATCTGACATGGGTAACGCTAAAGTGTTCAACATGATTATCCTCGGCGCTTATCTTAAATTGAAACCTATCATTTCAATGGATAAAGTTAAAGAAGGTCTCGAACACTCACTCCCAGAACGTGCTCATAAACTCATCCCATTGAACATGCAAGCTGTTGAAGTTGGTATGAACAATGTGAAAGAACAATAATAATCTGGTTTAAAGATTAAAGAGATTAAGGTTTAAAGTTTGAGGTCATCCTTGAATTTTAAACCTTTTATTTTTGCATATAAAGCATATCCTAAAAACAAAAAAGTCGCCTCAAAATGAAGCGACTTTTTTGTAAAATAGAATAAAACTATTCTGTAAATTCTACTACATATCCAGAAACTCTAACCTTTACATAGCTAAAAATACCAGCAAATGAAGTAACACTCGTTTCTACATTTTCATTAATAACTGCTCTTGAAGAACCAATCAAGTTGGCATTTTCAAGCATCTCTGCTCTTGCTTCTTCAATCAAACCTTTCTTACGAAAACCTCCAAAATAAAGGAAATAATTAGCTTGAGCTTCACCTCCTACTTTTGCAACAATTTTATAATTGTTATCTTGTAAAACAACATTAGTGAGATTTTGGTTAAGGTTTCTTGTCATTGGATCATGAAGTGAACAACTTGAAACACCGAAAAGTGTAGCCACTAAAACGAATAACATCAATAACTTTCTCATAGTAAATAATTTTTAATTTTTCAATGGCACAAAGATAGCAATTATTTGCATATATTTTACATTTTTCGGGGGGGGTAAAATTTTATCTACAATAAGCTAACTCATTGATAATTCAACATATTGCAATATAAAAAAAGCACCTAGCTGGGAACTGAGGTGCTTTTCATCATTTGAGAAAATTGAAATGTATAACCAAAACCATACGTTAGACAAATTATCATATAGTTTTGTTCAACAGAAAGAAAAAAAAATTATATTTTTGCAAAAAAGAAAATTTACTATGACACACAAATATTACGATTTTTATATGCGCTTCCCTTCTGTTGAAGACGCTACCAAAGCTCAAGAGTTCTACAATAACACACACAAGCCTCGTATCGGAGGAAAATTCGTCATCAACGATAACGGAGTTTGTTCTCTTTCAATAACAGACGAATGTGAATTAATTGTCGATTTATATCAATTCGGAATGAAACGTTTCATCGTTGTAGACAACTATCACGGTCAAAATAGAAAAGACGGCAAGATGTATTTCGACTTCCAAACTGATACCGACATCGTACATTCATTCTTATATGATGATGAAATATTCGAAAACATCAATCAATTCTTGAAGGAAGATATTTACAAAGACGGCTACGTTAACGAAGGCAGCAACTTCCCTCCTATCATCAAACGTATCATCGACGGAATGGGAATCGACGACCTTTATGATATGCTCAACGTGAACGCGCCGGGATTTGATATTTAAGACAACAAGACTACAGGACAACAAGACTACAAGTAGAGACGTATCAATGACACATATAAAATTAACAAACATTGATGCGTCTTATTATTTAAAATTGAAAATTGAAAACGGAAAATTGAAAGTTATGAAAAAATTATTTCTCATTATTATATTGGCTTTATTCTTTAATGTCAACGGACAACAGACAACGGACAACATTGGAATTATCCCAACACCTCAAGAGATTGAAGTCAACGAAGGTTGTTTTACGCTGAATGAGTCTACCGTGATATTGAACGATTTTGAAATATCAACTATTTTAAGGAGTGATATTCTTGAAATAACAGGATTAGATTTAAGTCTTTCAAATAGAATGAACAAAAAGAAAAGTTCTATTATTTTTCAACTGAAAGATTCTATTCCAGCTAAAGAAAATATGGCTCAATCATACATTATTAATGTTGAGCCAAATAAGATCACAATTGAAGCATGCACTCCTCAAGGTCTTTTCTACGGAGCTCAAAGTTTGAAACAGATAATACGCCACCAACTTCTCACAGAAAACAATCTGAATATTCCTTGCTATAATATTTTCGACTATCCTTCTCTTGAATATCGTGGATGGATGGATGACATCAGCCGTGGTCCGATTCCAACAACGGATTTCATCAAAGAACAGATTCGTCGCCTCGCTGAATATAAATTCAATTTCTTCAACCTTTATACAGAACATCTTTTCAAACTCGACGAATATCCAGACATCGCTCCTACAGACGGTCTCACCGCTGAAGAAATCAAGGAACTGACAGAATACGCAAAAGATTATTATATCGAATTCATCGGCAACCAACAATGTTTCGCTCATGCAGAAAAGACCCTCGACAATCCTTTCTATGATGACATCAGAGACACTCGCTTCAACTTCAATCCTGGCGTTGAAGAGACTTACGAATTTTTAGAGACATTACTCGGAGAGACAGCACAAGCTTTCGAGTCGAAATATTTCAACATCAACTGCGATGAAACCGAAGGCCTCGGCAACGGAAAAGCTAAATCATACGTCGACAGCCTCGGCTCAGAGAACGCCTACTGCGAACATGTCAACAAGGTATACAACATCTTACAAAAATATGATAAAGAAGTAATGATGTGGGGCGACATCATTGCCAAAAATCCAGAGATGATAAAACAACTCCCAGAAGACATCCAATTCATCGTTTGGAGTTACGGCGGTCGCGACAGCTTCGACGAGATGATTGCTCCTTTCAAAAATTCAGGTCACACTTTCTGGATTGCTCCAGGCGCAAGCTGCTGGGCATCGAGTTTCCCTTACATCGACAACTACATCAAGAACATCGCACACTTCAACCGCGACGGCTATAAAAACGGAGCTAAAGGCGTCATCAACACTGCTTGGGACGACTACGGCGAGACAATGTTCAACTCAACATGGCACGCAATGGTGTGGTGCGCTGAGACAAGCTGGAATACATTGAAGACTAACGACGAAGCCGAGAGAATCCAAAGAGAAGCGATTTTCAACAAGAACTTCAATGTTCAATATTTTGAAGACAACAGACAACAGACAACAGACAACAGTCTTTGTTCAAACCTCAACAACTCAGCAACTCAGCAACTCAGCAACTCAGCTATCAGCAATCTCTACGAATTGAACAAATTGATTGACGAGAGCGACATGACTAACCTGATGAACTTCACTGTTCTTAACGCTCCGCTTTTAGAGTTCTATCCTTCACAGTTAGATTCAGCAGCGATAGCTAAAAACGAAAGAGAGAAACAACAATCTTTTGAGATTTATCAAAAACTTTTGAAAGACAGACAAGAAGTAAATACCAATACTGAAATCATAGACGCAGCGATATTGGCAGCTTACAGAGCTTACATCGTGACATTGAAAAACGAGCTGAGAGTAAATCTTTATAAAACGATGCTCAACCCTACTGAAGAAAATGTCGCATTTACAAAAAATATGTCAGAACAATTCTTGGATTCACTTCATTGTTTGAAAAAGAGATTCGTCAAAGCTTGGGACATGGAGTCACGTTCTTACTACAGAAACGTCTTCACCGAACGTTATGACAAAATCGCAAAAGACGTTTTGAATGCAGGAAACGTTGTTTTTATAGAAACTCAAAAATCCAGAAACTCAGAATCTCAGAATCTTAGCAACTCAGCAACTTTAGTTTCATTGAAAACCATCTTTAACGATAGAGATATTTATTACACCACTGATGGCAGTACTCCTGACAAGAATAGTAAGGTTTACACCGGACCATTTGCTATTGAACGTTCTTGCATCGTGAAAGCCGTTTGCTTTGAAGACAACAGAGAGACCATCATCAATGAGAAATACATCCTTTATCACAAGGGAATGGGACATTTCAAGAAGTTGAACACCGTCGCTGGCAACTACAGACCAGAATATTCTGGCGGCAGCGAAGACGCATTGCTCAACGGAGCTGTCGGAACAAACAACTACAAAGACGGCAACTGGCAAGGATTCTACGGCACCGACTGCGACCTCGAACTCGACTTTGGCAAGAAAGAAAAACTCAACTCTTTGAAGATAAACTTCAACACCAATCCTTACGACTGGATTTTATTGCCTAAGAAAATGTCAGTTTATGTTTCAAATAATGGAACTAATTACACATTATTCAAGACATTCGAAATAAGCGAAGACGTTGACACATCAAAGACAAATATCGTCACAAAGACATTCGACATCAGCGGACTGAACAGCAGATTCGTAAGAATTGTCGTTGAGACACCAGGCTTGATTCCAGAAGGACTTCCAGGATACAACAATCCATCGTGGATGTTTATGGATGAAATTATTTTTGAATGATTTTTAGATATAGGTCATTTCAGACACACGTACGTACGTCTGAAAAAATAAAAGATATAATTTATTTCTTATCAAATAAAAAAACTATATTTGCATTCATTATTAATAAACTAAATTTAAAGAATATGAAAACATTAAAAGCAACCTTAATCTTATTAGTAGCATTATTTGTAACTTCATGTATGCCTTCGTCTTACCTTACATATTATAAATATGACGAAAGCACTGCTCGTTATATGAACCCAGCAATGACATCAGGATACATCACACCTACCATTGCTGACTTGAATGTTTCTAAAACAAAAATTTCTGAAACAGAAACATATAAAAACACTTTGACTGCAAAAGACATGAACAGTGCAGAGAACTCTCCTACCATTGAATATCTCAAAAACTACACCGTATCAAAAGCTGTCAAGAAACATAATGCTGACGTTATAGTTGCACCAATCTTCGATATCAAGACAAGCGACGACTTTGAAACAATAGAAGTTAATGTAAGCGGTTATCCTGCCAACTTCGTAAATTTCAGAAACGTAAAAGCAGCAGACACTATAACATTAAGAATGTATAATATAGAAGTGGCACAACCTAAATAATTGAATTATGAAAATAAGAATATTTACATTACTAGCAGCTATTTTTCTATTAAGCAATGTCTCTTGGGGACAAGTTGGTGAATACCGCGTAAGAAAAACCGAGACTATTACAAAGAAAATAGAAAAACCTAAAGTTGTAAGAGAAAACAATCCACAAAGAGAAGGATTCTTTGTAATAACAGAAGCTGGATTAGGATTTGATTATTGGGTTGAAATCGCATTACATTTACATGGTACAATTGGATATGAATTCAACAATCATCTTGCATTAGGAATTGGAACAGGATTTGACTTTGGTGAGAATGAAGTAGGTATACCTTTATATGTAAATTTACGTGGAGACATAACAAAGAAACCAATATTTAATGGTATAACTCCATATTATGGTTTTGATTTTGGTTATAAATTCTCTGATTATTGGAGATATCAAGGAATATTATTTTCTCCTGAACTTGGCATCAAAACAAACAAACTCTATATCGGAACCAAATTTTCCCGTATAGGAGTAGATGGCGCGTTCTTCTTATATATCAAACTAGGCTACAAGATTCCGTTAAATAACATTAAGAAATTCTGGTAATTTTTTTTCAGACACACGTCAATTTAGACACACGTTCTTTTTAGACACACGTCCGTGTGTCTCTACGCGAGGCGCGAATTTCACGTAGAGACGTACGGACGTACGTCTTTTAAATCAGACATACATTTTCAATACATATTCATTTTTAGACACACGTCCGTGTGTCTCTACGCGAGGTGCGAATTTCGGATAGAGACGTACGGACGTGTGTCTTTTTAAAAAACAATCCTAATACAAAAATTCCCCTTTATAATCTTCATCATTATTCCAATTCTTCGGATTAGCAATAATATAATTAGAGACATTTATAAAATCTTGTTCATCCCTAATTATATTATCATAATAATTTTTCTGCCACAACGGATTTTCTCTATTAAACTTAGGAATATCAACATTAGATTCGTCAATCCAATCATCCACCTTACTAACAGTTGAAGACTTAAACGAACTCACAAATGAGGATATTGACTTTGGCTTTCGGAATAATACTGGAATATTATCTTTATTATACATTGTCACCCTATCCTTTCTCAACACAACAATCATATGAATATGATTAGGCATAATGACATATTCTTTCAGTTTTAATTCTTTCCTTATCTCAAAAGATTTCAAGAATTCTTTTTTCACAATATCACCAATATCATTATAGATCATCTTGTTGTTTTCAATCCTTCCAAAATAGTTAACCCTATTGTGTGTAACTATAGTGATATAATAACAACCAAAATATGCATAATCCCAACCTTTGAATCTTGTTGATTCTATTCTGTATTTATTCTTATAATAATCACCCATATCTCTTATCCTTTCTATTATACACATCCATTTCAGACACACGTCCGTGTGTCTCTACACGAGGTGCGAATTTCACGTAGAGACGTACGGACGTACGTCTTGAAAACAATCCAACAGGCGGACATACGTCTTAAATCAAACAACATACAGGAACAAAATTAAAACAGAATACAATACGTTGCAAGGAAAAAAATCTTAAAAATTATTAAGACAATACTGTATTTCAAACATCTACATTCAAGACATATGTCAATTTAGACACACATCCGTACGTCTTTAATTTTTTTTAATATTTTTGTACTTCATCAAATTTAAACCATGAAAACAAAAATATTAACACTATTAACCATATTTCTTTTATGTTCTAATTCTTATTCCCAAGAACACAAAGGTTTCTACGCCAAGGCCTCTGCCAATATTGCGTATCCAATCCCTGGAATTACAGGCTCGATTGGTTATGAGTTTAACAAGCATCTAGCAATAGGCATAGGTGGCGGTGTCATATCCGCTGCCTTCTACGACATCTGCTTTCCACTCAGCATAGAGATAAGCGGCGACATAACAAAAAAGAATATCATAGGAAACGCTGCTCTTTGCTATAGCATCGAACCTATGATATTAGCTGGAACTAATCTATATTACGTCCTTCCCAAAATCGGATTAAGAAATGACAACTGCCATTTTTATATTACCGTAATGGGACTTAACTTTGGATATAAGATTCCTTTTAAAAGACACCGAGTCACCGAGTCACTGAGTCACTAAGTATTTTCCACTTGGCGACTCGGTGTCTCGGCGTCTGGGTGACTTTATTCTCCCCAGTAGTTATAATTCTCTACATCTTTCAACAACTCTCGCACTGCTGCTTCGAGTTGTTCGTCGATGTCTGCTGCAAGTTTCTCTGGTGTGTTTCTCACCTTAACATCTGGTTCGAGTTGTGAGTTTTCAAGATAATAACCTTCTTGTGTTCTATAACCAACTGTTGGCAAACCGAAGTACATGCTTTCATCTTGCAATGTCTCCCATGTCACGCTGCTCATAGTTCCTGGGACTGGCATACCGACAAGCTTACCCATTTTCTTATGTTTATAAACCCAAGGTGTGCCGTGAGCGTTACTGTAGTTAGCCTCGCACATCAGCATGATTGAAGGCTTCACATAACGACGTGATGGCATCACACAAGCTACGCTGTCGCGGATGACTTGTTCCAAATATTTCTCTCCGCTGAATAAAATCTCGATGTCTTCATGGAGACGACCGCCGCCATTGAAACGAGTGTCGATAACAACGCCTTTTCTCTTGTTGTATTTTCCCAAGATGTTGGCATATACATCGCGATAGCTAGCGTCGCCCATGCTACGGATATGGACATATCCTAATGTTCCGTTTGAAAGGCTGTCAACGACTTCTGCATTATGTTTAATCCAACGTTGATATAACAACTCATTTTGTGTTCCTTTTGAAATAGGTTTCACAATCTCTTCCCAACGCTTCTTTGTATCAGGATTATAAACAGTTACCAAGACTTGTTTTCCAACTTTCTTGTTAAGAAGTGGGAAATAATCCATGTCTTTTGTAATCTCAACGCCATCGATTTTTTCAATGATATCACCAGCTTTAACTTTAGAATGATTCTTATCGAAAGGACCTTTTTCTAATACTTCATCGATAAGCAAGCCATCGCCTTGGTAATCTACATCGAAGAGAAGTCCGAAGTAAGCAGTAACGTCGCCGCTCTTTCCGTTCGAGGTCATTCCGCAACCAGAGTGAGAGACGTTGAGTTCACCGAGTATCTCGCTCATCAACTCTGTGAAGTCATAATTGTTGTTGATATGTTCCAAGAAAGGATAGAAGTCTTTCTTGATTTGAGCGAAGTCCGCTCCGTTGCTGTCTCTTCTGAAAAGACGTTTGTTTTCCTGCAAGAAGATATGGTTGTACATATACTCACGTTCTGCAGCGCGGTCGAGAGTCATAGTCACATCATATTTAATAGGTGTAGCCTTACCGCCTTTTGTCTCTATTGTCTGAAGGTTGCCTCCTGACAAGACAAAGAGTTTATCGCCTTTTTTGTTAAGAACGAGTTCTGCTCCTCCCATGCCAAGTTTCTTCAATATCTTAGTCGACTTCTCACGAATATCGAGTTCCCAAAGGTCATAGCCTTTCTCAAAAGCACTAAGGAAGAACAGCTTATCACCGTCTTTAGAAAGAGATACACCTGAAAGTCGTGATGACATCGGAGTGAGACGTATGATACGGTCTTCAAGACCATCGAGTTCAACGACGATATCTTTTTTAGCTTCCTCTTTCTTATCGTCTTTTTTATCTTTCTTATCTTTTTTGTCGTCTGACTTTTCAGCAACATCTTTAGCCATCTTCTCTTCTTTCTTCAAAAGGTCATAGTCTTCTTTTGAAAGACGGAATTTGTCGTATGCCTCTTGATTCAAGAATGCGATGAAAGCATCGTCCTGGCTACCCCATGAAGCATGTGAACGCATGCCGTAACGATTTGAGATGAAAGTGATAGCATTACCATCCAAAGCCCATTTCACATTTGAAGTTATATAGGCACTCTGTGTGATATTATGAATCTTCATATCGCCGCTTGCTGAAACGATGCCGACATCAGAATAAGGGTCACGCATATTGGTTATCAAAGAAAGAGCAAACCACTTGCCATCAGGCGACCATTCATAATCGAAGCAATAGTCATCGTTACGATAATGCTGTGTGCCATCAGTAATCTGGCGTACTTTTTTAGTTTCGAGGTTAACGACTTTTAAGATATTTCTATTTTCGAGATATGCCAATTCCTTTCCGTCAGGAGAGAATTTTGGAAGACCACGTTCAATGCCGTCGTCATCAAACAAACGTTCCTCATTAATTAATGTAGCGTAAGTGAAGTTCACTTCTTCCTTGCGAGCCACCTCTGCCTTATAAAGATTAAAGTAGCCGTCGCGTTCAGAAACGTAGACCAATGTCTTTCCATCAGGAGAGAATGTTGGATAAGACTCTGCTTCTGGAGTATGAGTGATTTGTTTTGTAGTTTGATATTCTTCAGAGGTGACGAATATCTCACCGCGAGCCACGAAAGCGATAAGGTCGCCATCAGGTGTTATGGTGATATCGGAAGCCCTGCCGAACTTACCTGTCTCTGGTGTTTCTTCCTGGTCATTGACGATTTGTATCTCAACCTTCTTAGGCTCGCCATCGAGAGTCTGAGTGTAGATTTCACCTTGGAAGCCATAGCAAAGAAGTCCATCGTCAGAAACGCTTAAGAATCTCACAGGATAAGTTGGGAAGTCCGTGATTTGTTGTGCGTTATTCACATCATTGACATTAGCTTTATATACGTTGAAGTTACCACCTTCGCCTTCGCTAAGGAAGACGAATTCTTCTTTATTTGGAAGAAAACGTGGGTCTCGGTCTTCTCCGATGTTTGATGTCAATATTGTATGTGTCTTTTCTTTTGCATTATAATAGACTATGTCGCGAGCTACTGATGAGATTTGATGTTTACGCCATTCATCCTCGCCGCCTTTCTGGTCATAATAAAGGAACGACTCGCCGTCAGCATCGAAAGAAAGGCTACACACATTGACAGCAGCTACCTGTTGCGAGCGGCCGCCATCGACAGGCACCTTATACAATTCACGCATCCATCCTGTAGGAAACTGTACATTACTTGCGTCTTTCTGTATGTTTGCAGAATAGTAAATCATGCTGTCGTCAGCAGAGAAAGCGAGAGGCAACTCAGAAGCAGAGTTCGTTGTGACACGCTTAGCCACGCCGCCATTTACTGACACTACATAAATATCGAAGTTAGCGTTTCTATCAGAAGCGAAAGCAATATATTTCCCGTCGTTAGACCAGATAGGATTGAAGTCGTAAGACGAATTTGTAGTCAGTTGTTTAGCCATTCCACCTTCTGAGTCAACGACATAAATATCACCTTTGTAAGCAAAGGCAATCTTATCACCTTGAGGAGAAATCACGTTATAACGCATCCATAATGGCTGCTGGCTGTTGGCTATTGGCTGTTGGCTGTTGGCTATTGGCTGTAAGCCAAATAAAAATATTAACAAAATCGCCAATAGTCTTGGTGACTTAGCGACTTGGTGACTTGGTGACTTTCTTTTCATATCTCAAAACTTAATATTATTCTTACCACCCATTCTTAATTTAATTCCAGTTATAACCTTCTTGGTATATTCTGGGAAATCGCTTTTCATGATCCAATCATAATACTGTGGCTCGAAACGGAACACGTCTTCCACTCTTTTATCCTTATGCTTACCGAATTTGAATACCTCTTTGCCTTGATCATCGAAGACAATCTGACCCATGAGGTCGGCATTTTTATTATGAGAAGAAAAGACAGCGAGCTGTTGCATGTCATTCTGCACTGGAACAGAAGTGACGCCTTTATTATCGGTATATTCTCTATCTTTATATTTATCAAGCATTGCCATCATCACCTCGTAGGTTGCCATAGTGTCAGCGGAAGCGGAGTGAGCGTCTTCGAGTTCCTTATTCATAAAGAAACGATAGGCACCTTTAAGAGTTCTTGGCTCCATTTTCATAAAGATATTCATGACATCGATTACTTGTCGCGACTTAAGGTCGAAGTCGACGTTAGCACGAATAAACTCCTCCATCAGCATAGGCACATCGAATTTGATGATATTGTAGCCAGCGATATCGCTTGCACCGAAAAACTTAACAATAGTTGGAGCCAGCTCTTTGAAGGTAGGACAATCTTTTACGTCATTATCGGAGATATGATGTATTGCCGTTGTTTCAGGAGGTATAGGACATCCTGGATTTATGAGCCATGTCTTCTGTTCTTCTTGTCCGTCGACATTGATTTTCAATGCGCTAATTTCAACGATTCTATCATGTACAGGATTCAAGCCTGTAGTTTCCAAATCAAAAAAAACTATTGATCTTCTTAAATTTAACTTCATAATATCACATAAAAAAATTGAACTTCAAAGGTAATAAAATTAACATTTAATTTTAATGTTTTTTTAAAAAAAGCTAATGCTTCCAGTTTTCAATTTTCAGTTTTAAACTCAGAAATTTCATTCATATATTTTTTTCAAAAAAAAGTTTAGACTATTACATTTTTATTTATTTTTGCTACATTAAAATTCATTCGTAGAACACAAATTTTTTGACAGTTATGGAAAATGAAAAGATGAACAATCGTGAGGAATTGTTTTCGAAAGCGATACGTGCTGGCAAACGCACATATTTCTTCGATGTAAAAACAACAAAAGGTGAAGAGAAATATATAACCATCACTGAAAGCAAACGTCGTTTCAGCAATGAACAAAATCGTTTTTTCTATGAAAAGCATAAACTTTTCTTATATAAAGAAGATTTTGAAAAATTCAGCAACGCATTAAAAGACACATTGAATTTCATCGAGACAGGTGAATATCCAGAAGGATACTTCGACGAACCAAAACATGAAGAATTCGATGACGACAAATCACTTGATGCATGGTTTGATGAATTAGACAAATAATGGCTAAGGACAAATGGCCAAAGGCTAATGGCTAAAGGCTAAGGTTTAAAAGGGAGCTACTATGAAATATAGTGGCTCTTTTTTTAAATCACTGAATTTCAAAACTTCAGAATCTCAAAATTGTTCTAAGCTTTTGAGATTCTGAGATTCTGAATTTTTATAAAAATTGTTGATAACTTCTCCTCAAAGGGCTTCGCATTTTACAATAAAAATTGTACCTTTGTAGTTTAATAAATAAATCAACAAGAGATGGGAAAGATAATAGCTATAGCAAATCAAAAAGGCGGAGTTGGCAAGACAACCACTGCCATAAATCTAGCAGCGAGCCTTGCAGTCCTTGAACATAAGACATTACTTATCGACGCTGATCCTCAGGCAAACTCCACATCGGGAGTGGGCTTCGACCCTAAGGAAATCGAAGGCAGCATCTACGAATGTATCATCGACAACGTAAATCCTAAAGATATCATCAAGGAGACAGAGACTCCTAACCTATTTCTTTTGCCAGCTCATATCGACCTGGTCGGAGCTGAGATCGAGATCATCAACCTTCCTCAACGCGAGAAGATGATGAGCAACGCATTGGCAGGCATCAAAGACGAATACGACTATATCATCATCGACTGCTCTCCATCATTAGGCTTGATTACCGTCAACGCACTGACAGCAGCCGACTCTGTTATCATTCCCGTACAATGTCAGTATTTCGCTCTCGAAGGCTTGGGCAAACTGCTCAACACAATAAAAATAGTACAAAGCAGATTCAACCCAGAACTCGACATCGAAGGCATCTTGTTGACTATGTTCGACTCTAGAACTAGAATAGCTAAACAAGTGGTGTCTGAAGTGAAGACTCACTTCCAGACTATGGTGTTCGACACCATCATCAACGTCAACACCCGACTCAGCGAAGCTCCTAGCTACGGACAGACAGCCATCATGCACGACGCCACAAGCATCGGCGCAATAAATTATCTTAACCTCGCAAGAGAAATATTAAAAAACAACGAAAATGTCACTGCAGAATAAAAAAAGAGGATTAGGCCGCGGACTCGACGCCATATTGCAAAGCCCAGAAACAGACATCACATCATCTGACATCTCAGGCAACTACGTAGCAGGTGCCGTGGCAGAAATAAACATAGACTTCATAGAAGCCAACCCATTCCAACCTAGAACAGACTTCGATGAGTCAGCTCTTAACGAACTGGCAGAGTCGATAAAGATACAAGGTGTGATACAGCCTGTCACAGTCAGAAAGATGGGCCGCGACAAATATCAACTCATCTCCGGTGAACGTCGTCTCCGCGCATCAAAAATGGCTGGTCTCAAGACAATACCAGTGTTTATCCGCGTAGCCAACGACGAACAGATGCTCGAAATGGCTTTGATAGAAAACACTCACCGTGAAGGTCTCAACGCTATAGAGATAGCTCTTTCATATCAACGTCTCATTGAAGAGTGCAACATCACCCAAGAACAACTTAGCGAGAAAGTCGGTAAAGACAGAAGCACAGTAACCAACTTCTTGCGTCTTCTTAAATTGCCACCTGAAGTACAGGTAGCTTTACGCGACGGATTCATATCCATGAGTCAGGCTCGCGCCATCATCAATATAGAAGATAAGACAAAACAGCTCGTCATATTGAAAGAAATCATCGACAAGGACTTGAGCGTAAGACAAGTAGAAGAACTCGTACGTTCTCTTAACTCTAAAAATGTCAAGACCAAGAAACAAAAAGACGTATTGCCAGAAGCATTCATCTTTACTGTCGACTCTTTATCCAAATCTTTAAACACTAAGGTAAAGATAAACCGTAACAGCAAAGGCAAAGGCAGCTTGACAATAGATTTCAAAAACGACGAAGACTTCGAAAGACTTATCGCTTTAATCAACAAAAACTGATTCTCGAAATGCTCAAACGTCTTCTGATATTGTTGTCATTGTCTCTTGTCGCGGCATGTTCTGTCTTTGCAAAAAACGACAGCATAGCAATGCCACAGAAACATAATCCTAAGAAAGCCGCTATATATTCAGCCGTGCTTCCTGGATTAGGTCAGGCATATAACAAAAAATATTGGAAGATACCTATCGTCTATGCTGGCATAGGAACGATATTCTACATAGCAGACATGAATGGTGACAGCTACAGAGACTACAGAAAAGCCTTTGACTATAAGACTGGCACCATAACTGAGGCTGATAAAAAAATAGTAGACATCGCAAACAAATACTCTAGAGAGAACCTGGCAACCTTAAGAGATTTATACCGACGTAACATGGAACTCAACTGGATTATCATGGCTCTCTGGTACGGCCTCAATATCATAGACGCCACCGTCGATGCTCACTTCTTCGAATATGATATAGCAGACGACTTGACACTGAAGGTAGAACCGATGTTACAAACCAATTTCAATGAGATGGCATACGGATACGGCAAATGCTCAACAGGTGTCTCTCTCAAACTAAAATTTTAAATTCGATGAAAATAATATTGTTAGGATACGGCAAAATGGGTCACGAAGTGGAGAAAATAGCTCTGCAACGAAGACACGAAATATTAGCGAGAATTGACAACGAAGAAGACTGGACTTCTTTTGAAAACTCAGAAACTCAGAAACTCAGAAACTTAGAAACTCAAACAGTAGCAATAGAATTCAGCACTCCAGCAACAGCTTTCGACAATATCAAACGCTGCTTCGACATGAACATCCCTGTGGTGTGCGGAACGACAGCTTGGTATCAGCATTTTGACGAAGTTAAGGAAAGATGTGAAAAAGAAAATCAGGCATTGTTCTATGCTCCTAACTTCAGCATCGGAATGAACATAATGTTCATTCTCAACCAACAGCTCGCCAAGATAACAGAAAAATACGACTATAAGCTAAGCCTCACCGAGACACATCACATTCACAAACTCGACAAGCCTAGCGGCACAGCAGTGAAACTCGCTAATGATATCGTAGAGAATAATAAGAACTACGATTCTTGGGAGTTGAATGAATGTATAATGAATAATGAAAAATGTATAATGGAAAATGTGTTGCCTATTGAAGCTATTCGTGAGGGTGAGTTTTTCGGCATTCATGAAGTGAAGGCAGAGTCTTCCTGCGACATCATCAGTCTTCGTCACGAGGCTTTCAGCCGCGAGGGTTTTGCCACTGGCGCTGTCATCGCAGCAGAATTCCTCATCGACAAAAAAGGATTATATACAATGAACGATTTGTTAAACTGTTAAAATATAAACCATGTTATCATTCATTTTATTCATATTATTAGTTCCAGCATTATTCACACTTCCATTAGCATTCTGCTGGAAACTCTTCGAAAAAGCAGGTTATAAAGGATTCTATTCCGTCATACCATATTACAATCTTTTCGTATTATCAAAGATAGTCAACTGCACACAATGGTGGTGGTATCTTTTACTCTTCTTGCCATATATCAACTTCTTCACGATGATGCTTATGTTCATCGACCTGGCAAAGTCATTCGGAAGATTTAAAATATGGGAGATAGTATGTGCTGCAGTAGTGCCATTCATCTTCTTCCCTATCGTAAGTCACCAAGGTTCAAAATACAGTGACCCAAAAACAACAGTATATCCAAAGAAAGGCCCAGTACGCGAATGGCTCGACGCTATAGTATGGGCTGTAGTAGCTGCATTGATAATAAGAACATTCTTGTTCGAAGCATATACAATTCCATCATCAAGTATGGAGAAATCTCTTTTAGTCGGCGACTATCTGGTGGTAAGCAAGATAGGCTACGGACCACGCGTTCCTAACACTCCTCTTGCATTTCCTTTCGTACATCATACCTTGCCATGGTCAAAGACTGCGAAGTCATATATTGAAAAGCCACAGCTTCCATACAAACGCTTGCCTGGCACAACAGAGATAAAACGCAACGACCCTATAGTGTTCAACTTCCCTGCTGGCGACACTGTGAGTGAAGTCTATCAAAGCAACGTGACATTCTATCAGTTATGCCGCTACTTCGGAAGAGACAAGGTCATGAGCGACAAGAAACAATTCGGCAACATCATAACACGTCCTGTCGACAAACGCGAGAACTACGTCAAACGTCTCATCGGTATGCCTGGCGACACACTGCAAATCATAGACGGCATCGTTTATATCAATGGCAAAATAGGCGAACAGCCAAACGAGATGCAACACAACTACATCGTTAAAATCACAAGCAACGGTATCAACCCTAAGATATTAGAGAAATACAACATCACAGAAGGCTACAGAACAGCACATGCCGACGAGCTCATTTTCAATATGACAGCCGACATCGCTGAAGAATTCAGAAAGCTTCCTTTCGTAAAATCAGTGGAAAGAAGAATAGCCCCAGCTGGCACTGAAGTATCCGAAGACATCTTCCCTAACGACACCACACACTTCAAATGGAATGCCGACAACTTCGGTCCTATCGTAATTCCTCAAGAAGGAAAAACAGTGAAGATTAACACTGAGAACATAGCTCTTTACGATAGAATAATAAGAGCTTACGAACTCAACGACATGAAAATCAAAGACAGTAAGATTTTCATCAACGGAGAAGAGACAGATGAATATACATTCAAGATGGATTATTATTGGATGATGGGCGACAACAGACATAACTCTCAAGACTCAAGATTCTGGGGTTACGTGCCAGTAGACCACATAGTAGGCAAACCAGTATTCGTCTGGCTTTCTATGGACAAAAACACAGGTAAGATACGTTACAACAAAACATTCAGATTCGTAGATTGATATGGCATATAACAGAAACAAACCATTAGCAAACACAAAGGAAGAGGAAGTCAGCAGCAAGCCTAGCGAAGTAACAGAAAAAGCAAAGGCAAAGGCAAAAAGCGAAGATAAGGTCAACAAGAAAAAGCCTAAGGCAAACAAGACCGCTACACGCAAGAAAACAAGAGACCCTCGCATTGCAATAAGCATAGGAGCATTCTTCATGCTTCTAAGCGTGTTTGTACTGTTATCATTCATATCATACGTCATCGGCTACACACTGACTGGCAACATCGGAGATACGATAGGCATGTGGCTTAGCAGAAACGCTTTCGGCATCGGATCATTATATCTGATATTCCTGTTATTCATAGCCGGTTCCAACCTCACTTTCAAAGGTCCAAAAATCAAGATGTGGACTATATGCAAATATGCATTGATGAGTTTAGTGTGGCTGCCTTTAACACTTGCTACTATCTTACCAAATAACAATGTATTCGACACATTCTATGGTGTTGTAGGTTTGTTCATCCACGATTTGTTAGTGCCATTTGTTCAAGAGATAGGAATCTATATCTTATTAGTATTCTTCGCATTCTTATATGTGATATTTACTTTCGACATCAAGATGCCTACTATAAACTGGGAAAGGAAAGTTGACACTGGCTTTGACACTGACTCAGACACTGACTCAGACACTGACACTGACAACAACTCTGACTTTGACAAAAATCCTGTTTCTGATACTGACATTGAATTTGATGATGATGACGAAGAATGGGAAGATGTTGAAATAACAGTGAAACACATCGACAGAGATCCAATAGAAGATTCCAATAAAGAAGAAGATATTGAAGATGTTGAAATCATCGACATAACTCCTACACCGAAACAAATTCCATACACTACAGAAACCACCACAATCGAAGATGAAGGCTTTGAAGATGTGGAAATAACAACACCTGCCACACATAAAGAAAGTAACGATGATGTCGATGCTGACAACATCGACATGGAAGTCACTGCTCCAACCGAAGAGAAACAGGCCATAGAAATTGGTGAGCACTTCGGATTAGACACCAATTTCGATCCTAAGCTGGAACTTTCAAGCTATAAACTTCCTCCATTAGATTTGCTTAAAGACTACGGAGAAAGCACCAATAGTGTCGACAGAGAAGAACTCGAGGCAAACAAAAAACGCATTGTCGACACATTGGCGAACTATAACATCACTATCGATAAGATTAAGGCGACCATCGGTCCAACCGTGACATTATACGAAATCATTCCTGCTGCCGGCGTGAGAATCTCAAAGATCAAAGGCTTGCAAGACGACATCGCACTCTGTCTTTCCGCGATAGGAATCCGTATCATAGCTCCAATCCCTGGCAAAGGAACCGTCGGTATCGAAGTGCCAAATCAAAAGCCACAGATGGTATCAATGAGAACTGTCTTAGGTTCCGAAAGATTCCAGAAATGCGGCTACGAGCTTCCTTTCGGCGTGGGCAAGACCATCTCAAACGAGAGCTATGTAGCCGACCTCGCCAAGATGCCACATATCTTGATGGCAGGTGCTACTGGTCAAGGTAAGTCTGTTGGCATCAACGCCATCATAGCATCATTATTATACAGCAAGCATCCAGCAGAACTTAAGTTCGTCCTCGTTGACCCTAAGAAAGTTGAGTTGAGTCTTTATAAAAAGATAGAACGTCATTTCTTGGCAAAACTTCCTGATGCTGAAGAAGCCATCATCACCGATGTGAGAAAAGTAGTGAGAACACTCAACTCATTATGTATCGAGATGGATCAGCGTTATGAGTTATTGAAAGACGCTCAGGTACGTAACATCAAAGAATATAACGCCAAGTTCATATCTCGTAAGCTGAACCCACTCGACGGACATAGATTCTTGCCATACATCGTATTGGTAGTTGACGAGTTCGCCGACTTGATCATGACAGCAGGTAAAGAAGTCGAGGCTCCTATCGCACGTCTTGCTCAGCTCGCACGTGCCATCGGCATCCACCTCATAATCGCGACACAACGTCCTTCTGTCAATATCATCACAGGTTCAATCAAGGCTAACTTCCCAGCTCGTATAGCGTTCCGCGTCATCTCACGTGTCGACTCCATGACAATCCTCGACACTAATGGCGCTGACCAACTCGTAGGTCGTGGTGACATGTTGTTGTCAACAGGCAACGACCTCGTCCGTCTGCAATGTGCGTTTATCGACACTCCTGAAGTGGAAGAAATCACAGACTTCATCGGCTCACAAAGAGCTTACCCTGAGGCATACAACCTCCCTGACTGTCCTGACGAAAAAGAAGAAGGCGGCAGCAAGGAAAACCTCAACCCTGATGAGCGTGACCCTCTCTTCGAAGAGGCTGCATATATCATCGTTCAAACACAACAAGGCTCCACTTCAATGTTGCAGCGCAAGTTGAAACTCGGCTACAACAGAGCTGGACGTATCATCGACCAACTTGAAAAAGCCGGAATCGTAGGTCCTTTCGCTGGCAGCAAACAACGTGAAGTAAGAGTCGCTAACGAAATGGCACTTGAACAATATCTTAAGGATTTGAACTATGAACTCTAAACTATGAACTCTAAACTCTAAACTATGAACTTTGAACTATGAAAAAGTATTTGTTATTAATATTAAGTTGCATAGTGAGTCTTAATATAATGGCTCAGTCTGCTGAGGATTTTCTCAATAAGGTCATTGAAAAAAATAAATCCTACAACGACATCAGCATCATCTTCGATTATATATATGGCAACAGCGAAGATGTCAGCGAGAATATGAAGGGTTATGCTTACATGAAAGGCGAAGCTTATCTGTTAAAAATAGATGGTCAGGAGATGATAAGCAACGGCTCTACCCTATGGACTTACCTCATCGATGAGCAAGAAGTAATGATAAGCGAAGTGTCTGAAGACAACAACAACTCCCCTCTCGCCATCATCAATTCTTTCTCAGGAAACGTGAACGTAAGCTTCGAACATTGCAGCAATGCCGACTTGACTCACCTCTTCATAAAGGAAAAAGAAGAAACGACTTTTAAAAGTATAAGTCTGTATGTCAAAAACGAAGATTTGAAAATACATGAAATCGACATCAATAATTTAGATGGCAGTTATTTAATATACAGCATAGAAAGTTTCCATACCAACCAAGACCTTCCAGACAGAATGTTCACTTTCGATGAGAAGATTCATCCTGATGTGGAAGTCATTGATATGAGATGAATATAAAATCACGTAGTAGAGACGCAACATTTTGCGTCTTATAAAATCATATTGAGACGCAAAATATTGCGTCTCTACAATAAATTGCAAATTATGAATTATGAATTAATCATAGAAATAATCGCTGTTGCAACGGGTTTGCTCAGCGTATGGTATTCCAAGAAGATAAATGTTTTGGTCTTCCCTATCGGAATCATTAGTGTGTTATTATATGTTTTCATATTCATAAAGAATGGTCTGTTCGCCAATGCCGTCATCAACTTCCTCTATTTCGTGATAAGCGTCTTCGGATGGTGGAACTGGAAAAGACTAAAGGCTAATGACGAAAGACTAAAGGCTAAAGAACTATCTGTTACCTTTTTAAATAAAAGACAAAGGTTTTTAACATTAGCAATTGTCATTGTTCTTTTAGTCATTTCAAAGATATTTACCACTGACACACCGACATTCTTGGATTATTTCACAGGAGTCTTAGGTTTAGGCGGAATGTTGTTGACCGCATTAAAGAAAGTCGAGAACTGGGTTCTGTATATGCTCTGCGACATAATCTTAATTCCGCTTTGTATTGTAAATGATTTATATCTTACAGTATTACAATATATAATTTACGCAATCATTGCTGTAATGGGTTACATCAGTTGGAGCGAGGAGGCGAAGAAAAATGTTTAAGATTGCCATCACCGGACCAGAATCGACGGGAAAGTCAACGCTTGCGGAAAAGCTGGCAAGACATTTCAATGTCGACTTCATACCTGAATATTCCAGGACTTATCTCGAAAATTTTGAAGGTCATTATACAGAAAACGATGTCGTTGAGATTGCCAAAGGACAATACAATCTCATTTTAGAAGAAGAGAAAAAAAATCCAGAGATACTTATCGCCGACACAGAAACTATAGTCTGCAAAATCTGGGTCGAATATGTCTTCAAACATTCTAACGAGACTATCGACAATATTTTAAAAAAACAAGACTTCGACCTTTATCTTCTCTGTGACATCGACCTACCTTGGGTTTATGACCCACTGAGAGAAAATCCTAACATCGAAGAACGCAAGGAACTTTTCGATATTTATAAAAACACATTAACAAAAATGAATGTTCCTTTCGAGATAGTGAGCGGCGATGATGAGGAAAGAGTCAATAACACGATTAACATAATCAATAAATATCGTCATGAATAAAGAAAGAAAACATATAGTCTTTTTAGCTCGCTGGTATCCGCATCGCTACGACCCTATGTTCGGTCTGTTCGTACAACGTCATGCAGAAGCAGCAGCTTTGTTCAACGATATTACAGTTATTTATTGTCAACAGACAACTGACAACGGACAACAGACTTCTTCCAAAGAGAAATTTGAAATCGTAAGAACATTAGAGAATAATGTCGATACGATTCGTGTCTATTATAAGAAACCTAAGAATAAGATTCAGTCATTGCTGCGTTTCTATCGTGCCAATATGATGGCATTGAAATTATGCAAGAAACCAGATTTAATTCACGTCCATATCCTGACACGATTGGGAGTCATCGCATGGATTCAGAAGTTATTACACAAGACACCTTATATAATTACAGAACATTGGTCGAGGTATTTGCCTGGCAACGACTTCAAGGGATTATTGAGAAAATTATTTACTAAAATTGTGGTGCGTAATGCTGAGACAATCACCACTGTGACAGAGAATCTTGCCATCGCGATGAAGAATCATGGATTAAGAAACGACAATTACGTCGTACTTCCTAATGTCGTGAATCTTGATATGTTTCATATTTCTGAAAAAAACAACAATCCTTGCAAGATAATTCACATCAGCTGTTTTGAAGACAAATCAAAAAACATAAGCGGACTTTTGGAATCATTGAAGATTATCGACGACAAAGGCATCGACTTTCAATGCAAGCTCATCGGGGAAGGAATGGATTTGGATTTGATGAAAGGAAAAGCCAAAGAATTGCAATTAATTAATAAGGTGTCATTTACAGGTTTATTACAAGGACAAGCATTAGCCGACGTGCTCTCTTCAGGAGATTTTTTGGTTTTATCCAGCAATTATGAAAATATGCCGGTCGTAATACTTGAAGCATTAGCATCAGGATTGCCGGTAGTAAGCACCAATGTCGGCGGCATCAAAGAAATGATTGACGATACCAAAGGCATTTTAGTCGAGCCAAGAAACAAAGAAGCTCTCGCAGAAGCGATGATAAAAATGATAGAGACGCATAAGAATTACGATGCAAATTATTTAAGAAACAGTGTCATTGAGAAATACGGATACGAAAGCGTCGGAATGTTTCTATCGAGATTGTATAATAAATAATTCAGGGAATACAAAAAGAGCTGCCGTTTGATTAACAGCAACTCTTTTTCATTGTGACTTTGTGACTCTGAGACTTTGCGTCTTTCAGGCCTTATTCCAAATTCTCTATTATCAACTTCACAAATTCCGTATTAGCGAGATGTCCTGGTTTGAATGCCTTGACGTGACCGAGGATTGGTTTTCCTAATAAAGTCATATCACCGATTAAATCTAAAAGTTTATGGCGAGCAGGTTCATTTTCAAAATGAAGATTTGTGTTATTAAGGATTCCGCCTTCATGAACACCGACCGATTCCATATTGAACAGTTTCGCCACACGTTGAAGTTCCTCTTCTCCTACACATCCTTCAACAAAGACGATAGCTGTTGAGAGGTCGCCGCCTTTGATGAGATTATATTTCAACAACATTTCCAATTCGTGGAAGAAGACAAAAGTACGGCAAGGAGCAATCTCTTTTTCAAAGTCAGACATATCTTCGAGAATTGCAGTCTGAGGCTTGAGAACCTTTGAGTTATAATCCACGCTCACTTCCATCCTGAAGTCATCGGCAGGAACTATTGTTATTTCAGCTCCAATTTTCTCGTTGATATATTTTACTTCCTTATTAATTCTTAGATATTCACGTTCAGCATTCTGTTCTACGATACCCGCAGACTTAAGAGTCTCCATCATGTTCTTTGCGCTGCCGTCTTGGATTGGAGGCTCTTCGCAATTTATATTGATGAGGATGTTATCGATGCCTGCGCCGCGTACTGAAGCGAGGATATGTTCCACTGTATAAACACGCACTCCGTTTTGAGCTATGGTAGTTCCGCGTGAAGTGTCTACCACGTTTTCCACTCTTGCTTCAACGATAGGCTGACCTTCTATATCAACTCTTCTGAACTTTATGCCGTGATGTTCTGGAGCTGGGTTAAAAGTAAGAGTACCCTTTTGTCCTGTATGAAGACCTGTTCCGCTGATGCTGACGGATTGTTCTATGGTTTGTTGTTTCATTATTGTTTTTCGTTTAATTTCTTCTCGAGTTCTTCTACACGTTTCACCAACTTCTCGATGTTTTTAGTATACACCGACATTCTTAAGAAGTCTTTAAGTTTCATTGCAGGATAACCCATAAGTTCCTCACCTTCTTTTTTCACGCTGCCGATGATTCCAGACTGAGCACCAATCTTAGTATTGTCTGCTATATGTATATGACCTACAAATCCCACCTGTCCTGCTATCACACATTGAGCACCAATTTTAGTTGAACCGCTTATTCCAGTCTGAGCAGCGATGGCTGTATTTTCACCTATCTCGACATTATGAGCTATTTGGATAAGGTTATCCAGTTTCACTCCGTCATGGATTCTTGTAGAACCCATAGTGGCGCAGTCGATGCAAGTGTTAGCGCCTATTTCAACATTATCACCGATTGTAACATTGCCGATTTGAGGAATCTTTTTATAACTGCCATCCTCTTGAGGAGCGAAGCCAAAGCCATCGGCTCCTATCACACAGCCAGCGTGCAAGATACATGACTTACCAACAACTGTCTGAGGATAAAGTTTTGCACCAGCGTAAATTATGGTGTCATCACCAATGACGGCATCGTCGCCTATGTAAGCCTGAGGATAAATCTTCACTCTGTTGCCAATCTTCACTCTTTCACCTATGAAAGCGAACTCACCGATGTAGACGTCTTCGCCGTATGACGCGTCTTTAGAGACAAAAGAAAGAGAAGAAACGCCTACTTTTGCCTGCATGAATTGCTGGTAGAGACCGAGCAGCTGAGCGAAAGCGGCGTATGCGTCAGGCACTCTGATAAGAGTTGCAGACACCTTGTCTTGAAGTTCGAAATCGTTGTTTATTAAAACTATCGAAGATTTTGTCGTATATAAATATTGAGAATATTTCGGATTTGCGAGAAAGCTCAACATTCCAGGAGCGCCTTCCTCTATTTTTGCCACATTATAAACCTTGACTTCAGGATCGCCTTCGATGGTACCTGAAAGAAACGTAGCTAATTGTATTGCTGAAAATTCCATACTTTTTTCTTTATAACGAGTTAAACTCATTTTTAATATTTACCACAGCTTTTTCACCCATAGGATTTTCGAATGAAGCTATTTTCTGAGCTATCATCGCGACATCGGCATCAGGATTATCGTTAAAGACAGCATTCACATTCTGAAGCACTTCCTCCTTAGCCATTACAATGAGTTGCCATGTCGACTCAGATACATAAAGTCTTTGAGCCAGATTATGTTCAAATTCATCTTGAACATTTTGCAAGATAGAGAATTGAAAATCATTTCTTAATATTCCCGGATAAAATACACGCTTCACCAAAACAGGAAACTGGATACGTTCAATATAAAGAACCAGACGTTCGTAAGCCTGTATCTTCAAAGGAACGATAAGCTTATAAGAGACAGATTTCAATTCACTATCACTTTTCATTATATCGATATTTTTATTTGGTTTATCTTCTTTCTTTAACATTATAAAACAATAAACCGACAATAATATTATGATTACAATCGATATTATATTAACAATGTTCATCATCAAAATATTTTATGCAAAAATAACGAAAAACATTTTATTAATTTTAAAAAATACCATGTGTTTTTATTACAAAAAATACTACCTTTGTAGGTTGAAATAATTTAGTTTTATTACATCAAATCATAAATAAAAGTAAAAATGGGAAACATCATTTTATCACAAAGAGTCAACAACATGGCAGAATCTGCTACATTAAAAATGACTCAATTAAGCCGTGAATTAAAAGCTCAAGGTATCGACGTTATTTCATTAAGCATCGGCGAACCTGACTTCAACACACCAGTTGCAGCAAAGCAAGCAGGTATTGACGCTATCAACAACAATGATACACACTATCCTCCTGTTCCAGGTACACCAGCATTACGCAAAGCTATCGCTGAAAAATTAAAACGTGACAACGGCCTTGACTACACAGACGCTGACATCATCGTTTCTAACGGTGCAAAACAAGCTATCACAAACGTATTCATGGCTATCGTTGATAAAGGCGACGAAGTTATCATCCCAGCTCCTTTCTGGGTATCATATCCTGAAATGGTTAAATTAGCTGACGGTACTCCTGTTTTCATCAACACAACAGCTGAACAAAACTTCAAGATCACCGCTGAACAATTAGAAGCAGCTATCACTCCAAAGACAAAAGCTTTCATCTTCAGCACTCCATGTAACCCTTCTGGTTCTGTTTATACAAAAGCTGAATTAGCTGCTTTGGCAGAAGTATTCAAGAAATATCCTAACATCATCATCTTGTCTGACGAAATCTATGAATTCATCCAATACGAACAAAAACACGAAAGCATGGGTCAATTCACAGAATTGAAAGACAGACTCGTCATCATCAACGGTGTTGCTAAAGGTTACGCTATGACAGGTTGGAGAATCGGTTACATTGCAGCTCCTAAAGCTATCGTTTCAGCATGTAACAAAATCCAAGGTCAATACACTTCAGGTATCTGTACAATCGCTCAAGCAGCTTCTTTAGAAGCAGTAAAGATGTCTCCTGAAAACTCAGAAGAAATCCAAACTATGATTAAGGCTTTCAGAAACCGTCGTGATATGTTCTTCGAACTCTTAAGCGAAATCCCTGGCATTAAATTAAGCAAGCCAGCTGGCGCATTCTACATGTTCCCAGAAATCAAATCATACTTCGGCAAAACTGACGGCGAAACAACAATCAACAACAGCGACGACCTCTGCCTCTACTTATTAGACAAAGCTCACGTTGCTTGCGTTGGTGGCGCAGCTTTCGGCAACGACGAATGTATCCGTCTCTCATACGCTACATCAGAAGACAAACTCCGCGATGCAGCAGCAAGAATCAAAGAAGCTTTAAGCAAACTTAAATAATAAGACCACAAGACAACGAGACTACAAGACTACAAGCAAAACAACTTGTTGACTTGTGGTCTTGTTGACTTTTAGACTTAATGACATGAAAAACCTCTTCAATTCATTCAACGAAAAAAAAATCATGGTTGTCGGCGACATGATGCTCGACATATATATGAATGGTAAAGTTGAAAGAATTTCACCTGAAGCTCCTGTGCCTATCGTTTCTGTAACAAAGACATTCTCACGTCTGGGTGGAGCTGCCAACGTGGCACAAAATCTCAAAGCTTTAGGAGCCGAACCAATCTTATGCTCCGTAATAGGCAAAGATGAAAAATCCAACGATTTGATATCACTTATGCTTGAACATAATATGAACACTTCGGGCATAGTGAAAAGCGACAAAAGGATCACAACAACCAAAGTAAGAATCATCGGAAACAACGCACAGATGTTACGCGTCGACACCGAAGACACATTCGACCTTACTGAAAAAGAATACGATTCACTGATAGATAAAATCAGCGAAATTGCAAATAAAGAAAACATAGATGGAATAATACTGCAAGACTATAACAAAGGAGTCTTGACAGAAAGACTGATAAAAGAAGTCATTTCCATCGCTAATAAAAAAAACATACCTATAGGCGTCGACCCTAAGAAAAAGAATTTCTTAGCATACCAGAATGCCACATTCTTCAAACCTAATTTAAAAGAATTGAAGGAAGGCATTGGCATTTCAGCGAAAGACGACAGCATTGAAGAAATAGTAAATGCCGCTGACGCTTTGCAAAACAGACTTAATTGCAGATATATCATGACCACTTTGTCAGAGCGAGGTGTTTTGATAAAGGATTATGAAACAAACACATGGCATCACATTCCTGCACATTTAAGAAAAATCGCCGACGTATCAGGAGCAGGAGATACAGTATTGAGTGTAGCGATGTTATGTTTAATTTGCAAAGAAGACGCATATAATATAGCAGCATTATCAAACCTTGCCGGCGGACTCGTCTGCGAAGAGATAGGAGCTGTACCTATTAATAAAGAACGACTCTTCGAAGAAAGTAAAAAAATATCATAATAAATAATACTTCCACTCGTTTCTTACACATGATGAAGAATATTTTTAAGTTTTTATTATGCTTGTGTTTCTTTACAAGTTTGGCATCTAATCCGTTAGAAGCACAAAACCAAAGACCTATGAATTTGCCACAATATGATAATGAATTATATCATTACGGGTTTATTTTGGGTTATAATCAGTTATTGCCCACAATTGATTTCATAGACAATTTCCAAAATGTAATACACACCAAAGACGAACTGCCTTCAAACGACAAGCTTACTGGAACCAATGACGAATTCTCATCATCAGATTTCAAAGTTAAAGATATAGCTCCCAGAATGTCACATGGATTTACCGTTGGTATTGTAGGCAACCTTCGTCTTGCAAAATACTTTGACCTTAGACTTATTCCATCATTAAGCTTCGTTGAAAGAAAAATCGTTTACCAAATAGCATCTCAACAAATAGGTCCCGACAACGAAACTATAGAAATTTTTAAGGATATAAAAAGCCACACAAGCTCTACACTCATAGAATTACCATTACAAATCAAATACAAGTCAAAGAGATATAACAATTCTGCAGCATATATAATCGCTGGAGCAAATTATAAAATAGATATTGCATCCAAGAAAAAAAACTACGAAACTGACAATAATCAATCTAATTCAAAACCCAAAAATCTTGATACTAAAAGACAAGATATCGCTGCTGAGATAGGCGCAGGATTTGATTTTTACACCGGTTATTTCAAACTTGGCATCGAATTAAAAATGAGTTATGGACTTCTTGACGTCGCAAAATACGACAATTATATGTTCACAAGTAGTTTTGACAACTTAAGAAATAAGATGTTCCAATTATCATTCACATTCGAATAATTTACAATTTGTGATATTTTATTCACCTAAACAATATAAATGTTCAGAATAAAGTAGGAAAGCAAAGGCTTTTCTACTTTATTTATTCCACATAACCCCCTGATAATTACACCAATAAAAAATATTTTCAAAATATTTATTTTTTTCTTGCGTGTAATATTTTTTTTTGTACTTTTGCAATCACAAAACACGGCGGTCTCTTCGTCTAGTCTGGTCAGGACGTCAGGTTTTCATCCTGGTAACAGGGGTTCAAATCCCCTAGAGACTACAAACAAAAATCTCAGAGCCACTTCGAAATACAAGTGGCTTTTTTAGTGCTTATGGTAAACCTTTTATCAATAAAACACATTTCTAAAATAAAGAGATTATTCTCTCTTTTAGTTGTGCTTTTGATAATGATATTTTCCAACACCAATTCTAAAGCACAAGACTTTTCATTCGGATTTACTGGCGGTTTAAATATGAACACCATCTCCACAAAAAGTGATGATGGCGGTCTTAAAGTCGGCTTCAATATCGGCGGACTTGCAAAATACAACATAAACCAAAATTCAGGAATCATCGCCAACATAAAATTATCCTCCAAAGGCCAGCAATATTCAAAGATAGTTGACAATCAAAGTGACTTCCTAAAAATTTATCACTCCACATCATTATATTATATTGACATTCCAATACTATATCAATACACCATCAAAGACCTGATTGGAGTGGAAATAGGACCTTCATTCAACTTTTGCCTTAGCGGAAAAGACAAATCTAAAATAGGCAACACTATTTCAGAAACAAACAAATTCGAAAAAGGAACATACAATCCCTTTGAATTAGGCATAGCATTCGGTGTATTCACCCGCGACCTCGGACAAAGTTCTTTCAATAACATCTTCATAGAATTCAGATACGTAGTCGGACTAACTAATGTATTAAAAAACCAAGGTCGTAATTTCAACACTGGAGCTTTCGTAAACATTTGTTACATAATAGAAAATCCATTAAAGAAATAAACCTGATGACAACTACTCAAAACAATATCAAACTACAAATCATACTTGGAAACCAATACAATCCCTACATTAACCTCGCCGTTGAAAGCAATCTTCTCGACAACTTCCTTCCGAACACAATAAGTCTTTTCCTTTGGAAAAACAAGCAAACCGTTGTTATCGGAACAAACCAAAATCCATATAGCGAATGCGACACCGAATCCTTATTGAACGAAGGTGGATTCCTTGCAAGAAGAAGAACTGGCGGAGGAGCCGTTTATCACGACCTAGGTAATCTAAACTTCTCTTTCGTTGCCGACAAAAACATATATGATATCAAAAGACAAATGCAGGTAATTCAAAAAGCTTTACTTGATTTCAACCTAGAGACAGAAGTCAGCGGAAGAAACGACATCACTTATCAAGGCCGCAAGTTCTCTGGCAACGCATTTGCAAAAACAAGAAAACAAGGCTTACACCACGGAACCATTTTGATAAAGACTGATTCTGAGCGTCTACAAAAATATCTTAAAGTAAAGCCAGCTAAGTTGCACAAACATGGTGTCAAGTCAGTGTCAAGCAGAGTTATTAACCTTTCAGAAGTTGCCGACATAACTTCAGAGAACATCATCCCTCATCTCATCAGAGCATTTGAAGATGTTTACCAAGGAAGTGCTACCATCATCAGTTTCGACGACTTATGCGATGAAAATGTAATAAGACTAAGCCAACATATCGGCAGCGATGAATATCTCTTCGGCAAATGGAAAGAATTCCACACTAAGAAAAGTGCTACTTTCGACTGGGGCAGCATCGACTTAGACATCGATATCGATGAAGAAAACGGAATAATAAAAGACATAATCATCGCTTCCGACAGTCTGGAACCTAAATCAATAGAAGCAGCAATAGAATTGCTAAAAGGTGCTAACATAAAAGAAAATCCTTCTTCAGAAAACCAAATCGTAAACGATATCATAAGCCTTATATATTAAGGAACTAGACCAAAAGACTACAAGTCAACAAGTAAAACATTAGTAAAACTTGTTGACTTGTGGTCTTGTAGACTTATAGACTTTTTCTTATCTTTGCAATCTAAAATTTTAAATTCAGAAATAGATGAAATACTTCCTTCTTCCATTAGGATGCCAGATGAATCAGAGCGACACCGAACGTGTCAAGACAATATTACAAGGCATGGGATTTATGCCAACAGAAAACGAAGACGAAGCGACAATATTAGGTATCATCGCTTGTTCTGTACGACAAAAAGGTATCGATAAGGTTTATAGCCGCATCATGAAGTGGAATGAAATGAAAGATCGCAAAAACTGCATTACTTTCGTTTCAGGTTGTATTCTTCCAGCCGACAGAGAACGTTTCTTAAAACTCTTCGACTTGGTGTTCACTATGAACGATCTCCCTGACCTTCCAGATATGATTCGTCAATATGGAATCGTCATCCCAACAAGCCAACAGCCAATAGCTAACAACCAACAGCCAATAGTCAACATCCAAAGACCATTGGTTCCTCTTTTCAACAAGAAAGACAAGATTAACCCATCTGCCAACATGGACAGATTCTGGGTCATTGAACCAGATCACATCTCTGAATTCGAAGCTTTCATTCCTATTCAAAACGGATGTAATAAATTCTGCACCTACTGCGCTGTTCCTTACACTCGAGGTCGTGAAGTATCACGTAAGTCGGAAGACATCTTAACTGAATTAAAAGAATTAGTACAAAAAGACTACAAAATAATCACCCTGCTCGGCCAGAACGTCAATTCATACGGATTAGACAAGAAAGGTGAAGAGATAAACTTCGCTGAGTTGTTGCGCAGAATAGGCGAATATGGCAACAGCGTAGACAAGGAATTTTGGGTTTACTTCACCTCTCCTCACCCACGCGACATGAGCGACGAAGTGATTGAAGTCATCTCACAATACAAATGTCTCGCAAAACAAATACATCTTCCAATACAGTCAGGCGATAACGCCATGCTCGACCGTATGAACAGAAAACACACTATCGACGACTATCGCCACATCATCCATACAATCAGAAGATTACTTCCTGAAGCAACAATCTTTACCGATATTATAGTAGGTTTCACTGGCGAGACAGAAGAAGAATTCGAAAACTCAAGAAAAGCCATGGAAGAATTCAAATACAACATGGCATACATCGCACAATATAGCGTTCGCCCAGGTGCAGTGGCATCAACATGGGCCGATGACGTTCCTAAATCAGTAAAGAAAAAACGCTACCACATACTCACCGACGAGTTAATGAAACACTCATTGGTTTATAATCAAGGGCTTGTCGGAAAGACATTGAAAGTCATAGTCAATGGCACCGACAGAAACAAAGCTTACCTCACAGGCTATACCGAAGGTAAGATAGTGATTCGTTTCAAATCGAACGATAAGAGCCTCATTGGCAAGATTGTCAATGTTGAAGTAACATCTGCAACACCATTATCAATAGAAGGAAACCTCGTAACAGAATGAAGATAGCGTTTAAGACTTTAGGATGCAGAGTAAATCTATATGAGACAGATGCTTTAGCATCACGTTTCAAAGAAGCTGGTTATGACATTGTTGAGACAACAGAAGATGCAGATGTCTTCGTCGTCAACACATGTACCGTCACAAACCAAAGCGATCAAAAATGCCGTCAGGCTTTGCATCAGATAAGAAGACAACATCCTAATAGTCTTATCGTTGCAACTGGATGTATGGTAAATCACAGAAAAAACGAGTTATTAGAAAAGAAAACTGTAGATTACGCCATCGACAACGAAAGAAAATACGCTTTATTCACAATTATAAACAATCACTTCAAAGGTGAAGCCATCGATCCTGAAGGACTCGACATTGACTTATTCGGATACCAGCCAGCATTCGACACATTCCACACCAGAAGTCTCATAAAAATCCATGACGGATGTAACAATTTCTGCTCTTATTGTTTAATCCCAATGGTAAGAGGCAGAGCCACAAGCCGTAACGACAAAGACATTTATGACAACATCCGCAAAGTCGTTGACCATGGTTTTAAGGAAATCGTTTTGACGGGTGTGAATATGGGTCGCTACCAATATCAAGATGTAAATTTTGAAACATTAGTAGAAAACATTTTAAAAATCGATGGCGATTTCAGATTAAGAATTTCATCCATTGAGCCAGACAACTTCAGCGACAGTTTCTTACATCTTTTTGAAAACGAGAAGCTTGCGCCGCACATGCACATCTGCCTCCAAAGCGGAGCCGAGAACACATTAAAAGCTATGCGCCGACATTATACTGCTGCAGAATTCAGAAAGATGTGTGAAAGAATCAAGACTGTAATTCCAGATTTCAATATCACAACTGATTTAATTGTAGGATTCCCAGGCGAGACGGAAGAAGACTTTTTGGAAAGCGCAGATATGTGTCGAGCAATAGGATTCAGTCACATACATACATTTAAATATTCTATTCGCAACGGCACCAAAGCTGCCACAATGCCAAATCAGGTTCCTGAAAAAATCAAGACTGAACGAAGCGCTGTCATTAGGCAAATTTCTGCTAAAAACAAGAAAAGGTATTTCGGACAGATGATAGGCAAAGAACAGAAAATGCTTATAGAACGCATTAATTCTGACGGAATAGCATTAGGTTATGGTGAAAATTATATTCCGATGCAACTAAAGGGAAAGGATTTAGAAAAAAATACCTTCGTCAATGTGACTATCGATAGCATTATCAACAAAGGGGACAATTCCGAAACACATGTAATTCAACAAGATAAGGATTAAAAAAAATATTTCAAAAAAAAGATAATTTTTTCGTTAAAAAATGTAATTCGTAACGATAAAATAACTATTTTTGCACCCCGAATATGGTATAGAATTTATAAAAAAATAAATATAGATATGGCAAATCACAAATCATCAATCAAAAGAATCCGTCAAACAGAAAAAAGACGTTTACGCAATCGCTTCTATGCTAGAGCAATGCGCGCTGCTGTTAGAGGATTCAGAGCTTTAACAGAAAAAGCTGAAGCTGAAGCAAAACTTTCAGAAATGTACAAAATTATTGACAGAACAGCTAAACGCGGTATCATCCACAGAAATAAAGCTGCTAACTTAAAGTCAAAACTTGCACATCACACAGCAAAATTAGCATAAGAAAATTACACAACAATAAAAACCGGCTCTCGAGTCGGTTTTTTTGTTAATATTTATTAACATTTGTCTAAGGGTTAACATTGACACTTTAAACCTTAAACATTAAACCTTAAACATAAAATGATAGAATTCTTAGCAACATACAACCTGAACGGAATATTCATAGGAGTAGCAACATTTTTAATAATAGGAATCTTCCACCCATTTGTCATCAAAGGCGAATATTATTTCGGTGTAAAATGTTGGTGGGTCTTCGCACTCATGGGAATAATAAGTACTATCGCATCCATCATGGTAAAAGAACTTACTTGGTCTATATTGCTAGCCGTCTGGGGAGCATCATCATTCTGGTCGATACACGAACTCTTCGAACAAAGAGAACGAGTAAGAAAAGGATGGTTCCCTAAGAAAAAATAAAATTTGGAAACTGAGAACTGAAAGTCAAATTCAAGCCTGAAAGGCTTTAACATATACAACGTACGGCATCGCCGTATGAACCAAAAACCATGAAAACCATAAAATCATGGGCGGAAGAAGAACGCCCTCGCGAGAAGATGCTCGCTAAAGGGAAAGAAGCATTAAGCAATGCAGAACTCATAGCTATATTAATAGGTAGCGGCAACAGCAAAGAATCAGCCGTCGACTTGTCGAGACGTATTCTTTGCGACATGAACGACAACCTTATCGAGCTTTCAAAGCTAAGCATCAACGACTTGATGAAATACAAGGGCATCGGCGAAGCAAAAGCTGTTTCAATTGCCGCTGCATTAGAACTCGGACGTCGCCGCCGTTTCAGCGAAGCATTAGAAAAACCATCAATCAAAAACAGCCAGATTGCATACGAATGTTTCTACGCACATCTCTCCGACCTAAACCACGAACAATTCTGGATTATGCTTCTCAACAATGCTAACAAAGTAATTCGATTAGAGAAGATAGGAGTCGGAGGAATGACAGGCACAACTGCCGACCCGAAAAAGATTTTCAAATGTGCATTAGAGAACAATGCAGCTAGCGTGATGCTTTGTCACAATCACCCATCAGGCAATGTAATGCCTAGCAATGCCGACAAACAAATCACAAACAATCTAATCAATGCAGGAAAATTCCTTGAAATTAAAATTTTAGATCATATCATTATTGGTAACGATAATTATTTTAGTTTTGCAGATGAAGGATTATTGTAAAGAAATATGATAAAGATAGTCACTATTATAGGAGCGAGACCGCAGATTATCAAGGCTGCAGCATTGAGTCGCGCCATAAAAAACAAATTCTCTAACGAGATTGAAGAAATCATTGTTCATACCGGACAACATTACGACCAAAATATGTCGCAAGTCTTCTTCGATGAACTCGGCATTCCTGCTCCTAATTATAATTTAGGTGTAGGTTCTGGCAAACACGGCGAACAAACAGCCAAGATGATTGAAGGCATAGAAGAAATACTTCTCAAAGAAAATCCAGATTATCTCGTAGTTTACGGTGACACAAACTCCACATTAGCAGGCGCAATCGCTGCGGCAAAAATTCATATTCCTATAGTTCATATAGAAGCTGGATTGCGTTCTTTCAACAAGGCTATGCCTGAAGAAATAAACAGAATCTGCTGCGACCATTGTTCCACAATGCTTTTCTCTCCTACCGCCACTGGTTACAAAAACCTAATCAACGAGGGTTTCAATCCTGAAAACAAAAAACCTTTCACAATCGACAATCCAGGAATCTATCATTGCGGCGACGTGATGTACGATAATAGTCTATATTTTGGTTCAACAGCCAACAGCCAACAGCCAACAGCCAACAGCCAATACATTCTTTGCACAATACATAGGAACAACAATACTGACGAGCCAGAGAGATTAAGTGCGATTGTCAAAGCTTTGCTGAGATTATCAAAAGAAGAAGAGATTATAATTCCATTACATCCAAGGACAAAGAAGTTATTAGATGTTAATTTAAGTTCAGACATTTATAACGAACTTATTAATAATGAGAGAATACATATCATTCCTCCAGCTTCATTTTTGGAGATGATAGAATTAGAAAAGAACGCAAGCATTGTTATCACTGATTCAGGTGGCGTACAGAAAGAAGCTTATTTTTTCAAGAAACCATGCATCATAATGAGAAGCGAGACTGAATGGAAGGAAATTGTTGAAGTTGGAGCAGCTATCATTGCTGACGCCCATGAAGAAAACATCGTCAATGGATATTATCATTTCAAAGACAATCAAATCACCGAATACCCAGAAATATTTGGCGACGGGAAAGCTGCCGAATTTATCTGTAACGAATTGATTAACAATAAATAAACAAATATTATATATTTTTTGAAAATTTATTTCTTTTTATAAGAAAAATTATTATTTTTGCACAACGAAAAATAGAACGTTAAAATTTAACTTAATTGTTTAATAATCAATAAAATAAATTATGAATCAGTACGAAACCGTTTTCATTTTAACTCCCGTTTTATCTGATGAACAGATGAAGGAAGCGGTGAAGAAATTCGAAGACATTCTCACCAAAAATGGTGCAGAGATCGTTTTTGAAGATTTCTGGGGAATGCGCAAATTAGCTTATCCAATTCAGAAAAAATCTTCAGGTTTTTACCAATTAATCGAGTTCAAAGCCGAAGGTAATGTTATCGAAACAGTTGAAACAGAATTAAAACGTGACGAACGCGTTTTACGTTTCTTAACTGTAAAATTAGACAAACATGCTGTTGCTTACAACGAGAAAAAACGTAGAAAAGCACAAGAGGCAAAAGAAGCTCAAGCCAATTAATTGTTTAACACTTAAAATTTAGAAGAAATGGCACAAGCTAACACAGAAATTAAATATTTGACTCCAATAGCAGTCGATACTAAAAAGAAAAAATACTGCCGCTTCAAAAAGAACCGCATCAAATATATCGACTATAAAGATGCTGACTTCCTTTTGAGATTCGTGAACGAACAAGGTAAAATTTTACCACGCCGCATCACCGGTACTTCAACAAAATATCAAAGAAAAGTTGCTCAAGCTATCAAGAGAGCACGTCATCTTGCATTGATGCCTTACGTAGCTGACTTATTGAAATAATAGGAGGACAAGACATGGAAATTATTCTTAAACAAGATGTAAAAAATTTGGGATATAAAAACGATATCGTATCAGTAAAACCTGGTTACGCTCGTAATTTCTTAATTCCACAAGGTATGGCTATCTTAGCCACTCCATCAGCTCGTAAAGTTTTGGCTGAAGAAATCCGCCAACAAGCTTTCAAACAAGAAAAAATTAGAAAAGAAGCTACAGAATTAGCACAAGTTTTAGAAGGTTTATCATTACGTATCCCTGCTAAAGCTGCTGAAACTGGCAAAATCTATGGTTCAGTGAATAATGTTCAAATAGCTAACGCTATTAAAGAAGCTAAAGACTTGACAGTAGATCGCAAACAGATTATAATCAAAGAAGACAGCATTAAAGAAGTTGGTACTTACAAAGCTGTTATCAGATTACACAAAGAAGTATCTGTTGAAATCTCTTTCGAAGTTTTCGCTGAATAATCCTAAACTGAAGATTTTTCATATTAAGGTTTTTTGTATTTATAGCCGAAGAAAACACTTCTTCGGCTTTTTTTTACAAATTATAAAAACTTCACCTCAATTCTTATTGACTTATTGTCTCATTGACTTATAGACTCTAAAAATGACAAAGAACGACATAAAATTCATTCAATCTCTCAAACAGACAAAATTCCGTAAGGAAAACAAGATGTTTGTCGTAGAAGGTAATAAGCTTGTAAGTGAACTCCTCGCTTCCGACTTTAAAGTTGAAAATATATTAGTCACAGAGACTTGGCTAGAGAAATTCCCTGAAATGGCTGCAGGTCTCAAGTCATACGAGATAGTCAATGCTAAACAAATGGAACAGATGAGCAGCATGGTAACGCCTCCAGGAATCATCGCAACAGCTCACACTCCTTCTTATAACATAAATCCTAAAGATGCCGAAAACGAATTCATCCTCGCTCTCGACGGCATCAACGACCCAGGTAACCTAGGCACTATGATAAGAACCGCCGACTGGTTCGGAATCAATAAAATAGTCTGCAGTCACGACTGTGCCGACGCATGGCAAGCCAAGACAATACAATCTACAATGGGTTCCATTTTCAGAATCCAAATCATAGAAACAGATTTAAAATATTTCCTTTCTAAAACTCAGCAACTCAGCAACTCAGCAACTCCAATCTACGGCGCCTTGATGGAAGGGGAAAACATCTTCACAAAGAAGATTGAAAAGAAAAACGGCGTCATCATCATCGGCAGCGAGTCACATGGAATAAGAGAAGACGTACTTCCTCTCGTCACCTCCCCTATTCATATCCCAAGAGGAAAAGGAAGCCAAACTGAATCACTGAACGCTTCTGTTGCAGCAGCAATAATCATTTCGACAATTTATAACTCCTAATCTTCTAAAAAATAATCTATTGTCGTTACGACTCTTACCTTTTTAATATAAGGAGTAAACTCGTCTCTGTCGCTAATGCTGAATTGACCTTGTGAAGCTCGCTTGATTTTACCGAGTTTACTGTCGCTATCAGAAGCGAATTTCTGAGCAGCAGTCCTTGCGTTCTTCGTCGCTTCTTCTATCATCTGAGGTTTAATAGAATTCAAGTCGCTATATTCATATTTCACTCGATACATATAATCGCCGCCAGTAATAGCGATGCCTTGTTTCAACAATTCACTCTGCTCGTTGATAAGACGACATACTAAATCAACCTTAGAAGAAGCTACAGTAATCACTTGCGTAACATTATAACGATAATTGCTTTGATTTTTTTGTAGAAAACATTAAATAAAAACACAATATATATTAAATTTTTCTACCTTTGCAAAGTTCTCACGCCGTAACCTTAAACGGTAGCAGGGTGGGAATAAATAACATAATGGAAATAGCGTTTACTTGACGCTTTTGTTTTGACGTTCTGAAATCGTAGGAAAATTTCAAATTATTTGTCAAAAACAAAGCAACAGTGAATGCTTCATGGGTATGTTTTATTGGCTATATCGTATCTAATACGGTATGGTTCGGTATATGCGTATCGGCGTGAGGCTTCATGTTGCTCGTTTCGACAAATAGGGCAATTCCTACAGCCTCAGAACGTGAATCGAGTGACAAGTGCATGGCTTCACGCTTTTTTTATTAATGTTTTTGATAATAATTTATAAATTTAATATCATCCAGAAGCCAAGATGAATCTATTAATTTCAATATGGAACAAAAAACAATTATCAAATTATTAAAAGCATTATTAACACTGTGCTTTATTTTCATCTTCAACATTAACATATTTTCCCAACAACTATCGACATACGAAAAAAAAAGATATGATTTGGCAGAAAAGACACTTACAGCTATGATTGAAGAAGATCCTTTTGGTATTGGATTAGCATTCGCATTTTTATCTAAAGAAGCCAATCTTGAAAACTTGTATGATGAATTAGATTTCTTTGAAGAAACGATTACCAGTCTTGGAATAGGAAATTCTCTTATGAATATAGATCCATATACTGGTAATAATCTTAAAGAACATTACCAAAATTGGAAACAGCAACTCGCAATCTTAGATAAGACCAAGACTAAAGCAGACATTGACAGAGAAAAAGAACGTAAAAATCCACCAGAAAATGGCACATATAAACATCTCATACGATTAATAAAAGAAGACTTTACCAATTGGGCTAAGAAAGGTGAATATGAAAAAAAATCGGAATTACAGGAACGATTAAAAAAACATAGCCAATCCGTCTTCGATAGTATTTGTTACGTTAAATGTAACTCTATTTGGCATTATTCTGAATTTCAGAAAGTACAATCTGGAGAATATGATGCCGATACTGAATGTAAAGATATTATCATAGAATATGGCAATGAAAAATATGGCAAATACAAAATCATAGGATTACAACACATTCCTTTAGATGACGAGAAGAAAAGCTATGACATCAAAGCTTTAAAATTGAGTGATATACAAATTTCGAACAACTTTGTCTTGCCAAAACAACTTATATGGTATTATAAATTAAATAATCTTTACAAAATTGATACAGTTGAATTTCAATATGCTTCTGATGGAAAACCTTTAGAAATAGCTTTTAAAGACTTAGGATTTATTGGAGACACTATCATTCATAACATACTTAAAGACTATCGTTTTAATTTAAACTCATACATTAAAGAAAGAAAAGCAAAATATGATTCTACTGATTTAAATATATCAATATCTACAATTTCAAACTATTGGGAAAATAAAATAGACAGTTTAAGTTCGATATACAATCTTCATAATATATCAACGTGGCATGATGATAATTTTCATAAATTAAAAGAAGATTTTGAACGTATAAAAGATCATATAAAATGGTTTAAACCTCATGGATATTGTGAAACTAAAGATTTTATACCGTATATAGTAGAAGATTATAAATATTCTATTATTGAAACACATAATTCCATGAAAGATAAATTAAAGACAATTGAAAGAAAACTAATGATAAGAATCATCAATCAAAACACTAATGAATTAATATATAATTATTTTAAAAAAGAAAGTATCGGTAAAATATCAAAAGCTACATTTGAAAATGACAATATTAACTTTTATATTAAGAAAGAAATTATAACAGGTCATTTTGAGAATTATATGCTAAGTTATAAAGATTTTGAATGGGAATATAGAAGTAGCATTCAAAATTTCTATTATCCTCCTCAAGTTTTATCTACTTCAGATAAAAAGTTAATTATAGTCTTATATAAAGAACAAAATAGTTTTAATGGAAATTTGGAAGATAAAGGTTTTCTGATAAAAGATAATAACAAGTATGATTTATCAGGAAAAGTCGTAAAGCAATTATCAAGCAGACGTTATTAGTCAAATCATAATTTTATGTAAATGGAAATTACAGAGTTAAAATAGCTCTGTAATTTCTTTTTAACCATCTCACGAACTAAAAAAACACTTCCAAATTGGAATTATTTCTATTGTCTTTCATTTACATTCTTCCCCCTATCGTTATATCATCAACTTTCTACAAAACAAAATTGACGATAATTTCACTAATGCAATGCATTAAAGATTTCTATATCATCTAATGAAATTAGGCTAAATTATAAAAAAATATCACAAATAAATTAATTTCACAACAATTTTACATTACTTTTGTTAATAGTAAAAAAGAATGTCTTATGAAGAATTACATTATTGAGTCTATTATCATAGCAGTAGGATTATTCCTGATGGGATTATTTCTTAAAAACGGTTTGGACGGTTTTTCAAACAAAGATCGCGTCGTTAATGTCAAAGGCCTCTCTGAGATGGAAGTCATGGCAAATAAAGTAACATGGCCTCTTATGTACAAACAAGTCGGCAATAACTTAAACGCTCTTTATAATGAGATTAATTCAAATAACGAAACCATTGTCAATTTCCTTCAAAACAATGGATTAAACAATAATGAGATAAGTATCAACGCTCCAGAATTAATTGACCTTGACGCTGACAGATATTCCTCAAACAAAAGCGACTTCAGATATATCGCAACGCAAGTCATTACCGTCACTACTAATAATGTTGATTTGGTAAGAAGACTTATCAACGAACAGAGTGAATTGTTAAAACAAGGCATCGCTATAAGCGGTGGTGATTATATGTACAATGTACGTTATGAATACACTGATTTAAACAGCATCAAGCCTCAGATGATTGAAGAAGCAACAAAGAACGCACGTGCTACAGGTGAGAAATTCGCTTCCGATAGCGACAGCAAATTAGGAAAGATAAAACGTGCATCTCAAGGACAATTCAGTATCAATGATAGAGATGAATTCACTCCTTATATTAAAAAGGTAAGAGTTGTAACAACTATCGATTACTATTTGGAAGATTAGACACATTTTCTATAATAAAAAAACATAAAAGTCTCTTTAGATTAAAGAGACTTTATTTTTTGCGTATTTTTTACACATTGTATATTGACAATTAAAAATTCTTTATTATTTTTGCGCAAAAATTACGCAATTATATGGAAGAATTAAAATTTTGTTACAAATATCCCCACCCTGCCGTCACTTCTGACTGTGTTATATTTGGTTATGACGGTATTAACATTAAAGTTTTATTGATTCAACGTGGCATAGAGCCATATAAAGGCAAATGGGCGTTTCCTGGAGGTTTCATGAATATGGACGAGAGTGCAGAACAATGCGCTCGTCGTGAATTAGAAGAAGAGACTGGTTTGAAAAACGTAACAGTCGAACAATTCTACACATTTTCAGATGTTAAAAGAGACCCAAGAGAAAGAGTCATCACCGTTGCTCATTACGCCTTAGTAAGGTTATCAGAAGTGAAAGGCGGCGATGATGCAGAGGAAGCTCAATGGTTTTCATTAGACGAAATTCCGTCATTGGCATTCGACCACGAACTTATATTCCGTAAAGCTTTGAAGGTTCTGAAAGAAAGAATCTGTTTTGAACCAATCGGGTTTGAATTATTGCCGGAAGTATTTAAGATGTCAGAATTGCAAAACCTGTACGAAGCTATTTTAGAAGTCAAATTCGACAGACGTAATTTCTATAACAAAATGAACAAATTAGGAATTCTCACTGAAGTTGAAGAACGTGCAAAAGACGCATCACGACGCACTCCAATAATGTATCGTTTCAATGCAGAAAAATATGCAGAATTAAAAAGTAAAGGTTTCAGATTAGAATTTTAAAAATTAAATAATATGGAAAAACGAATATCACCAGAGTTTATCAACAAACTAGAAAACAACGAAATCTTCGTCTTCGGAAGTAATCTTGATGGAATGCACGGAGGCGGCGCAGCTCGTGCTGCTTACAATAAATTCGGTGCCATCTGGGGACAAGGTGTCGGGTTACAAGGCCAAAGTTACGGCATACCAACAATGCATGGTGGTGTTGATGTCATAAAGCCATACGTTGACGAATTCATAGATTTTGCAAAATCACACCAAGAATTAAAGTTTTTGGTAACAAGAATTGGCTGCGGCATAGCGGGTTTCACCGATGAAGAAATAGCACCTCTTTTCAAAGATGTTATTGAATTTGAAAATATCTATTTGCCTAAAAGCTTTTATGACATTTTGGTGAAATAAAGAGAAAAAAAATTAACTTCTTCAAGTAAAAGCTCAAAACGTCGTTTATATTATAATCGACGTTTTATTTATGACTTAAATAAAGCTTATGGTTGTTTAACTATTATTTGATATAATTTATTAACCTCAATTCCTTAAAACCTCATACCCTCAGTTCCTCAGTTTCTTTCTCTGTGCGTCCCGGCAGAGCCGTAGGGCTTTCCGCTAATGTATAGACGCAAAATATTGCGTCTCTCCAAGGATGCCGCTGCAATCCCTGACGCTAAGGCAGCTGCAGGTC
>JBGVET010000023.1:0-19067 GCA_045120395.1 Candidatus Limimorpha sp.
GAGGCCCCCTCCCCCCCGACCCCAGGGGGGGGGGGGGCTACTATAACCTAGTTACTTACAATAACAATTATGTACGGACGTAGCATGTTGCATCCATACTCTTAATAATAAGGCGTTGCCTTATCCTATATTTGTCTCGCCCTTTCAGGGCAGAGCATTCATAAATCATGTATCTTCATAAAATGAAAAGACGCATCAACAATCCTTTTTTATTTCATAGGTATTATTGACACGTCTCAACTTAAATTTCTGTTTGTGTTAATCCTGAGAAAGAGAAAGACGGAAACCACCGTAGTCACTCCTGCTGCCTGGATCGTAATAGTCACGATACGAAATTCGGCATCTCTTTACATTGCAGTCCCAGCTGCCACCGCGGAGAATGCGGCTAGAACCCGATGTTGGCCCTGCCGGACTAATCTGTGATCTACTGCTATAGACTTCATACCTGTCGTAGCACCATTCATAAACATTGCCACTCATATCATAAATGCCTAATTCGTTGGCGTGTTTTGTCTTTACATCATGTGTTTTTGAGCCGCTGTTATATGTGTACCACGCAACATTTCCTATTGTATTGCTACCGCTGTATTTATAGCCTTGTGACTTATTTCCTCCTCTTGCAGCATATTCCCATTCAGCCTCTGTTGGAAGACGGAAGTTCTTGCCAGTAAGATTATTCAGCTTTGTTATGAATTCCTGGCAGTCATCCCATGAAACATTCTCAACTGGTCTTTGCAGATAACCACTGAAATAACTTGGGTTACTGCCCATAACCGCCCGCCATAAATCTTGTGTCACTTCTGTCTCACCAATATAATAATCTGACAGTGTTACAGAATGTACTGGTTTTTCATCATTATCAGCATCACTTCCTTGTTCTGAGGTGGCTCCCATCTGGAAAGTGCCGCCTTCTACTGCTATCATAGTAAAAGAAACTCCGTTAACGGTAAAGGTTTGTTTTTCCCCACTTACAACATTTTCATTTCCCAAAGTCTGTTGACTTTTAACTTGTAGTTTCTCATTTATCGTTAAAGCCTCTCCTTCTTTAACAACAATTGTCTTCTTCAATTCCGCGCAGCCTTGTTTCGTCAGTTTCAGTTCGTGTTCGCCAACGAGCATCTCATTAATGTAGTTAGGTGTTTCTCCGTAACATTTTCCATCAATATAAATAGTCGCATTCATTGGTGTGCTGTTCACCTCAAGGCTTCCATATATTGGTTTAGGGGCGTCAATGGTAAATGTCTTAGTCTCACCAAGGACAAGGTCTACAGTAGTGCTGCTGGTCTTATGGTTTGTCTTTCTCGCCTCAAAAATATGCCCTCCGTCAGAGAGACGTCCCGTCCATTTTCCAGTGCCTTTATATTCATCATCAACGTATATGTCAGAGTCTGTGTCTGTGTTTATCGTCACATTTACAAAGTTGGCTGCCATATTTAATAACGCATCGGTTGTCATTCCGTCAGTAACAGTGAAAGTTTCTTCTTTCATCTTAAACATGTCTTTCATCACCCTCACGGTATGTGTGCCACATTTCAGTTTATCTGTCTTTATCGGAGACACTCCCAAATATTCTCCATCAACAAAGACCTTAGCGCCTTGTTCTGGTGCTGTTGTGATATTGATATAACCGAAGTTAGGACGCAAAGTCTTCTCTATCACCGTCTTCTCTGTAACCGTAACGCTGCCTGTCTCCGCGTGATATAAATTACATTCTATCTTGTAAGTATGTGTTGTACCTTCTGTCACCAGCTTAGAGGCTTGACCTATATCCAATGGCTCGTCATCTATATATATCGTCGCATCACTTTGGTCGGCACTCACCACAAGATGATATTTCTTCTGTTGTACTGGCTCTGGCGCAGGAGTTAAAGGCACATACTGCAACACCATCTCATAAACGCAATAGTCACATAATTTTTCTGGAATTAAATATTTATACGTTCCATAGTCAGGATGTCTGATATCAATGAATGTCGCAGGATCTGCCGAGATATAAATCCACATCGAGCCAGTCTTGGGTCTCTTGACGATTTGCGTAGCTCTGTTACCAACAAACACCAGACGCATCCTCTCCTGTTCAGGAATATTCTCTGTAGAGATTTTTATCAATGCCATTGGCAAGTCGTTGCCGTCTGTATATTCAAGCTTATCTTCAATAACACCACCTGGAACATATTTAAACGAGCCTTCTTTGACTTGAAGCTGCGCAAAAGAATTTAATGAAATCAATGCAAATAATACAAGTAAAAACTTTTTCATAATGAATTTATATTGAAACAACAAATTTATAAAAAATTAAAATCTCATAACCTCAAAACTTCAAAATCTTTATAAGAATTAAAGAGTTCTTAGTTCAATAGCCTCAGTTCCTCATACCCTCAGTTCTTTAGTTCCAAAAACCTCTCGCAAAGACGCAAAGAACCGCAAAGGTGTTTTTCATGGTCACTGAGCCTGTCGAAGTGCCACTTCATCACTAAATAACTTCTGAGGTTCTGAATTTATGATATTCTGAGTTTTTTATTTTGGGCGTTCCGGCGAAGCCGTCGGGCTTTCCGCTAATGTATAGACGCAAAATATTGCGTCTCTCCAAAAGGATGCCGCTTCAATCCCTAACGCATTTGGGGGCAACTATAACCTAGTCACTTACAATAACAATTATGTACGGACGTAGCATGTCGCATCCATACTCTTAATAATAAGGCGTTGCCTTATCCTATATTTGTCTCGCCCTTTCAGGGCTCAGGGTAAAAAGGCCAATAGCCAATAGCCTTAGTTCAATAGCCAATAGCCTTAGTTCAAAAAAAAATCCTCATTCCTAATTCCTCATTCCTAATTTTTTCTTACCTTTGCGTTTCACGAAATTTTATTGAAGCGATATGGAAAACAACGAGTTGGATTTTGTAAACATACCTGTATCAGAAGATTACAACGAAGAAAGTATCAAACATCTGGAGTGGAGCGAGCATATCAGGACACGTCCTGGAATGTATATCGGCAAGGCCGGCGACGGTTCTGCTCACGATGACGGTATCTACATCCTTCTCAAAGAAATCATAGACAACTGTATCGACGAATACGTCATGGGCTTCGGCAAGTCTATTGAAATCAGCATCATCGACGGCACTGTGAAAGTACGCGACTACGGCCGTGGCATCCCGCTCGGAAGTCTTAAAGACTGCGTCGGTCAGATGAACACCGGCGGCAAGTACGACTCTAAGGTCTTCAAGAAATCTGTAGGTCTCAACGGCGTCGGTACTAAAGCCGTCAACGCCACATCATCACATTTCAGAGCACAGGCATATCGCGACGGCAAGACCAAATACGTGGAATATTCCAAAGGCAAACTCGTGACAGAATCTGAAATCATCGACACCGACCAGAAAAACGGTACCGAGATGACATTCACTCCCGACAAGGAAGTGTTCGGCAACTACCATTATATCATGGAATATGTCGAGGAGATGATTTGGAACTACGCCTTCCTCAACAGCGGTCTAGCTCTTTATCTCAACGGTCAGAAATATCAGGCTAAGAACGGTCTCTACGACTTGCTTCTCCGCAAGATTGGCGGCAAAGAAGAGACATGCGCCTACCCTATCGTACATATCAAAGAAGGCGACTTTGAATGCGCTTTCACTCACTCTAACCTGACTTCCAACGAAGAATATTTCTCCTTCGCCAACGGTCAGTACAACCCTCTCGGCGGTACACATCTAAACGTATTCCGCGAAGCGATAGCTAAGACCATCAGAGAGTTCTATAACAAAGATTACGAGATTTCAGACATACGCTCATCTTTGGTAGCAGCCATAAGCATCAAGGTCATGAACCCTGAATACGAAGGTCAGACCAAGACCAAGTTCAGCTCAACATTGATGGAACCAGACGGTGTGACAATCAGAGTATATATCACCGATATCATTAAACGTCATTTCGACAAGTTCTTGCATATCAACTCTGAGGTAGCAGAGGCTCTTATGCGTAAGATTCTCCAGAATGAGAAAGAACGTAAGGGCATGGCCAACATTAAAAAACTTGCCAAAGAAAGCGCGAAGAAAGTCAGCCTCAACAACAAGAAACTGCGCGAATGTCGCATTCACTATAACACAAATCACGAGAAGAGACTGGAGACAACACTGTTCATCACCGAGGGTGACTCAGCATCTGGAAGTATCACAAAAAGCCGCGACGCTCAGACACAAGCCGTGTTCAGCCTTAGAGGTAAGCCATTGAACTGCCTCGGATTGACAAAGAAAGTCGTCTATGAAAACGAAGAGTTCAATCTCCTTCAAGCTGCACTCAACATCGACGAGTCAATAGAAAACTTAAGATATAACAATATCGTCATCGCAACCGATGCCGATGTCGACGGTATGCACATCAGACTTCTGATGCTCATCTTCTTCTTGCAGTTCTACCCTGACGTGGTTCGCGACGGACACCTTTATATATTGCAGACACCATTGTTCCGCGTGAGAAACAAGAAGAAAACCATTTATTGTTATTCCGACGAAGAAAGAATCGAGGCTATCAAGAGCTTGGGAACAAATCCTGAAATCACACGATTCAAAGGTCTCGGTGAAATCTCACCTGATGAATTCAGTCACTTCATCGGTCCTAACATCAGATTAGAGCCTATTATCTTGCGCCACGACTCCAGCATCATGGAACTGCTGAAATTCTATATGGGAGGCAAGAACCCACCAGAGAGACAGAAATATATCATCGACAACCTAAGAATGGAAGATGATACCAATATTGATAAATTGGAGTTGATTGGATGATTTTTATAAAACTCAGAAATTCAGAATCTCAAAAACTCAGAATCTCAGAATTTTAAGAATAAAAAACTCAGAAAGATTTTTCTGAGTTTTTATTTTCTGAAGTTTTGAATTTTTGAAGTTCTGAGTTTCTGAGTTTTATTTAGTAAGTTTTCTAAATCTCGTTATAAACGCCACTGCTGCCAATAAGATTCCAGCCATGAAACCGCCGACGATGCCTTCAGCACCGAGACCAAGCTTGAAACCTAAGATATAACCTACTGGTATCTCAACCAAGATATAACATATCAATGCGCAATACATAGGAAATTTCACGTCGGTGAGTCCACGCAAAGCACCAAGCATCGTGACCTGTGTTCCATCGATGACTTCGAAGAAAGCAACGACGACAAACAATCTCGCCGTTATCGCTACGACATCTTCGTCAGCACTGAAAATCCTTGCCAAGTACTCGCCTCCAAAAGCGTATAACAAAGCGAAGAACACCATAATAGCTATGCCGAGATGCATTCCCGAATAAGCATGATTCTTGATAGAAACATTATCTTTACGTCCTAAATCGTGAGAGACAAGAATAGTAGAAGCAGACGCCACGCCGTTCGCAATCATGAAAGAAAATCCTATCATAGTCTGCACAATCTGGTTAGCTGCCAGCGTCTTCTCCCCTAGCCATCCCATCATGATAGTCATGAATGTCAAGGAGAAAAGTTCGAGAGTGAGCTGCGTCGCAATAGGATAACCTACTTTTAGCACCTCGACTTGTTTCTTGAAAGAAAGATGCGTCGTCTTAAAATATGAGAGATAAACTCTGTATTCTTTTTTAACCAAGACGATAACGATAAACGCTATCGGCATCATGATTCTTGAGATGAGAGTAGCGACACCTGCGCCAGTGACGCCGAGTTCTGGAAATCCCATATAACCATATATGAAACCGAAGTTAAGGAAGATATTCAGTATGTTACAGCCTATCGTTATCAGCATGGAATAGAAAGTATTGCCGAGACCTTCGAGCATCTGCTTGAATGACATGAACAGCATATATGGTATCAAGGAGAATGTGACTGTATAATAATAACCGTCCAAGATGCTCAGCACCGACTCTGGCTGACCGAACAGACGCAGCATCGGGTTGATAGCTAGAAGCAGTCCGCAGAGTATGATACTTATCATGACGTTAAGCAGCATAGAGTTTTGGAAAAGAATTCCCGACTGCTGACGTTCGTTTCTCGCATGATGAATGCCGACCAATGGTGTGAGTCCCATCGCGATGCCGAGGCCAATCATAGTGATGTTGGTGATGATAGCACTAGAAAGCGACACTGCAGACAACTCCACCGCGCCGAGGCGACCCACCATGATGGTATCCATAACCTGTACCAATTGCTGTCCCGCGAACGACAATATCACTGGGAACGCAATACGAAGATTTTCTATGTAATATCTTTTTTGAATCATAAAATGCCTTGAGCTTTGAGCTATGAGCACCGAGCTATTCCCAAGGCTCAAAGCCCATAGCCCATTGCTCATAGCAATAAAAAACGTCTTGTCGAACCTTAACTTTTGCATTTACAAAAGGACGTCGGTTCAGCAAGACGTGCGGGTGCAAAGATACGAAAAAAAATACTACCCTACCATATCATTTATGTCATAATAAAGAAGTCTTGTTATATTATCCGATTCTTCTTTTCTAAGATACTGAAAATCGTTGTTTTCATAAAAAGACAATGCAGCGGAATAAGCATCAACAGTTATGAAACGACAGCTTTTCTATACAAATCCGACTGATTCAAGATAAAGTCGTTCAAATCAGCATCGCCGCAATTGAACGACTTTACTCTCTCATCTTTTTGCAATCTTCGCACTTTATAAGCACCAAAATCACCATTATGAAAATTAGTCATAAATTATCCCTCAAAGATCTTCATTATCATTTCATAATTCCTGATACGTCTAGCCTTCTTTTCCGGATCTTCATAACGTTTTTCATTCATGCGCTCTTCAAATCTACGAGCGTCTTCTCCGTACAATATCGGAGTTTCTTTAATAGGACGTGCCATAACTTTTAGTTTTTAAAATTCATTGCAAAATTACATCCAAACTCATTAAAAGTCAAGAACTTTTTTCTTAAAAATTATTAAGAAAAAATGTGAATTTTGAACTAGGAACTAAGGCTTTTGAACTCTGAACTTTCAATTATGCATTATGAATTATGAATTATGAATTATGAATTGAATTCTGGGCGTTCCGCTTCGCGTCGGGCTTTCCGCTATATCTTTGCTCGCTCCGCTCGCAAAGGATGCCGCTCCAATCCCTAACGCATTGGAGGCTACTAACACCAAGTCGCGAGCCTTGACCTAAATTTATATTCTCTCGCAAAGACGCAAAGAACGCAGAGGAATTATCCATTGCTCACGTCTCATGGCTCACAGCTCAAAGCAAAAACAATCCCTTCGACAGGCTCTGGCACCATGAACAAAGTCTGTTGTCCGTTGTCTGTTGACTTCCCCACTTCGAACGTGATACGAAGATGGTACGACTGTGGTAGGAAGATGATAGGAATAAACAAAGCCCCAGAAAATTTTCCAGGGCTTTGTTTTTGTTTTTTATCTTATCGCATTCATCTCATCTATCAAGTCTTGATATGTTGTCACTTTGTGATACTTTACATTTGATGTCGATATAGAATTGAATAGTTTCTCTGCGCAGCTTATTTTTGCTTTCTCTATGGCCGACAATTCCATCGACGACATAGAGCCTTTGGTTTCTGCAATGAAAAAGATGTGTTTTACTTCGTCTTTCTTCATGGCTATCGCCCAGTCCGGGGCGTAATTGCCTACTGGTGTAGGTATCTGGAATGTGCGTGGCAGCTTAGCATAAACGACAACTTCGCTTGCTTCATCCAAATCGTGAGCGAACTGTCGCTCTCCTTTGCTGTCGCTGAAAACATAATCTGTCACGTGTTTCTTTGCTTCGTAGGCTCTGTCGAAATCCATTTTGCTTTTTACAGTAAAGATGTCGCTTTCGTGCTTTTGTTCTGTGATATTATAATGGATATGCTCCACAATCATCGTTGACTTCTGCTCCTTGATGATACTTATAACCTTACGAATAAATTCTTCCGGATTGTTCTTGAACTTGTAGAGCTTACTTTCGTTTATTCCTTGAAGTATCTTGACAACAGTGCGTCGTGTGAGATTAGCTCCTTTCGCAATGTCTCCAACCAAGTCGTATTTTACCGTCGAAGTGCAAACATCAGATAGTTTCTCCCAACTTGAAACTGTATTGCCGAAATTCGTTACATCTTTCTCGTCTTGTGTGCCTTCTATCATAACATAACGAAGCTGTTTCACATCCAACTCTGCATTGATATGCAATATGGCTTTTTCTATCAGTTCGTTGCTGTCGTAACTAACCGTATAGACATACTGGTGGTTTATCTCTTTCCATAAAGCTTGAAACTCATCCTTGTCGAAGTTCTTGTTCAACTTGTTTTCTGGCGTAGTTGTCTTTTCTTCAACAACCATATCGTCTAATGCTTTAGGGTCGAAGATTGAATTGATGAGTTTGAAAACACCTTCCGAAATATCTTGAAGTTTCGCAGGCAAGGCAGCTACATTACCATTCGCAACAGCTTCGCGATATGTTGAAGTGATGTTGCTTTGCTCATCAATGTAATTGTTATCCTCTAAATAAACAATGATACGGCTTGCCTCGTTTTCACTGATGGTTATTATATTCTCGCCAATCTTGATTTGCTTGCCTGTAAAATATGAAACGGTAGCTTTGGCTGCACGCTCGCGCAAGACATCTCTCGTTTCTTTCTGCAATGCCGTAGTGAAATCGGCATAACTCTCATTGGCTATAACCGTCAGTTTGTTTACCTCATGAACGTCTTCTCCTAACAAGTCCGCATCCATACGAGTTCCGTTTCTATCTACGCATATACGCAATCCACGACCTACTTCCTGACGCTTCGCTGTGGTGGAATTACTATGCCTTAACGTACAAATCTGGAATACGTTTGGATTGTCCCAGCCTTCTCTCAAAGCCGAGTGCGAGAAGATAAAACGTGTTGGTTCTTCAAAACTTAACAATCGTTCCTTATTCTTCAAGATGAGGTCGTATGCCGAAATATCATCAGATAAGCCAGATTTCTTTTCAATCTTGCTATCTATCATCCTGCCGCTTTTCTTGTCTATAGAAAAATATCCACGATGTACGTCTTCTGCATTGAAACGACGCAGATAATTGTTATATTCTTCGTCAAACAAATCTAACTCTTTGCTTAACTGATTTCTGTATTCTTCCTCAAATATGCTTTGAAATACGCCTTTAACTTCCTTGCCTTCATCGTCATAACTTTTGTATTTCACCACTTCGTCGATGAAGAATAATGAAAGACATTTGATGCCTCGTTTGAACAGCTGGCGTTCTTTCTCGAAATGCGATTTTATCGTCTCTCTTATCTGAACCTTTTGCATATTGAGTTCATTTGTATCTCCGATAACCTCACCCCTACGGATTGTCGTTCCATTAAGGAAAGTGACATAACCATTAGGATTTATTTCTGAAACGGTGAAGTTTTCATATTGCGCCAATCCTGATTCTGCTTGCAGACTGTCGCCAACGCCAAAATTCTTTATCTTGCGGACAATGTTGCCAGATGCTGTCTTCGTCTCTATCTCAATGCGAGCCATAGGCGGTTGCTTAGGAGAAAGAACTATATTATCCAAATATAGATAACTGCTTGTTCCTCGCAAGTTTTTCACTTCAAAACCTTTTACATGAATCCGCTTCACTAATCTCTGCTTGTATGCGTCCAATGCATCAAGGGCATAGATGGTATCGTGTTTTGTCTTATGCGTAGCAGAATAGTTCAACACAAACAGCGGATTGAAACGCTTGATACCTGTCTGTGTAGCATCGCCTTCCATCTTCTGCGGCTCGTCCATAATGATAATAGGATAATTAGCAGCAATGACATCAATAGGACGACGACTGCCAAACTCGTCTCGTTTAGAATATATGATTCGGCTTTCCTTGCTCTTGCCGTCTTCCTTCAGAGAAGATGCAAAAGCCTGAGTGTTGATAATCATTACGCTCAAGCTAGAATCTGACGAGAAACTGTCTAATTGCTGTAGGTTACTGCTGTTATATATAAACCAACGAGCCTTTTTGCCGTAGTGTTCCATGAAGTGCTCTTCTAACATCTTGAAACTCTTGGCTACACCCTCACGGATTGCGATGCTCGGCACAACGATGATAAACTTGCTCCAGCCATACTGCTTGTTAAGTTCAAACATCGTCTTGATATAGACGTAAGTCTTGCCAGTACCAGTCTCCATCTCGATATCAAGATTGACTGCGCCAACGCCCTTTGCAAGAGTTGGTGATGGCGTTATGTCGTATAAATTCTGTATTGAGTTGATATTCTTTAGCAATGTCTTAGAATCCAATTCTATGCGATGGTTACGGAAGCCGGTCTCACCTTCAAAGTCCATTTGCTGTTGGGAGCGTTTGCCTAAATCGCGGCGATATTCCGACACTCTGTGCGATGGCTGTCCTGTAAAGACAGCGACCGTATTTTCAACGGCATCGGTCTGATATTGCTGAATCTTAAATTTGAATTTCATAAGCCTCTAAAATTAAATGATTCCGCAATTGGTATCAGGTGAATAATGCTTGAAAATCTGCTCGAAGTTATCTATTACATTATCATTAGCAGCCGACGAATCTCGCATTACGAAATAGACCGGTTTTAACTTAGCAATTTCTGTAATAGTAGTTTCGTTTACGTTATTATCGAAGCAAGCCACAAGAAAGTTGTCATCTACAAAATGGACTTCTTTTCCTGCAATCTGCTTGCTCTCAATCCTTGCTGACAATTCTATGCCACGGTCTAACATAACTTGGAAAAGCAAATCCTCGTTGGTGCGGTCTGATTTCACATTTTCATTAAACAGAGACTGTAAACTAAAATCCTGCGGAGTGTAATAAACGTCTTCCATATTTGAAGAATCTAATTTAAGAACACGGAAACCAGTGTCGAGATTTTGAGTCGATAATCCTACCTCTTCCTTGATTTTATTTCCTGCTCTACGAATACGTTCTTTTGCAATATCTTGAATGCTTTTATATCCATTCTTATATGCTTCAGATTTATTATCACATTCCCAAGGTAATTGAACCATTATAAATTTTCTATTACCACCATCCTCCGCATTTAACTGCATAACTGCATGAGCTGTAGTTGCTGACCCAGAAAAAAAATCTAAAACAATAGAATTTTTACTTGTAGTCATATTAATTATATCTTTCATAAGATATAAGGATTTTGGAAAATCAAAAGTTTTAACTTTCATCAAGTTTTCTAAAATTTTTGTCCCACTGTTTATGGCATTATATTTTTTACTAACCCAATGTGTTTTTATAAGTTGTCCTTTTCTATACTTTTCATATACCTTTATTTCACCATCATCATTTTTTAATGCAAAAAGTTCATTTTGCTTAATCATTTCTAAAGTTGTTTCTTTTTTTGTTTTCCATGTCCTCTCTTGAGACTTTGTATTCGGATAAATTTCATAAAAATCAGTTTTCTTTTCTAAAGTAACCTCTTTTAGATCTGGACTTACATATATAGGATAATAGAAGTGCGGTTTGTTCTTGCGTAAATTCTGATCACCACCTCCTAACCTTATATATTCATTTTCTCTATATTTACCCTTCTCATCCGTATATTTGTATTGTGCAGCATATTCTTCGTCAATTAGCACTTCTTCAAAATCAAACATAGGAAGATTCTTTGCATAAAAAATAGCAAATTCATTTGATGTTGCAAAATATCGGTCCATATTTCGTCCTTCTGGCTTATGAACTACAGTTACAATTCCAATTCTATTTTTTTCTGAAAAAATTTCATCACCAACCTTAATAATATTTGCTAACTCATTATGGTCTATAGCAATTACCATACAACCGTCTTCTGACAATAAGTTTCTAGCAACTTTTATTCTAGAATACATCATATTTAACCAATCCGTATGGTATCGTCCACTTGTATCAGAATTATAAGTTATTATTGAACCATCTTCATTAATATCATGATTATTTAACAGAAATTCTTCTTCGGATATCTCATAATTGTTTTTGTACAATAAATCTGCACCAGCATTATATGGTGGATCTATGTATATTAATTTTACTTTGTTTAAGTATGTTTCCTGAAGAAGTTTTAAAACATCTAGATTATCACCTTCTACATATAAATTTTTAGTATTATTGAAATCTACACTATCATATCTACATGGTCTAAGTGTTTTGGATATAGGTAAATTACTAGAAATTATACACCTACGTTTGTCAGGCCAAGTGAACTGGTAGCGTTCTTCGCCTTCAGCAATAATATCGAGAGATAATTCAGCTTTAAGTTTTTCAAAATCAACGCCTAATTTTACCCCCCCCGATTGATTATCAAGCACTTCCGTCACGCAGTTCGGAAATAGCTTGGCTATTTTTTCAATATTAGAGCCTATAATATCGTGGCTCTGCATTTTTAATTTATCCATATTAGTAGTCTTTTTCTATTATTCGTTCCAATCTATAAAATTAACTGTGGTAGTCTGCCCCTCAGCGAGTATGTCATTAAGAACCTGTATTGGCATACCTACACCATAACCTATTTCATCATATAAACCTTCTGCACTTGGATCAGCAAATGCCACGCCTACAACACATCCTCTATTGTTTATAATAGGACCTCCACTATTACCACCTTTTATCTTAGCAGTAATTAACATTAAATCTTGTTCACCTGTCCATATCGTTTTAGCTGTAGCAGCAATAGTTCCTTTTGATGGTGTCATTCTTGCTTTGACCATTGTAGATATTGTTGCCTTTTCAGCAGTAAGAAATTCAAGGAACGATGCCACTTTTGGATACCCCATAACTAACACCTCATCAAGCACATTTGGTTCATCACAATATACATCAGATGATTCTTCTGTATGAATATATGCTATATCAATAGCGGGATTTGAACTAACATAAATAGGTGCAGATCGTAATTGTTGTGCTGTATAGCCCTTAATCATATATGAATCATGATCTTCTATGCAATGGCGTGCCGTAACAAGTCCATTGTGACATCTAAAAACTGTTCCCATAGACTTGTTCCCATCTTTTTCTGCAACTATTGGTAAAACCTTGTCTTTGTAATGCCTATATATGTACTCAAATCCATAAACTATAGAACTTAAGAGAAAATTTTGTTTATGTCGTTCTCTGTCATCAATCTGTTTGGTGGTAGCATATTTGTTGTCTAAACTCATAAGTCCATTTCGACAAATACAACTCATGATGTTATAATCAACCAATTTATCACATATTTTAGCTACAACTTCTGGTTGAATACAAGCATTACTCTGTACGGACTTACTATTTTTTAAACAAAATTCTTGTATGCTTTTATTATTAATATTTTTATCTAAACTAAAATAATTAATAATATCTACAATTAGTTCCGGATACAATTTGTCATAATCTCTATATATGTTCATAATAATCTATATTTCAATTTCTTAATCTGTTCAAAGTATTCTCGCTTGCGGCGTGGTTGTTTCTCACTTGCCATTTTGCGTTCGAGAATTGCAATCTGCTTCAGCAGTTTTGCTTTTTCGTCATTTTCTTTTATTTGTTCTGTCAAGGTGTTACCATTTTCAATGGTGATATTCCCAATGCTTTTTACAATATTCTCCCAAACGTTGTCGAGATTTAATCCATTGAGAGTTAGGAATGAGGTGTCAGGAGTCAGAAGTTGCCAATCCGATGTTATCAGTTTTGTGTGGTAAATTGCAAACTGCACTTCTTCTTCATAATGCAGCGCAAACACCATATTTTGCTCAATCAGCTTGGTTAGCATAGCTATGTTCTTGCTGTCGTATTCTTTACGTTTCAGCTGCACTGCAAGCACATAAAACTCTTTTATCTCATCACCCTTGCCAACAGCAGGAACTGTATTCTGGTTTACCACGCCAACAATATCAATACGAGCAATGTCTTCATCGAAGCTCTCTCGTTGAGATGGCTTCAAGTCAAACTTAGCAAAGATGGCTTTCTTTGGAAGCTGCTTTTTTACTATCGTTGATTGTGGCAGTCCGTACATTGGAAAAATATTGATAGGCAAATTTAGCAAAATTAAGAAGATGTTAAAAAAAATTAAGGAAAAATGTGAACAAACACATCTTAATTGAAAAATAATGGCAATGTTAATGATTATTAACTAAAAATATTTGGAAATCAAGATGTAAGGTTTTAGTTTTGCAGGGAGAAACCGATAGAATAATCATTAAAGAATCATAAAACCAATGGAAACTAAACAATTTATCAAATTATCAAAAGAGGGCGAAAACTCTCGAATTGAATATAAAACATGTTACAACCAGATTTCTTATTCATTATATGAAACGATATGTTCCTTTTTGAATCACAATGGAGGATGTATTTTAGTTGGTGTTAATGACAATGGAAAAATTATCGGACTGAATCCAGACAAAATCCAAGATTTACGGAACAACATTATAACTACAGTAAAAAACAAGGATTTGTTTATGCCTACAATTTATCTGACACCAGAAGTCATTTATGTAGAAGATAAAGTTGTAATGGCTTTAAATATTCCATGCGGTCAATATGTTTATCGTTATAACGGCAGATATTTTGACAGAAATGGAGAAGTAGATTTAGACATCACTGACCATCCAGAATTGCTATTGGCATTATTTGAAAGAAAAAATCCACATTTGTTTGAAGAGAGATTTGTTGATGGTTTAACTATGGACGACATTGACCATCAAACTTTTCAGTTTTGCCGCAATATACTTTCAGTAAATAAACCGAATCATTCATGGTTGCAGTTGTCCGATGAAGATGTGTTGATACATTTGCATCTCGCAAAAAGAGAATCCACGAGTAATAAATTAAGGATAAAATATGCTGCACTTATTCTTTTTGGCAAAGAATCGTCAATACAAGAATTTATGCCCCGTTATCGTTTTGAGGCATTGTTTCATATGTGTACATATCAACAATATTTTGATTTAAAATCTATGTCAAATCGTTATGACGACCGTCGCAGTTTGCGTTGTAATCTTATTATGGTTTATAACGAATTAACCAAATTTACTGAAAGGTATTTGCCTGATAAATTTTACTTGCCTGCGGGGACGACCCAACGCATTGATTTAAGATGGAATTTGTTTCGTGAAATAATAGCGAATATGTGCGTTCATAGTGATTATAGCAGTGGTTATGCTTGTTTTTATCATGTATTTAAAGATAGAGTGTTGACTAAAAATCCGAGCCGTTTGCTTCCTGAAATTCCTGAAGGGACAGTGAAAATAGAACAACTTAACAATTATACAAAAAATCCGTTATTGGTCAAAGTGTTTCATGAGTTGTCATGGGTAGAAGATATGGGATCTGGAACTAGAAATATATTACGCTATGCGCCATTATATAATTCTTGTTACAATGTAGAGATTCTTAATGGTTCACATTTTATATTTTCGATAACTTATGGAAAAACGTCATCAGAAAATGATGAAAATGTCCTGACAAATCTGAAAATGTCATCAGAAAACGATGAAAATGTCCTGACAAATCTAAAAATGTCACCAGAAAACGATATAAAAGACTTAGAATCTGATGAGTTAGATATTCGTTTGGATTATATACCAATAAAAAAGCTGAAGAATAAAGAATATAAAAGACATCTTCAAATAGTAGAACTAATAATAGCAAATCCACAAATAACAATTGATGAAATATCAGAGAAATTAAAAGTAAACGAACGAACGATTCGTCGTGACATTGACAAACTAAGTTCTATTATAGAACACGTTGGACCAAATAAAGGAGGTTACTGGAAAATCAATAAATAATCTATTTCACCACCAAAAAACATATCAATTCAAAATCGTCAAGACCTTTAATCTCTTCTGTGAAGAGCGAAAACTGACTGCCACTCAGGAAACTGTCAATGTCGCTTTCTTCCTTCACATTGATAATTGAAGAGATAGCCTCGCCAAGCAATTCTGAATATTGCTTCATATTCTTGCCATCACGGGTAATCTTGTTGAACTCACGGCATATATCCATATCAGGAGCTGATTTTCCTTTGCACAACAGCCTCATGCAATCTAACAATTCCTTAGGTTGTAAGTGATTGATATGCACAGATTCATCATTCTTTACATATACCATATAAAATGGATGCAGTCGGTTCTTTGCGTCAATGTTAACTCCGTTGTTGCGGTTCTTCAAAACATAAACAACGCCAGGAGGACAAGTCTCGCTCGCAGGAACAACAGCATGTAGTCCGTATGGAGTATGCTCGATGTTGGAATGTTCTTTCATGTAAGAAAGCAAGTCGAGACGGAACTCGTTCAATCCCAAATCCATGATGCTGATGCCAGTATTCATTTCCTCAATATCAACAACCTCGCTTTGCAGACGTTTTAGCTGTTCTCTACGATATTCAAGGTCGCCTTTCTCTTCCGGAGAAATGATATTGTCGTCACCCGTACTTGTCAGCACCGACACTTTCATCCTTGCCTCAACACGACCTTTCAAGTCGATATATTCATCAAGTGTTACGTTAGGCCAATAGTTAACCAACTGAATCACATCATTCTTACTGCCAATACGGTCAATACGTCCGAAACGCTGAATGATACGCACCGGATTCCAATGAATGTCATAGTTAATCAGATAATCGCAATCCTGCAAGTTCTGACCTTCAGAAATACAGTCTGTTGCGATAAGCACATCAATCTCCTCATTTATATGCGGATAAATCGTTGACTTCTCTTTTGAGATAGGAGAAAACAAAGTAAGCACCTTATTAAAATCCATCTTCTCACGTTGAGGCAGCCTCAATGTACTGCGAGCTTCAACATCACCAGAAACCAAAGCTGTATGAAGTCCATGACGTTCCTTGATACGTTCTGCCAAGCAGTCATAAAGATATTCAGCAGTATCACTGAAAGCAGTGAAAATAATGACTTTCTTATTATTAGCATTTATCGGATTGGCGAACTTGTTTCTCAAGTCTTCAATGAGTTGCTGCAACTTACTATCATATTCAGGAGTGATGTCGGCAAGCATCAGAAGCAGCAATTTCAAACTCTCCAAGTCCTCGTTCAGATACTTTTTCCAAGCTATATGGTCTAAGTCCTGCAAAGCAATCTTGGTTTTCTTGCCACCGATAAACATATCCGTCTCACGGTCGTCATAATCAAGATTTTTTGAAATATCTTCTATTTCAATTTCAAACTCATCGCCCTGTTTTATTGTCTCTAATTTAGATATAGTATTAGAAATCAGATTCTTGATACGTTCCAAAGTCAGCCTGAACGAATTGACAGAACTCTCTAAACGTTTCAATAAGTTGATGCTCATCAAACGCCTGATACCCTTTTCACGACCAGCCATACCGCGACCGGCAAAATAGCCGCCGTCGCTTTCTGTATCATAATATTTTTCAAGTCTGCTTGGCAATATAAAATCAGAAGGAGTGTAAATCGCTAAGTTCAAACGACTTACAATATCATAAATCTCATTATAGTTGATAGCGCTATCAAGACTTGTCAAGTCAGGACGTTTTGAGATAGGATTCAGACGAGTAGGAAACTTTCCAATATCAGCAGTGTCGTAATACTGTTCAATATGCTTGCGACTTCTGGCAATGGTAACACTATCGAGGACCTCAAAGAAATCGAAGCTCAAACGATTCAGAAGCTCTTTCGTTGTACGTTCTTCAGCAGGAAGTTTTGCCCAGAAATTATATTCCCTTTGAGCCTGGCGGAAAATATCATCAATACTCGAAGAAGTATTCAGCAAATCATCAATCTTTTCACTCTCACCTTCGTAAGCAAGCTGAATCTGATTCTTCAAGTCGTTGAAACGATTGTTTACAGGAGTAGCAGAAAGCATCAAGACCTTAGTCTTCACGCCCTTGCGTATAACCTGATTAAGCAATCTTAAATAACGATTCTCCTTTGGATTCTCGTCATTCTCGTCGGTAGTAACCTTACCGCCATTTCTGAAATTATGCGATTCATCAATAACAACCAGGTCATAATTACCCCAGTTGATATGCGACAAATCCTGACCGTTGGTCTTTCCACCATTGCGCGACAAATCACTGTGGAAGAAAACATCATAACGCAATCTGTCCTTCGCAATCGGATTATTCAGGTAATTGCTTTTATAAGTAATCCAGTTGTCGTTCAATTTCTTAGGGCAAAGCACCAAGACCGACTTATTTCTATTCTCATAATATTTTATAACAGAAAGAGCAGTGAAAGTCTTTCCGAGACCAACGCTGTCAGCCAGAATACAACCATTATATTTCTCCAACTTATTGATGATACCTAATGCAGCATCCTTTTGGAAATTATAAAGTTTGTTCCAGATAAGACTATCTTTAAAGCCAGTAGCCTCGTTAGGAAGCACATCCTCCGAAATATCATCAAGAAACTCTCTGAAAATATTATAAAGAGTTACAAAATAAAGAAAATCGGGAGCATTCTCTTTGTAAGCCACAGTGATATTATCCAACACCTCATCAGTAACAACCTGCATACGACTGTTATCATTCCAAATCTCCTCAAACAAATCAAGGAAACGCTTAGAATAAGGAGCGTCCAATTTCTGAACAATAGAATAAGCGTTGTTGCCACGCTCGCAACCCAAATCCACAGTAGTGAAACCATTGATAGGCATATAATTAGTCTCATCAATATTGATAAAACCCATCATATTCTCATTAGTGCGATTCGATTTAAAGCATGCCTTTTTTCTAATCCACTCAGCACATTCCTTAGCGATAGCCTTCTGCGACAACTCATTACGCAATCTAATTTCAAACTCCGAACCATACAGATTACGTTCCCTATTAAGGCGAGGAATATAAAACTCGCGCTCTTTTTTATCAACCTTTTCAGTGACGAAAGTTGGAGAAGTAAATATAAAACGTAGTTCATCAATATCTTTAAGTTGAGACTTCAATTCCTCGAAAGCATAGATAGAAAAACACGAAGCAGCTATAGCCACTCTGCTGCCATTATGCATTTCAGCAACGAAATCATCCTTTAAAGTCTTGTTAATATTATCTATCAGCTCCATATTCGCCCAAAATTTGTGTAGGGCAAATTTACAATATTATCAGAACAAATATAAAACAACCACATAATTTTAAGTAAAAAAAGCACCACATCTCAATGC
>JBGVET010000024.1:0-31520 GCA_045120395.1 Candidatus Limimorpha sp.
TATGCCTTCGATGTGATAAATCTCGATGGGATGGTGATAGCTTTATGCCTAACATACGGAATCGCAACGCTTTTCAATGTAATATATCTTTTTACATTGAAGAAAGTCTCTTTCAAGATACAGCCGTCTTATGTCACATCATGGTTGCGTAAAGACTTCATGTTCTACACTTTATTCCTGATAGCGACCTCATTGGCTGGAAATCTGATACCTGTGTTAAACACTTTTTTCGTTTCCGGAAAATTAGGACTGGCAGTGGCTGGTGTTAACACTATAGCTGTTTATATCGCAAGCATGGTAGAGATACCGTATCGCTCACTTGCAGCAATATCACGTCCGCATATTTCTCAAGGAATGAAAGATAATGATATGGTTGGAGTTAATAAGTTGATACAAAGCGTTTCGTTGCATCAGTTTATTGCATCATTTTTTATCTTCTTCCTGATATGGATAAATATTGACTTGATATATAATCTGATACCTAATGGAAAAGTCTACGATGAAGCTAAGTTTGTGGTGTTTATACTTTCATTGGTTAAAATCACAAACACTTCTCTTAATGTGGGAGCCACGGTCTTAAGCTATTCTAAATATTATTATTACTCTTTACTCTTTACAATAATATTGACATTTACAGCGATAGTGATGAATATCAAGCTTATCCCTATATGGGGAATGGAAGGCGCTGCCATGGCTTCGTTGATATCATACATAGTTTATTATACCTTATTATTAATATTTGTTGAGTGGAAACTCAAAGTCACGCCATTATCTTTTAAAGAGTTATATACTCTGCTGATAATAGTCGCGTTATTTGTAATAGATTGGTTTGTACAGAAATACATGTCTCATCAATTAATATCATTGTTCAATGTCGAGATAATAGGTCAAATACTGGACTCATTTATCAGAACTATTGCAATGTCGTTGTTGGGAGTTGTTGCAATATATAAATTAAGAATTTCAAAACAAATTAATGACATCATTGATAAAGTGTTGTCATTGCTAAAATTGACAAAAAAATAATATGAAAATAGTAGTAGTAGGACCCTCGCATCCTTACAGAGGTGGGATAGCGGCGTTTACGGACCGCCTTGCAAATGAGTTCGTTGCAGAAGGTGACGATGTTCACCTGTACACGTTTACCTTACAATATCCATCGATTCTGTTTCCTGGCAAGACTCAGTATTCTGATGCTCCTGCACCAAAAAATATTAGGATTTTCAGAAGGATAAACTCAATAAATCCTTTCTCATGGGTTAAGACTGCCAAGGAAATCAAGGCTAAAAATCCAGATATAGTCATATTCGCATATTGGATGTCGTTTTTCGCTCCTTGCTATGCAAAGATGGCTAAGATAATATCAAAGAATAAAAAGACACGATGCATAGGCTTGGTTCACAATATGATGCCTCATGAAAAATCTATTTTAGATAGAGTCTTCTCTCCATGCTTCGTGAAAAAAATGGATGCTTTCGTGGCTCTTTCAAAATCTGTTTTGGAAGATATTTCTAAGCTAGATAAGAAATCAAAACCTAAATGTTTTTCACCTCACCCTCTTTATGACCATTATGGTGATAGAGAAGATAAGTCGTTGGCGATAAATAGTTTGTATTTAGATGATAAATATAACTATCTTCTTTTCTTTGGATTGATACGTGAATACAAAGGCCTTGATCTGCTCCTTAAAGCTATGGCTGATGAGCGTATAGACAATTATCCAGTTAAGCTTATCGTAGCAGGTGAGTTCTATGAAAAGAAAGAACCTTATTTACAAATGATAGACTATTATAAAATCAATGATAAGGTCATCATTTGTGACAGATATATTCCAGATGAAGAGGTGAAGAATTTCTTTAATCTTGCAGATATGGTGGTTCAGCCTTATAGATCTGCAACGCAAAGTGGTGTGACACAGGTCGCTTATCATTTTGAGAAGCCAATGCTGGTGACAGATGTGGGAGGTTTGAGAGAGATAGTCCCAGATGGAAAAGTTGGTTATGTCGTCGAACCGCAGCCTATTAAGATTGCAGATGCTATCTGTGACTTTTATGATAACGACAGAAAAGAATTCTTTGAGAATAATGTCATAGAAGAGAAGAAAAAGTATGAATGGTCTAAGATGTCGGAGACCATTAAAAAGTTATATGATGAAGTTTCAAAATAATTGCTGAAAATGAAGAAGATAATTTCGCTTTTGACAAAGATGTTTCCTCGTCAGATACTGATAAAATTCAGTTATTTGTTTAGCATTCTGATAAGGCCGTTCTATTGGGGAAACAAAGTCGAGTGTCCAGTCTGCGGAAAACATTTTCGTAAGTTTTTACCATACGGCTATGGCGAGGCAATGGATAATCGCTTGTGTCCTAACTGTTTGTCATTGGAACGTCATCGTCTTCTTTGGTTGTATCTTAAAGAGAAAACTGGATTCTTCACAGACAACTTAAAGGTACTGCACTTTGCTCCGGAGCAGCCTTTCTTGAAGAAATTCAAGAGCTTGAAGAATTTGGATTACACAACAGCCGACCTCGATTCTCCTATTGCTGACTTGCATCTCGATGTGACAAATATCAACCTTCCTGACAATACTTACGATGTGGTTATATGTAATCATGTATTGGAACATGTTGATAATGTAGATAAAGCCTTTTCGGAGATTAAACGAATCTTGAAGCTAGGAGGCTGGGCTATCTTGATGGTGCCTATAAATCCTAATGTGGATACTTTCGAAGATTCAAGCGTGACAGATCCTAAGGAACGGGAGCGTCTCTTCGGGCAATATGATCATGTCAGACAATTCGGCAGAGACTATGCAGATATTCTTCAAAAAGCAGGCTTTACCGTCGATGCCGATAGATTATATTATGAGATATCAGAAAACCAACGAGAAAGAATGCGACTCGCCAGACCAGGAGAAGAACTGGTTTATAGAGTCGTTAACTTAAAATAAAAAAAAAAAAAAATAAAAAATTAAGAATATAATCGGATGTTTTGAGATTTTTTAATTTTGAGTTTCTGAATTTTTATTTATAAAACTCAGGGTGCATTTCTCTGAATTTCTGTTCGAAGTCCCAGAAGCGTCTGATACTTTTCTTGCTCCAGTCGAGACGTAATTCATCTTTCTCTTCCTCTGTGAGATGCCAGTCGATGTCGCTGTTGTGTAAACGTTGCATCAGAGTGTACATCATCAAAGCCGCAGAGACGCTGATGTTGTAGCTTTCTGTGAAACCGTACATCGGAATCTTGACGAACATGTCAGCATTGTCCAAAGCATATTGGCTGAGACCTGTCTTCTCTGTTCCGAAGACTATAGCCACTGGCTGGTCTAAAGGAAGTTCATCAGGAGTGAAGTCATCTTGATGAGGACATGTGGCAACGATTTTATAACCTTTCTTGTGAAGATTGTCGAAGGCTTCAGGAGTGTTGAAGTCTTGTTCGTTGTATTTCTTAAGGTCTAACCACTTGACGCTACCAACCACGATGTCAGGATTTACATTATAAACCCAGCGGTTTTCAATGACGTGAATGTCTTGTATTCCGTTGATGTCGCAGCTTCTCAAAACAGCACTCGCATTATGCGATTGGTAGATGTCTTCTAACACTATTGTGACGTGACGAGTTCTGTAGTTGAGCACTTCTTCAAAGCGTTTTTTTCTTTCTTCTGTAGTGAATTGTTGTAAAAACTTATATAATTCCTGATCTTTTGGTGACATTATCAATATCTGTTTTAAATTTTAAACTCTTGATTTTTACATTAATATAATAATGTGTATTTGCAATGATAATTGCGTTTCCTGCGCTGAAAATTATTGAGCAAATATATTTATTTTTTTTGTTGTTTTTTCAGATAAAAAAACTAAATTTGCAGTTCGAAAAAAATAATTTGATATGGCAAAACAAAATGTTAAGAATGAAGGTGATGAACGCCTTGAATCAATTGAAACAACTTTGACAAGAGCAGAACAATTCGTTATTGATAATCAAAAAGCTATCATTGTTGTATTGGCAATAATGGTTGTAGCAGTTCTTGCTTTCTTTGGCGTTAAGAAGTATTATTTAGAACCACGTGAAAAAGATGCTCAAGCTGCTATCTATCATGCAGAACAGTATTTTGAAAATGACAATTTCACAACAGCATTGAATGGTGATGGTAACTATCTCGGTTTTGTAGACGTTATCAACGATTTCGGTGGAACAAAAACAGCTAACTTAGCAAAATATTACGCTGGCGTATGTTGCCTTAACACAGGTGACTTCAGCAAGGCTGTTGAGTATCTTAAATCATATAAAGGAAAAGATGTTTTAGTTTCATCTTTAGCATTAGGAGCATTAGCTGACGCTCAAATGGAATTAGGCAATATTGCAGAAGCAGCTAAAGCTTACGAAAACGCAGCAGCTAAATCAGCTAACAGCTTCACATCTCCAATGTACTTGCTCAGAGCAGGTATGGCTTACGAAATGACTGGCAACTACGCTAAAGCTATCGAAGCTTACAACAAAATCAAAGCTGACTATCCTAACAGCAACGAAGGCTTCAGCATTGAAAAGAATATCGCTAGAGCACAAGCTGAAATGAAATAATAATAAAAATAATTAAGACTTAGACACCCGATTTTAGTCGGGTGTTTTTTTTTGAAGTAGAAATGGAATCGACAGTAAATAAAGAAGAAAAGGTAAGGCTATTCACCGGCAATTACTTGAAGGTATGGATTGCCAACTTTATGATGTATTTCTCTTTTTATTTTGTGACACCTTTGTTGCCTTTGTATCTCCGTGACGTGTTTCATGCGGATAAGGCTATGATAGGTCTGGTGCTGAGCGGATACAGCGTGGCAGCTTTGGCAATACGTTTCTTCAGCGGTTATATTGTCGATAGATTCTCAAGAAAGAAAGTCTTGATGATATCCTACGCCTCATTTGCCTTGTTCTTCGCAGGTTATTACATCACTGGTTCTATTATCTTGTTTGCAGTCATAAGAACATTGCATGGTGCGCCATTCGGATTGACATCAGTGTCGAGCAACACCGTAGCGATAGATGTTCTGCCTTCACAAAGAAGAGGTGAGGGTATAGGCTACTGGGGACTTAGCAACAACTTCGCAATGGCGGTAGGACCTTCGTTAAGTCTTCTTCTGTATAGTCGTTTCAATGATTACAATCTATTATTCACAGTCTCTTTGGTGTGTGCTTTGCTCGGTTTGCTTATCAATTCCTATGTAGATTGCAAATATCGTCCGCCAGTAATGGAAAAGAAAAAAATGTCTTTGGACAGATTTGTCTTGATACAAGGCTGGAGCCAGGGAATATGCATCGCACTGATAGCGATGTCGTACGGAATACTTTCAACCTATATCGCGATATATAGCAAGGATGTCTTGAATATCACTACTGGAACTGGAACATTTTTCATGTTGTTCGCCATTGGATTGATATTGTCGCGTGTCGTTGGAGTGAAAGCCTTAAGCCGAGGATTCGCTACAAGAAACGCCACATACGGCGTTATCGTCGTTGCCATCGGTTATGCTATATTTGTTTTCTGGCAAAACCTTTACGGATATTATATCTCTGCTGTGGTGATTGGCTTCGGACAGGCAAGCATGTATCCTGCGGTTCAGACCATGTTTTTAAATATGACTACTAACGATAAAAGAGGTACAGCCAACGCGACTATCTTGACAAGCTGGGATTTGGGTATCGGACTCGGAATTATTGGTGGTGGCTATGTGGCTGAACATCTAGGCGGATATAACTCTGCGTTTATCATGGCAGCTACAGTATCCTTGATGTCGGTCATTTTCTTCTTGTCATATGCAAAGAAAGCTTATCTTAGGGATAGAGTTAGGAGTTAGGAATTAGGAGTTAGGAGTTGATGGTATGAGGAACTGAGGGTATGAGGGATTTTTTAAGTTGATGAGGATTTTTGAGTCTATAAGTTTATGAGTTGGTTCATAGTTCAACAGCCAATAGCCTTAGTCCTTTGTTTATGAGTCTCACGTAGAGGCGCACGGACGTGCGACTTGGTAATTAGTAATTAAAAAATCTGTTGTCTGTTGTCTGTTGTCCGTTGTCTTTTCTTATTTTTGCAAAAAATAAGAAAAACATGAAGATAGTATATTTTGGTACACCTGAGATTGCGTCGTCGCAGTTAGAAGCAATAATAGCAGCAGGTTATGAAGTGGCTGCAGTCGTCACTGTTCCAGACAAGCCTGCTGGAAGAGGTAAGAAAATCCAGAGTTCTGATGTGAAGCTGACTGCTTTGAAATATGACTTGCCAGTATTGCAGCCGGTAAGTCTGAAATCTCCAGAGTTTATAGAAGAACTTTCATCATATAATGCTGATTTGTTTGTAGTAGTGGCTTTCAGGATGTTGCCAGAAGTAGTGTGGAGCATGCCGCCTATGGGAACATTTAACCTTCATGCATCATTGTTGCCACAATATCGTGGTGCAGCGCCTATCAATCATGCTATCATCAATGGCGAAAAGGAAACAGGTCTCACGACATTCCTTCTTGATAAGGAAATCGACACTGGTGAGATTATAATGCAGGAGAAAGTCACTATAGAAGAAAACGAGACTGCAGGAACTTTGCACGACAAGCTTATGGTGCTTGGAAATAAAGTCGTGGTGGAGACCATTAAAAGAATAGAGGAGGGCAGAGTGCAATCTCAAAGTCAGGATATGATTATTGAAAGAGATAACCTGCAGTTGAAAGCAGCTCCTAAAATCTTCAAGGAAGATTGTAAAATAGATTGGACCAAAGACGCAAAGTCGATATATGATTTCATTAGAGGTTTGTCGCCATATCCAGCAGCTCACACTCAATTCGTTTCTGAAAATAATGAAACACTCGATATCAAAGTTTTTGAAGTAGCTTTGAAAGAAAATAAATCAGAAGATACAGATTTATATAAGATTAAAACTGACGGCAAGTCATATCTGGATGTTGTCTTAGGGAAAAATAATATCTCGATAAAAGTCATCCAACAAGCAGGAAAGAAAGCTATGCCTATAGCAGATTTCTTGAGAGGCACTCGCTTAGAAGGCGAATGGTTGGTAAAATGATATAATTTTTAATTGTAATAATAGGAATCTAACCTCAAATTTAAATAAGGTTAGATTCTTTTTTTTATATAAACTGTGATTTTTTTATCTAAAATTTCAAAAAATATAGATAAAAATGCTTTAATGTAAGTGGAAAATTATGCTTTTTTTAAAATAAAATGAATAAAAAATTACATTCTATAAAATAAATTGAAATTCTGTCGATTGTTGTGTTTTCTAGTAAATACAAGCATTTCGGAAAAATGAGTAAAAAACCTTTGCCTGATTTGTGGAAAAATATGAGTTTTTCTTGAAAAAATGTTTGTTTTTTTAATAATAAATAATTAGATTTGTGAGCGAAAACGATTAAGTTATAGTTACTTAACAATTTAAATTTGTATTTAATCTAAATAGAATTAGTATGAACAAGGCAGAATTAGTAAATGTCATCGCAGAGAAAGCAGGTATGACAAAGGTTGACGCTAAAAAAGCACTCGAAGCATTCATGGATGCATCAGCAGAAGCTTTACAAAAAGGCGAACGCATATCATTGGTAGGTTTTGGTACATTCTCAACAGCAAAACATCCAGCAAGAAAAGGCCGCAACCCACAAACTGGCAAAGAGATTATGATTGCAGAAAAAACTGTGGTTAAATTTAAAGCAGGTGCAGAACTTGTAAAAGGTCTCTAAGATATTACAAAAAAAAGTAGAAAGATCGCTTCGGCGGTCTTTTTTTTATTTGTTAATTTCTTAAATTTGCAACGCTTAAAAAAGAAATTATGAACAAAGTTAAATTATTTATTTTAGTGCTTTTTATTGCGCTGACAACAGATGTCAGTGCGCAATTCGGCATCGGACTGAAGGGTGGACTCGATTTTAATTCTATTACTCGCTCTAATTCTGGTCGTATTGACGAGACATATCATGCTAAAAACGGTGCTGATTTTGGTCTCATATTGTCGTATCAAGTTAATGAATGGTTAGCAATGAGAGCCAATGTTGAAATGATGTCACGTTCTCATACAATGAAACGCAACTTGAATTATGTTAAAGATATTTATACTGATTACAATAATAAGTATCTTACAGTTCCTGTTATGGCAGATTTCACCGTTGGTGGTACAAAGGTACGTGGACATTTTCTGATGGGTGCCTATGCTAGTTATTGGATGAGTGCAAATGTCAGTGGAAAAACATTTGATCTCTACGATAAGAGAATAGATTTTGACGAAAAGATGGAGTTTAATGAATACCACAATCGTTTCGTTGCTGGTCTTGTCGCCGGTCCTGGATTAAGCTTTGAACTATCAGATAACGTTATTATGGAGTTCGATGCTTTGTTATACTATGACTTGATGAGTTATATGAAAGTCAGCAAGGTGTCGCCAGACCCTCGTTATAACAACACTGCTTCATTAACATTAGGTGTAATTTATAAACTGTAATAATCATGCGTAAAATATCTTTATTAATATTAGCAGCACTTGCGCTGACTTTTTCTTCATGTAGAAAAACTCCTGATTATGTGCCTTACATTGGCGAAACAACAACATTGGCATATAGCACATATGCAGAACAATTCGATGTTCTTTGGAATAATATCAATACAGGCTACGTTTTCTGGGATGTTGACGAAACAGACTGGGATGATGTCTATGAAAGATTGATGCCTCAATTTGAAGCCTTGGATCTACGTGTGAAGGATGGAAAAGAGGTGAAGAATTCTGAATTGAAGGCTCTGTATGAAGAAGCAATGGGAGGACTTATTGATCATCATATGTCTATTCAAGTGAAGAACTTTTATTCTTATTCATGGGATAATGTAATAAGTATCAGCCCTTCAAATAATGAAATTAAAAAGAGAGATTATTATTATAAAGATAATGGCTCACTTTCTAATGAAATAAGTCAATTTAACCAGAAACTTGTCGCTAACTCTATCCCTGGTTATAAAGTCATTTATAGCGGCTACGAAAAAATCAATACTGACGACTTGCATGTAAGTGTATGTTATATCTTGTTCCAGCTTCCTGATGGAAGATATGTGCCTTATCTCTGGCAAAACGGATATAAGATGAGTCTTATCATGACGGGCGTGAATAATATTTATTCTACATATTACAAAGCAGCTCAGCTGATACAGAAATGGATGGATGTCGCTTTAAAGATGAATAAAAAAGATTTGGCAGGCGTTATCCTCGACAACCGTTGCAATGGAGGTGGTTATCTCTCTGACTTGAATTATGTTATTTCTCCTTTCATTAAAAAAGATCTCGAAGTGATGTCAACACGTTATAAGGAAGGTCCAGGAAGACTCGAACATTCTGTATGGTCTCCAGTGACAATCAAGCCTTCGTCAGAAAATCGTGACTTGGCGTCAGAAGATATTCCTTATGTTGTCTTGTCTAATATCTATTCTATTAGTATGGGCGAAATCACAACTTACAATATTTCTCAAATGCCAACAGGTTACGTCATAGGTGAACGTACTCACGGTGCAACAGGTCCTCTTTTGTCTGATGCTATCGACTTGACATATGGAGGTCCTTTCGGTGATATAGAAAGAGAAAGACATTATGTCTATACTTCAACATACGAAATCAAGACACATGAAGGTTTCGTTCCAGAAGGAAAAGGCTTCTCTCCAGATAAAGAAGTTCTAACCAGAGACGCTGGTGTAAAAGGACAATTAGATGCAGCCTTGGAGTATATTATGAGTTATTAAGAATCTCAAAATCTCAAAATCTCAAAATCTCAAAATCTCAGAATCTCAAAATTGCAAAAAGTTTTGAGTTTTTGAGATTTTGATTTTCTGAGGTTTTACATAAAAAGTTTTAACATCCCTTCTTCGTCTTGTCTTATAATATTGTTATCTAGCATCCACTTGAGGGTGGTCAGGACTTTTTCTTCATGGTAGTTTTTGTTCATGTGCAGGATATCGTGGATATTGGCTTCGTTTTCTTTTAACTCATTGATAATAGCCTCGCTGATTTCCTTGTATTCTTGTTCGCTGAGACTCATCTTGTTTTTAGAAGAACAAACGTCACATTTGTCGCAGCTTTTCTTTATGTTCTCCCCGAAATATCTTAAGAGCTGCACACTCCGACATTCTTCATTATTGTTGACAAAATCAATAACAGCCTGAACTCGTTTCGCTGCATCTTCTTTTCTGTTTTTGTATATCTCGTCAGATAAAGAAAAATATCTTGTGTCAATTCTTGGGGTCAAGAACTGAATCTGAGGCTTGTCGTTGCGAGGTATATAAGTCAGGAAGTTGAGTCGCTCCAAATTCTTAAGTTGCTTGCTGATGATGTCCACTGTCAATCCTGTCTTCTGAGATATCTGTTCCTCTCTGATATTGACAAAATCGCTTAGCACTCCAGGGAGACTTCTCAGCATAAATTTAATTATTGTATCGTATTCTTTATATTCTATCTGAAAACGATACAAATCCTCACGGTTAGCTCTGATATGCACTTTTGAAGGAGTGTCGAGTGCTTCCGATGTCACGAAATATGCTTCTCTTTCGATTAGCTTTATAGCATTATAAACTTCGAGCAATGAGAAATTATAATATTGTACAAACTCATCGATGTTAAAATTGTAAGTTTGGTTTTCACCAGCTCCGATAGGAATCTGTAGGTAATTGCCAATGGCGTTGTATATCGTTCTTATCTTGTCAAGGTCAGGGTAAGAGCTGCCTATGTTTTCTTTCAGCTTGTTTATGTCGGTGTCTGCAACCAGTAAGAATGCTTCTGAAGCTTGAAGGTCACGGCCGGCACGACCTGCTTCTTGGAAGTAAGCCTCGAGGCTGTCGGGCAAGTCCATGTGAATGACGAGACGCACATCAGGTTTGTCGATGCCCATGCCGAAGGCGTTGGTGGCTACTATGACTTTGATCTTGCCATCCATCCAGAGTTGCTGACGATAGTCGCGGGTCTTGGCGTCGAGACCGGCGTGATAGAACGACGCGCTGATGCCAACCGACTGCAGCCAGTCTGCGATTATCTTGGTACGTTTGCGGCTTCTCACGTAGACGATGCCGCTTCCGCTTTGCATCTTTTGCAGGAGACGGTACATAAGTCCGAATTTGTCAGCCTCATGGATGACGTTATATGTCACGTTCTTACGCTCGTAACTCGTCTGAAAGACATTATTCTTTTTAAAAGCAAGACGGTATTGTATATCTTCCACGACTTGTGGCGTCGCTGTCGCGGTGAGTGCAAGTACGGGAGTGTTAGGAATATATTCTCGTATCTCTGCTATTTTTAAGTATGGAGGTCGGAAGTCGTAGCCCCATTGTGAGATGCAATGCGACTCGTCGACGGCGAGGAGACAAACCTTCATCTTTTTCAGTGCCTCGATGAAAGAAGCTGTCATGAGACGCTCTGGCGAGACATAGAGAAACTTCAGCATCCCGAAGGCTGCTTGGTTGTATGCTATTTCAATCTCGTTATGATGCATGCCAGAGAATATCGCCGCTGCAGCGATGCCTATCTTCTTCAGGTGCATCACTTGGTCTTTCATGAGAGAGATGAGCGGCGTTATCACGATACATACGCCTTCCATTGCCATTGCAGGAACCTGAAAACATATCGACTTGCCGCCGCCAGTAGGAAGCAAGGCAAGAGTGTCGTTGCCGTTGACGACAGCGTCCACTATCTCTTCCTGCATTGGACGGAAAGAAGGGTAGCCCCAATATTGGGATAATATGTTTCGTGTCAGTTCCACTTTTTTAAAACTCAAAAATTCAAAAACTCAAAAACTCAGAACCTTTAGCCCTTAGCCCTTAGTCCTTAGTCCTTAGTCCTTAGTCTGATTTCTTGCAAATTTAAATCAAAATGATGAGTTATCAACATTTTGATGCTTAAAAATGCAGTAAAAAATGATATGTGAATAAATATTAACTTAAAATGAAATTTTTTCATAAAATAAATTTACAATTGGGTTTTATATATTGATTTTGTTTAATTTTGCACCTTTCAATCCTATTTGTTTTATGAAGAGAATTTTACTTGTAATATTTGCATTGATTTCATTAAATACTTTCGCCCAGCTTCAGGTTAAGGAAGGCTCGTTTAAATATGTTCCAGGCGGTGTCATCGACAATAAGCTGGAATATACTGACGGCAATGATTTGCCTATGGCTTTGATAAAGATTTCTACAGAAAACATCCCGGAACAGGAGAGACTGCGACTGGTGTTTGTGGGTAACAGAGCAACGCAAATCATAAAGAAACCAAAGACTGGTTCGATGTGGATATATATTTCAGCAGAAGCCGCTACTTTTATCGATATCAGACATCCTGACTATGGAACATATAAATATTATCTTCCAGAAGAGTTATGCGACTACTGCGTCTATGAGATGATTTTGCAGTATAAAAATCCTAATGCATACGCAGGACCAGAAAAACCAAATATCAATTACCTTATCATTTCATCCGACAGAGAAGATGCCGAGATATACATCGATGATGAATATGTCGGCGACAAAGAGGTGTCGAAGACTCTTAACATAGGAACAACATACACATGGAGAATGGAGTGTAAATATTATCACACAGAAAGCGGCAGCGTGGAGATAACAGAGGGAGACCCAATAGTGGTGGAGAAGAAGATGCGCCCAGCATACGGTTACATAGAGGTAGAGTCGACGCCAGAAAACGGCGCGCTTGTCTATATAGATAATGAGCGCGTAGGAAAGACTCCTTTTAAGACTGATAAACTCGAAAGCGGCGAATATGTCATTAAGGTCGTTAAGGAGATGTATAAACAGGCAGAACAGAAATTCACTGTAGTGGACGGACAGACAACGAAAGCAGTTTTGAATATGGAACCTAACTTCGTTAAGGTGACAATTAACACAGATTCAGAAGCTGATATATATATCAATAATGAGTTAAAAGCCAAAGGCTCATGGACAGGTCGTCTCACCGAAGGATCTCATTATGTTGAAGCCAGAAAGGCGCAGCATGAAACAACAAGCAAAAATATTAATGTCGTCTTGGGTGAAGATATGGTGATAAATATTGACGCACCACGAGCAATATGCGGATTCTTGAACGTGAACACAGAACCGATGCGCGCTGAAATATATATCGATGGAAAACATTACGGACAGACACCAAAGATTATAACAGACTTGCTGGTAGGTGTTCATGAACTGGTGCTTATTAAACAAGGTTATGCTGAACTTAAAAAATCTATAACCATAACAGAAGGCGAGACCTTAAGTCTGAAAGAGACATTGGTGCCAGGTGAAACCAATAGCAGCGTCAAGAATGAAAGCGTGACAAAGACTGTGCAGACACCTAAACCACAACAGCCTAAAGTGGAGACTGCTAAGACTGTGAAACAGAATGTCTCAAAACCTAAAGTGGATGATAAATTTGGCTTCGTTACCTTGAACGCGGCATATTCTATTGCACCACAACTGTCATATGGAATCAGTTTCGGTTCTGTAAAGAAAGTGGGATGGTTCCTCAGTGCGATGTCTAACTTCGACTTCACAGGATTTGATGTCATTGACACGCCTTTCGATAAGGTTGCGATAACCGGCAACAGCAAGACAACACGACTCTCTATTACTGGTGGTCTTATGATGCGTCTAGGCGAACCTGTATATCTTAAGCTCGGTGCCGGCTACGGAATGAGAATAAGAGCCGCAGAAACATTGAACGGAGAGTATGTGGAATATCCTGCCAATACATATAAAGGCCTTGACCTTTCCGCAGGCTTGATGTTCCGACTAGGTGGCATGGCGATAAGCCTTGATGCTGTTACAACAAGCTTCAAGATGATGGAAATGAAAGTTGGATTAGGATTTGGGTGGTAGTTGAGAAATTCAAAATCTCAAAAATTTAAAATCTCAGAAATTCAGAAAAAGAAATAAAAAATGGACAAAGACTGTTGACGGTTGTCTGTTGTCCGTTGACTTAAAATATAAAGATATGAAAAAGGCATTATTAATAATAGGTATGATAGTAATCTTCTTTGCTGGTTGTAAGAAGGATGATATTTTAGAAGCTAGCAAGGTGGAGATGAAGGATGTGACCATGGAAAGAGGATGGGAGCATGTCAAGATGAGCGGCGAATATTCGTATCCACAGGCTTTGGAAGGAATGAAGATAATTGTGTCGAGTAATGAGAATATGAGTGAATCTGTGGAGTATGTCTGTGCGCTTGAAGGTAAGAAGTTTGATGTTACTATTGATAACCTTGAAGCTGGTGTGACATATTATTATCGTTATGAATACGATAATGGATATGACAAGGCTAGAGGTGACAAGGCAAACTTCGTTACTGTAGGAAAACCTATTGTTGTTACTAATAATGTTGTAAATATTACAAAGAATTCTGCTGTTCTTAGCGGTAGCGTGACAAATAATGATGTTGAAAATAAGATAAATGTAAGAGGATTCTGTTGGTCTAAAAATACCAATCCAACAATATCTGGTTCACATAATAATAACGGAAGCAGTAGTGGCACCGGTACATCGTCTTTTACATATAATCTGTCTTATTTGGAAAGCAATACAAAATATTATGTGAGGACCTATGCCAGAACAGACTGGGGTGTGGTTTATGGAGAAGTGAAGAGTTTTGTTACAAAGGGAGAAGAACCAGAAGTGCCAAATGAAAATGGTTATGAATATGTAGACCTCGGTTTGCCATCAGGCTTGAAATGGGCGGCATACAATGTTGGTGCTACAAAACCAGAAGGATATGGTAATTATTTTGCATGGGGTGAGATAAAAACAAAAACAAGCTATTCGTCATCAAACTACCTTAATAATGGTAAACAGATGAATGATATTTCCGGTAACTCAAAATACGATGCGGCAACAGCAAACTGGGGTGGTAACTGGAGAATGCCGACAAAGGCGGAAATAAACGAATTGGTGACAAACTGCGCGTGGACATGGACTACACAGAATGGCGTTAACGGTTATAATATTAAGTCCAAGACCAATGCTAACAGCATCTTTCTTCCAGCTGCAGGATATCGTCATAATACATCACATTATGACGTTGGTGAAGATGGAAGGTATTGGAGCTCTACGCCAGTTGAAGATGATAATATTTATAAATATAATATAGTTCTCTTTGCTGCAAATTATGGCGTTAATTCAGCCTTTAATCGTATATTTGGTGCACCAGTGCGTCCAGTCTTTGGCGGTAATTTCACAGGACCTGAAGAACAACCAGAAGATGAACCAGAACAGCCAGAAATAGTATTGCCAACTGTAACTACAAATTCTGTAACGAATATAACTTCAAATTCTGCTACATGCGGCGGCAATGTTACCTCAGACGGCAATGGAACAGTTACAGCTCGTGGCATCTGCTGGAGTGAGACTTCAGAACCTAAAATAAATAACCTATATAGCGAGGAAAGCAACAATGGCACAGGAACAGGAAGCTTTACTTCATCTATGACAAACTTAAAAGCTAACACCACATATTACGTTAGAGCCTACGCTACCAACGAAGCAGGAACGGTTTATGGAGAAGTGAAGAGCTTTAAGACATTGGAGGAAGAGCCAGAAATAGTATTGCCAACTGTAACTACAAATTCTGTAACGAATATAACATCTAACTCAGCAACATGCGGCGGCAATGTCACCTCAGATGGCAATGGTACAGTGACAGCCCGCGGCGTCTGCTGGAGCACATCACAAAATCCGACGATAAACAACAACCGCAGCATAGACGGCACAGGAACAGGAAACTTTACTTCAAACCTCAGCAACTTAGCACCTCAGACTACTTATTATGTGAGAGCATACGCTACTAACGAAGCAGGAACCAGCTACGGAGCACAGAAGAGCTTTACTACATTGGGAGATGTGACGGTAACGGAGCCGACAGTGTCGACAAACTCTGTCAGCAGCATCACAGCTAACACCGCTATATGTGGCGGCAATGTCACCTCAGATGGCAATGGTACAGTGACAGCACGTGGCATCTGCTGGAGCGAGACTTCAGAACCTAAAATAAATAATCTATATAGCGAGGAAAGCAACGAAGGCACAGGAACAGGAAGCTTTACTTCATCTATGACAAACTTAAAAGCTAACACCACATATTACGTTAGAGCCTACGCTACCAACGAAGCAGGAACGAGTTATGGAGAAGTGAAGAGTTTTACGACAAGGGCATCAACAGGAACAGAGAATGGTTATGGTTGGGTTGACCTAGGCTTAAGCGTAAAATGGGCAACATGTAATGTAGGAGCAGATTCTCCAGAAGAATACGGAGACTATTTCGCATGGGGCGAGACAAGTCCAAAAAGCGATTACTCAAGTTCAAATAGTGCAACCTACGGACTTAGTAATTCAGAGTTGCAATCTCAAGGTTATATAGATAGCGAAGGTAATTTAACAGCGCAATACGATGCAGCTACAGCTAACTGGGGTGGAAGCTGGAGAATGCCGACGAGTGCAGAAATACAAGAATTGATAGATAACTGTACATGGACATGGACAACCTATAACGGAGTTAAGGGCTATAATGTAGAAGGCCCTAATGGCAACAGCATCTTCCTTCCTGCTGCGGGTTACCGTTTCGGGTCATCGCTCAACTTCGCTGGGGGATGGAGTTCCTATTGGAGTTCAACGCCTTACGAGAACGCCGCCGGCATCGCGTACGGCCTCTACTCCGATAGCGGCAATCGCCGCATGGGCTACTACGAGCGTAACGACGGTTTTTCAGTGCGCTCTATCTTAGAATAAAAGCGAAGCGCTTGGTTTAATGCATAATTCATAATGCATAATTGGGGTGTTGCTCTGATAAGGGTGACACCTTTTTTTAAATTGAAAACGGAATGTTGAAAATGGAAAATTAGCTGTCAGCTATCAGCAGTTAGCAATTAGTTGAAATTAACTTTCAGTTTTCAATTTTCAACTGAAAAAATCAGCTCCGTCAGGAGCGACAGTTTCCAGGCAGGTGATGAAGCACGCAGTGCGGAATCCCTGCAAAATAAGATGCAAAAAAAAAATCAAAGCGCCGAAGGTGCGACAGAAAATGCCTCTGTCGTGCCTTTTTTTAAAGTCACTGAGACACCAAGTCACCAAGTTGCTGAGTTGCTGAGTTGCTGAGTTTCTAAGTTTCTAAGTTTCTGAGATTCTGAGATTCTGAGGTTTTGAGATTTTGAGATTTATTATTGTCGTATTGTGTTTACAATGTTAAAATTGGATTCCCCAATAAAATATCCACTATATGATGATATATCTCTTTGTCATTTATCTTTGTAATGCTTGTTATTTTATTTCCTGCGTCTTTTGAAGAAGCACCACAATGAAAAATGTTTTCATTTGGAGTATCGTAATCTATTATTATATATCTGTCGTGATATGCACTATTGGTCCTATAAAATGATATGTCAATATTTGGATATTGTTTTTTGAAGTCGTCGTATTCAAACTGATGAAGACCTTTGTTGATATTGTCGCTGAAAATACAGACCTTAATGTTTTCTCTTATGTTTTTGATTAATAACAAAGTCTTGATTCCGATATAGTTGTCAACGATATAAATGCTTTTGTTTGCTAAGTCGTATATGTTGTTGTAGGCAATGTCGGCATTGAAATATTCACCGTTTAGAATTAAAATTTCATTTGTTTTGTTTTCAGTGAAGTTGTCGATGAATTTTGCAAAGTCGCTTTTTGTAAACATCTCGCTTTTAATCTTGGCAATATCATTTGTATTTTGAGTTGTTTGTAAGGAAATTTGTAGTATTTCTTTGCTTTTAATAATGTTGTTTGTAAGGATGAAATCTTTCATTTCTTTGAATGTTCTTATGAGTGCTTTGCTTTGTTTTGTGGCAAGTTCTCCTTTAAGAACAGTCATCAGCATATATATACCCTGTTCTGTGAAAACGAAAGGAAGATATTGTCGACCACCACGTTTGTCTTTTGAGGTCAAAAAAATTGACCTCAAAAAGTCGTTTTCTAATTCTAAGGTCAAATTTTTTGACCTTAAAATTTCATGATATTCATCTCTTGTTAATTGAAACCTGAAATCGGAATCAAATTTTTCAATGTTGTTTTTTACTTGCTGATTGAAGGCTTTTGTTGTATAGCCGTATAGTTGAGCCAGATCTGAATCCAGCATGACCTTAACACCTCTTATGGTGTGTATCATATTTTTAATATGTTCCATAAAAAATAGTTTTTTATCGTTCACTGCAAAAATAAAATATCATTTTCAAATAAAAAAGTTAAAAAATGTTAAAAATTCTTTTTGTAGAGACGCGTCAATGTATCCTGCAAAAAATAAAAACACATTGACACGTTTTTTGGGGTTAGGAGTTAGGAATTGAGGGTATGAGGAATTAGGAATTATAGAAAATGCCGAGCTTTGCCTTCGACAGGCTCAGGCGCCGCTGAAGTTTGAACACTGAACTCCGAATACTGAACACAGACTCATAGACTTGGTGTCTCGGTGTCTTGGTGTCTCGGTGACTCAGAGTCTCGGAGTCTTAAAAAAAAGTTCAACAGCCAATAGCCAAAGTTCAAAGTCTTTTCTTATCTTTGCGACTTAATTCATTAAGCATTAATTTAACTTAAAATATCAGTAATGTTTACTATAGTTAGAAAAGAAGAGTTAGCTCAAGAAACTTATTTGTTTGAGATTGAAGCTCCACGTTTGGCAAAATCTGCTTTGCCAGGTCAGTTCTTAATCGTTAAGATGACTGAAAAGTCAGAACGTATTCCTTTGACAATTAGCGATTATGATGTTGAAAAAGGTACAATCGTTATCGTTTTCAAAGCCATCGGTAAGTCAACAAGAATCATGGCTGAATATAATGTAGGTGACAAATTCGCTGACGTGGTAGGTCCTTTAGGAAAACCATCAGAATTCGTACATCTTACAGATGAAGAACGCAAGAACAAGAGATTCGTTTTCGTTGGTGGCGGCGTAGGTATCGCTCCAATCTATCCTCAGGTTAAATGGTTATACGAACACGGCATCAAAGCTGACGTCATCGTCGGTGCTAGAACCAGAAGCCTCCTCGTTTATGAGAAAGAACTCGAAGCTATTTCTAACTTATACGTCACAACAGACGACGGTTCATCACCATATAAAGGCTTAGTTACAGAGATGTTGCAACGTCTCGTCGATGAAGGCAAGCAATATGACGAAGTCATCGCTATCGGTCCGCTCATCATGATGAAGTTCGTTTCACAGCTCTCAACAAAACTCGGCATCAAATGTACTGTAAGTTTGAACTCAATCATGGTTGACGGTACAGGTATGTGCGGCGCTTGCCGTGTCACTGTAGGCGGCGAGACAAAATTCACCTGCGTCGACGGCCCAGAATTCGATGGCGCACAAGTCGACTTCGAAAACGTGATGAAACGTCAGGCTATGTATAATAATGTAGAAGGACATAAGATTCTCGAGAGAGAAGAAAAAGAAGAAGGACACCAATGTCATGTCGGCGGCATCGTAGAAGAAATGCGTGACAACAAGAAACGCGTTCCAGTCCGCGAACAAGACCCTAAAGTCAGAGCCACAAACTTTGAAGAAGTATGTTACGGCTACGACGCAGAAGAGGCTATCATAGAAGCACAACGCTGCTTGAACTGCAAGAATCCACAATGCGTCAAGGCTTGTCCTGTTAATATTGAAATCCCACAATTCGTACATTTCGTTGCTGAAGGCAACTTCGAAGAAGCAGCACGCGTCATCAACCGCAACTCAGCTCTTCCATCAGTATGTGGCCGCGTTTGTCCACAAGAGTCACAATGTGAAGGCTCATGCGTCATGGGCAAGAAATTCGAGCCAATCGCTATCGGTAAACTCGAACGTTTCGTCGGCGACTGGGCACGCGAAAACAATGTGGAATTTGAAAAGCCAAGTGCAAAGAACGGACATAAAGTCGCTGTCGTTGGTAGCGGTCCTGCAGGTCTCACATGTACAAAAGACCTCATCATGATGGGTTACGACGTAACAGTATTTGAAGCATTGCACGAATTAGGCGGCGTTTTATCTTATGGCATCCCTTCATTCCGTCTTCCAAAAGAAACTGTAGTACGTCATGAAATCGAGAACCTCAAGAAACTCGGCGCTACATTTGAAAAAGACGTCATCATCGGTCGTACAGTAACCATCGACGACTTGATGGAAAAAGAAAACTTCGAAGCTGTATTCATCGGTTCAGGCGCAGGTCTTCCTAAGTTCATGAACATACCTGGCGAAAACCTCTGCGGCGTCGTTTCAGCTAACGAGTTCTTGACAAGAAACAATTTGTTATTTGCATATAAAGAAGGTTTTGAAACACCTAACTTCGTAGGTAAGAAGGTAGCAGTCGTTGGTGGCGGTAACGTAGCTATGGACGCTGCTCGTACAGCATTGCGTCTCGGAGCTGAAGTTTATATCGTTTATCGTCGTTCAGAACAAGAGCTTCCAGCACGTGCTGAAGAGGTACACCATGCTAAAGAAGAAGGCGTTAACTTCCGTCTATTGACAAACCCTAAAGAAATCTTAGGTGACGAAAACGGCTGGGTCAACGGCATGAGATGCGTTGAGATGGAACTCGGCGAACCAGACGCTTCAGGAAGAAGAAGCCCAGTTGAAAAAGCAGGTTCTGACTTCATCCTCGATGTCGATATGGTTATCATGTCACTCGGTACTTCACCAAACCCATTGATTTTAAGTACAACAGAAGGTTTGGAAGCTAACAGACATAAATGCTTGATCGCTGACGAAGTCACAATGCAGACAACACGCAAGGGCGTATTCGCTGGCGGTGACGCAGTGAGCGGTGCAGCAACAGTAATTCTCGCTATGGGCGCAGGTAAGAAAGCTGCTAAAGGCATTGATGAATATATTAAGTCTACAAGACAATAAGACTATAAGACAACAAGTAGGGACGCGATGAATCGCGTCCCTGTTTTATAAATTAAGATAGCATGAAAAAGACATTTTTTACATTAGTGATGATGCTGTTTGTAATGACAGCTTTTTCTCAACAGATATATGGCGTCAGAGTGAGTACTATGGCTGACGGAATGTTCGAACAGATGTATGGAAGCATAAAGGTTTCTGGCAATGTGGTGAATGGAATGAAAGACGGAGCCTGGGTGGAGACACATCCTAATACAGAGCTTCCACATTATATCATTCATTTTAAAGAAGACAAAAAAGACGGACTCTATCTAGAGTTTGATAAGCAAGCTAATATCATCAAGAAGATTGATTATAAGAATGATGTGTTAGATGGATATAGTTATTCTTGGAACAGAGGCGGTAAGATAACGTCAAAACAAGGATACAAAGAAGGTTTTCTTGATGGTCCTTCAGTGCTTTATACTGATAAAGGCTTCATACAAGAAGAGTCAGAATACAAAGCCGGCAAGAGAGACGGCGCTACTACATGGTATTTGTATGAAGAAAAGATGCAAGGTCCTAAGTATGTGATGTACACCTATAAAGATGGTAAGTTTGAAGGAGTGCAGGAGACATATTATGAAAACGGCAACGTGAAGACAAGAAAGATGTTCTCTGGTAATGTCGCCAACGGACCAGCAACGGAATATTACGAAGATGGCAGACTCAAATCAGAATGTACATATAAGAATGGCGAGGTGAAGGGAAGAGTGAAGGAGTATTAGTTAGGAGTTAGGAGTTGAGGAACTAAGGGTATGAGGGATTTTTTAAGTCACCGAGTCACCGAGTCACTAAGTCACCAAGTCGCTGAGTCACTAAGTTGCCGAGTAGGGACGAGTCAAAATTAGCAGAGTTTTGCTATTTCTTATGTATTCAATTTATTTAATTCATTTGATTTATTTTCGTCGGGTTTCATAAAGTGTCCGACGAAATTTTTTTTATATTTGCGAGGTATAAGGTAAATACCTAAAACTGAAAGGCAAAGCAAGAGAACATTTACTAAAACATCATATATATGAAAATAAAAAAAATATATTCATGTCTAAAATCATATTGGAATAAAGACTGGAATATTACATTATGTCTCATAATTGTATTCTTATTGTCGTTTTTTGTGCAGGAGCAGAAAAACGAGTTTAACAAGTGGTTTATGAACATAGTGTACCTTTGTGCTGGAATAGGTGGTTTCATATATATATGCTATGCTGTCAGGGTTCTATTTAATATGATAGAATTAGACCTGCTATGGATAAAGAATACTTTTCTGCATAAGGTTGTAAATCTTGTGATGCTGGTTCCATTTACAATAATGATGTCGTTTGTGTTATGTAATGGTGTCATCCCTAATTTGTGGAAAAAGTATAAAACGAATGAAAAGTATTCTACTATTTCTGAATGTCAAAAGAATTTTGCTAAGGAGTTGATTTTTTCAGAGAATTTGTACGAGCAGGATAACATAACTATAGATGTTGAAAACATAGACACCTTGTTTGATAATCATAATAAACAGATTGCGAAATTAACAGGTTGGGACCTTGTTAAGAGAGATAGTGTAAGTTATAGTTACGTGAAGAGTGTCGATAAGCTTCCTAAAGATATAGTTGACAAGCCATCGGAGGAGCCATCATTGTTCTGGAGCGTTTATTATCATTATATAGATCCAGGCAACCAGCATATTGCTGTGACTGAAAGCGGAAGGAAATGGGCTGCTGTTATGGCTATTTTGGGTTATCTTTTGTTGAACGGATTGTTGGTGGCAGTCTTGATAGGTTGGTTTGACCGAAGAAGAGAAAAGTGGGAGAATGGAATGGTCCGTTATGATTGTATGTTCGAAAAGAAAGAACACTATGTCGTAATAGGCGGTAATGATATGGTATCGGGTATTGTTAAACAGTTATTGTTAAAAGAGCTGTCTTATATCGTAATACTGACGTCAAAGAATGTTGAAATGTTCAGACGTAAATTGTTTTCTGAATTGACAGAAGAACAACAAGAATATGTTGTTTTCTATTATGGCAACAGAACATCTAAGACGGATATAGAAGATCTTAAACTCGATAAAGCTAAAGAAATTTATGTCGTGGGTGAGTCTATTGTTGATGACGGGCAAAATCACGATGCATTCAATATGGATTGTTTGAGATTGATAACAGACGAACTATCAGGTGCTGGTGAAAAGAAAAACGTGTATGTAATCTTTGAAAACCAGATTACGTTCTCATCTTTCCAATTCTCTGATATAAGTGAAGATGATAAGAAGAAAATAAATTATATACCGCTCAACTATTATGAGATGTGGGCACAAAGAATATTTGCATTCGCAGACACAGAACATTACATGGATGATAAAGAGGATGCATATATTCCATTGGATACCATAAGGATGATTGATGAAACGACGAAAGAAGATAAGTTTTCTTATATTTCTAAAAATGACCCGCATTATGTACATCTTGTAATTATAGGTATGACAAAAATGGGTGTGGCAATGGCAATAGAAGCAGCTCGTGTAGCTCATTATCCTAATGCTTTGACATCAAAAGGGCCTCGTACAAGGATAACATTCATTGATGTGGATGCCGACAGAGAATCGGGATATTTCATGAACAGATATAGCGATATGTTTGCTTTGGCAAGATGGCGTTATGCGGAAGCAGATAAATTTAATCAAAGAATAAATACAGAGACGGGCAAGGATTTATATTCTGATTTCAGTGAAGATGATGCTACATGGCATGATCCATTACATAGTGAGAATTCCACCTCACCATATAAAGATATGAAGTTAGGTGTTGATGGAACAAATGAAGGAGATGAGTTCTTTATTGATATAGACTGGGAGTTCATCAAAGGAGATATGAGTAGCTTCGCTGTTCAGCAATATCTAAGAGAATGTTCCGATAAGGAAAAACATCCAAATAAGATATTGACAGTCGCAGTCTGCCTTGATGAACCTCATCAGGCTATAGCGGCAGGATTGTATATGCCAGATGTGGTTTATGAAAATGCACTTCAAATCCTGGTATATCAACGTTTTTCAGATGGCATATTTAAATATATATCGGAGTCTGTGTCGAATAAAGGAAATATGCGATATGGAAACGTCAAGTCTTTTGGACTGTTGCAAGATACATTCTCGATGATGTGTACCGATGATTATATGGCTAAACTTATAAATTATATATATTCTTATACTAATTATGAAGAAGGTGATAACAAAAAGCTATATGATAAAGACAACGATAAGTTTTTGCGTGATATAGCTGATAAAGTCGTTGAAAAACAGATTGAAGAATGTTGGAATAACACCATTTCTAAATTTGATAAGGGTAAGTCGGGATGTGCTCGTCGTTGGTCGAGTATATATAATGCGAATTCGATAAGGACAAAGTTACGTAGTGCTGGTTGGGATAAAATATCACAATGGGATGAAGGAAATAAAGATATAATTATTCCGATGTCAATGACAGAACATAACAGATGGAATGTCGAGCAGCTGCTGATGCATTATTCTCTTGTCAGTAAAAGTGAATTCGAGGAGTTTGAAAGAGGATGTAGAGTCAGAAAAAATGAACTTAAACAACGGATGAGGCATATCGATATATGTTCATATAGTCGTTTGGATGACTTGGATCCAGGTGTTGAGATTTATGATATTTCGTTGATAAGGAGTCTGCCATATATTGTGGGAAGGTATAATGAAAGGAAGTCTAAATAAAAACGTAAAACAATCTCAATGGAAGAGCAAATGAAATATTATGCATTTATCAGTTATAGCAGTGCTGATGAGAAATGGGCTAAATGGCTACAGCATAGTCTTGAGTATTTCCATTTTCCAAATGCTCTTTGTAAGAAATATCCAAATCTTCCCTCAAAAATAAGACCTGTGTTTTGGTACAAGCAAGACTTGAGTGGTGTAAAACTGAAAGAGTCTTTGTATAAAGAATTGAGCGTTTCAAAATATCTGATAGTTATTTGTTCTCCCGATTCTGCAAAATCAGTGTGGGTAAACGATGAGATTGTGTCGTTCATTGAGCAGGGTAAAGGCAATAAGATAATTCCATTCATTGTTAGAGGAAAACCACATGCCAAGAATGCAGATGAAGAATGTATGCCTCCGGCATTACTTCGTCTAAATAGAGATGAGGAAATACGAGGTGTTGATGTAAGGAAAAATAGTGAAAAGCAGCATGCTTTGGTTGATGTAGTTGCTACCATGTTCGGAATCAGGTTTGATGAGCTGTGGGGAAGACATAAGAAAGCAAGGATAAGACAATTGATTATATCAGTATTGTCTATTATTGCAGTTCTTGCAGTGTATGCAGCATGGAGAGTTTCCGTAAAAAAAGAACATATTACAGAAGCGAAGTTTATTGCAGCAGAAGCAGAGAAGTTAGCTGCTGGAGATGTAAACATGAGTGTTAAATTGCTGGATTATGTTGGAAGAAAAAACAAGCAGAGTGTAAAAGTACCTAATTTTGAACATGCTGTAAGAAGCCTGGATTGTAATTATAAAATACCTGTAAGAAACTTCTTCCATGACGACTGTGTTAACAGTGCTGTCTTCAGTCCTGATGGGAGATATGTCGTTACAGCGTCGAGAGATAGAATCTCAAAGCTATGGTCTGTAGAGACAGGTAAACTTATTCACTCGCTACGTCATGATAATGCAATTAACTCGGCAGGATTTAGTCCGGATGGAAGATATGTTGTCACATCTTCTTCTGATAAAACATCAAAGATATGGTCGGTGGAGACAGGGGCGTGTCTCCAGATAATGCGTCATAGTTATGGTGTCAGTGCTGCTGCATTCAGTCCAGATGGAAGAAGTGTTGTCACAGTATCTAGAGATAAAGTAACGAAGCTGTGGTCGGTGGAGACTGGAGAGTGTCTTCAGACAATGGTACATGAAAATAATGTTACTTCGGCAGAATTTAGTCTAGATGGAAGATATGTTGTTACAGCATCTTATGATAAAACATCTAAGATATGGTCGGTGGAGACAGGAGAGTGTCTTCAGACAATGCGACATGAAAATAATGTTACATCAGCAGCCTTTAGTCACGATGGAAGATATGTAGTCACTGCTTCTGATGACAGAACATCTAAGATATGGTCTGCAGAGACAGGCGACTGTCTACAGACTATGCATCATAATCATAGAGTTAACACGTCTGAATTTAGTCGGGACGGAAGATATGTTGTTACAGCATCTGATGATCATACATCAAAAATATGGTCGGTGGAGACAGGAGAGTGTCTTCGTACAATGTTTCATGACTGGCATGTCGTGTCAGCTTTTTTCAGCCCTGATGCAAGATTTGTCGTTACGGCATCCGATGATAGGACGTCGAAGATATGGTCGGTGGAGACGGGAAACTGTCTTCAAACACTGCATCATGATGATTATCTTTATTCGTCAGTTTTCAGTCCTGATGGAAAATATGTAGTTACAGCATCAAAAGATAAGACATCAAAAATATGGTCATTAGAGACAGAATTGTGTTTCCAAACACAGCCACATAATGATCTTGTCGTTTCTGCCGAGTTTAGTCGGGATGGAAGATATATCGTTACAGCTTCATGGGATAAGACATCAAGGATATGGTCGCTAGAAAATGGAGAATGTCTTCGAATATTGCCTCATGATAAAAAAATTAACTACGCTTCGTTTAGTCCGGATGGAAGATGTGTTGTCACAGCATCAGATGATAAATCTTCTAAGATATGGTCTGTGGCTACAGGTGATTGTCTTAAAACATTGCTCCATGAAGATATTGTAAATTTTGCCGAATATGCCCCAGATGGTAGATATGTCGTGACATCATCGGATGATAAGACATCAAAGATATGGTCGGCAGAGACCGGAGAATGTCTTCATACTTTGCATCATGATGATATTATTAAATCAGCTGTTTTTAGTCCATGTGGAAAATATGTTATTACAGCATCTGACGATAAAACATCTAAAATATGGTCTGTAGAGACTGGTGACAGTATTCATATATTGTATCATCGTGATGAAGTTAATTCAGCTTCGTTTAGTCCAGATGGAAGATTTGTTGTTACATCATCAGATGATAATAGAGCGAAGATATGGTCGGTAAAGACGGGTGAGCGTCTCCATACATTGCTTCACGATTGGTATGTAGAATCAGCAGTATTCAGCATGGATGGAAAGTATATTGTCACAGTGTCTTCTGCACATACATCGAGGATATGGTCGGCAGAGACAGGAAAGTGCCTCCATACTTTGCGTGATGATGATAATATCATTTCTGCAGAGTTTAGTCCAGATGGAAGATATGTCGTTACGGCCTCCGGCGATTATGCACCAGTGAGGATATGGTCGGTTGAAACGGGAGAATGCATTCAGACTATATATCATGATTGGTATGTTGGAAAAGCTGTTTTCAGTCCAGATGGAAAATATGTTATTACAACGCCATGGGATAATATAATCAGAATATTTCCATTTGCCGATCCTGTGTCAATTCTTGATAAATGGTCTGCAATCCTTGGTTCTAATGCAGAACTTACTAATGAAGAAAAAGAAAGATATCATCTTAATTGATTTAGTTAGGAGTCAGGAGTTAGGAGTTGAGGAACTAAGGAACTAAGGGTATGAGGGATTTTTTAAGTCGCTGAGTCACCGAGTCTCTGAGTCACCGAGACTCTAAGTTTCTGAGTTTCTAAGTTTCTAAGTTTCTGAGTTTCTGAGTTTCTAAGTTTCTGAGTTTCTGAGATTTCTAAAGTTCAACAGCCAGTAGCCAGTAGCCAACAGCCAAAAGCCTAAAAAAAAACTTTAGCCTTTAGTCCTTAGTCTTTAGCCTTTTTTATTATCTTTGCCAACGATAAATGGTGTCCTAACGGACTCAATAGGGAATCGGGTGTGAATCCCGGACAGTTCCCGCTGCTGTGATCTCTAACAGCGTTCGACATTATGTCACTTTCTTTTACCCCAAAAAGATGGGAAGACGCCGAACGTAAGGAGTAAGTCAGAAGACCTGCCGTTTATTGCAAGACTATAAGTCTGCAAGACCACAAGACTACAAGCAGTACTAAAGTGCTTGTTGACTTGTTGTCATGTTGTCTTGTAGACTTTACAAAAGACTTTCGGGATAAGAGTCGGTCGAAATATCTGCAAAAGGAAATCGACAAATCTTACTAGAAAGTTTTATGTTAATTAACTTATTTATTAACTAAAACTTAAAATTATGTTTAAAAATGTCAACAGACAACAGACAACGGACAACAGACTTAGTCCACAATTAAATTACAATTTTAATGGTAAAAAGGCTCATTGCTCACAGTTCATAGCTCAAAGCTGATATGACTCGTCGTCTGTTAATAATATTGTCGTTTCTCTTTGCGCTGAGCGTTACCACTTTTGCGCAGAACGATACTATTATGCTCGAGAATATCGAGATAAGCGCGTCGTATATTAATAGTAAGGTGCAGCAGAAGACTATGGAGCGTAAGATTGACGCGATGATAGTGAAGAGTCTCAAGACGATTTCGCTTTCACAGCTGCTCATTCAACACTCACCCGTCTTTATAAAGAGTTCAGGTCCCGGCAGTACGGCCTCGGCTTCTTTCCGTGGAACAACAGCAAGTCATACCTTGGTTTTATGGAACGGATTCCAGCTCAACTCTCCAGCTCTTGGCGAAGTGGATTTCAGCATGATACCTGTCTTCTTCACTGACGAGGTTTCTCTTCAATGGGGAAGCAAGACCTCAGCCAACAGCGGCGGTCTCGGCGGAGTGGTCAACATCGCTAACAGTCAGAAATTCAACGAAGGACTGATATTAGACCTGCGTCAGACTTACGGCAGCTTCAATACTTGGGGCTCGTATCTCACTGTCGGATATTCTGCCAAGAATTTCATCGCAAGAGTCAAGGCGTATCGTAACTCAAGTGATAACGATTTCACTTATACCAACATCGCTACGATACCACATCAGGAGATGAAACAGAGAAATGCCGATTTCGTCGATTACGGATTCATGCCGGAAATGCAGGTGCGACTTAAGAACTCGCTTCTGACTTTCGTCTCGTGGAATCAGTTCAGCCACCGCAACTATCCGCAGATAATGCCTAATGTATTCAATAATACCAAGGAATACTCCGACAATGACTTTTCTCGAAATGTCTTGTCGTACAAATATTATTGGAACACAGGTAGGGTGGAGATGAAGACTGCTTATTTCTATGAGGTACAGACTTATTTCTTGGAATCATATACTTCGAACGGAAATCCAGTCACGCAGAACAGCTCATTGAACAAGTCGAATATTTTCAGACAAATCATTGACTTGCAACAAGACTTGTACAAAAGCTGGAAGCTGTATGCAAAAATACAGTGGGATAATGAGATTGTGACATCGTCGGATTATATACCATCGGTAGAGACGCAAAATGTTGCGTCTCCTGATTATATATCATTCGTAGAGACGCAAAATGTTGCGTCTCTACGAGATGATGGTCGTAAAACAAGAAACATCCTTTCTTTCTATGCCGCCATCGATGGCAAGATTTACAAGGATTTGGATTTAAGGATGACGCTTCGTAACGACATAGTTGATGATAAATCAGTCGGTTTCTTCCCTACAGCTACGCTTACTTACAGAACGCCTTTCGTCAAAGGATTGAGTTTCAATGCTGGATATAGTCATAACTACAGAAATCCTACTTTGAATGACTTGTACTGGAATCCGGGCGGCAACGAAAACCTCAAGGGCGAGAACGGAAAGACCGTGGATTTAGACATCAATTATCTGTATGAAAATCTTAATTTTAATTTAGATTTAAGAACGGGACTTTATTATTCTAAGGTGAAAGACTGGATACAGTGGGTTCCGACGAACTATCGTTATTGGATGCCGAAGAACGTGTCTGATGTCTTGGCACGAGGAGCGGAGTTTCATCTCAAAGCAAACTACAGATACGCCTTGTGGAATTTCACTATTTCTGGAAATTACGTTTATAGCCACACAACAGACGAAAGCGAATATGCACAACAATACGATTCAGATGGCAAACAGTTGATATACATTCCAAAACATCATGCCAATGCTTTCGCAGAAGTACGATGGAAGACATGGAATCTGAATTACACACTTGAATTTACAGGCAAGAGAACGACGAGTATGAACGACGACGACTTCTTCGCTTACGACCTGCCTTATTACACATTACATCACCTTTCATTAGGAAAACAATTGAATAAAATTAGACTAGAATTTAAAATTAACAATTTATTAAACAACGATTATCAGACCGTTCTCTGGCGCGCGATGCCAGGACGCAGTTATGAGATTTATTTAGAATTTAAATTATAAATCGCTGTGAGCGATGAGCCTTGTGCAAATCGTCTTGGCTCGTAGCTCATAGCCCAAAGCTTAAGAATATGAAAAAAACACTCTTTAACATTTTTATTTTAGGATTATTATTGGCATTCGTTTCATGTAATCCAGATAACAAAGACCCACAAGACAAAAACATCGCTAAGGGATTGTTTATCTTGAATGAAGGAACATTCACATACGCCAATTCCTCATTGACATTTTATGACCCTGAGACTGACACTGTGGAAAACAATCTGTTTTATAAAGTCAATCTAGCTCCGCTTGGCGACGTGGCAAACTCCATGGCGATTGACGAAAACGGAATGTATATCGTGGTGAATAATAGTAAGTACATCTACAAAGTCGATGAGAAGACTTTGAAATACGAGGCTAAGATGGACGGTCTTACTTCTCCACGTCATATTATGCATATTGATAAAAACAAGGCTTATCTCTCAGACCAAGAGTCAACGGGACTTTGGATTTTCAATCCTGAGACGATGCAGAAGACAGGTTTCGTTGAAACAGGCAATACAACAGAAAAGATGGTACGAGTAGGCAATGAAGTTATCGTGACAAACTGGTCAAATTATTATCAGCCAGGAACATCGAATTCAACTATACAATTTGTCGATATTGCGACAGACAAACTCGTTGATGAGATGGCTGTTACAGCAGAGCCACATAGCATCGTTTTAGATAAAAATAATAATATCTGGGTTTTATGCAGCGGCGGTTACATGCCACCATGCGAGCCAGCCTTGTTCTGTATCGATCCAAAGACAAGAGAGATTGTCAGACGCTTCGACTTTGCGGAAGGCGACTATCCATCATCAATGGCTATTGACAAAGCAGGGGAGAACCTCTTTATTTTGAACGGCGGCTTCGGCGCATTGGATTTATATAAGATGTCGGTAGATGACGAAACTATACCAACAACTCCGTTTGTCGATAGCCAACAGCCAACAGCCAACAGCCAAAGTATGGTATTCTCTACGGTTGCAGTTTCAGAAGACGGTGACATTTATCTTACAGATGTGAAGAATTATATGCAAAACGGCGATGTCTTACGCTATGATTCTGATGGCAATTTCGTGACAAAATTTGAAGCAGGAATCGTTCCTGGAGCGATGATGTTTAATTAAGACACCGAGTCTCCAAGTCACCAAGACACCAAGACTCAGAGACTTTGCGACTCTGTGACTTTGAGACTTTAAGACTATAAGAAAG
>JBGVET010000025.1:0-50704 GCA_045120395.1 Candidatus Limimorpha sp.
ACCACCAATGTCATAAGACGTATTCCAACTTCTCTGATAAACTTAGGGACTACTATTCGCATCAGGAGATTTGAGTTAGTCTCGAAGACAAGCAGATACACCATAAAAAACGCCATCGGGATGACGAAATAGATGTAATCGACGAAGAGCGAGGAGTTTTGTGAGAAATAACTTTCTATAGGCTGCTTAAAGATAAAAAACAATATGGAAAAGATGATAAAACCGAAAAACGGTATTATGACAGTCCAGCCAAAGAAACCATGATCTTTCTCTTTTTCATCTTTAAAATACGGGTAATAGCGCATTGCTGAGGTATTTGTTCCGAGTTGCGCCAGACCAGAAAGCAAAATCGAAGCATCGACTAAGATACGCGTCAGTCCGACTTCTTCAGTGGTAAGGTATTTGGTAACAATAAAAAAGGTGGTGATGAATCCCACCAACACCCCTATATAATTCATTATTGAACCTTTTATGCTCTGTCGAACAACAATACCCATTTTAAATTGAAAACTGAAAATTGAAAGTTGTAGAGACGTACCAATTACATCTATGAATATAATAATATGTAATTGATGCGTCTCATAATAGATTTTATTTTATTTTATTCAAGACGTTCTTAACAAATTTCTTAGTTGGGTAATCTGTATCATTGAATACATGATATAGTTCTGACATAAGAGGATATGCGTTGATATCGATAGCACTATCTTGTACTTTTTGATAGAACACGTCGACAGCGATACGTCCTTCGAGAACGACTTTTTCTGAAATTCCACTGTTGAAGAAGCCCTTGCCTATCAAGAGGCCCAAGGTTCTGTTACGGCTCATGTCGTTGAGTGAAGTAAGAGCGAAGTCGCCGAAGCCGCAGTAATTGAACATCGTTATCTCCTGACCTCCGAAAGTAATCATCAAGCTACGCATCTCATTGATAGACTTTGTTATGAACAAAGACCTCATATTTGCAGAGTCGTAGTTCGCATCAAGCATACCGATGATGATAGCATAGATATTTTTTAAGATACTTGCAAGCTCAACACCTGTTATGTCGTTTGAGAAATCGAATCTGATATTGGTGTTTTCAAACAATTCTGACACCTCGCTGAAATACTGATTGTCTGAACATGCCAATGTGAAACCTGTATCCTGACGGTTTATTATTTCTCTAGCGAAAGATGGACCTTTCATCATCATGAGTGGATTCGAGAATTGATCTTGGAGACAATGTGGGATGAGACTATCACATTTTCCAAAACCTTTAGCCAAGTTCACAATGATGGATTTTGGATTTATATATTCCTTGTTTGAAATAAGATAACCTACTACTGCTGTTGATGGTATTGCCATGAAAACGACATCGGCATCTCTTAACACATTGATGTCTGTCGTTGCCTTAAGATTTCTTGACAACTTAACGTTAGGGAAATATGTAAGGTTATATCTTAAATTATTGATTGATTCTACTACTTCTTCTTCAATAGAAAGCAAAGTGATGTCGTCTACGCCTTTTCTTGCCAAAACATTTCCGACTGCTGTTCCGATAGCACCACTACCTACAAAAACGATTTTTTTCATAAAAAAAATTTTATGCAAAATTATGATATTTCTTCCTAATTAACAAAGAAAAAACAGCCTAATTTCAAATCTCAGAATTTCAAAAACTCAGAAACTCAAAATCTACTTCTGAGATTCTGAGATTCTGAGTTTTAAACCACCGAGCATCTTACCACTCTGCTGTCGTCAGTGTCGCCCAATGTAATCTCTACCTTTATGAAATGTTCTGGCATGATAGGGTCTATCAACTCTGGCCATTCCAAGAGACAGAGGCTGCCTCCATAGAAGTAGTCCTCATAACCGATATCGAAGACTTCTTCCAGACTTTTAATCCTATAAAAATCGAAATGAAATACAGAGTCAAAAGTCTCTGTCTGATATTCATTCACCAAGGCGAAAGTCGGACTGTTAACTTCATCTTGCACGCCTAATCTTGAGCAAAGGTTTTTTACCAAAGTTGTCTTTCCTGCGCCCATATTTCCATAGAAAGCTATGATATTTGATTTATCGCGCCAGCTAATCAATAGGTCTGAGACCTTCGACAACTCTTCTATTCCGTTTATTTTAAATGTTATATCTTGCATTGTTAAATATTATTTGCTTGTCAAGAACGCTACTGGTATCAGCATCTCATTCATAGAAATGCCACCATGTTGGAATGTGTTTTTATAATAGTTTACGTAATAATTGTAATTATTAGGATAAGCGAAGAAATCGTTTGCACGGGTGAAGACATAGCATGTGCTGATATTAGCTTTTGGCAGGAATATCTTTTCAGGATCACGTGCCTCAAAGACTTCTTTCGCATTATATTTCAAGCTCTTGCCATATTTATATCGCAAATTGGTATTAACTTCTCTATCGCCCAAAATCTTCACAGGGTTCTTCACCCATACTGAACCATGGTCGGTGGTAACGATGACGTTACATTTTTTCTGTGAGATATACTTCATGATATCGAACAAAGAAGAATGTTCAAACCAAGAGAGCATCAAGGAACGATAAGCCTCTTCATCCGACGCCAACTCTCTGATTATCTCCATCTCGGTACGAGCATGCGACAACATATCGACGAAGTTATAAACTATGACATTGAGTTTGTTCTGCATCAGGTTCGACATCTGCTCAGCGAGTTTCTTGCCGGCCGCCAGGTTCAAGACTTTGTTGTATGAATATTTTATATTCTTTCCAAAACGACGCAGCTGTTCTCCAAGGAGTTCTTCTTCGTACTGGTTTTTCGTTCCTTCATCTTCCTCGTCGACCCAATATTTAGGGAAGCGGCGACGTATCTCTAGCGGCATCAAGCCTGCAAAGATAGAGTTACGTGCATATTGTGTCGCTGTCGGCAAGATACTATAATAGATGTCATCGTTTTCGGTTCTGAAATAAGGTTCCAACAAGGTCTGGATAGACTTCCACTGGTCGTAACGAAGATTATCAATAAGAATGAAAAACAATGGCTTGTCATTATCATCAAGATGAGGAATGACTTTATCACGGACGAGAGTATGCGAAAGCGTTGGCTTATCTTCGCAATTTGGCTGCACCCAAGCTGTGTAATTACGCTCCACATAACGAGAGAAAAGCGAGTCTGCTTCCAGCTTCTGCATTGAAAGAACCTCCTTAATTCCCTCGTCATTTGACTTCTGAAGTTCTAGCTCCCAACGAGTGAGATTTTTATAAACATCAACCCATTCGTTATAATTGAGATTGTTGTTCATATCCATTCCAATCTTACGGAATTCCTGCTGATATTTCGATGTCGACTTCTCATCGACGAGCTGCTTCTGTTCAAGATTTCTTTTAAGAGAAAGCAGAATCTGATTTGGATTTACAGGCTTAATCAGATAATCGGCAATCTTATTTCCGATGGCATCTTCCATGACACCTTCTTCCTCGCTCTTGGTAATCATCACAATAGGAATATTTGGAAATTCGTGCTTTATCCTCTCCAATGTCTCGACGCCAGAGATACCAGGCATCTGCTCATCCAAAAAAACTATATCGAAATGTCGTTCACGAACCAAGTCAATGGCCTCACTGCCATTGTTAGTCGTAACGACTTCATAACCTTTCTTTTCCAGAAACATTATATGCGGCCTGAGAAGTTCTATCTCATCGTCAGCCCAGAGAATACTTGTCTTTACCATATTTTTTTAATTGTCAACAGACTACGAACAACAGACAATAGTCTTTGTCCATATTATTTATCATTATTAATTTTACCGTCAGCACTATTCATCGAAGACCAAGCACTGATTGCAAAAATATCAACGACTATATTTAAAAAATGTTTTACAAAAATAAAAATATTTCGCCAAATTAGACGTGTCAACGTGTGTTTATTTTCAAGGCAGCGTCGACGCGCCTCTACGCGAGACTCAGAACTCTGACTCTGAGCTCTGAACTCTGAACTTTGAGCTAAGGCTTTGGACTGTTGGCAGATCGGTCGCTGAGCTTGTCGAAGTGCCGAACATTGCCTTCGACAAGCTCAGGCACCACCTCATAGACTCAAAGTTTCTCAGCAACTTAGAAACTTAGCAACTCAGCATCTCAGTGTCTTGGAGTCTCGGTGTCTCGGTGTCTCGGTGACTTTAAAAACTCCTCATACCCTTAGTTCTTCAAATCCTCAATTCCAAATTCCAAATAATGTCTCTTGCTATCATCGATTCCATTCCTAATTTTTCTGACGCTATATCTCCTGCCTTTCCATGAAGATAAACGCCGAGCAATGCTGCTTCTTGAGGTGTATATCGTTGAGCGAGAAGCGACAAAATAATTCCCGTCAAGACATCGCCACTGCCAGCCGTCGCCATTCCAGGGTTACCTGTAGAGTTAAAGAAACACGTTCCGTTAGGGAATGTGATAGCAGTATGCGCGCCCTTCTGCACGATGATTATATTATGTACGACCGACATTTTTCTCTGAAGTTCAAGACGCTCGTAAGAATTATTTGTCTTTCCGAACATACGGTCGAACTCTTTCGGATGAGGAGTTAAAATCGTGTTATCTGGCAAGAACGAAAGCCATGTAGGATTATCAGCGATGATATTCAAGGCATCAGCATCAAGTACCAGAGGCTGCGTCGCTTCTTGGATTATCTTCTTCAGAAGTGTCACAGTATCTTCATTCTTTCCTATCCCCGGTCCGACACCGATTGCTGTGTAAGGAATGATATCATTTATTTCCGTGCAATGTGTGCTCGACTTATCTATGCTCGTCATCGCTTCTGGGAGATATACCTGCATCGGAAGCAACGCATCTTTTGGAAGATGCGCCGTCAGCAGTCCGACACCCGTTCTCATGCAAGCTTCGGCTGCGAGAAGTGCAGCACCTGTCTTGCCAGAAGAACCCGCCACAAGCAAAGCATGTCCGTATGTGCCTTTATGCGAGAATTTAGTACGCTTACGAATTATTGGCTTCACAACATCTTCTGTCGTGTAGAAATTCAAAGTCTCGACATTGTCAATGAAATCCTTATGAAGTTTTATGTCAAGCACTTCCCACTTACCAATGAAAGCATCATATTCCGGAAACATAAAAGTTAGCTTCGGAAATTGGAATGTCAGGGTGTAATCTACTTTGACTATTGGCGGTTGGCTTTTCTGAGTTTCTGAGTTTCTGAGCTTCTGAGTTTCTGAGATAAGTCCTGATGGTATATCGATAGCGATTTTTATCGCGTTGGAGTTGTTAATATATTTTATCAGTTCCGCTGTGAATCCTTCGATTGGTCTGTTCAAACCCGAGCCGAAAATAGCGTCAATGATTATGTCATTATCATAAATCTGAGGGAAGTCGTCTTCAGAGAAGATGTCGTACATCGGGACTTCTGTCTCTTCTTTCAATCTGTCGAAATTTATCTCGCAGTCGCGGCTCATCTTATCAGAATAACGGACCACAAAAACCTGCGGAATTATGCCGCTGAAATAAAGCATGCGAGCGAGCGCAAGACCGTCTCCCCCATTATTGCCGATTCCACAAAAAATTTTAACAGAAACCTCCTTGGTCTTGCAGCGTTTCATAAACCATTCATAAACTTTAGAAGCGGCACGCTCCATCAAATCGACGGAATCAATAGGTTCATTTTCAATTGTAAAAGCATCAGCTTCTCTTATCTTTTCAACAGGAAGTATCTTCATTTTTGTTGGATTTTCGTTTTTACAAAATATTTCTACTTTTCTATATTGATGGAAGATTATGCAATTTGTCAATAAAATTGTCGATTGATTGCAACAATGGTTTTAAATCAAACTTTATGATATTGTATATTTCTTCCGCATCAATATCGAAATAATGATGAGCTATTATGTCTCTTACACCCATAATCTCAGTCCATGGTATAGAGGCATCTTCGCATAAAACTTTTTTATCAGTTATTTTATCAAAGCTTTTAATACTTTCTCCTATTGCAATAAGAAGCATACAAGATGCATCTAACTTTTCCATTCCGTATGATGAGGTTAAAAAATCATCTACACTCTTTATGTCTTTGGTTCTTTCTTCCAGACGTTCAATAGCACTTCTTATTTTTTTTAATATTTCAATTGCCAGCTCTTTCTTTGAACACTTCAATTCCATCGCGCTCAATCTCTTTTTTTAAAGTTTCATTCATGTTTTTATGTTCTCTCACCACGTCGACATTACAACCTAGTATTTTTTCTAAATAATTCTTAAGTCTTATATGTAGCAACATATTAGGATTCATCACGACACAAATATCGATATCACTATCACTAGTTTGCTCACCTCTTGCGACGGAACCAAAAAGACGTAAAGACTTAACTCCGAATTGAGTTCGCAACACATCCGAAAAAGACTTAATTATTTCTATATATTCGTTGCAAGATTTCATGTCAATCGTATAACAATGCAAAGATATAAAAGTTTAAAATAAAAACAAGATGAAGTTGTTTGATTTTTTATTATTCTAATCTTTTGCTCAAAACCACTAACATTTAAAAATTCCTCATACCCTTAGTTCCTCATACCCTCAATTACTTATTAAAAAAAACTTTTGCCTTTTGTCTTTAGTCTTTTGCCTTTTCTTATCTTTGCAACATGAAAAAGAAAATTAAACAACCTGAATTTTTAGAAGACGTCAGCATCATCGACGCTGGCGCTGAAGGCATGAGCGTTGCCAAACCTGACGACAAAGTAGTGTTTATCCCATTCGGTGCTCCTGGCGACATCGTCGACATACAAGTCTTTAAGAAAAAGAAAAAATGCTTCGAAGGCAAAATCCTTAACTTCAAGCAGATGTCAGATAAGCGCGTCGAGCCAGTGTGCCAACACTTCGGTCTATGCGGCGGCTGCAAATGGCAGCACATCGACTATCAATGGCAGCTTCATTACAAACAAAAGCAAGTCAAAGACAACCTCGACAGAATCGCTAAAGTGGAATATCCAGAGATACTTCCTATCTTAGGTTCCGAGAAACAATATTTCTACCGTAACAAATTGGAATACAGTTTCTCAAATCGTAAATGGCTAGTCGACGGCGCACCTGCTGGCACTCACGACGAAGAAGCTGTAAAAGGCTTCGGATATCACCTTCCAGGATTGTTCGACAGAGTCATCGACATAGAGAAATGCTGGCTGCAACAAGAGCCTTCTAATGCAATCAGATTGTTTATCAAAGATTTCACTTTAGAACATAAGTTATCATATTATAACGTTCGTTCTCACGAAGGTCTGATGCGTAACGTCATCATCCGTTGCAACGGCAAAGGCGAGTTTATGGTCATCGTAGTCATCAACGAAGAAAACGAACTCGTGAGAAACGTGATGATTCCTGAAATGCAGAAACGTTTCCCGGAAATCATTTCTATCATGTTGGTCATCAATAATAAATTCAACGACATCATCACCGACCTTCCTTTTGAAAACGTCTATGGAGAAGAATGTCTCATCGAGACAATGAAAGCTCCACGCGAAGGTCACGACGACCTCAAATTCAGAGTCGGCCCTGTCTCTTTCTTCCAGACAAATGTCTATCAAGGCGAGAGACTTTACAAAGCCGCATTCGATTTAGCAGACGTTAAAGGCGACGAACTCATGTACGACCTTTACACAGGAACCGGTACAATCGCCTTATATTTCGCTCGTTTCGTGAAAGAAGTCGTTGGCGTGGAATATGTTGAAGAAGCCATCGCCGACGCTAAGATCAACAGCGAATTTAACAATATCAACAATGTGAAGTTCTACGCAGGCGATATGGCGAAAGTATTCACCGACGAATTCATCGAAGCCAACGGCCGTCCTGACTTCGTCGTCACCGACCCACCACGTGCTGGCATGCACGAGAAGGTAGTGGAACAGCTTCTCAAGATTCAACCTAAGAAGATTGTCTATATCAGCTGCAACCCAGCCACACAAGCCCGCGACCTTCAACTCCTCGACTCTTTGTATGAAGTGAAAGCCGTACAACCAGTTGATATGTTCCCACATACACACCACGTTGAGAACATAGTTTTGTTACAGTTAAGATAAATGTAGAGACGTACCAATTACACCTATGAAATAAACAATATGTAATTGATGCGTCTCTTCTAATTATGAATTATGCATTAAAAAGAATCTACCTCATCGGTTATATGGGTTCCGGCAAGACGTCGGCACTGAAGCATCTTGCCAACAAGATGTCGTGGCAAGGCATTGACTTAGACAAGCTTTTCGAAGAGAAATATAAGATTTCCGTTCAGGATTTCTTTCATAAATATGACGAAGCTGCGTTTCGGAAGTTAGAATCGCAGCTTCTTAAAGACACAGCTAATTTAGAAAATGTCATCATCGCCACTGGAGGAGGCACGCCATGTTTCTTCGACAATATGGAATGGATGAACGAAAACGGCACGACGGTATTTTTAAAAGTCGCTCCTATGACCGCAGTGCATCGTCTTATGCAGTCGAAGAAAAAAAGACCTCTCATCGAAGGAAAAAGCGAACAAGAGGTCATTGAATTCGTCAACAAACATTATGGCGACAGGATGAGATTCTACGAACAAGCACACATAACAGTTAAGGGTGAGAGTCTTGATGTAGAAGATCTTGTTAAAAGACTACAAGACAACGAGACTACAAGACAACAAGTTAGACTTTAAGTTTATTTTACAATATTACCATCAATGTCAATGATATACCAGTCGTATGTCTCAGCATCTTGAACCTCAAACAATTTATCTGATATCATATTGACATCCTCAAACAATGCTGGAGTAATAGGTCTTCCTGTAATACGATTCATTATTCCGCTATTTCTATTGACAAAATATTCCGCATAATCGGACAAAGCATACTCAACACCATTCTCATTACTGTATGATACAGGATATTTCATATAGCCGTTAACACCATCTATAACAAATGGATTAACGATATTGCCTTCATAATCCTCCTGCCATTTCCTGCCATCTTTGGTAAGCACAAAGCCATCTTCCCAAATATCTATGCAGAAATATTCAGCAGGATAAACCACATTGCCGCAAGAATCTAACACACCATGTTTACCATCGTTGACAACTATTCTGTTGCCGGTTTTGTGTGCATTCCACAATTCGTCATATTCAGGTTCTACAACCCAATTGCCACTGATGTCAATCAAACCGAACTTGCCGTCTTTGTTTGTCATCACACAATATCCGTCATGGAACAGATAACCAATTTCATACATAATGCATTTATCAGAGTAATCGAATCTAAATGGTATCACTAGTTTATTATTCGCATCGACAAATCCCACTTTGCCATCTTTCATGACAGCTGCGAGTCCGTCGGAGAAAACCCAAGCCTTTTCGTAATCATTAGCCTTAGCATCTATCACGACATCTCCTGTTTTAGTATTTAAGAAACCACGTCTGTCATCTATAGCATAAACACCTAAAGAGTCATTTTCAGCTGCACTAGCCACCCAGCTGATTCTTGGAGTTGTATATTTTTCTGTCGATGTATTATACACACGATAAGTATCATCTGTAAAATAATATACCACTACATCATCAGAAAGCCATTTATCGGCATACCATTTCCCCTTCGCATCATCATATATCGCATAAGCGACAAGAGCCGCAAAAGCGAGAGCTATAAGAAGAAATGATGCCACTATTGTTCGGCGCACCCACTTGGAAGCTATTTTCCATCTGTTTCTAATAGAACGCCATGCAAGACGGCCGCCAGCGATTAAGGCTGTTAACGACAAGGCCACCACACCGAGTAAAGCCTGAAAAATTTTAGATAATGTTTTCATAGTATTGTTATTTATTTGTTATTTTCTCATATAGAGAAGAGACATATTGCATATCTATCATCATTTGTAAAATTTTATTAATAAAAAAACGGCAGAATTTCTAAAACTCTGCCGTTGAAAAAAAAACGTCTATTTTTTATCCAATTACCTCATACTCCACTCCGAACCAGTCGTTGAGAGTATCTTCCACCTTCATCATTATTTCAGGAGTGATTTTGTCTTTAATCTTTTTATAGACGAACAAGACAGCAGCTCCGTCGTCCAAGACGCCAAGCAATCTATACACTCTTCTTGGGATTAAGTCCATTGGCAGAATGGTGTAAACCAAAGCCGCATAAATAAGCACTTTGTCTTTTGTTGAAGTATTGGCATCGCGCAACACATACCACAGTTGCAACAATGGCGTTGCCGCTGCACGCCCCACTTTGACAGCGTATGGACGTAACTTTTTAAACAACTTGTCGGTCTCAGCACGCCAATCTGTGTTTTTGATTTTTTCCAGAAGAGGGTTGAAATCCTTACCCATAATGAAATAAGCCAAAGCTGTAATACAAATAATTGTTAACATAGTTTTATTTTTTTATTTAACGATATAGACTAACAAATATAACACAATCTATTATCAATTAGTATAATTATTTTCAGTAAATTCCTCTAATGTTACAGGTTTTTCGAGAAACTGATACGACTCATCTTCCGGGAAATGAGTCTTTATCAGAGACTTCGGATCGACGTTAAACCATTCCCAGCAATCTTTACTTTTATAAAAAGTTGTTCCGCCAATACCGCCAACGCCACCAGCTCCCCAAGTAGGGTCTAGCAGAATTCCCTGTTTTTTATTTATATATGCAAATATCCAGACATGACCGCCAATACCTCCAAAACCTTTAGCAGAGCCATTGACAATCACCGTTCTGACGCCCGCTGCTTTTGCCATATAATAGAACAAGTTACAATAAGCAGAGCATACGCCTTTCTTATTTTTATAGCAACGATCAGCATCATAGATCTCATACGAGGTATCATATTGGATATTATCACATATCCACTTATAGATGGCGCATATTCTCTCGTAATCATTCCTGCAGCCTTTGGTTATAGACTTCACCTTTATGCTATAGTCACACTTGCTCTTCAACACATAAGGATTTTCCTTTTCTTCATATTCCTTGACGCAAAAAGTATCATTATAATAATCCCTTTCCGGACAGTAGATTGTTCGAACCTTTGTCGTGGAACAAGAGACAAAATTGATTGCCATGAAAAGCAATGCGATGATTGACAAGCAATGTTTCATTTTTGATAAATTTAATTAATTAAAAAATCCGAATCATTATTATAGAGCAATGATTCGGATTAAATCTATCAGTTGGTTTTGAGAATTATCTCCGCTCGAACATTTTCCTTTTCAAAAGAAATCTGCTTCAGTTCTATCATCTCCAAAGGTTTTTGCAATTGTTCTATTTTATCGAGATTGATACAAACACATTGCACTGACGCATCAAGCTCAATTATTTCTTTAGGAATATGATTATCCAAATAGTCAGAAAGACCTTTTATTATCATATCGACAGCATTATTCGCCTTATAAGAAAGGACAAGTTGAGAGTTATCAGTTTTTGCCACCATAACATCAACATTCACAGCTGGCAAGAACGCCATCGGTTTATACGAGACTTTTACTGTACGATAATCCACATAAGTAAAATCCAGATTAACTTTACCATTGGTTTTCTTGAGGATGATGTCTTTTATTTCGTTGAAGGAGATGGAGATGTTCATGGTTTAAAACTTTTAAATAAGGTTGTAAAGATAAGGAAAAAAGAAGCAGGAAATCAATCCTGCTCTTCGTCAGTAGCCTTATCATTGCTACGATTTTTCATGTTTATAACTGGCTTGATGAAGTAAAGAACTTCCACCGTATCCTTGATAGCATCCAAAATTTCCTTAGGGTCTTTGTATGCCATCGGACTCTCGTCTATTGTATCGTGCTGCACTGATGTAGAGAAAACGCCCTTCATAGATTCTTCATACTCTTCCATGTTGATGAGTTCTTTAGCCGCAGAACGTGACAGAAGACGACCGGCACCATGAGGCGCTGAACAGTTCCATTCCGGATTAGATTTTCCTTCACATATTATCAGACCATAAAAATAATAAAAAGTGTCATTTATTATCATTCAGAAAGTATAATTTCTATCACTGTATTATTTTCACTTCCTATCGAGAGCATGCCGATACTGCCGTCTTGCTCGAATGACCAATAAGTAATGTATTCTCCACCTTCTATAAAATTCAGTTTAAAACATCTGACCTTGTCATATTTCACATCCGTAGCCAAGGCATCTGCAATATTATCATAGACTCCGCATTTCCCTGATCTGTCATAGACAATATTGTAACGTTGGATCTCACTTTGTTCTGATCTGACGAACCTCTTCTGAGCGCATGATGCTATGCAGAAAAGCATAGAGATAATCGCGATAATTGATAAGCTGCGTTTCATTTTTGATAAATTTATTAATTAAAAAATCCGAATCATTATTATAGAGCAATGATTCGGATTAAATCTATCAGTTAGTTTTGAGAACTATCTCCGCGCAAACATTTTCCTTTTCAAAATAAATCTGCTTCAGTTCTGTCATTTCCAAAGGTTTTTGCAGTTGTTCTATTTTATCGAGATTGATACAAACACATTGCACTGACGCATCAAGCTCAATTATTTCTTTAGGAATATGATTATCCAAATAGTTAGAAACACCTTTTATTATCATATCGATGGCAGGGTTTGCCGTATAAGAAAGGACGAGCTGAGAGTTATCGACTTTTGCCACCATAACATCAACATTCACAGCTGGCAAGAACGGCATCGGTTTATAGGAAACTTTGACTGTACGATAATCCACATAAGTAAAATCCAGATTAACTTTATTGTTAGTTTTCTTTGATATGATGTCTTTTATTTCATTGAAGGAGAGGGTTGTGAGCATAGGGTATTTTATTTTTGAACTTTATGAAGTGACATTGTACGACCGCATTTTACACATCTTGTACTAGGCAAAGGTCTTGCGCCAGGATAAGCTTCTTCATACATAAAATGATAATTATCTCTAACATAATCATGATTAGGACATTTTAAACCACGAATTTCTTTTACTCTTTTCATAGCGTATTTTAATATTTTTTTAACTCATTATTGATAAATTAGAATGGTTTAAGTCCTGTTGGACCTCCTCCATACTTCACGGCACGCCTTGGTATGTTGCAAGTCTGACATATTCCCGTACCTCCACATTTCTCACATCTTCTATATTCCCATATTTTTCCATGAGGATAAACATATCCTTGCCCATTGCATGATCTACATTTATGAGAACCGTGACATTCTGGACATTCTCCTTGACGATATTCTGGGATTTGAAGATGCCATTTCTGAAGTATTCTATTATTCTTATTTACAATGGCTATAAAATCACCTTGACACCATTGCCAGCCGACAGTATCATAGTCGAAAGTATAAGACTGACCCGACTTGAATTTAAGGTTTCTATAGTACCATGGATTCTGCCTATAACAGTCGAAAAGTGCTATATCCACTGTATCACCAAGCATCCAATTGGTACAAGTTATGGTACAAGAGACTGTTATTATACCCGCAAATCTCTGACTGCTTTTTTTAGTAAAAGTTACTTTGAAGCTCATAAAGATTTGATTTAATATTATTTATATCATCAGTTATTGACTAAATGTTTTAGAAGTATAACTTTTAAAGTTGCAATTACAATTCTAAAGTTATTATTTTTCACCCACCGAAAACGTGTGTCAAACTATTATACATTGTGTTATTAAACAATGCTTCTACTATATGTACTTTTAATTTGTCCAATTCTTGCTGTGATTTGCAGTTGTCGTATTGACACTTAAATCGCACGTAAAAATCTTTTAAAGCACATTCATCTTTCTCTAGGAAACATTCAAAACTATTAGGAAAATAAAAACGTTGACGTTGGTAGAAAGAAAAAATAGGAAATATGCCACCCAAATAATGAGTCGCAAAGTCAAAGGTAGAAAGATCGATCTCAAACCCACCAAGCATATAACCATGTCGCAACAACTCTATTGCTTGATTATGGCTTATTATTTTATATCCATGCCATGAAATTATCTTTTGTTCTACGACAGCTGATATTCCATTACAGAAATCTCTATAGTCTTTCATATGTAACAATATTATTGGTTTTCTGAATTTTGATTGTTATTTACTCTGTATTTTCTCAAAAACATGTTTACATGCTTCTTTTCCAAACGACTAATCGTTCTTTGTCAAACTGCTTGTAAATGTCCATGATTGCACTCTCAATATTATCAATATGCTTAAATTTCTCAGATCTTGATAATATATCGACAATTTCACAGAAACTAATTTTGCCTGAACTCAAAAGAAATACAGCACTCTCTAATTCACTATTTTTTATGAAATTATCAGAAGCTACTTTGCGAAAATAACACTCCCCATCGGCAACTGGCTGGCTTGTTCTGTGCGGGACACTAATTTGCAATTCCTCATCATTTAAATTTTTCAGCGAACAAAAATCAAAATATGAAATTGCTTCAAAGTAGTTCTTATATGATTCTATTCCTATACATTGATCATACCAGTTAGTATTTATAGAATAATCTCGTTTCATATGGAAATGAGTAAGTATTTCTTCATTACTTAACTTTATCAATAACAATTTCGTAGTATTAATAATTTCAGAATCGAATATTGCTTTTAGCTGTGATATTTTATATTCATTAAGTTCATTCGTTTCTACTGTTGGAATATGACCATCAGGACCGCGTAGAAGGTCATTATCTAGTATCTTTATTCCGTAGTTTGATGGATGATTTCTCATTGGTGTACCAACATATGGTGAAAACAACGACGACCCAATCTCAACACACCCTGGCGCTATTTCAAGAATGCGTTTGGCCAATTCAACAGTATCATTAAATGTTTCCAAGGTTTCAAAAGCTCCGCCAATTATGTAATTTATATATATAGATGGAATACCAACTTTATAAATTTCCTTCACAACTGTAACAAGTTGTTCTATTTGCATATTTTTGTTATATGCATCTAAAACTTTTTGACTACCAGATTCACCGCCTAATTGTATACGAATAAGTCCTGCTTTTTTCATCAAAGGAAGCAAATGTAAATTTCTGATTAAAATATCAACTCTAGCCTCACAAAACCATTTTATTTCGCCATTATACTTTTCAATTAAATGGTTACATATAATCTTAGTTCGCTCTGGATTTATAATAAATGTGTCATCAAGAAATGTTATGTATTTTTGTCCATTAAGATTTGAAACGACATAGTCTATCTCTTCAATAACATTTTCCACAGATCTTAATCTCAAAAGATTTTCTTTTTTGTTCCCTTCAAAACAAAAAGCACATTGCCCTATACACCCTCTACCTGTAGATATTTGATCAAATATAACATCTTCATCTAATGTATATTTTTTCCTTTTGGGATATGGGTATTCATCTAAATTTTTGATAGGAATTTGACTACCAGTAAAGCAATATTCATCTATTTCATTTAAATAACCAATACCCTTTATTTTGCTAAAATCCAAGCACGATTCTTTAATCTTTTTTATAATTTCAACAACAGGACGTTCACCTTCACCAACTACTGCACAATTTACATTAGGAATTCGTTTGAGCGCCAATTGTGCATCACCTGTAACTTGTGGACCACCTATTATCACAAATATATCAGGAATCATTTTTTTTAGAGTCATAATGACTCTACGAATTGTCCATAAATTTTCGCTATCAACATAAAAACCAATGATATTACATTTATACTCTTCTATTAAAGATAGCATATTTGCAATTATTGGTTCATTTGAAGAGTATTTCTTTACCTTTATATTAACATTATTATTATTTGCATATTCAGCAATGTAATATAAACCTAATTGAGCATCAGCACTTCTTACATAATTGTGTATATAAGAAGTGCTAATTTGAAATAATATGGCATCTATCATTGTTAGAATGTTATATCATTGGTAGACAAAATCAATTCATTCATATCAATAGTTTCTCCAATAATAGGTAAAAAAAACATACGATTACATATCTGCTTTGGTTGCGAAAACTTGTCTGTTTTAATTTGATTTACAACTTCAACACCTAGTTTCCTAACAGCAACAGCACCTGCAAAAGCAGGAAGGTCTGCAAAAACAAGTGGCATAAAATGACCATCTTTAGTTACAATTTGTTTCTTTTTTAAATCATTAATTTCCATTTTTTTTGTTTTTTAGGTTAATATTATGTTTTCTATTTGTTTTACAAGATAATTTCTGAGCCTCGTAGAGGTCGACTTTTGATACTCCTAATGTTTCACTGAATAATTCAAACATATATACAGTATTGCATAAAAACGGACGCTGACCATATATAGAACACTTGTTGTCTTCTGTCAAGTATGTACAGACACCTTCGTTATCCTCTATGTTAAACTCAGGTGTATTTTCTCCCAATATGTTTTTAAGAATGGGATAAACTTCTTCTTTATAGCGCTTAATATTTCTACAACACGAACCACACATTAAACATTCGAATTCAGGGATATTATTAGTTTGCATAGTTTATATTTATTTTTTATTTATATAGTACGTTTTAGCCTGCTTAGATTCTCTTTATATGTTATTATACCTCTCTTATACAAAAATTCTATATTTGTTGAGATTTCTTCTCCACATAGAAGTTTTAAATATTCCTCGTATATTAGATCTGTATCTGGCTGCATATACAAATTATTATACATCTGTTGAGATCCCTTCTGTTGAGATCTCTTCTGTTGAGATCCCTTCTCCTCTCAAAAGAGGTTCTATATGTAATTCGGTTATTAAGCCTGATTTATACAGTTCATAAAGTTCATCTCGTGTTATTTCTCTTATAGCTGTGTCTGGAACATCAAACTTTACCTCACGCGGTCTTGCAGTATTAATTTGCCATAATCTTTTAAAGAAATTTTTCATATATTATTTGTCATTTTTATTATTATGGATATTTTACATCTATATTTACTTCTCTTCCTTCAGTTAATTTAATATATTGGTCATAAGATATTTCACCTTTTTTATATAATTCGTATAGTTCTGAATCAGAAATTTCTTTTATTTCTTCATTTTCTATTTCATCTCCATTAGAATACTTTAATATGGTTCTAAGTTTACCCCATACTTTCTTTAAGTATATATATACTTTTCTTTGTTTTAGCAATGCATATGCCTGTGCCCAAGCTTTTATTTTATAGATGGCAAATACAATACCTCCAACCAATGCCCCAATAATAATCCAAGATAGTGGTCCCATAGCTTTTTTGTTAAGAAAGAACCATCTAAACTCGTTAGACGATCCTTTCTTTTCTAAATGTTATTGTTTGTTAATACGTTTTGTTTTAAAAGGATAGAATTCGGAGTAATTCAGTGATGGAATATCAGTGATTAAGCCAACATGAACTTGCTCTACCATCTTATTGTTATTATAATATTCCAATCTTGTATAAAATACTCTATCTATTACTTCTATTGAATCATATTCTTTCTTACATTGCTCAAATATTTTGTTATATGATAATTTGTTAATTATTTCAATTTTCATTTCGTCATATAATTGCTGAAGATCTTTAAATGTTAAAGCAACGTCACATTTATTAGACTTATTCAATTCATCAATAATATATTGTGGTATCCCACAATCTTCGAATAGATCTTGAGATAGTTTGTTGTTAGATGCTTTATATGCTTTACCATCTTTAGTAAAATACACGTCAAATGATACTTTGATAAAATGAGTATCTTTCTCTAAATGCATTGTGCAAGAAAGAGAATCTGTATCTACATCATCTTTCTTTCCAATAAATTCAATAAGAGGTATTCTTACATAAGAAAACTTCGATTCCTCCTTAACTTCCTTAAATGCTTCTTTAACTTTTTTTAATTTATCAAAAATTGAATTTTCCATAATTTATCTACTTTTATTTTTAAATCAATTTCTCATTTCAGCCACCTGAGTGGACATTTCTTTCTCTAATGCTTTATATTGCTCATACGTTAATTCGCCTCTTTTGTATGCTTTATACAAATCCTCTAAAGTTAATTCTTGAATACCCTCAGGTTTATCTATTACCACTACTTTACCATTGGATGCTCCAAAAATCTTTTCATAAAGACGTCCTGCTTTATAGATGAGATTTGCAAAAGCTTTTGTTACTTTATTTCTTATCTGGTCGAATTTATTCAATGCCCATGCTTTTATATCATTCCAATAAATGATACAAGCACCTGCTAATATTAAACTTCCTAATGATACTGCTATCCATGTAAACATAATTTCCTCCTTTTTTAATTGTTATAGTTTTATTTATTGTTATTTATTAATTTTTCGTATTGTTCTGGATTTGTTTCTTTCAAATCATTTAATTCTTCTTTTGTTGCTTCTCGCATTTTTATCCCTTTACTATCGTTTAATGATTTCTGATATAGATCAATTTCTTTTTTAATGATGTCATTTGTCAATGCTGAAATGTGTCCTACACCTATTTTTACACATAGTTTTAAAGTTATGTTCTTAATATCGCCACCTGCGAGAAGATTCTCCGACTTCTTAGCTATTTCTTCGTATGAGAATTCTTCTTCAACTTTTGGAAGATTATTACTTCCTAAATGGAATTTCCATAGTTTGACTAATTCATCATGTTCTGGCATAGGGTAATTGACGTGGAAGAGAATTCTACGGAAGAAAGCTCTGTCCATGTTTTCAAACAAGTTTGTTGCATAGATGATAAAAACATTGCTTCTTTCAACCAATGTTAGCAAGTGAGATTTAATTTGGTTAGCAACTTCTGAATTTGCGCCAGAACCACGTTTGCTCATAAGTCCATCAGCTTCATCCATAAAAATTACAGTTCCGCTTTCTTCTGCTTGTTTGAACAAGGCGGATAAGCGTTTTAAAGTTCCACCCCATTTTTCACTTTGAATATCAGAGTAGTTTACTTCAATCATCTTACGCCCAAGTGATTTTGCTATTGCTTCTGCTGTAATACTCTTTCCTGTTCCTGGAGAACCGTAAAGGTTTATACCAACTGAAGCTCTACCTTTAAGGAATTTTTCCAATTCAAATTTCTGAATTAATTCCTTCTGATTCTGACAAAAGGCAATGATATCCTTTATCTCCTCTTTCGTTTCTGGGTTTAGAATAATCTCATCCAAATCCCATCTCGGTTCAACTTCATTGAAAACAATCTTGTCATCTTGTTCTCTGTTGAACAAAGATCCTTTGGGTTCTTTTATTTCCTCCTTAGGATCTTCTTGTTTTGGTTTGTTAATAAATCCAGCCATTTTGCTAAGTTTTAATTGTGAGTTAATTTTTATTTCTTTACTTCCCCAAAATTCCATTTTTTACTACATTGCCTCTAAGCACTTTTTCATATTCGCCCTCGTTAATCCAGTTCAGCAACTCTGCAGCTCGCATCACCGTCCATGGATGGGAATCGTCCATGATGGAGACGAATTTTATTAGCTTACTCATGGCATCGTAATCCAAGCGTCTGAATTCTGTTGCTTGCTGTATGAAGGTGTCGTAATGGAGGTTGTTAAATTCTTTGATAGGTACCCCCGCCATCTTCATAAATGCGCGTATCGCAGCGTCTTTGTTCTGGCAGCACAACAGTCCTCCTCTGTCTGCTGTAAACTCCGACATCCTGCTCCAATAATAGAGAGCGTACTGTAATGGCGCTGCAATAAGATTTCCTCCAGGAATAGAGTCAATGCAGATATTAATTACTTGAGCCATCATCTGATACAAGGTGTGCATACTCTTGATATGTGATGCCTCATGACCGATGATAAACATTATCTCATCATCATCGCACAAATCAACAAGACCAGAATTAAGCACAATTATTGGATTTTCAGAACCTACAGTAAAAGCGTTAATATCATATCCCCATTGTAGATATAAGTCTGGAATGTTTTGTATATCTAATATTTGACAAGCATATTGAAGATACTCATAAATCTTAGGATAGTTCTCGCTCGTAACTTTCAGATTGCTTCCTGTATATTGTACAGTATAAATCTTCTCAATGGTATGCTTAGTGATAAAATTGCCAACCATACCCAAACCTGGAGTGTTCTCCAAGGCATTTAAAGCTTTCTTGTCGAAAGGATGCTCGTATTGAGAACTATTTAAACCTGTCAATATTTTTTTATTTCTTATCATATCTTTATCTTTTTCACAATATTGATGTTTAAATTTTCATTTACCTATCATTATTGAATGATATGAGTTAATTTTTTCTAATCTATTCGCAAACAATGGATGAGCATCTATTAACTCATAGTAGCTGTCCATTGCATCTTTTTTGTCGTTTGGTTTTGTAAAACGCCTGAAGAGATTATTAACGGCATCGATATCCTTACAACAAATCAAGCCAGCTCTGTCAGCAGTGTATTCTGTACATCTGTACCATTGGTTAAGAGGCACTTCAACTAAGTCGGAGACGATAGGTCCAAGGATCTCGGATTTGTCGTTTAGATTATCCAACATTCCTTTTATGGTATGACACATAAGATTTTTCTGAAGAATATGTCCTAATTCGTGTCCAAGCAGAAACTTAAGTTCGGTCTCTGGTAAACATATAGTGGATTTTCTACTGATGAGTATCATCGGCTCTTTATCGGTTCCTACGCTCAAAGCATTTATTCCATTTAGTTTTTGGCTTATATAAAGTTTAGGTTTTTCCTTAATATCCAAAATTTTACAACATTCTTTAAATGCATTGTATAAATTGGGACAATTGCTTTCGGTTACTAACAAACCATCGGCTTTAATATCAAGAATTTGTTTTGCACAATATTTGTCAGCAAACAACTGAAGTGCTTTTCTAACAATTGCAATAGACAAGATTATATCCATATAATTGTCACAAGGATACGCATACGAAAGAGTCTTCTCTTTCTTTGTAGAGAGAGTTTCCAAAGCCTTGACAGAATTTCTCATCTGCACGGCTTTCTCCTTTAATTTTGTATATCCTTCTGCTATCTGCATAATTATAATCCTATCTCGTCACACAAATTATTAAGTCTGTTCAGAAAGTCGTTCGAATTGTCGGAATGTTTCTTCATATGGAAAACATTTGAATTCTTTTGTTGAGGCGCAAATGCCGCTGCCGAATATGCTATATCATAAAAAGAAGATTCGTCAATAGAATTAATATCATCTGATTCTTCAGTTTCTGCTGGGCAACATTCCACAAAATCATCCATAGCATATAAAACTGACTCCAATTTCTCAGGATGCTCGCTAAGATATTGCCTTACAGCATTTCTTTCCTCTACGTTCAATGTGCCTTCAAGATAACAGGCAATAATTTCATCATTAATTAACATAGCATTCATTTTTAATCTGTTCGACAATTTTTTTCACTTCCAACAAAGCCTTAGCTTTTGCTTGGTCAACATAGGCCGCATTAGGTGTAATCGGTTTACCTGCATAATATTTGACCTTATTTTCTTTCTTACGTTTAAGTTCTATCATAGCTGCAATTTCCGTATGATTATATCCCTCCAATTCTTTGATAAGAATCAAACGATACTCATCATTTTTTAACCTATTGATAGCCTCTAACACTATTGCCATTCTATCGTCACAAGGCAATGGCATTGGTTCCGGCAAAGGTTTTTCACAATCCGTTTCAACTATTAGATTATGAAACTTTTCTGTTCCTATCATTAACTTCCTTTTGCTCAGAAATAAATTGTTAACAACACTTCCAATAAACCAAGTCTTGAATTTACAATCATTTCTGAATGTTTTCAAAGTCTGCCATTGGAGATCATTACCTTTTAAATGCAGATATAATATTTGATTCAAGTCATCCAAATACTCCAAAGTATTAAAAATACTATAAGCCTTATATCTTATATCACCTGCATACCTGTCATATATAAGATACAAAGCTGCTTCTTCATTTCCTGCCAAAATGAGATTTAAAATCTCATCATCAGCCATATTTTCATAAACCATTTTTCAAATTCTCCATCCATTTTTTACCTTAAAAATCCTCTTTTCCTCACAATCAATACCCAATAATTTAAACGACAAATGCTTAGTTCTATCCAAGAACTAAATACATACGACAACACCATGATTTACAGCTATATAAATCACAATTCCCATAAAATATTTTTTTTTGATAAAAAATGTTTTATGATAGTTGGAAAATAAAAATATAATTACGTAATTTGCAGTACTATAATCGAAGCTGAATTCGTTTGGTTTACTTTTTATTTATAGAACTACAATTACTCTTAACACTAAACTTTTGACTCTTAACTAAGTTTTGTATAGTTCTTGGATAGAACTCCTCACCCCAACATCTCTATCAGGCTTGCATTGGCATCGTCTATCTCATTGTCTTCTATGCTTTTCAGGTAAATCTGAGTGGTTTGTTCCGATGTATGTCCCATGCCGGCACTAATGACGGAGATTGGTATGTTGTGGTTCCTCGCTGCTGTCGCCCAGCTGTGCCTCGAAGTGTAGGACGTCAACTTGCATTCCGCGGGTAACATATTCGATAATCTTCTCAACAAACGGTTGTAATTATTGATGGCAAGCCTATATTCCTCGTATGCTTGTCTAGGATCTGATGTCGTCAATATCGGAAAGACATAAGGCGATGTTTCACAATAGTATCGCTCTATGATTTTCTTTATAGCAGGCTCTACTCTGATAGCAAGCTGCTGTCCTGTCTTTCGGCGAGCATAAGTTATCACTCCGCTCCGTATGTTGTCTTTCTTCAGATATGCAATATCCACGAATGCCATGCCTCGCGTGCAATAACTGAAAATGAAGATGTCTCGTGCTAATGCGAGATGCTTTTCGTGTGACAAGTCTAATTTATACAGCTGGGAAATAACCGACTCCGTCACAGCTCTTTTGCGAGTCTTGTCCACACCGGTATATACATCAAGAAAGGGATTGGACGGCTTCACCAGTTTCTGCCTCACGGCCTTGTTGTAAACAGCTCGCAATATCCGCATATAAAACGAAACTGAATTGCGCACCATGCCTCTTCGTATCAGAAAGGCATTATATTCGGAGATGAATTGTTCATCAACCTTAGTAAATGGAATATCGACTGATTCAAGAAATTCAGCAAGGTTCTTCTTGGTCTTTTCATAATTGTATGCCGTCCCCAATCGATTGGAGTCGCGCATCATACAAATCTGATTTTCCATAAATTCCAGCACGTTCATAGTACCTTTTCCTGCCATCGACTTACGTCTTTGTTTTGTTTTTACTGTTGCCATAATAATAAATTTTAAACTACGGCAATAAAAACAAAAGCCTCCTTTTACTCAAAGGAAGCTCTTGCGTTTTTTCATAAAATCTATATCTCAAAACCTTTTTATCACCTCAACGAATTTCTCAATGTCGTCTTCTGTGGTGTCGAAGGAACAGACCCAGCGCACCACGTCCTTGTCTAAGTCCCAGTCGTAGAAGAAATAATGTTTCTGCAGCTCGGTCCATATCTCGCGTGGCATCTGCACGAAAACACCATTCGACTGCACTGGATACATCACCTTGACAAATGGAATGTCTTTGACTTTTTCATAAAGAAGTTGCGCCATCTTGTTTGAATGCTCAGCATTTCTTTTCCATAAATCGTCTTTGAAATATGCTTCAAACTGCGCTGCTATGAATCGCATCTTGCTGCAAAGTTGTAACGCCTGTTTCCTTCTGTATTTGAAACTTTCCGCTAGACGTGGATTCAGAAACACTATCGCCTCTCCCATCATCAGACCGTTTTTCGTTCCGCCGAAAGATACAATATCAACGCCTAAGTCGGTCGTCATTTCTTTGAAAGTACAGCCTAGAGCGACAGCGGCATTGGCAATGCGAGCACCGTCAATGTGAAGATACATATTATATTCGTGAGCTAAATCTACAAGAGCCTTTATCTCATCAAGTGTATATAAAGTTCCTAATTCCGTTGACTGAGTGATTGTTATGGCTTTAGGCTGTGAATGATGTTCAAAACCAAATCCGTGCAACTGTGTCTTAACAAGTTCCGGTGTCAACTTGCCATCTGGAGTCGGGACAGTAAGAAGACGACAACCGACAACTCTCTGAACAGAACCACATTCGTCAACATTAACGTGAGCTGATTCTGCACAAACCACAGCTTCATGCGAACGACACATCGCGTCAATACATAAAGTATTCGCTCCTGTTCCGTTGAATACAAAGAACACTGAAGCCTGATTTCCAAAGTGCTGCTTGAAAACCTCTTCTACTTTAGCTGAATATTCATCATCGCCATAGGCTAAAGCATGGTCAATGTTTGCATCCGATATCGCCTTCAACACTTCTGGAGAAATGCCAGAATGATTATCGCTTCCAAAACCTCTTTTCATAATTCATTTGATTTGAGGACAAAGATATAAAAAAGACTACAAGGCTACAAGACTATAAGACTACAAGTTTTTTTAGTTAGGAATTAGGAGTTAGGAGTTGAGTTTCTGAGTTTCTAAGATTTTTTAAGTTCCTAGTTCAACAACCAAAAGCCAACAGCCTTAGTTCTTAGTTCCCAAGAGGCAGCAAAGCACACTCACTCCCAATCCGACGAAGATTCCGTCGACAGGAAGTTTGAGAATTTGCGTCAATATCAAAGCTGCTGTGCCTGCTATTATTGACACGATAATCCATTTATATTTGAATCTTTTCGGGAAGAACAAGGCTAATGTCAAAGGAACGAAGACCGCTGTGGAACGAAGTCCCATCGACAAGAATCCGAGGTCGTTGATGAAGGTGCCAGAGAAAGATGCTGCCACTACAACAGACATCAACAATATCCCTATGATGGTCAGTCTGGAGACAGCAAGGTTTTTAGACGATTCTCTTAACGAAGGTTTTATCTTCATGAAGACGTCACGGACTAATATGGTCGATGAGCCGAGCGTCAAGCCAGAACCGCCGATTATAATGGTAATCAACAATGTTCCCAGAACTATACCGCCCAAAAACTCCGGCATGCAATGCGTTATAAATAAAGGAAACGCCTGAGCCGTCGTCTCCATGACGCCGATGTTTTCTGGCAAAGACTTTCCTGCTTCTGCTATCAAATTCATCTCTTCCGCTGTGACGTAATGACCTCGCATATAAAGTCCGATGAGCACACAAGCCGCGCCGATAGGAATCGTCAGCAATGCCGACCACATCGCGCCTTTACGAGCAGAACTGTCGGTCTTGGCAGCCCATATTCCCTGAGCGTAACTTTGTGTCGCGAGTACACCTAATATCACTGAAAGTCCGGAACCTATGTCCTTGGCGGCACCGCGCGCAAAAAGGTTGTTGTAACGTTCACCAACAGTAGGAACGTGGCTTGCCGCGTCCAAATGAATATTAGACATCATATTTTCAATCGCCGTCATTATTCCGTGATAGCCGTCTGTCAATGAAAGCACTATAATTCCGCCGGCAAGCGATGAGATACACAATAATATAAGTTTCACAATGCCGCCAAAACCCGCGCTCCATAAGCCGCCGAAGACGACATATATCATCATGATAAGACAGGAAAATGCAGCAGCGAGATAGAACTTTATCGGGAATAATGTCATCAGCAGAGCCGATGCTGAAAGTATCTGTGCCACAACGCTGACGAACATTCCCAGAGAACATAAGACCGAACCTAAGACTTCCGCTTTCTTGCCGTATTCTTTGGAGACGACTTCCAGCAAGGTAGTGCATCCGCTTTTTCTCAAAGGAATGACATAACCTATTGCCAGCACTACACATCCGAGAGCCGCACCAAGAGTAAACCACCATGCCGAGATGCCGTAAGTGAAGGCCAGCTGTGCCGTTCCGACCGTCGACTGTCCTCCGATGAGCGTTCCCATGATGGTTCCGCACACGACCCAAGTGCCGGCCTTGCCTCCTGCGCGAGAGAAGTCATCTGCATTCTTGACTTTCCTCGAAGACCAAATGCCAACGACTTCTATCAATACGATAGAAAGCACTATTCCTAATATGTGGTAAAACGATATTGTCATTTAACAACTATAAAAAATTCTATTCTTCATCCGCCAATCAGCACTAATCCTCACTAATCTTTCGTGAGGTTTCGTGTTGATTCGCGGACATTTTCATCCGCTAATCGGCACTAATCCTCACTAATCTTTCGTGAGGTTTCGTGATGATTCGTGGACATTTTCATCCGCTAATCGGCACTAATCTTACACTAATCTTTCGTGTTGATTCGCGGACTAAATATGCTTCGTGTATAAAACGAAAAAAGGGTTTCGAATGAAACCCTTTATCTTGGTGACCCGCCTGAGGCTCGAACTCAGGACCCCCACTTTAAAAGTGTGATGCTCTACCTACTGAGCTAGCGAGTCATCCTCGTTTTGTGAGTGCAAAGATACAATATTTTTCAATATCTACAACAGATTTTTTAATTTATTTAAAAATCATTTTTCACAAGCGCAAACATATATTTTTCAACAACTTAAACAAATCTAAGCTCTTTCTTCCACACTTTCCAGTCGGGCATCTCGGCTGTCATAAGCGCATAAAACTCCTTAGAATGGTTGAAATGTACGAGATGGCAGAGCTCATGCAAGATTACTTCTTTGATACATTGCTCCGGTAATTTTATGAGATGCAGGTTCAGACTTATGCTTCCTTTTCGCGAGCAACTACCCCATCGCGTCTTCATCTTCCTTATAGAAAACGATTTCGGTGCGACATTATATTTTGCCATCTGCCTTATCAAAGGAATCGAAATCTCCTGGAAGACGCGCTTGGCCTGCTCGAGATACCAACAATCAAGAATATCAGATATCTTGGACGCATTAGAAGTGTCCCTACATGAAATACAAATCACATCATCTTTGAAAACGACAGAATTTCTTGACGCTACACTGACCTTTATCGGATATTGTTTCCCAAGAAAATAATGCAGCTCTCCATCAACGAAACGCTTCGCCGCAATAACGTTATCACACTTCGAATCAAGGCGATTGAACAGCCATCGCGAATGCTTTACTAGAAAAGGCTCAACATCATTCACATTATATAATAAAGGCACCCTTATCTCGACACGAGCATCAGGAAAGACGTAAAGCGCTACCGTCTTCCTACGCGAACGTTTTATCTCGCAATCTATCGTTCTTCCGTTTATGACAAAGGTTTTCATATTTTAATTTTGTAGAGACGCGTCAACAACACAATAATATATATAAAACAAGACACGTTTGCACTCAACAGACCTTATGTTAATATGATATTCGTGCTATTTCGTGGACAACATATCCTTCGTGTATAAAAACGAAAAAAGGGCTTCGAAACCGAAACCCTTTATCTTGGTGACCCGCCTGAGGCTCGAACTCAGGACCCCCACATTAAAAGTGTGATGCTCTACCTACTGAGCTAGCGAGTCATCCTCTTGTTTGCGAGTGCAAAAGTACATATTTTTTTTATATCTCCAACATTTTTTCAAAAATTATTAAAAAAAATTTTTCAATCCAAAATACCCTTGCCTTCCCTCAACACAACTATCTCATTATCTGTACAATCAACAACAGTACTTTCTTCTTTATCGCCATAACCACCATCGATAATTATGTCTACTTTATCCGAATAAGCGTCATTAATATCTTCAGGATCGGTCATAAAACCCGAAATTTCGTCATCATCTACGATAGAAGTCGTGATAATCGGACAACCTAATTCACGGACAATATTTGTAATTATAGGCTGATCTGGGATACGAATACCGATAGTTTTTTTATTATTCTTGAAAATTTTAGGAACGTTATTATTAGCTTCAAGGATAAAAGTGAACGGACCTGGAAGATTACGTTTCATCAGCTTGAACACATCATTATTAATAGGTTTCGTAAACTCAGACAACATGCTTAGGTCATGGAATATGATTGAAAAATTAGCCTTTTCTTTTTTTATTCCTTTAATGCGAGCGATACGGTCGAGAGCTTTTGTGCTGTTGATGCTGCAGCCGATAGCGTAGATTGTGTCAGTTGGAAAAATGATAACGCCGTCGTTTTCGAGGCAATCTATTATCATTTTAACATTACGAGGATTAGGATTTTCTGTGTGTAATTTTAAAAACATGATATTAAGATTTTTAGTGTTGCAAAGATAATATTTTTTTGAGACTCTGAGTCACTAAGTCACCAAGTATCTTTTAGCATAAATTCATCTTGGTGTCTTGGAGTCTCGGTGTCTTAGCGACTTATTTAAAAAAGGTCTTGTTTTATTAAAATAATTTTACTACTTTTGCACTCGTTTTTAAGTTCATTCCGAAGTTGATTTATCAATTTATATATCAACAACTTAAAATAGCAATAAGTTTAACAATCCTTGATAATTTATCGGAATGGTTATTAAGTACAATTTAATATCATTATTATAATGAGCGAAAATCAAAACATCATCAACGAAAACGTTGTTGAAAAAGCAGAAAAACAAGTAAGAGTAAAACCAACTCCAGACGCTAACTTCGATTGGAATTGCGATCCTAAAAAAGACGACAACTACAAGTCAGAGGAACGCATGAGATTAGAGGCTATGTACGAAAAGACAATGAGCCAAATTGGTGACCACGAAGTTATCGAAGGTACAGTTGTTGCTAAAACTTCACGCGAAGTTGTTGTCAACATCGGATTCAAATCAGATGGTGTTATCCCTGTATCAGAATTCCGTCACAATCCTAACTTAAAAGTTGGTGACAAGATCGAAGTTTACGTAGAAAACCAAGAAGGCATCAACGGTCAATTAGTTTTATCACACAAGAAAGCTCGCATCTTGAAATCATGGGATCGCGTTAACGAAGCATTCGACAAACAAGAAATCGTTCAAGGTTACGTTAAGAGCCGTACAAAAGGTGGCTTGATCGTTGACGTATTTGGCATCGAAGCATTCTTGCCAGGTTCACAAATCGACGTTAAACCTATCCGCGACTACGATGTATTCGTAAACAGCATCATGGAATTCAAAGTTGTTAAAATCAACCAAGAATACAAAAACGTTGTTGTTTCTCACAAAGCTCTTATCGAAGATGAAATCGAACAACAAAAGATGGAAATCATCGGTAAACTTGAAAAAGGTCAAGTTCTCGAAGGCGTTGTTAAGAACATCACATCATACGGTGTATTCATCGATTTAGGCGGTGTTGACGGTTTAATCCACATCACAGACCTTTCATGGGGCCGCATCAACCACCCAGAAGAAATCGTTAAACTCGACGAACAAATCAAAGTTGTTATCCTCGACTTCGACGACAATAAAAAACGTATCGCTCTCGGCTTGAAACAACTCACTCCACATCCATGGGACGCTTTAGATCCTAACATCAATGTTGGTGACGTTGTTAAAGGTAAAGTTGTTGTTATCGCTGACTACGGCGCATTCATCGAAATCGCTCCTGGCGTAGAAGGTTTAATCCACGTTTCAGAAATGTCATGGTCACAACACTTACGCACAGCTCAAGACTTCTTGAAGATCGGTGACGAAGTAGAAGCTAAAGTTTTGACATTAGACCGCGAAGAACGCAAGATGTCATTGGGTATCAAACAACTCATCCCAGATCCATGGGCAAACATCAAAGAACGTTACGCTATCGGTTCAAAACAAACAGCTACAGTTCGCAACTTCACTAACTTCGGTATCTTCGTAGAATTAGAAGAAGGTGTTGACGGTTTGATCCACATCTCTGACCTCAGCTGGTCAAAGAAAATCAAACACCCAGCAGAATTCACAAAGATTGGCGACACAATGGACGTTGTTGTTCTCGACATCGATGAAGAAAACCGCCGTCTCAGCTTAGGCCACAAACAACTTGAAGAAAACCCATGGGATGTATTCGAAAGCATCTTCACAATCGGTTCAATTCAACAAGGTACTATCATCAGCTCAGGTGATAAAGGCGTTGTAGTTTCATTGCCTTACGGCGTTGAAGGTTTCTGTCCAAATCGTCACCTCAAGAAAGAAGACGGTTCAAACGCTAAGATGGACGAAACAATCGACTTCAAAGTTATCGAATTCTCAAAAGAAAACAAGAAGATCATCCTTTCTCACTCACGTATTTGGGAAGACAAAGTAGCAGTTGAACGCGAAGTTGAAACAGAAGCAAAAGAAAAAGCAGCTAAATCAACAAAACGCGCTGTTAAACAAATCAACGACAATGTTGAACGCACTACTTTAGGTGACTTAGACGTTTTCGCAGAATTGAAAGAAAAAATGGAAGCACAAGCTAAAGGTGAATAATTAATATTAAACATCTTTATATGAAAAAATCCTCCGAGAAATCGGGGGATTTTTTTTTGAATAAGAGCTAAGAGCTTTTTTCTCAAAAAAGTAAACTTTAATATTGCCTATTTAAAAGTTTGTCCGTACTTTTGTAACATGAATAAGATTTTGTTGAATGTAATAGGAATAACGTACAGTCAGTCGCAAAGCGGCGCCTATGCTTTATTGTTGGAAGTAAAAGGCGAACAAACGCGCCTTCCTATAATTATCGGTGAGGCTGAAGCGCAGTCAATTGCAATAGCTATCGAAGGACATGAAACCAGAAGACCTCTCACCCACGACTTATTTAAATCTTTCGCAAAATCTTACGATATAAATATCACAGAAGTCGTAATCAACAGATTCAAAGAAGGTTTGTTTTATTCTGAACTTCACTGCGTAAAAGACGGAGAAGAAACCATTATCGATGCTCGCACATCTGACGCCATAGCATTAGCATTGCGCTTCGACGCTCCCATCTACGCCAACAGCCAAGTCGTTGAAGAAGCAGGAATCATCATGGACGACATTGACTTGGACGAGGAGGGCGATGACGCTGACTTTGACACTGACGCTAACACTGACACTGATACAGACTTTGAAAGATACGATATAAAAGAATTGCAACATCTCCTACAAAAGGCTATTGAAGATGAAGATTACGCTAAGGCTTCTGTCTTGAGAGATATTATTAACGACAAAAAGCAAAGACAATGAAACAGTATTTAGATTTATTACAACATATTATCGACAACGGTTTTCAGAAAGGTGACAGAACAGGTACCGGAACAAAAAGCGTCTTCGGTTATCAGATGCGTTTCAACTTAGAAGAAGGCTTTCCTCTTCTAACAACCAAGAAAGTCCACCTTCGTTCCATAATCCATGAGTTGTTGTGGCTCATCAATGGCGACACGAACATCAAATATCTACACGACAACAAAGTCAGTATCTGGGACGAATGGGCAGATGAAAACGGCAACCTCGGTCCTATCTACGGTGCACAATGGCGCAACTGGAACAACGAAGGCATCGACCAAATTGCCGACTTGATTGATTCTATCAAGAACAATCCTAACAGCCGCCGCCACATCGTGACTGCCTGGAACCCAAGCGTGCTACCTGACGAGAAATCGAAAGACTTCGCAAAAAATGTCGCTGACGGAAAAGCAGCACTTCCTCCTTGCCACGCTTTCTTCCAATTCTATGTAGCCGACAACAAATTATCTTGTCAACTATATCAAAGAAGCGCTGACGTATTCCTCGGCGTACCTTTCAACATCGCATCTTATTCATTATTGACAATGATGATTGCACAGGTATGTGGTCTCGGTCTCGGCGACTTCATCCACACTTTCGGCGACGTACATATTTATAATAATCACATCGAGCAAGTGAAGTTACAGCTCAGCCGCGAGCCTCGTCATCTTCCTACGATGAAGCTCAACCCTGAAGTGAAGAGCATTTTCGATTTCAAATACGAAGATTTCAAATTAGAAAATTATAACCCACACGATGCCATCAAGGCTGACGTGTCTATTTAAGAAATATTAAAATATTAAGCATATGAAACCAAAGATTTCAATCGTAGTAGCGATGGCTAAAAACAGAGCTATCGGCAAGAACGGCCAATTATTATGGCACATCTCTAACGACCTCAAGCACTTCAAGAAAGTGACCTCAGGAAAATGCGTAGTCATGGGACATAACACTTACGTTTCTTTACCAGGACAAAAAGCACTGCCTAACAGACGTAACGTCATCATTTCAGACAGACTCGATTCTGCTCCAGAAGGCTTTGAATTGGCAACATCAATTCCAAAGGCAATGGAACTCGTACAAAACGAAGCTGAGATATTCATCATGGGTGGCGGTATGATTTACGAACAATTCTTGAGCAAAGCTGACACCTTATATCTCACAAGAGTAGAGAAAGATTTCGAAGCTGACACATACTTCCCTATCGTCAACTTTGAAGAATGGGAACTTACAGAATTAGAAGTCATCGACGATGACCCACAAGTTGACTATTCTTACAGATTCGAGACTTGGGAAAGAAAGTAATATTAGAATTAGTAGAGACGTATCACACGACACAATAATGAATAAACAACAAGTCGTTGATGCGTCTAATTAATAATTCCTATAAAAAAAAACCGACCATTATTAAATGATCGGTTTTTTGTTTATCACAGTTTTATCAGTGAACTATCGAAACACGTTTTGTTGTTTCGTATTGGTCTGTAACAACATGAATCATATACAATCCTGCTGGGAATTCATTTACATCAATAACCATATTATCGTCGTTAACTGATGTTTCATAAACTGTTTGACCCATTACATTCATGATAGATACTTTTTCAATATTTTGAGCTTCGATATTTATCTTTTCGTTAGCTGGGTTAGGATATATACCGATGTTGCTTTCTGCATTTTCACCAACGCCTGCAGTTTCAGAATAGTAGAATGCGAGTACAAATTCGTCATCTTTACCTTTTACCTCAGCTGGTGCTGACAAACAATCTATCTCTTTATAATAAGCTTGTAGTTTATAGTAATACCATGTATCTAATTCATTTACACTGTTGTCAGTATAATTCAATTTTGTCAATATTTTAAGTCTCTTCCACTCGCCATCTTCACCAACTTTTCTCATGATATAGTAACCTGAAATACCGTCTGCATTTGCAGGTTTTTTCCATGTAAGTTTTGGTTTTTTAACAGGTGTGAGTTCATAAGTGAAGTCAATTGCAGGTTCGCAATTTTCTGTCAATACAGCACAAGCTTCATTTGTTTCTTTTGTATTACCACCATCAAACAATGCTGTTACAGTATAACAATGTCCACCGTGAGGAACGTCAGCATCGACGTATGTTGTTTCTTTAACGAGTGCGATTAATTCACCATCACGGAATACATTATATCCGTAAAATTGATCTGCTGCAACATCAATACCTTTCCAATTCAACACAACAGTATTATCTTTAACTTCTCCTTTCAAATTTGATGGAGCTACTTCTGGTATCACATAACCACAGTCATTTATAGTGTCACAGAAAATACCTTTAGGCATTTCTTGAGATGGTCCTGTGTAGTTATACAAAGTATTACCATTAAAGTCTTTAAGTACTAAGGTAAGGTTATATGTAGGTTGATTTGCATCAGCTGGGTTCCATATAAATTGAACTTCACCATAAGGCACATCCAAATCATATGTTGTCAACTGAGAATTTTCTGTTGTTTTTTGTATTGCTACTGCACCAGCTTGGTCAAGAACTGTTACGTTAGCACCTCTTAATCCTTGGAATGCTGAAGATTGGAGAATCAACTGCCATTTACATGTTGGACCGAAACCAATGTTTTTAGCAACTGCCATTTTACCATGTGCACCATCAACGACAGCATACACCTTATATTCAAAATAGCTATAACAAGGAACTGCATTATCTACATAAGTTACTTCTTCGCCAGGTACTTGATCATACATTTCATGGATAATCTTACCATTTCTTTCGATAACTATCTTATCAATGCTTTTAATGTTTTGTGAACCATTTAATGTATACTTAGGATTTCTCCATTTAAGTGTTGCTGACAACTGATTATTATCTGCTGGTGTTACAGTAAATTTGTCAGGAAGTGTCATTGTATTTTCATAAACATGTTTTGGCATAATATTGAAGATTGCACCAACTTCATTTGGATAGTCTGTAGCTGTTGAAGCAAAGAAACCGTCACCTGAGCCTGACCAACCGAAGTTATAGTGGAACAAACCATTTTCATCCATACCATCGCAGATGAATGCGTGTCCGCCACCATCATTTGCTGTACCTGAGTAAAAAATTGGAAGACCCATTTCTAAAGCTTCTCTGATGTAAGAATCCCAAATTTCTGCAGAAACAGTTCTTCTTCTAAAGCCACTTTCAGCATAACCAAAATATTTTTTCAATGCAATGGTAACATCACTTGAATAAGCACCAGCACCTGTACCATCATCATCATACATCATATCTACAGACACACCGCAATGATAGCCCAACAAAGCTACAGCATCAATTTGTTCTTGTGGTGAGTTTGCATTGATTTGATATGGCATATTATCCCAATCGTATGTTGTCGCACCGAAATTTGCATATTGTTCTGGATAGCCATACTGATCTTCCATTGGAGTATATGAATGTTCACCTGTACCTTGTAAAGGATAATTCCAATACTTCATAATTTGAGACATCGCTGTTGCAACGCAACCAACAACAGATCTACCATTTGAAGCAAAAGGTCTGTCCAATTCTGGACAATATGCATTATATGGCCATGATTGGTCCCATGCTGTTTGGCATAAAGGTCCGATTTTAACACCTCTTTCTTGTGGTTTCAACTTGCCTGTTTCTGAGAGAGCTGCCCATTCTGCTTTTACGTATGCTGGAGCTTCAATTGATTCTGCAAGTGCATGAGAAATTGATTCTTGGTAATCTTCCATCATAAAACCTAATCCTGGAGCAACGTTATTTACTTCATAAATACCATTTTCTGAATAACCCAAAATTGGTCTTACAGCATCTGTAGCAGAAACCATTATGAAACCATAATCAGATACGTTAAAAACGTAGAAGCATGGTTCTCCTGATTCTGAATGCATAGTATAGACTAAGTCTAATTCATTGTTTCCTTTTTGTTCAAAATTGGCTTTAACGAATCTATGACCGTATTCCCTTGCTTGTTCAACATTGAGATTATCGGCAAAAAGTGAATTGAAAGCCAACAAAATAGCAACTAATAAGAATGATTTTTTCATTTGTGATTTGTTTATTAATATTCGATTTTGTTAGTCTGCAAATTTAATATTTTTTTCTATAAGTTTTAAATATTTTTTCAACCTATTTACTGATACATACTCTACGTGTGAAAGATCCTTTTCTAGATAAAACCTTAAGCATATATACACCATTATCCAAGTCTTTCACATCAAGAGTATATTCATCTGTATTAAGATTAACATCTACAACTTTTTGTCCCAAGACTGTATACACTGATACATTTGTCAAGTCCTCCGCTGAAATATTCAGTCTCTCAGAAGCTGGGTTAGGATATACTATTGCGCTGATATTATTTTCATCCAACGACAATACTTCTACCATCACATAATCCGAATCAAAATCTGATGTAACAGCTGGCATTGATTCACATGCATCACTACATGCAGTCACTTGATAATAATATATACCATCTGTATCAATAACATCAAAATAGTTATTTTCTGATGATGCAATATTTGCAACCTCCTTATAATCTTCATTGTCTTCACTTCTGTAGACCTTAAACGACTGAGGTGCACCAACTTTTTCCCATGAAATCATAACACCTTCCTGATTATCTACTTTAGCAAATTCTGCAAATAAATTTTCAGGTGCCATACAGTTATCACAGCTGTTAGTTCCTGAATATATTTCACCTTCCTGCAAATTTGCAGAAGAACCAGAGTACTCGTAAACTGTTTCTCCATAAGAATTTTTAATTTTTATGCTCATAGAAGAAATTCTATTTTTTGGAGCATTCCATACACATGACACTACACCTTCTGGAACTTGTAATGATAAATTGACAGGTGTGGAATTTTTAACTGTAATTTCTTCAAATGCTTTCCCTTCACTCAACAATTTTATTGAAGCACCATTCCAGCCTTGGTAGCTCGTTGTTGAAGCTGTGATTTCCCATGAACATGTTGGTCCATAAAACAAAGATGCTTCACCTCTACGACCAACAATACCATTACTTACAGCATAAGCTGTATAATCATATATTCCATATTCATCCACCTCGTCTTCAAAGGTAATTATAGAACCTGGGGTAAGGTTTTCTTTTACGAATACCTCTTTATTATTTCTTAAAACGACGACCTTGTCTATTACTTCCAAAGCCTCATCTGAGTCTGATGACTCTGGGGCATAAACTTTAACGGTACCTTTTTTAGAATATACTGTATTAGGTTCTGTCTCTATAACTGGAGACTTAGGCATGCATTTATGTGCATAATCCGGAATCACATCAAAAATGGCTCTTTGATTCACATTATAATCTGCATTTGTTGGATTAAGAGCATCTATTGCAAAATTACCATTATACATTCCCGACCAGCCCCAGTTGAAATGGAAGTAACCATCTTCTGTATATCCATCACACAAGAAAGCATGACCGCCACTCACTGGACTTGAGCCTGCATAATACACTGGGAAACCTTGGTCCAAATTATCTCTCAACATATTTTCCCATTCCGACAAATCATACTTATCTCGATATAAATGACGCATATTTGCTGTGTAGCTAAAATACTTATTCATAGCATTGGGCACCATTTCTGAGTATCCAGAACTAGCATAAGCTCCGTATTTCATATCAATACTAACGCTACAATGATACATCAGAAGTGCTATAGATTCTATCTCTTTTTTAGGAGAATAACTGAAAATCTGTATTGGCATATTTTCCCAGTCGTATTCTGCCATTGAGAAATCAACAGACTGTTCAGGATAACCTTCTGGAATATATGAATGTGAACCTGTACCCTTTTCTGGATAGTTCCAATACTTCATAATCATCGCCATAACATCAGCTGCACAGCCCACGTAAACGTGACCACCAGGACCGTTATCATCTGTTGGACAGAAATAACTATATGGATAAACCTGATTCCACTTCAAATCTACCATCGGAGCAACCGACTTGCCTATATTTCTTTCAGCAACACCTCTTGTTCTCACCGCATTCCATTCATTCTCTATTTCTGCATCTGCTTTCAAATCATTTTCAATAGCATAAGAAATAGCATTTTTGTAATGTTCCAAATAATAAGCCATGGCTGGCAAAATATTATTTACATCGATAGGACCTTCTTCAGAATACGCAAGAATTGGCTTCGCTCTATCATCAGCAGAAACGATGTAATAACCTTTGTCTTCAATGTTAAAGATGTAAAGACAAGGATTACCATTGTCATCACTTATAGTCAATACATGTTTTGAGTTTTGAAAACCTCTTAACGATTGCATGTTGTTTCTAACAAAATTTTCACCTATTGATTTTGCCGTATTAACATCGACATGCGTTGCAAATAATTGTCCCACCGACAACAACACAACTAAAGTAACAAGTACAAATCTCTTCATTTGGTATATTTTTAATTATTTTACTCTTATTATTCTGATTGTAAAAATAAATATTTTAAACATTCAAAATCTTAATAATTATGAATTATGCATTATGAATTATGAATTAAATTAAGTTTTCTGTTTCTTTTTCTTTGCAGCTGGAAACAATACATTATTTAATATAAGTCTGTAACCTGGCGAATTAGGATACATATCCAATTCTGTAGGAGGGTCACCTACAAGATGCTGGTAATCCTCCGGATCATGACCGCCATAAAAGGTAAAGAACCCATTGCCGAAATTTCCATGGATATATCTATCTTCTCCTAGAGCCGCATTGTCACCCAACACTACTATACTTGGCTTAACGAATCTCTTATCGAAAGCCGTTGTCTGTCCCATAAATCCTTTTATCAATCTCTCATGCGACTGCGTCAGCATAGTAGGAACCGGATCCCATTTAGCAGAGAAGTCGAACAGCAAGAAATAATCGTTGTTTTCCTTCACCGACTGCGAACGATTTAAGGTCACGTCGATATTTGACACTTCGTATTCTTGCGGATTCGTTGATATTGTGAAGTCTGTAAATGCGAAGCAGTTGTCGTAATTTAGTTTCTTGGCAGCCTCTGGAGTCATTCCATCTCCGTCGAACATCACGTCGCATATGTCTATGCCATCTGCTGCCAATGCGATGTCGAAGCTGTCTGGAGCCGAACACATCGAGAAAAGATAACCGCCACCAGCGACGAAGTCGCGTATCTTCTTCACCACAGCGAGTTTTAGTTGCGACACCTTATTATATCCGTAACGTTGTGCTGTCTCTTCCTGTTTTTTCACATCTTCCTGATACCATGGATAATTACGGTAACGAGCCCAGAATTTACCGAATTGACCAGTAAAGTCTTCGTGATGCATGTGAAGCCAGTCGTAAGTAGGAAGAACCCCTTCCATCACCTCGTCGTCATAAATGATATCGTAAGGAATCTCGGCATAAGTCAGAGCCATAGTCACAGCGTCGTCCCAAGGCAAAATGGTTTTCGGTGCATACACCGCAAGACGCGGCACTTTCTGCAGTTTCATCTCGTCCATATTGACGTCAGGCACAGCGATTTCTGCGAGAACACCTTCAGCCTGGACATCAGCGATGACTTGAAACGAAACGTTACGCAGTTTACACTCGCGCTCAAACATATCGTGATACGGAATGAGATAACTGCCGCCTTTATAATTAAGGAGCCAGCTTATCTCCACCTCGCGTTCTAACACCCAATACGCCACGCCGTATGCCTTCAGATGATTCGTCTGCGTCTCATCCATCGGAATTAGTATATAAGCCGCATCGAGTTTGGTCAGTGATAACAACGATAATAATATAATTAATATGTATCTCTTCATCGACGAAAATTTCATTTTGCAAAGATAAAAAAATTTAAACACGAAGTCTGCTCACAGCTCATAGCTCACATCAAAAAAAATAAATATCATTTTATCGTATCTTTTGAATATTATTTTATTATTTTTGCGTTCAAGAAAAAATTAATTTAATCATTCATTATATCATGGAAAATACAGAAAATTTAAAGAAGACCGTTTTTAACGAAATGCACCGTGAAATGGGTGCTAAGATGGTTCCTTTCGCAGGTTTTGATATGCCAGTTCAATTTGAAGGCGTTAACATCGAACACGAAACAGTTCGTAAAGGTGTTGGTGTTTTCGACGTATCACACATGGGTGAATTCCGCGCTAAAGGTCCTAAAGCTTTCGCTTTCGTACAACGTTGCACAACAAACGACGTTGCTGCTTTGACAGACGGTAAAGTTCAATATACATGCTTGCCAAACGGCAAAGGCGGTATCGTTGACGATATGTTAGTCTACCGCGTTGCTGAAGACGAATACTTCATGGTTCCTAACGCAGCTAACATCGACAAAGACTGGGCATGGATGGCAGCAGTAGCAGAAGAAATGGGCATGGAACTCGGCGTTGAATTCATCAACGAAAGCGACCAATGGTCACAACTCGCTGTTCAAGGTCCTTTGGCACTCAAAGCTATGCAAAAGCTTACAGCAACAACTGTTGAAGATATGGAATATTACACATTCAAGATTTTAGAATTCGCTGGTGTAAAAGACGTCATCTTCTCAACAACAGGTTATACAGGTTCAGGCGGTTGCGAAATCTACATGCCAAACGATGCAGCTATTGAAATCTACAAGAAAGTTCTTGAAGCTGGCGCTGAATTCGGCATCAAACCTGCAGGTTTAGGTTCACGCGACACATTACGTCTTGAAATGGGATTCTGCTTATATGGCAACGACATCTGCGACACAACATCTCCAATCGAAGCTGGTTTAGCATGGATTACTAAATTCGTTGACGGCAACGACTTCATCGACAGAGAATACAACGAAAAACAAAAGACAGAAGGCGTTACACGTCAATTACGCGCTTTCGAAGTAACAGGTAAAGGTATCGCTCGTCACGGCTACGAAATCTGCGACGCAGAAGGCAACGTAATCGGCGAAGTTACTTCAGGTACAATGGGACCATCTGTAAAGAAAGCTATCGGTATGGGTTATGTAGCAAAATCACACTGCAAGTTCGGTAACGAAATCTTCATCAAAGTGAGAGAAAAACTCATCCCTGCAACAATCGTAAAACTTCCTTTCTACAAAGGGGAATAATACAAAAAATCAAATATTTCTAAGAGGGTTCATTTCTGAACCCTCTTTTTTTAAAAAAAAGTCTTTGGTCTTTAACCTTTAGTCTTTAGTCTTTTTATATCTTTGCAAAAAAATTGCAATGGATCCAGCTTTACTCATTTTAACATTAGGAACATTAGTATTTGCAGCGCACTGGTTTGCCGAAATCTTCAGTAGAAAAAGAATACCTGACGTATTATTACTTATGTTTATCGGCATCATCATCGGACCATTATTAAAGATCGTCGACGCCGAAAAACTTAGCACCATAGGAAGTGTATTCGGACAGCTTACGCTTGTAATCCTACTGTTTGAAAGCGGCACAGAATTGTCGTTCAAAACATTAGCTGATTCCATCAAAGACACCGTCACCTTAACAATAGTGAATTTCATTTTCACTTTCGTTGCCATCGGATTATTAGGATGGCTAGTTTTAGGCATGAATCCTGGAATCAGCTTTATGCTTGGAGCAGCCTTAGGAGGCTCTTCATCAGCAGTGGCAATTCCATTGGTAAAGCAAATAAGCATAGGTGAGAAAAGCAAAACAATACTAATTCTAGAATCCGCTTTCAGCGCGATTTTATGTATCGTCGTAACATTAGCTATTTTTGAATCATATAAATATGGAGAGATACGAGTCGGCATCATCTTCGGACAAGTCTTCTCCTCATTCCTATTAGCATCATTCATCGGCGTCATCGGCTCCATCTTCTGGTCAATGGTTTTAGACAAAGTGAGAACAATCAACAACTCCATCTTCACCACACCAGCGTTCGTTTTCATCATATACGGCATCAACGAATTATTAGGATATAGCGGCATTATCTCAGCCCTTGCATTCGGAATCGGATTGGCTAATATGGAAACCATTCACGACAGATGGCTGAAGAAATTCTCCGACAGAAAGCCAACACTGCTCAACCCTACAGAAAAGACCTTGTTCAGCGAGCTGGTATTTTTAATGAAGACATTCTTTTTCGTCTATGTCGGCATCTCGATAAAATTTGACAGTTTCATATCATTGTTAATAGGTCTCGGAATTTCATTCCTTTTAATAATATTAAGAATATATGTAGTAAGAATATCTTTACCTTATGGCATTAAAGGCATCAACAAAAAAGACAGAGCATTCTTGTCGATGATGATACCTAGAGGTTTGGCAGCAGCAGTTCTCGCCACAATGATATCACAATCGCAATTAGCAGGATCAGAAAGAGTAAGCAATATCGTTTTCTCTGTGATATTCTTCACTATCATATTCACATCAGTATTGGTGCCATTACTTGAAAAATCCGAAAAATTCAGAAACAGATATACGAAGATTATAAGCTTCCCACAATTCAAGAAAAACGAAATAGAAAACGACATTGAGGAAACTAATGCTGAAAATACGAACACTAAAGAATCACAAGACAACGATAAGGAAAAAGTAAATATCATCGAAGATGATGACGTTCCAAATATATTTATATAGAATTGAAAGCTAAAAATTTAAAGTTGGAAGTTGTTATTTGGCTATCAGCTGTCAGTTGTTAGCGTTCAGCATTATAGTTTACAGCTCATAGCACATGGCTCACAGATCAAAGCCTTTAATGTTATTTCAATATAAATCAACAAGTTAAACACAAAGGATATTATTTTTATTTTTTTATTAAAAAAAGTTTTTTCAAACGAAAAAAAATAGTATCTTTGCAGTCCGAAAAGAAAGAAGTAAAAAGAAAAGATATGTATTTAACTGCAGAAAAGAAATCAGAATTTTTCAGTGCATACGGTAAAAATGCACAAGACACAGGTTCAGCAGAAGGACAAATTGCATTGTTCACTTTCAGAATCAAACATTTAACAGAACACATGAAGCAAAACAAAAAAGACGTTGCTACAATGCGTTCATTAGTTCGTCTCGTAGGTAAAAGAAGAAGACTTCTTGATTACTTAAAGAACAAGGATATCGAAAGATACCGTACTATCATCAAAGAATTAGGTATTAGAAAATAATAGCGTATCACGCGTGATAGCAAAAAAAAGGCAATGTAAGATTGCCTTTTTTTTGCGTATATTTTATTTTCATACCAACCAACTTATTAATAATAACTAAAAAGACGAAAAAAATGGGTCCTGAAGGAATCAAACAAACCATCCAACTCGGCAATGAAACAATCACAATAGAGACAGGTCGTTTAGCAAAACAAGCCGACGGTGCAGCAGTTGTAACATGCGGCAAGACAATGTTGTTAGCAACAGTCGTTACAGCAAAAGACGCAAAAGAAGACGTCGACTTCTTACCTCTCTCAGTCGATTATAAAGAAAAATACGCTGCTACAGGTAAATTCCCTGGCGGCTTCTTCAAACGCGAAGGCAAACCATCAGACTATGAAATCTTAATCTCACGTTTAGTTGACAGAGCTTTAAGACCATTATTCCCAGATGACTATCACGCAGAGACACAAGTCCAGATTTCTCTCATCTCTGGCGAAGTAGGCGTATTACCAGACGCATACGCAGCTCTCGCAGCATCAGCTGCTCTCGCAGTGTCAGACATCCCATTCAATGGACCAATCTCTGAAGTACGCGTAGCTTACATCAACGGCGAATACGTCATCAACCCAAGAGAAGAACAACTCAAAGACGCTGACCTCGAACTTATGGTAGCTGCTTCAATGAAAGACATCTGCATGGTTGAAGGCGAATCAAAAGAAGTCTCTGAAGAAGTTATGCTCAACGCTTTGAAAGCAGCTCACGACGCTATCAGAGTACACTGCCAAGCACAGATAGACCTCGCAGCAAAAGTTGAGAAAGCTCAAACAAAACGCGAATACTGCCATGAGACAAACGACGAAGCTTTAAGAGCTGACATGATGGAAAAATTATACAAACCATGTTACGACTTCTCTCTCACTGGCAACGCAAACAAACATGAACGTGAAGCTAACTTCGGTGCTATCCTCGACTCTTACCTCGCTAACTTCAGCGAAGAAGAACTCGCAGAAAAAGCTTCTTTGGCAAAACGTTATTTCCACGATATACAACGCAAAGCTGTCCGCGACGCTATCCTCATCGAAAGAAAGAGATTAGACGGCCGTAAGTTAGACCAAATCCGTCCTATCTGGACAGAAGTCGACGTGCTTCCTTCAACACACGGTTCAGCTATCTTCACACGTGGTGAAACACAAGCTCTCGTAACAGTTACATTAGGTACAAAACTCGATGAGCAAACTATAGACGGAGCTGTTGTAACAGGAACATCAAACTTCATGTTACACTACAACTTCCCTAGCTTCGCAACAGGCGAATGCAAACCAAGCCGCGGCGTAAGCCGTCGTGAAATAGGTCACGGCAACCTCGCTGAAAGAGCTCTTAAATCAATGGTTCCTGGCGAAGACGAAAATCCTTATACAATCCGCGTCGTTTCTGACATCTTAGAATCAAACGGTTCATCATCAATGGCATCAGTATGTGGCGGTACTCTCGCCCTCCTCGACGCTGGTGTTAAGATGAAGAAACCTGTAGCTGGTATCGCAATGGGTCTCATCACTGACAACGAAACAGGCAAATACGCTGTTTTGTCTGACATCTTAGGCGACGAAGACCACCTCGGCGATATGGACTTCAAAGTCACAGGTACAAAAGATGGTATCACAGCTTGCCAAATGGACATCAAAGTTGACGGTCTTTCATACGAAGTTCTTACAGAAGCTCTCGAACAAGCAAGAGCTGGCCGTATGCACATCCTCGGTGAAATGGCTAAGACTATCACAGAACCAAGAGAAGACTATAAAGAAAGCGTACCTCGTATCGAGAAAGTTTGCATTCCTAAAGAATTCATCGGTGCTGTCATAGGACCTGGCGGTAAAGTCGTCCAAGAAATTCAAAAAGTCACTAACACTGTTATCGTCATCACAGAACAAGAAACATGCGGTATCGTTGAAATCGCTTCTTCAAACAAAGAAGATCTCGAAGCTGCTAAGGCTAAAGTTCGCGCTATTGTAGCAGTTCCTGAAGTTGGTGAAGTTTACCACGGTGTTGTAAAATCAATCATGGCTTTCGGTGCTTTCGTTGAAATATTACCAGGCAAAGATGGTTTATTACACATCTCTGAAGTAGAATGGAGACGCCTCGACAACTTAGACGGCATCCTTAAAGAAGGTGACGAAGTTGACGTCAAACTCATCGAAATAGAACAAAAGACTGGCAAATTACGCCTTTCAAGAAAAGCCTTGTTGCCAAAACCAGAAGGTTACGTAGAAAAACCAGAACGTCCACGTAACGAAAATAAAGGCGACAAAAAAGGCGGCAAACCAGAACACAAAAGCAAGAAATAAATAAAAGTGTAGAGTGTAGAGTTGAGAGTGTAGAGTGTTTTAAAATAACTTTAAACTCTCAACTATAAACTACTTTAAACTCTCAACTATAAACTTTCAACTAAATTTCAAATATGAGGCAGTTAAAAATTACCAAACAGGTTACAAACAGAGAGACAGCGTCTCTTGACAAGTATTTGCAAGAAATAGGTAAAGTTGAACTTATCACAGCTGACGAAGAAGTAGAATTGGCTCAGAGAATCAGACAAGGTGACAAAATAGCTCTCGAGAAACTCACCAAGGCTAACCTCCGTTTCGTTGTTTCTGTTTCTAAGCAATACCAAAATCAAGGATTGAGTCTTCCTGACCTTATCAATGAAGGTAATTTAGGTTTGATCAAAGCAGCACAACGCTTTGATGAAACAAGAGGCTTCAAATTTATCTCTTACGCTGTATGGTGGATCCGTCAATCTATCCTCCAAGCTTTGGCAGAACAATCACGTATAGTCCGTTTACCACTCAACAAAATCGGTTCTATCAACAAAATCAACAAGACATACGCCAAGTTGGAACAAGAGTTTGAACGCGAACCTAACGCAGAAGAAATCGCTGAGGCATTAGACATCACTGAAGCTGAAGTGAAAGAATCAATGAAGAACGCAGGTCGTCACGTATCAATGGACGCTCCTCTCGTTCAAGACGAAGACAATAATATGTACGACGTCTTGAAAAGTGATGAAGTTATCACTCCTGAGACTGAGCTCCTCTATGAATCATTAAGAAAAGAAATCGACCGTGCTATCGGAACATTGACTCAACGCGAAGCCGATGTCGTACGTCTCTACTTCGGTCTAAACGGCAGCCATCCAATGACACTCGAAGAAATAGGCGAAAAATTCGACCTCACACGCGAACGCGTAAGACAGATAAAAGAAAAAGCCATCAGACGCTTGAAACACACAAGCAGAAGCAAAATCCTTAAGAGCTATCTCGGATAACTCTTATACTTATTGGCTCATAGTCTCATAGACTTTAAAATACGACTCAAGACCTCAGATAAAAATTTGAGGTCTTGTTTTTTTATATCGACTTTTTAACTATATTTGTGAGACTTTAAAAATTACATTTATGAAAAAAATCTTTACATTTTTATTAGCTTGCATAGTAGTTTTAAACACTTATGCACAAAACTTAGGCGAACTTAATCCAAACTTTGGAACAAATGGTTCTTTCTTATTCAATCCGTCTGTGTCTCATGATAAAATGGAAAAAATGTTAGTTCAGAATGACGGAAAAATCATAACAGTCGGAGGAGCACGCGTTGGCGGAAGCAATTATTCGATATATGTGTCACGCCATAATGCAGACGGAACATTAGATGAAACATACGGAGAAAACGGCACTGCTTTTTTCAAAGCCGATCCTAATATATATATGAATTATGCCTTCGATGCAACATTGAATGATGATAATCATCTCTTCATCACAGGTTATACATTCGACTACTCCAACAACACTGCATTCATTCTCTGTCTTGATGAAAACGGTATAGAAAACACAGATTTCGGCGAAAATGGATTTGCCATCAGTGAATACGGCAATGGCATTGTCTACGATGCGATAGACATTGATGACAAAGGACGCCCTATTGTTGCAGGTTATTATAACGACAACATTCTCGTAAGACGATATAATATCAAAGGAAATTTAGACAAGAGCTTCGGCGAAGACGGCACTGTGATAATAAAACCAGACCCATCACCTTACGCTTGGTCTTATGCTTACGATATTGAAATTCTGGAAAATGGAAAGATACTTCTGACTGGACATAAAGTATCTGAAAGCGGAATATATGTTTCTTATTTGTTAAGACTCAGATCTAATGGTTCTTTAGACACCGAATTCGGCGATGAAGGTATATTAGAACTCCACGCAGGAGAATATGCCGAATATGCAGTTTCTGTTAGCGTGCAAAATGACGGCAAATACATTGTTGCCGGTCATGCTGATTTGCCTCCTGGAGAATCGAATCTTGTAAGATCTGAAGCTTTTATCACTCGTGTCAACACCAATGGAACTATCGATAAGTCTTTCGGCAACAATGGTTTCGTCAGACTTGAACCATTCGAAGGCGACGGATGCTCAAACACATCTGCTTATGTAACATATACAAGCGACAATCAGATTTTCGGAACACTCTACTCTTATAATGCTTTGACACAAGCAAGCCGAGCATACGTATATAACCTCGATATCAACGGCAATTTTAAAGAAGACTTTGCTGGATCTGGAATCATGGCATTACCTAAAATAGATGAAGAGGAAGTGTCTGTCACTACAAAATCAATGGCAATATTGGATAACAACAAACTTTTGGTAGGTGGATATATCGCCTTAGATTATTCAACAAACGTACAAATCTTCATTTCTTGTATAAATATAAACATTAATGACGGAGAACCAGAAAACCCAGAAGATGGAGAAGGAATCGAAGAAACAACATCATCACTCCTACTCTATCCTAATCCAGTTAACGACAAAATTTATATCGAGACAGAATCTGAAATCGAGGATATTGTCGTTTATGATGTTTATGGAAGACAACAAGTCACCGAGACAACAAGTCACCAAGGTGGGCTGTTTGTTGATGTGACAGATTTGAAGAGCGGCGTTTATTTTGTGAAAGTCGTTACAGAAAACGGTGAGGCTGTTAAGAGAATTATCAAGGGCTAAGGCTGTTAGCTGTTAGCTGTTGGCTATTGGCTTTTGGCTGACCGGTCGCTGAGCTTGTCGAAGCGCCGAGCTTTGCCTTCGACAGGCTCAGGCACCGCGGAACTAAGAACTTAAAAAATCTCAGAATCTCAAAATCTCAGAATCTCAGAAACTCAGTGTCTCGGCGACTTAGTGTCTCGGTGACTTGGTGACTTGGTGACTCAAAGACGCAAAGTTTCTCTGCGACTTTGTGACTTTGTGACTTTAAAAAAATGAAAAAAACTCTATTATCAATAATATTCTTATTTATATTGCTTACAGTAAAATCGCAAGATAATCTTATCGTCACCATTGACGGCACTGTGGGCGAGCTGAGAAAAACAACGAGCAAAAGCGTTCCTGTATTCTGCTCTAACAAGTGGGCCATATCACAACAGTTTTACTTTGCGGAAGAGATATGTAAATCACATGGTACTATCGAAAGCATCGCATTCAAGACAGCCGATGTAAGCGAAGAATCTGAGAAATATCCATTTACGCGTAAGCTTATTGTTTATATCATCAATACTGAAGAATATGCGATAGCTGGCAATATCATGAAAAGAATGTCAGAGTCAGACCAAGTATTCTCAGGAGAAGTTGAATTCTCTTATAATTCTTGGGTTACAATTGACATCGAAGATTTTGAATATAATGGTAAAAATATCTTGATATGCGTCAACGACATATCTGGTTCAAATGTTCCAGGCGGCGTTACATTCGACGCTTTCATCGGACCTATTATGGTTGGTGAAAACAATGGTTATAGAGCATTATATAAAAGAAGCATCAGCGGTGCTTTCGATGCCACCACAACAATATCAGGAGCCTCTACAATACTCGACACTCCCGTTCCTTGTGTGCGACTTACATTCAAAGAAGGAACGACAGAAGAATATCTAGATCCAGCACAACCAACAAACTTCACAGCTACTGTCTTGAATGAATCGGAAGTATTATTGGAATGGAGCGGTGACGCAAACACATCAAGTTACGACATATGCGAAAATGCCGAAGTCATTGCCACTACAACAGATACATCATATATTGTGAAAAATCTTTCACTCGGATGGCACTGCTTCAAAATCATCGGCGTCAACGGAGTAAAAAGATCAGAGCCTTCTGGAATAGAATGCGTCGAACTAGTGGAAACACCTGATGAACCAGAAATTCCAGAAGAAGGCATCGAAGAATTGACATCATCACTCCTACTCTATCCTAATCCAGTTAACGACAAAATTTATATCGAGACAGAATCTGAAATAGAGTATGTTGTCGTTTATGATGTTTATGGAAGACAACAAGTCACCGAGACAACAAGTCACCAAGGTAATATAGTTGTTGACATTACGGATTTGAATAGTGGTGTTTATTTTGTGAAAGTCATTACAGAAAACGGTGAGGCTGTTAAGAGATTTATCAAGGGCTAAGGCTTTTGGCTGTTGGCTATTGAACTAAGAACTTATAGACTCAAAGACTCAAAGTTTATCTGCGACTTTGTGACTTTGTGACTCAAAAAACTCAGAAACTCAGAAACTTAGTGTCTCGGTGACTTGGCGACTCAAAAAAATCCCTTTTATAACAACTTCTTAAGTTCATCAACATTTGGAAGTGCGTTTCGAAATTTTTCTGGCATATCTTTGTTAGTTCTATAAACAGCAACACCCATTGGCTTGTCGTAGTCTCGAATTGCAAACTCCACAAATGAGTGGTTTACACTCCTGCATAATAATATTCCAATAGAAGGATTTTCGTGCGGCTTTCTGACACAAGCATCCAGAGCCGACAAATATACACTCAGCTGACCTAAATACGAAGAACGAAATTTCCCTGACTTCAACTCAACTGCAACTAGTGAATTAAGTTCTCTATTAAAAAACAACAAGTCAATAAACAATTCTTCACCAGCGACCTCAATTCTATATTGGTTACCAACAAATACAAAATCTTGGCCTAATGTCATTATAAATTTTTTCACATTACCAACAATGGCTTTCTCCAAAACACGCTCATTAAGATCTTCTTCTGGTTCATCAAGTTCCTCTATGTTAATAAAATCCAGCAAATACTCATCCTTAAATGTATTTACAGCTTTCACTGCTTGCTTTGTATCTGACATTGAAGATGTAAAATTATTAGGCAACAAGCCTCTATGACTATATAAGTCAGCATTGAGATAATCTCTTAATGTGTATTTATTCCAAAATCGTGTCGCGGATTCGTAAATATAAAACAATCGTGCTTCAAGTGTCTTTGCTTTCGATATGATTTCCACATGATGGCTAAAGCTTATTGCGAAAAAATTCGACCACTCAAATCCTACGACTTCTGATTTGTCAGTTGCTTTCAGTAACAAACTTTCATCTATTTTAATATCGCCAACTGCAGCCTGCGTTTTCAAATCGCCAGCCGATGGCTGGCGATTTATAATCGGATACCATTCCTCGTAAAACTGACGCATGTTTTTTATGTTACTAGGCGAAAACCCTCTCAGTCCAGGTAATTCTTTCTGCAATTGCAGGCTGATTGTTTCTATAGCACTTTTACCCCAAAAACCAACACGGGAATTTTCCGACACATATCTTCCAATTCCATAATACAAGGACAATTGTTCTTTGTTAACGTGAGAGGCAGCACGATATTGACTTCGTAATATGGCTTCCTTTATTACCTTTACGGCATCACCATACATTTGCATATTATTCATAAAAATCTGTTTTAGGTTCTGATAATGCAAATATAAATACAATTACCTTAACTCTTTAAAAATTAACATTTTTTAACTATTGTTAACGTTTTTTAACTAAGGCTGTTGGCTGACCGGTCGCTGAGCTTGTCGAAGCGCCGAGCTTTGCCTTCGACAGGCTCAGGCACCGCGGAACTAAGAACTTAAAAAATCTCAGAAACTCAAAATCTCAGAAACTCAGAAACTCTGAACTAAGGCTATTGGCTGTTGGCTGTTGGCTGTTGGCTATTGAACTAAGAACTTATAGACTCAAAGACGCAAAGACTCAAAGTTTCTCCGCGACTTTGTGACTTTGTGACTCTACGACTCTGCGACTCAGAAACTCAGAAACTCAGAAACTCAGTGTCTCGGTGACTTGGTGACTCAAAGACTCAAAGACTCAAGGGCGCATAGACTCAAAGTTTCTCCGCGACTCCGCGACTATGTGACTCTGCGACTCTGTGACTTTGTGACTTTGTGACATAGCAACTCAGAATCTCAGAATCTCAGAAACTCAGCAACTCAAAAACTCAAAAACTCAGAAACTCTGAACTTTGAACTCTGACTCTGACTTATTAACTCAAAGACGCAAAGACCCAAAGACTCAAAGTTTCTCTGCGACTTTGTGACTCTGTGACTCATAGACTCAGCAACTCGGTGTCCTAGTGACTCGGCGACTTAAAAAAATCCCTCAATTCCCCAACTCCCAACTCCTAACTCCTAACTCCTAACTAACACTGATGTCTCGAATACGATCCACCAGTTCTCTCCAATAACTGCCGCCACGATTACCTTTCAGACGTTCGTCATCCATGACAAAGCCTTTTATCATGTATTCCTTGAGACGTTGTGTAGCCCAGATACGGAATTGCGTTCCTCTTATTGATTTTACTCTATAACCA
>JBGVET010000026.1:0-73281 GCA_045120395.1 Candidatus Limimorpha sp.
ATCGTGTTTTAAGTGCTTTTGATTGCTTTGTTTTGCGTTTAGTGTTATCCACGTATCTCACGAATCTACACGTATTATTTCATAATTTTTCATCCGAATGAAAATTGGCAAGAAACAGAAAGCGGATTGGGTTTAGGAATAATCTATATTCAAAGATGAAGTTTTCATTACTTCTTTCCCTCTATAATTATTTTTTTCGACAGAAGAAAAACCGAAAAAAAGAAATGAAAAGGAATGCCCTTCAAGGCTAACGGAGTTGAGGGCAGTTTGTCAAGGTTTGCGCTGAAAATACTCTTTTTGCGGAGCGACAGCGGAGTCAAAAAGGAAGATTTTCAGATGCAACCCGCAGGGCTTGACCTTTACAAACAACTGAAACGGAGTTATCTTTGCATTTCATTTTTATTTCTTTTGACGATAAACTAATAATATCTCCATGAATCAAGATGTTTTTTGTCCACGAATTTTTTATTGTTAGCGGAATTTGATGCTTAAAACCTCAAAACCTTAAAAACCTCAGTTGAGGTTATTGAGGTTTTTGATATTTTGGAAGGTTGCTTTTATAAGGTTATGTGGTGAATTGGGTTAATATGGTTTATATCGGGTGTCTAAAATATAACAAAATAAATTGAGGAGAAGGAAATCAACCTCCACTTTTTATAAGCAGAACTTTGAGTCGGGGCAGTCACAGCGGAAAACAGCGCAGGGAAAGCAGCCTTGAGCAACGAGGCGGTGGGAAAGCGGCGTAGCGATAGCGGAGTGCTTTCCCTGCCGCCGAAGTGTAAGGCGAAGCCGTTGCGAGTGGAGCGAGGGTGGCTGACAGGGAGTGCGGAGTGTAGCGTAGCGCAATGAGCACGGTGGCAGCCTAAGGAGGGCTGGCGGAGTTTTTGCGTGGAGTGTAGTTTCTTTTGCGGGGTCTGAGGAGGGCTTGTCTGAACGAATGAATGTAGTGAAGCTTAATGGAACGTAGAGGAATGGGCGGAACGTAATGTAATGAGTGAAAGGCAAGCTCTCCTTTGGGTTGAAGATATGTGGCTGCTGAGCGGAATGAGGAACGAAAGAAGCGAATGCTGCCACACCTATGAAATGAGGGCGGGAGCAAAAGAAACGAAACGTAACAAAGCAAAAACTATGACAGCACGACGCCCTCGCGACCCGCAGGCGAGCCTAACAATAAGCGGCGGTTGCACCCAATGTAATAATATTGAGCGATAGCGAAACCTTGAAGGGTTTGGGGGCAAGAGTAGCCGCGGGTGACGACTGAGCGAACGCTTGGAAGAAAAAACGAGCTGGCACGCCCTTAGCGAGCACCAAACGTAGCGATAGCGGAGTGAGAGGAGCGCAGCAAGGCGTGTGCCAGCGTTGCTTGCAAGGGTGGCGTAGCTTTGCGGAGCCACTTGTCTTGCCCTTGCGAGCACGTTTTTTTCAGCCTAAGTGAGCGATGGAGGAACACCTATTTCCCTGCGCTGGGGAAAGAGGTGACACTTGGTATTAAGAAGAAATATCTCCACGTATCTCACGGATTTACACATATCTTTTTGTCCACGAAATAGCGCAAATTGACACGAATGTTTTTTTCCCACGTATCTCGAGTATCTCGAGGATTTTTTCTCCACAAATAAATACGAATCGACACGAATATTTTTTTGTATTTGTTATACTATGGTTTGTCAAAAATCTTTTGGGTACTAGTGTTATTTTGATTATTCTTTAGTATTTTTGCAAATAATAGTTGAGAAATCTTAGCAATATAACAATTGACTATATGGAATTAGAAAAACTGATAAGCGAATGTACGGCATACGATTTTAAGTTGATGCTTGAAGAGAAAAAACCTAAAAGTTGGTTGAAGAGTGTAAGTGCTTTTGCCAATGGATTGGGTGGTTCCCTTTTCTTTGGTATAGATAATGATGGTATCGTTAAGGGACTGGATGACGTACAATACGTTTGTGAATCCATTAGCAGTAAAATCCGTGATTATATGGATCCGCTTCCTGAGGTTGAAATGATTCCACAAAATATTAACGGTCTTGAAATATTGCAGCTCAAAGTAAATGCGGGTAGTTACACTCCTTATTATTATGTTGGTGATGGACAACGTGTAGCTTTCATACGTATAGGTGATGAAAGTTTGCCTGCAACAGCAGAACAGATGGTACGTTTGGTGTTGAAGGGTTCAAATAAAACCTATGATTCCATTCACACAGACTATAAAGCAGATAATTACGCATTTACTATTTTAGCCAACACATTCTTGAGTCGTACAAGTCAAGAATGGAACAAGAAATATCTTCTATCGTTTGGCCTTGTTACAAATTCAGGGCATCTCACTAATGCTGGTGCTTTGTTCGCTGACGATTGTCCTTTGTGGCAGTCTCGTTTGTATTGCACTCGATGGGATGGAAAAACAAAAGGCGATGCTATCAACGATGCAGAGTTTACGGGCAATGTGCTAATGTTGCTTCGTGAGGCGATGAACTTTGTAAAATCAAACACAAAGAAGGGATGGGAAAAATTACCCAATGGGCGTAAAAATAAACCAGAGTATGCAGAACGTGCGGTTCTCGAAGCAATGGTTAATCATTTTATTCATCGGGATTATACCGTGATGGGTGGTGAAGTGCATATTGATATTTACGACGACCGTCTGACCATTACTTCTCCTGGTGGAATGTACAATGGAATGCTTATTCAGGACCTTGATATTGCAGACGTTTCTTCGGAAAGACGAAATCCTATACTCGCAAATGTAATGGCTCAACTTGATTATATGGAGAAAAGAGGAAGTGGTCTCACTCGTATATGCAATGAAACTCAAGCTTTGGATGGATACAAAGATGAGTTAAAACCCGTATTCAAGTCCACTCCAACACAATTTCAGACTATAATTTTTGCATCATCCGACAAACATAATGTCGGTGACTTTGTCGGAGACATGTCGGAGACAAAACTGACTGAACGTCAACTAAAAATACTCAATCTAATTAAAGAAACACCGACAATCTCAGCCAAACAAATGTCGGAGACTTTGTCGGTGTCTCCTCGCACTATAGAGCGTGATCTTTCTCTGATGAAAAAGATAGGAACTCTAAAACGTGAAGGTAAGGACAATAATGGTGTGTGGATTATTTTAGGATGATTGTTAAAATAAATATCCTCAATATCATAAGTTGAGGAATTTGGGGATATTGAGGATTTGGAAACTTGTATATTTTATCCACGAATCGACACGAATGGACTTTGTCTATGTATCAAGAGGATTTACAACATTCAATATGGATAAGATTACTGCATATGAAGTGATAAGTTATTCTGCAATAAAGCACACTGATTTGCAAACATCTAATGAAAATTTTCCTAAGTCTTTTCCTAAGTTGCTTGACAAGTTAATACCAAATCATTTCCAGGAAAAAGAAAGAGACATAATAGAGACTATATTGAGCAATTTGATAGAACCGAAATCAGCTTGCATCAATTGTGGTTTATTCTGTCCGTACAATGAAAGATAAGTATTTGATAAAGATGTTACAAGCAGGTGTTATAACAATGACAATTCTTGATAAACCAACAAGCAGCAAACAAAAATATAAGTTGGTTATAGAAGAATAACACAAATAAAATATGGTAAATATCATTTATTTATGATGAACTATGAGTAAAAAAAACAACAACTGAAATATTAAATTATAAAAACACATAAGTAATATGGCAACATTTGATTTTAGTCCAATATCTAATTATATCGTTCTTAAATTCACATGCCCATTTTGTGGAAATGATAATGAAACAGATGCTCTCTATGTCCCTACTCCTGACTTCAGCGCAGAGACACATAATGACAGCGTAAACTACGAGGATTACGAACATCAATGCGATGAATGTGATCATTTATTTAAAATAACTCTAAATAATGGTTTTTATGGTGGAGGTGGAGAAATCTCTGATATAGAAGATGGTGTTTCTGTGAAAGAGTATTCTCTAGATGAAGATTACAAATATGAAGAAGAATATAAGTCAATGTTTTTTGACGAATATGTCATAGAAACTATTGATGTATTAGATGAAATTGATGTATTGGATGAAACTTCTAAAAAACTATTGTACCGTACATTATATGCTAATATCATTAGTAGCATGGAAGCATATTTAAGTGATAGGCTAATTCAGAAAGTATTGTCATCCGAAGAAACCAAAAGACAATTTATTAAAAACTTTAAAGATTTTGAAGACGTTAAATTTCCTATTTCATCTATATATGAAAAAATGGAAGAATTAGAATCACTAATTAAAAAATCGCTTCGAGATATTATATATCACAATCTTCCTCGTGTCAAGTATATTTATAAATCAACTTTAAACATAGATTTAGGCAATATATCAAACTTGATGAAATGTATTGCTATTCGCCATGATATAGTACACAGAAATGGTAAAGATAATGATGGAAATTTACAAATAATAAGTAAAAAGGATGTTGAAACATTGGCATCAGAAGTTACAGAATTTATAAGGAATATTGAAAATCAATTTAACATAAATGATGTTGATGATAAACGTCAAGAAAACAAGCAAAGCGAGGCGATAGAAGATCAACTTAAAAACAATGATATTGATAATACGTTAAAACAGTTTTTAAATCTTGATTTATAAAATAATGCTTATAACATTTTTAATTGTAAATAATAAATTATATGAAGACAATACTATTCGGTGCTGGAGCATCATTCCCTTTTTATAGAACACATCTATCTACAAAATATTTGAATGATAAAATAAATGATATTGATAGTTGGATTAACATTATTAATAAATACCAAGAAATCAATGATTCATCATACCCAACACCTACCCCTTCTGATATTAATGATGTGATTTCTGCCATAATGAGCTATATGCCAAATGCGAACTTTGAACAGGTGGCTGAAATCATAGATAAAATATCGTCACATGGCTATGATTGTTTGCCCTATAACAATATGCTAAACTTATTATTTGCTACTTACCAAGTTGACCCAATATGTACTGCATCGTGGAATCACGTCCCATTTTTCTTTAGAGAAATTATTGCTAATGCTATAATAGACAGTGAGAAAAACCATAAGGTTCCCCATTATAATGAACTACAATTAAAACAACAAAATTTCATTAAAGCAATTAAGAATAGTAGCGAGAATAAAATGTCTGTAATTTCTCTTAATTATGATGATTGCGTCCCCACATCAATTGATAATATAGAAGATATAGAATATTGCTTTAGTGCTGGAACTGTACGTCATAATAATGAATTGAATGTACAAGAATTTATATTAGCACCTTATGTTGCATATTTCCCTCATGGTCATCTACGTTTTGTTTTTAATGATGAGCAAAATGTTACTTATTACTCTAATATCTATGAAGCGGAAAAGGATAGATGGAAAGGATTGGACAACAATGGGGTTTTGGATATAGTAAAAACACCTTTCTCTTATGATTTCAATACATTCTTGACTACAGGTCAGACTAAAGATAGTGCATTTAATAATATGCCGTATGCAGTATATTATCAACGGCTTGCAAAAGATTTACTTGAAAGTAAAGAAATTTATTTAATTGGTTATTCTTTTGGTGATTTGCATTTTAATAGATTGCTAAAGGCTTTCTTACTTCTTGATAAAAGCAACATTGTGTATATAATAGATAAATATGATGATACAATTACAATGACTGATGAATATCAAGATGAAAACAATATTATAACTAAAATTCAACAAGTGTTTTCTCCCGAATGGAAAATTGTTTTTGATAGAGATACTAATCAAAAAATAGCATTTAACAAGGAAGAAGTTATTAAAGTTAATAGTATAGGTTATGGCAAAATATTTGACCAAATTGTTTTTTATAAAAAAGGCTATGAAGAATTTTTAAATGAATATAATAATGTTATTTTATAAGGTAGTATATATATTGATTATATAGCTGTATCATTTTCTATACAGTTTTTGTATAATATTTTTAATTTATATTTTTGTATTGTAGATTATTATATGTCATTTAACGAATGATTTCAAGTCGGAAAAACATTTTATTCCGACTTTTTTATTTAAATTTTATGACTTAAACATCTCCAAGTTATAGAGGACATAAGCACACGCTTAATGAATGTAACGGTGTGAATACCCTTCTTCCCCAATACTTTGCCGATATTTCAGCAAAAGTTCATTAGGTCGATACTTTTTAGGGCAAAATCAACCGTTACTGGCTATACATCTCTGCCGCTCAAACTATATTATGTGATATACCAACAAAGTCGGTCAAGGTCCTACTCTCTAAAACATGTGACCATAGTCTGCTGATATAGTCGAGCATACGATCCAACTTCGCTTATGATGTACACTCTTGCTCTGTAATGGCGTTGGCACTCATAACTTCATACTCCGATGGTAAGGTTTCTTTCTCTTGCTTACACATTTTTTGTGAAAATAGTTTGTTGTTTTATTGCAATGATAAAATTTGTTATACTTTTGTGCTTCAATAAAGATATCACTGTATGAAAAGACCGAATTACAAATTATATTTTAGATTAAAACATATAGAGTTTATCGGGATTGTACTATTATTGATTTTATCAATTGTGGGATTATTGTTTGTTTGGGATACCACATATCCTTTCTTTAAATATACGTCTTTATTTAACTATATTGTATGTTTCATATTCTTTATACTATCTTTAATTGGACTTGTTTTTGTCGCAAGAAAATTTAAGTTGGAAAATTTTCAACAAGCATCTAAAACAAGTAAATTGAAATCCAGTTTTGCTGTTTTATTCTATAGCTTAGTAGCAATTATATCTATTGAATATGTTTTTTATTTGAAGAATATTGATAAAGTTGCAATAGACAAGGATATTCTAGAGTATTATATACAAGATGATCTTGATAATATAAACAATCATATTAATATAAACGAACAGTATGAATCCATATATGCTAAAATTTCACAAAACATTTGCGATACCATATCATATTTGTGTTATTATGAAAATGAGGCATATTTCCTAGTAATAAACAATGATACAATAAAAATAAGATTGCACAGAAAGGCTGGTTCAACACCACCAATGCACAAAAAACAACAAAGTAAAGAACTTGATTTCTATGGAGTCAATGAATGCGGAATCTCATTAAAAAACGAAAGTTATAATTTATCTCATCCTGCAAGTCACAATTTGATAACTGATATCATAAGTTGTGATAGTGTCTCGGGTAAAAATATTAAGACATTAATAGAACAGAAGATTCAATATTATAAAAATCGTAAAAAATCCTTATGCCAAATTTTAGAGAAAGATAGCCATGTTTCTTTTGGGGATTTTTTAATTATTTGTTTATTAGACCAAGGTATCATAGATAGTAAGGCAAATATAGTCATTAGGCTATTGTTAGTAATACAAGCAATTGTTATAACATTTGTATCTGGATATATGTACCAAATCATATATAAAATATTAGACGGTGAAGACTAATTGATGATTTTGCGAAGCCATTTGTCTTGTCCTTATGAGTTCGTTTTTTTCTAACCAAGTGAGCGATGGGAGAACACATATTCCTCTGCGCTAGGGATGGAAGTGACACTTTGTATTAAGAAGAAATACCTCCACGTATCTCGATGATTTGCACGTATCTTTGAGGTCTATAGTTTCAGCAAGTTTAATTTCGCTTAATTTGTTGAATTATAATTTATTACAATATATTTAAGAGATTTATTTTGGTCGGAATAATTGCATATTCCGACTTGTTTTTTTTATTAAGACTTATAAGTCTGATATGACTAATAAATTTAATTGGGCTTAATTCCTCGATTTATCCTATTTTTCCAGATTGGGATTTGGTGGAAAATGCGTTATTTTAAAAGCATAAATTGTGTGTAGCAGAAGATTTATTCAAACCACAACCAGAGTTATGTCTAAAATTCGTTTTAATGATTTGATGGCAAAGGAAATATGTTTTTGATGTGATATTTATACCACAAATTCAGATATAAATTATCTGCAATTTTCAAAAAATATTGCCAATTATTTGTTTTTAAAATTATGACATATAAGTATGATATGATAATTTTTCTTCTTATAGATTATTATCATGAATATCATATGTCATGTCTTCGCTATAATTGAAAAATATTAAAAACATATTAGACATTATGGCAACAATAAAAGTAAAACTACGTCCTTCATTGGTGAAAGGGCGTGCTGGAACGATATTTTATCAAATATCACATCGTAGAACTACACAGCAAATAACAACCAGCATAAAATTGCATCCTCATGAATGGGATCCAGTTAAAGAACGAATTATGATAGATGTGAATAATAGAGTTATCGTTCAGAATCGTATTGACTGTGATACAGCGCTATTAAAACACATTGTTAAAGATTTTGAGCATAAAGAAACAAATTATTCCGCCTATGATATTGTTAGACTTTATAAATCTATGGAATGTAATATATCTGTATTTGATTTTATGCATACTCAAATACAGTTAATGCGTGATAGCAATCGTTTAGGCACAGCTTTGAACTATGAGAAAACATTGAAAAACTTCACGGAATTTCTTGGAGGTGTCGATTTACCTATACCTGTAATAAACGAACAACTCATAGCTGAATATAACGCATTTCTCATTAAGCGTGGAATGGTAAGAAATTCCATTTCATTCTATATGCGTATAATGCGAGCTGTATATAATAAAGCTGTAAGGCAAAAACTAGTTAATCAAACATATCCATTTGCAGATGTTTATACAGGTATTGATAAAACTCGTAAAAGAGCTGTTTCAGAATCTGTAATATCGCAGTTATATAAACTCAATTTAACTGAAAACAGTTCACTTGCACTTGCAAGGGATATATTCATTTTTAGTTATTGTACTCGTGGAATGGCTTTCGTAGACATTGCATATTTAAAAAAGGAAAATATCCAAAATGATGTAATTTGCTATACTCGTCGCAAAACAGGACAACTTTTAAGTATAAGAATAGAATCAAGCATACGATTGATTATTGACAGATATTCATCCAACCTATCACCTTATGTGTTCCCTATATTGACTTCTTTGGATATAAAGCAATCATACGAAGAGTATGTAACAGCAATTAACAACTACAATCGTTTGTTAAAAATATTATCAAAGATGTTACCTGATAGTTGTAAACTTACCTCATACACTTCAAGGCATAGTTGGGCAACTGCCGCAAGAAATCATAACGTGCCAATTTCTGTTATCAGCGCAGGCATGGGACATTCTACAGAACTAACCACTCGTATTTATTTAAGTACATTGGAAAACTCAGTAATAGACGATGCTAACAAAGGAATAATCAAGGAATTACTTAAATAGTTCCAAGAAAGAACTATAACTGAATTGCAAATGTATAAAAATAATAAGTAGTAATAAAGAAATGTAAAATTTTTTTTCTACATAACGACATTCATATAAACCAAATACAAATAGAACTATAAATTATAAAGTTACAATATAATTTTGAGAAGAAAAACATCCTTTTATTTATGGTTTAAATCCACTTGAAATAAGTTTTAAAAAAAATCTTGATTCGTTTTATATAATATTATAAATCATACAATTAAGCAATTGCTATAGTTCTTTCTTGGAACTATATATAATGATTTTTGAAATTTATTTAAACAGATAAAATGATTGATAGTTTTATAGATACAACAGTTAATATAGAATATGGATTACTTATATCCATTGTTTTAGATGCGATGATATTACTTGTCCTATCATACGTTAATAAAGGAAACAAGCTAAATGTCCTATCATATTTTATAGCATTAGCATTACTTATACCTCTTACAATACAAATAAGCCGTTTGATGGGAGCTTATGATCTTCTTAATACCACATCTGCAATTAATAGTATTGTTGAAGGTATATCACCAGCATTGAGTCAATATATATCAGGTACAGATAGCCACGATATAGAATGGTTTATATTTAGACGTATTTTATGGTCTGTAATATTTATAATAATAGCATCTGTATGCATATATGTAACTATGGATAAGAAAAAAATAAGAAATCGTGATATACCTAACGGAGCTAATATAGGCAGAAGATATAGTTCAAATGTATCAAGAAGACGCAGATAATCATTAAAAAATAAATATTATGGCAACATTAAAAACAAATCACATTTTAATAGGTCTTGGTGGCACTGGAGGAAAAATCCTTCGTGCTTTCAAAATGCGAATGTTTGAGGAATTTCCAAACAAGGAAGAACGCGAAAAACAGCCAATAGCACTTCTCTATGTGGATTCAACAAGAGAAATGATGGGTATTGGAAGAGCGGATATGGATGTAATGGGACAAGACGCTTCATTTGGGGAAAATGAGTTTTTATATATAAAAGGATGTGACGTGCCAGACCTTCTGGATAACATTGACAATCATCCTGAACTTAAAGGTATTGTCAACAATGTAGGTGCTGTTCGTACTGCCATTGGAAATCTTGGCGAAGCTGCTGGTCAGAAACGTCGTGCTGGACGTCTTCTTTTTGCAGTTAATGCTCGTAAATACGTTGATGCTTTAAAAAACTGTTTTTCAAAGTGTAATGAACGTTCTCATAATAATACCAAACAAGTACATATATTTGCAGGTCTATGCGGTGGAACAGGTTCTGGTTCAATTATAGATGCTATTGTTCAAGCTAGAAATATATCAGGTTGGGAAAATGCGCAGATAAACGTTTATGCTATGATTCCAGAACAAGATCTTCCTAAGGCTGATATGGATAAAGGCAGATATTATGAAAATGGTTATGCCGCACTTAATGAATTGAATGCACTTCAATGTGGACGTTATAATCCATGTGATGTATTGGCAAGTGGTTCTCCGTTAAATGTATTCAGCGAACGAATCAAAGGTGTTGCAAATGGTATTGCTTTATATAGCAATGTTAATTCAAACGGTAGAATCGTTGATTCATTTGTGGAATTACCAAAGATAGTAAGTGATTATGTTTATTCTCGCATATTTCTTATAAATCAAGAAGCATCTGAATGTCATGATATTATCAGAGCTTTTAACTTTGAAAATATGGATGGTGCTGAGTTTGAGTATGATGAATGTGTTATTGCCAATGAAACTATGGCATCACAAGAATTACCAATTGCAAGGACTAAGAAATTATATTCATTTGGTCTTAAACGTGTAATTTATCCAGAAATGCGTGTGCTTAAGCACATGACATACACCATTGGTCAAAATGTGCTTTATCAATTTAGATATAACAATTGGCGTCCTAATATTGGTTTCATTGACGAAGAAGTTAATATAGACTATCGAGCAGAATATCTTAAAAATGATGTTTTAAATCGTTGGATGCTTGACGAATCTCATCTCACATTAGAAGAAGAAATACTTACAGCAAAAGATGGTAACAAACATGAATCGTTTTCAAGAGAATGGCAAAGCAGAGTCAATGACTTTGCCGATTTCTGCAGTGAATCTGAATGCCCTTTGACAGAAATAAGTCGCCAAATGGATGGAATGTTTGAAGAAAGTTTCCGTAACGAGGGTGTCCGTAATTACTATAGTAATAAACTTCGTTCCCTAAATTCTTTTGCTAAAGAAGTACGTTCTAATATAGAGAAAGAATTGTTTAACAAGTGGAGAGATGGACACATTTCTATCATGGAACTTAGCCGTATAGGTGAATTGCTTGCCAATTATGTGGCTACTGACATGAAAAAGAAATTAGATGAATCTTTCGAAAACGCCAAAATAAAACTCGAAGATTCAGACTGCTTGCTTTCACAAATTTTGGATGATTGGACGCATGTAGGATTTATCGGTAAATTTGTGATGAAAAAGAAAAGCGACTACTATGTTGAATACCAAAATGAATTAGTTAATAATTTAAGTATCAGAACACTTCTTGTTGCATTGGATTTTGCTCATCAATTATCTTCTGAACTACAACGTGAAATTGGTAAGATGAGTGATGATATTAATTCCTTCAGCAAAATGCTTAATGATACTATTGACGAGACTAATCGCTTAATTACCGCTCAACAAAAAGTCAACAAAGGACTTGAAGATATGCGCGGTGCAGTGATTGAAGTTAGTGAAGAAGAGCGTATGATTAAGTACGAAGAGGAATTGCGTTATGATAAAGAAGGTATGGGTAATATTTCACGTCAACTTCGTGAAGCTATTCTTCCTGAAACAGAATTTAAAAACTTTGGTGATTTACTAACCCGTATTAATGAAAAGACCATCAAACATGTATTTGATGTCAGACTATCTGATATTATTCAGGCAAAACACGCTGATTTACCACCGTCATCAACTAAAATACTAGGTTTAAATATTCTTACACAATTACAACAAAAGTTAGGAAATAATTACCAAAAGATACAGGAATTTGCTCATGAAATTCTCGAACAAAGTGGTGCATATATCAATTTGGATCGTAATCAAATTATATCAAACATTCGTAATAACGACCAACCTGATGAGAATAAGAATATCAATCTTCGCGAAGTTCTCATAAGCATACCATCACCTGATGACAATCCTGGATTAAAAGAATTTGCCGAAGATTTAAAAAGAGCGTTTGAAAGTCAAGTTGAAAATGGAGTGAAACCTCCAAAAATCTTTATGGAAAGTTCTCGTAAGAATGAATTATCTATCATCACTATAAACTACGCATTCCCAATGCGAGCAATTAGTTGGTTGTCTGGTTATAGAAAACGTTATGATAAATATCTTAACACAGGAAATGCCAGTCAAGATCTAAGTCGTTCTATATTACTTCACAGTGAAGGATTGGGCGATAATCTTCCTGATATTTTTGCAAAAACAGACGCTGAATTACGCAAAATAGATGAAGAGAACGCAAAGAAACACCCAATGGCTACTGCACCTGTGGGAAATACTGCTTTTCAGGCTCCGATGACAAATATGCCTCCAATGCCTGGCGCAGCTGTTCCTCCTCCGATGCAACCTGCGGAACCACAAGTACAAATGTTCTTATACATAGGTGGACAACAATATGGTCCTTATGATTTTAAAACATTAAAACAATTTGTTGCGACACAACAGTTAACACCTCAAACAATGGTATGGATGCAAGGCATGGCAGCATGGACACCAGCTGGACAAGTACCGGAATTACAAACTTTATTTGCTCCTACACCACCATCTCCTGGTATGCCTCCGATGCCTCCTACACCTGGTTCGGTACTACCTCCTATGAATATGTAATACGAATAATGAAATAATTATATAAAATAAAAGATATGGATAATAGAAATTCAGGACGTATTAAAAAATACGGTGTTTGTTTAAATGACAAATGTTCACAATACAAAGTAGTTCAAGAAATAATGCATGGTAATCTTGAATGCCCAGAATGCAAGAAGAAACTTTCTCCTTGCGCTCCTCCAAAGAAGAAAAACAACTCAAAACCTATAGTTGTTGCACTTATATCCTTACTGTGTATTGGTGCTATCATAGGAGGCATATTTGTATTTTCAAAAAAGACAGTTACTAATACAGAGCAAACTATAATCGAAAAAAGTATTGTTGAGAAAGTAGAAACACCTGTTGAACCGGAAAAGATTACTTCAGATGATGGTGTTCTTAATCTAAGTTACGGAACATACACAGGTGCAACTAAAGACGGATATCCTCATGGACAAGGTCGTTTGACATACACAAAATCACGTCAAATCAACCGAAATGACATTAAGAATCGTATCGCAAATGAAGGCGATTATGTGATTGGTGAATTTTTTAATGGATTTGTTGTCTATGGAAAACTTTATGATTCCAATGGCAATCTACTACGTTCACTTAATTTCGGCATTGGTTCAGAAAACAGTTATGATTCTAAATAATTTTTGAACAATCAATTGGTATATGAGCAAAACAACTTATCATAGAATTCTAATATTGACTTTCGGTTTGTTCTTTTTTTCAAACACAAGTCATGCTCAAAAATTTTCTCTTTTCTCCAAAGAGGTTAAGAAAGATTATCCATCAGCAGTGTATAATTTTCTTGAAACATACCTTTACAAAATAGATAGTTTAGAAAGAGCAAATGAAAATATTGATAGGATTCTTCGTGATGATAAGGTGATATTTTTAGAAGGCTCCGCATCCTTGGCTCGTAATATTACACCAGAAACATTGTGCAAAATAAAGACAATCGAAAACAAGTATTATGAAGTTTCTTGGCTTGACAATACAAATGAAACAATTTTATCTTTGGCTTTCCCAATGCAATATGAGTTATTGCTTGGCAGACCTAAAGTTGAATTAGAAAAAGAGTTGAAGTTTGTATTGTCGGTTTGTCAAGATTACATTCCTAAAAACGTGTCAAATATCGATTTGTTCAATCAGGAAAATGGTGGTATTATGACCACATCAAGCTCAAACTACTATCTGGAAAATTTGAATACAACATCCTATTATATCATGTCGGAAACAGGAGATACCATTCCTATTTTTTCTGATAAAGACAATTGGATGTCTGCTGTAAATTTATTCCAAGGATGTATTGATGATATATCCGAATACAAGTTGTACATAGAACAAAATATGTATGGTTTTAAAAGTATTCAGTATACCATAACTTTACAACAATGGTTAGCATATTGTCAAAAGATGATGTTGACAACATATTTTGCTATAGAGGAAGAAAGAGAAGATGGATTTAAAGCCTTGCTTATTGCTGAAAGTCATGAATTAGGGTTTAATCATATGCTGTCATTGATAATTCCTTCAAACTTTGTTTCTAACAAACGTTCTGTTTTTAAGGCAACAATGAATGCATATATACCAACTCATAATGTAAAAGATTTGTATCAAGTATATGTTAAAAAAACAAAGAAACAAATATGATGAGAAAATATATCATTATACTCACGATTTCTCTGATTATAGGGAATGTACACGCACAAAGTGAACAAGATAGAATAAATGAGATAAAAAGCGACATTGGATATCTATATGCTACAGGGACGTCTATGAACAATGCAGATGAAGCTGCAAAAAACGCACAAGATTTACTTGCCGTAGAAATAGAGCAATGGTTAAAAGTAAATGTATCTGGTGATATTGCAGGTTACATAGCAAAGTCTCAGGGTAACTACTCTACAATACAAACAAGGCGTGGCAAGTTGTATCGTGCGTTTGCATTTGTAAGCAAGATGGATATATTGCCATACTACCAAAAAGAAGATTTGATGCATGTTGAGTTTACAAATTCAGAAGAACAGCAAACAGAAAATAGCATAATTGAAGAAATATTATATTATCCAACTTCTGAAGAGCAACAAATGATGAACGTCAAAACTTTTACAGAGCTTAATGAATACATTAACCGAGGTAGAGAAGATAAAAGCATTATCGATGTCGGAAATTATGCAAATCTGCCACAAAATGGTGTTGTATATGTTTTTATTCATAACAGACAAGGTGAAGTGCCAGCTTGTATGAAAGTGACAGATGGCTTCGCTATCAATATTGCTACTGGCAAAGAGGATAATATATCAAAATATAAAGGATGCGGGGCGATATGGATTAAACAAAACAACAAATAAAAGAAGTATATGAAAAAGATATTTTTAACATTAGTGTTATTGTCATTACTTTATAATGTCAATGCTACTGGAAAAGTTACAGTTCGTATTTCTGATGGTATTGAGAATACAACTGTCAAATCAAAAATGGAACAAGTTATTTCTAAAATTTTGACGGAAGCTAATGCTGCTCATAAAGAAAAAAGAGAATTAAATTATTCTATATTGGGAATACCTTCATCAGTACAAAGCTCTTTGGCTTCTCTTTGGGATAATTCTCCATTTATAAGTATGGATAATGAAATTGTCGAACGCTGCATCACAACAGCTAATGGTTATCAGATAAGAAATATTCCTCTCATATTAAAACCGTTAAATTCTACAGATATAGAAGATGATGAAGATTACCAAGAAGCTGTAGTCAGTTTTGATAAACAAGGAAACCTTACTTCATTTTATTTGTCTATCAGCATGAATCTATACATGAATGTAATCAGAGACAATAAGGAAATAACAGATCTCCGTCGTCGTCAATTGATACTTGATTATGTAGAACAATTCAGAACTGCTTACAATCAGAAAGACCTTGATTTTTTAGAGGCGGTGTATAGTGACGATGCTCTTATTATAACAGGAAAGGTAATTAAAAGAAAACCTGTTGATGGTATAGTCATGCCAGATAAAATAGAGTATTCTCAGCAAAATAAGAAGACATATCTAAACAATCTTGCTAAAATTTTCAATAGCAACAAACAGATTAGAGTACAATTTGATGAAGTTGAGGTAATGAGGCACGGTGTGTCTCCTGATATATATGGGGTTACATTGCATCAATCATGGACAACAGATACATATCATGATGATGGATATCTTTTCTTATTATGGGATTTCCGAGATGAAACACACCCACAAATACACGTCAGAACTTGGCAACCAGATGCATATAACTCTGATGGCACTGGAACAAAACGTATCCCTAAAGATGAAATATTCAGTTTGAGCGATTTTGATATATAGTATATCAACCATAACGAATTGTAAAATTACCTAAAATTGATATGATATGTGTAAAAAACAGATGAATGAGTTAAAAGAATTATTTAATGCCTCCATACCTTCACCTGAAGAAACATCTACTGAAAAGATATTATTATCTAACGGTAGAATTTCTCTTCTCAAGAAAACAGATGGAACATTCTGTTTGAAAAATGAAATCGTGGGGTGTCAATATGGACATTTTTTAACAAAAAAAGAAGCAGAAGAATATTGGGAGGATATTGTTATTGATGACAACACCTTGTAAAAAGCTAAATTGTACAAAATTTGAAAAAATCAATTAAATAGGAGAAATAATAATGAAGAGACTTTTTTTGTTATTGCTGTTTGTAAATAGTCTTGCTTATGCTCAAAATTATAGTATAAGTAGCGTTATTGAACTTCAAAATGATTTGGCGGCCAGAAGAAATGTAGTGACTGACTCGTCGGGGATAGGTTGCGCTTTGATTAGGGTAAACATTCCTTCTGTTAATAATATCAAATTTGATTCGTCAATAGTTGGCGAAGTAGAGTTTTTGCCAGGTGAATATAATGTTTATTTACCAGAATATTCAAATTTATTATCAGTTTCAGTAGATGGAGAATGGTATGATATAGATTTTTCAAAATTCAATATTACGATTGAAGAGAAAAAATGCTATCGCATTATTTTTAGGAAGAATATAAATACTAATGTACCTGTGGTTTCAAAAACTTCAATTAATGCAAATTATGACAACGTGGTGGTATTGATTGATGGTGTGCCTGTGGGACAAACTCCATTACAACTGGATAACATATCACTAGGAGAACATATTTTATCTGTCCCGAATACAAATGGAGTGACCATGCGTGATACAACTATTGTTTTCACAGAAAACAATATAATAAACTTGTTTCTGCACAAAGAGGATAAAAAAACAGTTATTGTTGACATGGCCACGCCAGGTGGGGATTCATGTGGATGGTATAATGTTTTTGGTACAAATATTAAAGAAGAAAATGGAAAAGTAGGTGTTGTTGAGTATACAGGAGATACAATTGTTCCCTTCGAATTTGATTATATATATCCAGGTATTCTGAATGGATATTATCTCGTGAATAAAGATGATAAATGGGGATTATACGATATGGATAAAGGCTTAGTTGTTCAGTGTGTATATGATAATATAAGTGCATGGAAATCGTATGCTCATGATCAATATATGCCTGTTGCCCAGGATGATAAGTGGGGAGTTATTTCTCCAGAAGGGGAATTGATTATCCCTATAAAATATGAAAATCATCCCCAACTATATGAAGATGTCATAAAAGTGGAATATATAGAACAAGAAAGTAAGAAAGAATTTTATGGAGTTTATTCATATGATGGAGAAGAAATTATAAAACCTAAATACGAATATATGAATGAATTTGTTAATGGCTATGCTTTCTTTAGAAAGTATGATGACACAGTAGGTTTTGTTGATATTTATGGAAATGAAACATATTTTCCAGAAGGTTATAGTGTTGGGAGTAGTTGGGGAATAGGTGGAACCATATTTAGGAGTAATCTCTTTAGAGTAAAAGATAAGGTATCAGGTAAATGGGGATACATGAACTCTCAACTTGAATTGGTTATTCCTTGTATTTATGATGCAATAAGTGAATACGACGCTGCACCTAATTTCAATAATGGAATAGTGCTATTAAAACTAAATGAAGATAAATTGGTATTGGACTCAAATGGTAACATTATTGTAAGTTGTAAAAATCATGGATACAGTGATATTGAGATAGTTAGTCGTTCAAATTCCATATGGAATCATGGTCGTTTCTTTGAGTATCACGATTACTACGACATAGATAATAATACTCTTATTAAAGTTGTAAATTTAGATGCCAAATGTGGCCTTATAGATACAGATGGAAACATCATTGTTCCGTGCAAATATGAAGAAGATGACATACGATGGTTTTGTGATAATTACACAAATTATTTTACTTTGTTAAATAACGATGAAGTAATTATATGTGACAAACATCAGAATGAGTTATTACGATTGCCTTCAAATCTTAGAATTCTTGAAATAACAGATGGATTCATTATGATTAAAGATGAAGAATCTGGATCTTATGGCTATCTTAATACAAAAGGTGAAATTTTAGCAAATTGTATTTATGGTAATAGTTATAATGAACAACAGCTTGAAGGTGACAATGATGATAATGATGGGTATGACATGGCTAATGTTATAAATGAACAACCTATAACAGAAGGATTAGCAATCTTAAATATAGGAGATAGATTTGGTTTTATTGATAATAATGGAAATGTTAAAGTGCCGCTTATTTATACTGCCGTAACACCATTTGAGAATGGTATGGCATATGTTAGACAACAAAATGGAGAATGGAAAAAAATTTATAAAGACGAATTATGATCAGGTGTTTTTTTATCATTATAGCTACATTTATTAGTTTAAATTCGTTTGCGCAGAATTTAACTATAAATAGTTGCAAATATTGCAAGACGGATTCAACATATATTGTTTTACAGAGATATGACATAAATGATAATCCTTGTGCCATTATTAAAGTCTTCCCAAAAGATATTAAGGGAAAACTTGAATTTAAGGGTAATATTATAGGCGAAGTTATAAATAATGATGATCATTATGTTATTTATGTCTTAAATAAGACTAAACGAATTAGTGTTTTCCATACAGATTATACTCCAGAAGTTATTGATTTTACAAAATATGATGATACTTCAATGGGTGTTGAACAAAATAAAGTATATTATGTTCAGATAGCGGGAGATACTAAAAACACGTCGTCCTCAGATATGGTATACCCATCAGGATCTAGAGTACTATCATTTTCTTCAGATAATGAACTTAAGCAATTAGTTGTAAATGACATCGATTGGCAAATTGTTGATAATAGTGCAAAAAAGCTATTGCCATATGGGAAATATAAATATGAAGCAATCGATACTGAAGGACGATGTTTGAAGGGTGAAGTAGAGTTACTCCCTGCAATAGGGAGTAAGATTGTCAAATTAAATTTTGGTAATAATTAGATGGAAAAATATAATCTTGAGGAATATGTGGTTAAAGCTTCTCCTAAAGTTAATCAATTATTGAGGGGTAATATTGATGCATCTGAATATACCTTTGACTCATTATTTGAAAAAGGTATAGTATCCCAACCTCTTTATCGATTGATTAACAATGAGCATATTCACATTCAAGATGGAATCTTTGCTGATAAAGGATATTTGTCTTGTACAAGTGATTTTGATTCATTTATCCATCATGTAGATGGTGTAAATGTTGCATGTCTGCAATTTAATATACCCGATAGTTTTCAGAGAATAGATGTACACGCTTTATTGCCTGACCACACTGATGAAGGTGAAATAGTCCTTCCGAGAGGCCTTCAATTTAGGGTTGAAAGCGTACAAGAGTATGCGACTCCTAGTGATATTCAAAATTTCTTGGATAATATAGGAAGTATCTCATCTGCTAAAGAAATTTGTGGTATATATGGAATAAAAACGATAACCTACTATAGATTATCACTAATTCTGCATTAGAATATGCATTTATAGAGTTAATATATATCGTTAAGAACAACTATAAACCAAGCAACAGAAACATATGAATCCATTTGACGCAAACGAAAGACATAGATATATTATAGAATCTGGCGGCATCCCTGCATCTTCTAGAGAGGAGCAGGAGAAGGAAATGTGGGTTAACTCTATTAATGTTGATCTAGATATTCCTATATATCGTTATATGAAATGGGAATATCTACAAAAGTTTTATTCCTCTACACGGCATGAATGGATATTAGCACATCCGTGTTTATGGCAAGATAAGTTTGAGCATTTTATATTTAAATGCGAGAAGGTCCATAGTTCGAAAATGAATATCGATATTGAAATATCAAATCTTGCAGATCATTATTATGCCCAATGTTGGACTATTGTTGAAGAATCTTCATTGCAATGGCAGGTTAATAAGCCCCATACTAATAGTTGTCACGATAATGTAGGGGATGATGAAAATGGAGAAATTTGGGTAAAAGTACGAACTACGCCGAGAAAACTATTAGGAGCAATGTTTTATTCTTCAGACAATCTTGTGGAAAATTCCTACAATATGATAACATACTTTATCGGTAAAGTAGAATATCTTGCTAGTGAAGATATTGAAAACTTTAAGATAACAGATTCTAATCAGTTAATGGACCAAACAGGTTTACTGCAGGTTTTATTTCTTTTGCAAAAAAGAATGCCATATATACAAGAGCAAGAAGTTCGACTAATTATGCAAGTTGATAGTAATTTTTGCAACAAACATCCAGAAAATATAGTTGGAAGAAGTATTGACAATTGGTATGATTTGATTGATGAAATTGTTCTTGATCCATGGGTTACCCAAAGTCAGGAGGAGACAGTTAAGTCGTATTTGTTACAATTAGCCCAGCAACAAAACCGAACACCTATTAATTGTTGGAAGTCTCATTTAAATGATCATCCCCAATATTTGGTACCTATCCTGGATATTTAATATGATTAAAATCCTCAGCAATCATACGACTACTGAGGATTTTTTATATCTACAAAAACCATAAATGGTTAGTATCAATATCGTAATTATTTACATCGTTGAAGTATGGTAGCATCTGGGCTATCATCTCTGGGTATTTGATTGTTACTGGTAGGTTTTGTTGTTTGACTGATTTCCAATAGATACGACTGAATTGATATACTTGGTCGATGAGCTGATTGATTGTTGTGGTGTCAATGTCGAGCATAGGGTCGTTGGGACAGTCTATCTTTATTTTTATCGGGAATGGGTATCCGTCGTATGGGTTTAACCTTGCATTTTCGTAGCGTGTGTTGTTGCATAAAAGATATGTCTTGTCGCCTAAATTAACGTATGTTCCGCTGTATGGCATTAGTTCTTTGTAATTGTCATCAAATACCACATAGTCTTCTGATTCTGTCTTGTTTATTGACAATACATAAAATGGTATATCAAGATTGAGGTTGTGCAGTGCTTTTTCGATGTGCGCTATTTCTTTGTGGTTCATAGTTTTGTAATAGTGTATGATTAGTCGTTGTGGTTTGCCGTTTGCAACTGCAAATTTAAGGATGGCATTTTCTATGGAACCTGCCAGTTCTTCTAATTCATCATTTAAAAAGTAGGCAAAGGAGTTGAAAGAACCTGTGTTGTCGAATGAGAATGCGGAACCTATATATTGTGTGTTTGTCTCTGTATTGCGAAATGCTCCTACACCTACTATGAGTTCGTCCTGTTTAGGTGACGATAGTCGCCAAGGTGTTCCGCCGAGTTTGGCATTGATGGCTATAGACATGTTTTGAAGAGTGTAGGCAAAGTTTTTCAGAGGTTTGCCGTTGCTGTCAGTATTTGTATTGTCGTGTTCAATCATGCTGAGCATTTTGGATGTTTCAATGCATTGCGAGACGATATTGTATCTGAGCAGTCTTTCTTTTACTCTGTAATATATCTTACGTTCTTCCTTGTCGGATGTGTGTCTGCCTATCGGCGTCAGGTATATGGCGATTATCTTTTCATTATGATTAAAAGTCATATTTCTAAGGAAGTCGTTCAGTTCTCCCAAGATATTGTTTGTGTCTTGTATTTCAAGAAATTTATTTGAGAAAGAAAAATCTCTACCTATGTATAGTTTTAGTCCTTTGAACAGTTGTTTATAGTCATTTTTGAAATATCTGAGGAGGTTTCTTGCTGCTTCTCTGTCTTCTTTCGGGAATATCGCCAACATTGTAATAGATGGATATGGCGTTGGCTGAAACGGACCGTGGTTAACTCCGATTTGTGGATTATAGTTTGTTGTATTGCCTCCAAACATCAGCGATCTGCTTGCTGAATTGGTGTGACCTATCTGCAAAGGATTAAGTTTAGCAAATCCATCTTCGATATTTATCAGCTTACGGAATTCATCGTTGTTGATAGTCTTATAAAAAGCAGAAATTTTGTCAAAGTATCTTTTGTATTTGTTTCTTGGATATGTCTTTTTGTAAGATAATGGTTCTTCGATTTCGTCTTCATCGGCAAATTCTATTTGCAGATAGTTTATCAGTTCACGATTCATTATAGGATATGCGGCGTTTGAATCGAAGTTTTCTGTAAGAGATATTGAACTGTATTTATCTACAATGAATTTTGTGAATTTGTCTTTTCTTCTGTAAACGACTTTTCCGAAGAGTTCGGCTGATGGCTGTATCGGTGAAAATGGGTCGTCGGATGACTGCATAATCTTTGCCACCGAATATTTATACACCCATGTCGGACGGTCGTATGTGATGACGAGCTGCGGTGTGTTGTTAAATCTATCGTAGTTGACTTTTAGAGTAAAACGGTCATATTTGATACATTCAGGATAAGGATTATCTCTACCATCTCTGAACCAAATCTGATTGTCTTTTGTTATTTTATTGGTTTCTATCAGAAAGTTCTTACTTACAAAATATTGGTAAATAAGTCTGTTGTAGTATCGTTTTGCGAATGCAAAATTTCTCGGGTCACGCAGGTCTATCTTGACAGGTGTGAATCCGTTAGTTTCGACTTCAAATGTTGAATAAATCTTGTCTCCATTTTTAAAATCAGGGAATGCTTCTTCCAATTCTATGGGTTTGTTGTGATGCGTCAAGAATGGGAAGTTTATTCTATCAGTTGTGTGCAAGAAATAGAATGTTTGCGGTTCTTCAGGAAATTGAAAGCGAATGGCGTTCAAGAAGAGAGATTCTTGTGATGATTGATTGTTGTTCATGTTGTTGTTTTTAATTGTTAATAGAAATTAGCTTTGTTCAATTTCATAGAGTTAGGTTTTTTGAGTCTATAAGCAAATATAAAGAAATAGTTGCAATATTTTATGAATGTATGTAAATATTTATTAAGAAATTTTGATTGGAGTAATTAAAGTAATTGGAGTGATATTGCGGATGCTTTTAATTTTATAGGGTGATGATTCTACGATTATATTTCTTTAATAATAACATCACCAATACATAATAGTTATTTTTATAAAAACATTTGACATTTTAATATATTATATATACTTTTGCACATAATATTATATGTGATATAATTTGCAGAATGAAATATAACATTAAAAAAATATCTGATTATCTCAATAACCTAATTGGAAATGACATAAATGTATTTCCAACAGAAAAGGCTGTAATCAGCAAGCTTCCCTTTACTCTTGCCAAGAGTTATGATTTCCACGATATGGAAATTATAGGTAATCACATTACGGTTGCTGTACCAACTGAACCTGACGAATGTTCTCCTATGCAATTAGCAAAACATCAGACTAAGATGATGGATATATTTGAGCGTCCTGTTGTGTTTGTATTAGAAGAGATAGAATCTTATAATCTTACTCGACTTACACACGCAAGAGTGAATTTCATAGTTCCGAACAAGGTGGTGTTTGTTCCAAGTCTGATGATGGTTCTTAGGGAAGTAAGAAAGACCAATAAATCATTGTCTGATACCATGCCTCCGGTTGCGCAGTTGTTACTTCTTTATCATATCCAAGTGAAAAACCTTAATGGAATGACTACTGCTGAATTGGCAAATATTGTATCAATGGCATATCCGACTATCAATGTGGCTCTCCGTTGGTTGGAGAGAAATGGTCTTATAGAACTCATGGGAGGAAAGCAAAAGACAGTAAATTTTGTTGCAAATGGAAAAGAGCTATGGGATAAGGCACTCCCAATGATGACTTCGCCTATTGAACGTACAATATATGCAAATACAAGACCTACAGATTCATTGTTTTCAAATGAAACAGCAATGGGACATCACACAATGTTGGCAGAACCAAATACTGAAATTGTAGCCATAAGCAAAACAACGGCAAAAGAATATGAGGTTTTTTTCAACAAACAATATGGCAATGTGAAAGTTGAAGTATGGAAATACGCCCCATCGCTTCTGTCGGGAAATGAATATGTGGATAGATTGTCGTTGTATTTGAGTTTAAGAGACAATGAAGATGAGCGAATACAAATTGAATGTGACACTTTAATTGAAGAAATGAAATGGTAACAGGACTTGACCGCTGGAGAGAGTATTTCGGCGAATATAAAGATAAATATGTATTGATTGGTGGTGCCGCCTGCAATCTTCTTGAAGAAGAATTGGATATGAATCCGAGAGCGACCAAAGACCTTGACCTCATTCTTGTAGTAGAGGCGCTTACCCCAGATTTCGGTTCTCGATTATGGGATTTCATAAAACATGCGAACTACACCAACAGGAACATTGGAGAAAACGAGCATAAGCATGAATACTATCGTTTTACAAATCCACAAGACAAGACATACCCTAAACAAATAGAACTGTTTGCACGTAACACTGGTATCTTAAATCTTCCTGCTGACGCACATCTGGAACCAATAAGCTTAGGCGAAAACCTTTCCAGTCTGTCTGCAATACTGATGGATAATGATTATTATTCATTCACAATAGAACACAGCAGGAATATTGAAGACATTCATATCGCCAATCCTGAGTCTCTTATATGTCTTAAAGCAAAGGCTTATATCGAAATGCTTGAAAGAAATGAAAAGGGAGAGCGGGTTGACAATAGGGATATTGAAAAGCATAAGAAAGATATATTCCGACTTGTTGCAATGCTTCCACAAGACTCGCATTTCAATCTGCCAGAGAAGTTGCGTAATGATATGAACTTTTTTGTACAAAGAATCGGAGACATACCTAATTCCGACTTCTTCAAAAGTGCTGGATTAAAGGGATTGAATGCAACAGACCTCTTAGATCTTTTAGTCAAAGCATTTGTATTATGATTTCAGATTGCGGCATAAACGAATATTGTTTTCCAGAAGCCAAAAGCATTGTTGTTTCTGGAGATATTCATGGTGATTTCAATATGCTAATCAATAAAGTCTGCGTACAATATCAGATGCAGGACACATTGATTATTGTGGCTGGCGATTGCGGTTTTGGTTTTGAAAACAAAGGATATTATGATAACATCGTGAAACGAAATGCCAAACGAATGAACGAAGCTAACAATTGGATTGTGTTTGTTCGTGGCAATCATGATAACCCTGCATATTTTGATGGTAAAGCGTTTTTGCACAAGAGGTTTATGGCAGTGCCCGACTACTCAATAGTTAAAGCATGTGATAAAGCCATACTTTGTATAGGCGGAGCCATTTCCATTGACCGTAAATATCGTATGAATGCTTGGGAAGAGTATGTCAAGAAACATAGAGGGCATACTGATGATGGAGCATTGGCAAAAAACGTTTATTGGACTGATGAAGCTCCAATGTTAAATATGGATAAATTACGTCAAATTAAAGATACATACAAGCTTAATGCTGTTGTAAGTCATACGGCACCATCTTTCTGTGAACTGCAAAATAAGAACGGACTTTGCTGTTATGCTTATAACGATGAGAATCTGATATATGATGTTAACAACGAAAGATTGGTTATGGATGAGATACATAATATCTTAAAAGGTCAAAATCATCCAATCACTCACTGGTGCTACGGTCACTTCCATCAAAGTTTTCATGCTTCCATAGATGGAATTTTGTTTAAAATGCTTGATATAATGGAACTTTATCAAATGGGATACTAACTTTCTCTAAATATAAAAACACAACTGCCTGGCATAAAATCAGGCAGTTGTTGTTTTATTTAGGATTTCCCATACCATCCGTGTTTAACACGGTTCAATTGGGCGGAGAGCGTCCATTGTTTGAGGTATCGCTCGGCTGTCTTGTGCGGTATGTTTAATGTTTGCGCTACCGACAAGGCTGTTTGTTTGTCGAAATGGTGTGGCAAAGCATCAAAATATTGCTGTTTGAGCTGGTTCTTGCCAATGGGTTGTTCTTCTGCATTGACAGGAAACGTCTGATAGACCTTAGCTGTGTGTTTGAGCAGTGTTTCTGCCATTGATATTGCAGTGCTGAAGTCTTTGTTGTTGCATAGCATCACGTTAGGGAATTCGCCGTTTTCAAGTATGCGCAATACAGACAGTGTCATTGCAAGACGGAATGTTATAAGTCCGAAACGTCTTATTGATGCCACGAAGTCGATACCAAAGCCTGAAGAATACTCCATCTGCATATTTTCAAAGAAGGAATGGAATTCTTTCTGCTGCGTTGCCGTAAATGAGAATCGTATTGGAGGTGATGTTTTCAAAAGTCGGTATAAGTCAAAGAACTCTCTTCCGTAATTCTTGAAATGTTCGTCGAGCGTCTCGTCCTGAACTGCAAACACATCGTACCACTCCAATCTGATATTCATGCAATAGAATATGAAACGACTGAATAGTCCGTTTTCCGCATCTGGTACAAGTGAAAGAATCTGACGAGGTGTTCCAGACAAAAGCGCTGACAGCTTAGGTCTTTCAATCTCAACGAATTCCTTGTCTTTTCGTCTGTTGTAAGAGATTGGCTCGTGATGAAAAGCTTTTCTAAATCCATCGGAGAAGTTTCCAAAATCTGATTTGAATGTATTTGCAAGTGTATCACCTTCGGTTTCAAAAATAAGTCCAACGCCTTTGTTGTCGTTCAACACTTGATAAACAGCCGTAGAACTACTGTTTGCTGGAATAAATAGCGTTTTAAGAGGTGGTTCTATTGGTTGTTCTGCATCTGGATTCTTTTTGTTGATAGAATAATCGACTTGTTGTCGTTTGAAAATCTCCATTTCTACTGCATATTCCTCACGAAGCTGTTTATGAATGGGATCTATAATAAAACGGCACAACGACAGGCGTCCTTTTCCTGCAGAGGCGTGTGCAGTGACGAAAAGGAAAAGATTAGGAAAGACTTCTCTGCCTGCGTAGATCCCGTAAATATTTGGCATACAAGCCGAGACAACTGTAAGGGTTCCTAAGATGAGCAGGTCGGAATCTTCATTGGAGATGGAGTCGCTTGCTATCTTTTTAAGAAATTCTGGAAGATTGTCTCTCACTTTATCACTAAAAGTGGGCATCTGCTCTAATGGTATCGTCTCGATTTCATCTAAAACCTCAATAACCTCAGTTGAGGTTTTTGAGGATATTGGGGAAATGGGAACTTGGGAACGGGTGTTGATTGTTATTCCTGCTTGTTTGGCGAGGTGGAATAATGTCTTGATGGTGATTCCGCTTCCGTGTGCTTTTAGGCATGAAGTGAATTGTTTGTCGGTTTCCTCGTAAGAATAGTTTGGATAGAATCTGCTGATACGATGGAAATATTCTCTTCCGTTTTCGCTGAGTTCTTCGGAAAGAGCAAATCCGAGGTCGCGCCATGACTGATAGTCGGGAGCGATATCGATGGCTTTGTTTTCTATTTCCACTGTAAGAAGTTCGATTTCTTGCTGGAGGTCAACAGACAACGGACAATAGTCAACAGAACTTGGGGATACGCTTTTCCCTTGGTCCACGAATTGGCACGAATTGGTACGAATCATATTTTTGTCTCCACGTATTTCACGTATCTGCACGGATTTTTCTTGGTCTGTATTTTTCTGGTTTGTTGTATCTGGCTTTTTGTTGAGCCAGTCGGTCATATTAAATTGTTTCTTTGTCATGTCTTAAGAATTTAGGGTTGATGATACAATGTGGGTCGTGTGGAAGGAAGCAGGCTCGTGAAATGTTTCTGCATTGCGGGTCTGCAACTAGAGAATAGGTGTGTGACAGATAGTTGGAAATGGAATCGAACCAGTCTTGGTGTGATGCCTCTGATATGTCTATTTCCACAATCCATTTCAGTCCGTCGCCTGATGGTGATACGAATAGCAGTTGTGTCTCGAAGTATTCGTCTTGAATTAGAATGTCCTTTACGTCTTCTATATTGTTGAGATGGTCGAAGTCGAGACATAAGAGTCCTGAATGTTGGATAAGCCCATCATCGCTACGTTTGTTGAAAGTACCGCTGAAAGTGCAGTAGTTGAAATTTCTCGCCTTATATTGACGAGCATAACTTTTGTCGGCTATTGCACGCAATGAATTGGTGCTGTGAGTCGCCTGATGTCCTACAATGTAATTGTAAGCGTCGAGCAAAGTGAAGACCTTGCTCGGCTTAGTGTTGGAGATTGGCAAACTGAAGAATGAGAACTTCTTGTTGTTATTGCTTTGATTTTCCATACTCGTTTCTGATTTTATACATTACATAATTGTCGGCAAGTATTTTCTGTATATCTTGACGGCGATAATAGATTTTGCCGTTGATACGAGAAAAAGGTAGAGTTCCGTTAGAACGGAGAGTTTGTAGTGTGCGAGGACTGATGTGCAGTGTTTCCATCACATCTTGATTGTCAATCCAATCATTAAGATGAGTATGTTTAACAAGATTATTAATTTCATTGTCACTAAGACCATCAAGACTTAACAATCCTTTACTAATCAATTCTGCCTGAATGAAAGGACATTTGACGATAGTCTTTCCGATAGCATCATCCTTATCCATTGCCATTTCGCAAATGATGTCTTTCAACAATTTAGGTTCGCTCATCTCAAACCTCCTTTCTTGCTGTTGACATAAGCCAATGCTTCTGCATGAAGTTCTGCAGCTGTTTTTCTTTGGTCAGATTTCAACCATACGTCAATCTCCGATTTCAAGAATTGCAGTTTCTTACCTTTCTTATGATAAGGTACAGTATGATGAGCCACCCAGCCATAAACCGTTTGCTTTGCTGGTTTATCAGGGACATATTGGCATAGCTGGTCGATGTCAAACCATCTGTCGGGTTCTACCTTTGCATCGTGAACGGTTTGAAGCAATGACTTCAATTCGTTCACATCTTTCATAAGTTGTGATATTGCCTCTGGCAATTCGTTAAATGTTATGTTGTCAAATTTTTGTAACATGATAACTTATTTTTATGTTAGAAAAATTGGAACTCCACAACCGTCCGAGAGTTCCGTTTTCGGGCGATTGCTTGATGCAAAAGTAGAATGGAAAATATTGATAATTATAAGAATAGCACTCGGCGCCGAGTGACCGCCGAGCGCCGAGTGCTGCAAAGTGCTGATAATAAAAAAGACTACCTTTTGAAGATAGTCTCATTATTCTTTTAAATAGATATTATATGTCGAGTGCCGAGTGGTATGTTTATGACATTAGATAAGCGAAATGCTTAATATCCGACAGTGTTTTTATCGGATCCTTTTGTTTTCTCAGTACATTTATGCCAAATGGTTTGCCATTTTTGTCAACGAAACACGCATCTACAACATCCCATATTGTTTTACCTTTGGGAATTTTGAGAACTTTATGTTCGTTTACAAGTTGTTTAAACAGGTATGATAAATCACTTTTATTACCTATCCAAGTAATAGGTTTTTCAACCTTAACTCCAGAAAAGAGATGCTTGAATTCTGTTATCGGTTCCTCTTTTGGAATGGCATTATGTTGCTTTAATTCATAGAATAAAGCGTTTATATTTTGACTGTCAGTTTGTAGTTTCGTATATACAAAAGAAAGAACAACATCTTCATTAACATTCTTATCTTTCTTCACTTCATTTATTGGAGTGATTTCCAAGGTTGGAATAAGAGTGATATTGACATAATCGCTTTTTCTCCATTGAAGTATCTCAACAAAGAAACTGTCAATGGTTCTTTGCTTGCTTTCCTCAATATAATCAATGAAATGCTGTTGAAACTCCATGTAAAATCTTATCAGAGCCAAGACGAGATAATGATATATATAAGTATTTTCATTGATATACAATGCTCCAGAATAATCCCTCGATATGAACAAAGCGTCTAAATCAAGATTGTTCGTTATGATGATTTCCCTGATTTCTTTTAAACCAGTCTGCACCAATCCTAATATAGATTTTCGATAGAATAATGCAAGAGTATTAGAGTTCGTTTTAGAAAAAAAATCGTTCAGTTCGGTCGTGATTGCATTGTCTATCAGTTTCCTGTAGTATCTAACTTTTGCTGACACCTCAGGTGCGTTGAACTCAATTTTATAGTTACGAGAGAATTTCTCTTCAACCTTACCTAATTCTCGGAATTTGGGTTCGTAGTAGTCGTTACCTTGTTTGGTTTCTCTCAATGGACACAAGTCAAGTCGAATGATTGAATCTATAGTTTCTTTAAACATATCTATTCCTCCATATTAAGGTTGATGTTTTTCAAATTTTCAATGACAATAGCATTAGCAGCTGCTTCTTTCTTTTGGTCGACGATGTGAGCGTAGATCTGAGTCGTCTTAATGTCGGTGTGACCAAGCATTTTACTTACAGTGTATATATCTGTACCGTGCGTTAGTTGTAATGTGGCGAATGTATGACGGAAGCAGTGGAAAGTTATATTGCGGTTGATACCAGCTGCTTTAATCCACTTCTTTAATGGAGGTGAGATTTTGGTTACATCTGGAAGGTCGGCAAACACGAGTTGTTCCGGATGCTTTGGTTCGCCACAGATTTTATACGCTTGTTCGCTGATTGGCATATATTCAACACCTTTAGTTTTCTGCTGGGTGAAGTTGAGACGATATTTGTCACCGACTTTTTGCAACTCTCCCCATTTAAGTTTCTTGACATCGCAGTGGCGAAGACCTGTGAGAAGTGAAAAGAATGCGCCTTGTTTCACAACAGGTTTGTCACACTCGGTATTTACGAGAAGATTTATTTCTTCCAGTGTCAATGTTTCTCTGCGAGTGTCGAGTTCACGGATTCCCTTTGTCTTGGCAGAGAGGTCGATGGTCAGATAACCGTCAACGAAAGCTCTTTTAAGAACCGTCTTAAAAGTAGAGAAATAGTTAGATGCGGTATTTTGTGAGATTTCAACATTCTTACTGCCTGCGTTTGGTGCTTCAAGGAGGTATTTTCTGAAACCTTCAATGAGTTTCATATTTATTTGTGAGAAAGCTACCACTTCGGATTTAGCGAATGCCTTAAACAATTCCAACACTCTTTTCGATGTGACAATCAAAGAACGTGACGCCTTCTTTTGTCGGTCGGTGATGAGTTTCAGGAAATATTCAATGAAGTTGCATTGTGACTTTAATTGTTGTTCTGCGAGCTCCGCTTCTTGGTCGGTGTAGAGTGCTTGGTTGTCGAACTCACGTTGACGGAGTTTCCGGACATTGTCGGCATAGATGCACACTTCTTGATCTGCGACACTACGGCATTGTATTATGCCGTTGATATCACGTTTGGGTTTGTATGTCGTTTTGGTGTCTGTTGTCCTTGCAGTGCGTGATTTATCCCAGATAGGAGTCGTTATTATCCTATTGAGATATTCCCTTTCTCGTTTTACTTTAGTGCTGCCAGGAACAAACACTGGATATGACTCTAAATAGAGATACCATTCGTCGGCATATTCAGACTTCCTAAGTTTGACAGACACCTTTGTATTTATTATTGTTTTTCTCATATTGGATGTTGTTTGTAGAGTTTATGAATTTCTGTTTTTGGGACGTATATGCTTTTGCCTTGATGGCGCATTGGAATTCCGTGTTTACGGATGTGGTTGGAAACTGTAGGTATCGACAAATTGTATTTCTTAGCGACTTCACTGATGGTATAGCAGTTTTCCAATGAAAGGTCATAGAGCATTGGTTGTGATTCTTCTTTCTTTTGTTCTTGCCGAATTGGAAAGATGGATTCCAATTTTTGTCTGTCGATGCGTAGCAGTCGTGTTCCAAGGTTGATAGCGGGGATGTGTCCTGTGCGTATCAATCTATATAAGGTGCTTTTTGCAACTCCATATAAGGCGATTGCTTCTGGTACGGAGATGTAAGGTCTGTTGTCGGGAACTGACTCAGCGATGGCATTCAGTTCTTGTTGTCGTTTTTCTTCAGCCACCTTTCTCTTGTATGCTTTCCTTGAGCATTTTTCGGAACAGTAGCGTGAGTTGATGGTCTTTGGAGCGAATTCAATTCCACAGATGGGACAGATTCTTTTTACTTTGGATAGTTTCATTTTGATAATAATTTAAGGTTTGACAAATGGCTTTTAGTGTTCATTGGTTTCAGTTCATAACATTTTTAGTTTCGGTACAATTATGGTACAAATATACGAAAAACTTTCAAGAAAAACAACATAATAACGATAATTTTTTATAAATAAAAATAGTGTAACAGATTGTGTTACACTATTTTGTAGTTAAAGTTGTTTATGAATTATTTTGATGGAATTAACTAACTCCTAACTCCTAACTAAAAAAAACTTATTGTCTTATAGTCTTGTGGTCTTGTTGACTTTTTTCTTATCTTTGCAAGTTTAATAGAATTTAAGAAATATCAACATATTATGTTAAGCGAACAAGAACAAATAAGAAGGAACTCATTAAACGAGTTATACAAATTAGGCATCAATCCTTATCCACAGGCAGCTTACGAAGTCAATGTCAACACAGCACAAATCGCTGAAGAATTTGATGACAACGACTTATCAAAATTCGAGAACGTAAGCATCGGCGGTCGTATCATGAGCCGTCGTATCATGGGCGCAGCTTCATTCTGCGAGCTTCAAGACGCTCACGGCCGTGTACAGATTTACATCAAACGCGACGAAATCTGCCCTGGCGAAGATAAGACATTATACAACGTGGTTTTCAAACGTCTCCTCGACATCGGCGACTTCATCGGCGTTAAAGGTTTCGTCTTCCGTACACAAGCCGGAGAAGTATCTATCCACGTAAAAGAATTGACAGTGCTCAGCAAGTCATTGCGTCCACTTCCTATCGTAAAAGAAAAAGACGGCGTCATCTACGATGCTTTCACCGACCCAGAACAACGCTATCGTATGCGTTACGTCGACTTAGTCGTTAATGAAAATGTGAAGAACATCTTCATCGCTCGTACTAAGATCATCAACTCAATGCGTAACTTCTTCAACGAAAGCGGCTACCTCGAAGTAGAAACTCCAATCTTACAATCAATCCCTGGCGGTGCAACAGCACGTCCTTTCATCACACACCACAACGCTCTCGACATCCCTATGTACATGCGTATCGCTAACGAGCTTTACCTCAAACGTCTTATCGTTGGTGGCTTCGACGGCGTATATGAGTTCTCTCGTAACTTCCGCAACGAAGGTATGGACCGCACTCACAACCCTGAGTTCACATGTATGGAAATCTATGTCGCTTACAAAGACTACATCTGGATGATGGACTTCACAGAAAGAATGATTGAACGCGTCGTGACAGAAGTGTTCGGCACCGACACAGTGAAAGTCGGCGACAACGAAATATGCTTCAAACGTCCTTTCAAACGCATCTCTATGATCGACTCTATCAAAGAAAAGACAGGCATCGACATCACAGGCATGGACGAAGCACAACTCCGTGAAGTTTGTAAAAAGCTCGAAATCGAAATCGACGACACAATGGGTAAAGGCAAACTCATCGACGAGATCTTCGGAGCAAAATGCGAAGGCACTTACATCCAACCTACTTTCATCACAGACTATCCAGTCGAGATGTCACCATTATGTAAACGTCACCGCGAGAACCCAGAACTCACAGAACGTTTTGAGTTGATGGTAAACGGTAAGGAACTCGCTAACGCTTATACTGAGTTGAACGACCCTATCGACCAACGCGCTCGTTTCGAAGAACAAATGAAACTCTCAGAACGCGGCGACAACGAAGCTATGTTCATCGACCAAGACTTCTTACGCGCTATGGAATATGGTATGCCTCCAACATCAGGTATGGGCATCGGCATCGACCGTCTCGTGATGTTACTCACAGGTCAGCTCGCAATCCAAGAAGTTCTCTTCTTCCCAACAATGCGTCCTGAAAAAGTCAAGAAAGTAGCTACAGAACAAGACTTCATGGCTATCGGCGTTCCAGAAGTATGGGCTAAGGTCCTCATCAACGCAGGTTACACTGCAGTAGAAATGCTGAAAGCTGAGAAACCAGCAGCTCTTCGTGAGAAGTTGAACGGACTCCGTAAGAAAAACAAGATGGACGTCCCTGCACTTCAACTCGAAGAAGTAACACAATGGATTGAAAACAATGCATAATTCATAATTTATAATGCATAATTAGGAATGAAGGAAGTCTAACTCCTAATTCCTAACTCCTAACTCCTAACTGAATATGTTGTTTTCTCAGATTATAGGTCACGAAGACATTAAGAAAAAACTCATACAGAGCGTAAAGGAAAATCGTATTGCCCATGCGCAGTTGTTCTTGGGTCCGGAAGGAACAGGGAAACTCGCATTGGCAATCGCCTATGCGCAGTATATCAATTGTACCAACAAAGGAGAAAACGACAGCTGCGGAGAATGTCCTTCATGCAGAAAATTCAACAACCTGGCACATCCCGACTTACATTTTATTTTTCCTTCAACGACAAATAAAAATATCAAGAAGGACCCAGAATCGGATCTCTTCTTGACAGAATGGCGTGAATATCTGGAGTCGTGCGATTGCTACGCCAACCTTTCAAATTGGCATAACGTACTGGATGCTGAAAACAAACAAGGACTCATCAACGTACGTGACGCTTCTACAATAATAAGAAAGTTAAACCTAAAGACTTACGAGTCAGAATACAAAGTAGCTATAATTTGGATGGCAGAAAGACTTAATATCGAAGCTGCCAACAAGCTACTCAAATTATTAGAAGAACCACCAGAGAAAACCTTATTTATCCTAGTATCGGAAAATCAAGAGGAATTACTTATGACGATACGTTCTCGTACCGTCTTGATGAAGATTCCTAAACTATCATATAACGAAGTCAGAGACGCACTCGCAAAGAAGTACAACTGCAATGCTGAAACGATTCATAACGCAGCAGTCTTATCAGATGGCAACTGGATTCTGGCGAACAACTACATCGACAATCAAGATGATGAGAAGATATATTTCACTTGTTTCCAGAAATGGATGCGCTACTGCTTCAAATTCAGCGCACCCGAACTCATCGACTTTATCGCCAACGACATAAAACCTCTTGGTAGAGAGAAACAAAAGGAGTTCCTTGCATACGGACTCAACATATTCCATAATGCCTTGTTTATCAACAATGGCTTGATGAACAACGTATTACTTCCAGAAGATGAAAAAGCCTTCTTGAAAAACTTCGCTCCTTTCATTTCAAACAACAACATCGACTTGATCACAGAGCTGTTTGAAGAAAGCATAAACCAGATAGAACGCAATGGCAATGCTTCTTTGATATTCCTTGACGACAGCTTTAAGATTTTTAACTATTTCAAAATGAAGTGATGAAGAATATTAGCAAGATTTCTTTAGCTTTGTTAAGCGGCCTTTTGATTGCAGCATCATGGCCGACCTCAGGTTTTACACCTTTGATTTTCATCGCTTTCGTTCCACTGATTTTTTTAGAAGACTACAAGTCAACAAGACAACAAGACAACAAGAGAGATGGTATTTTCGGTCTTTCGTTTTTGACGTTTTTGGTGTGGAACTCACTAACAACGTGGTGGGTTTGGAACAGCACTCCAGCAGGTTCCATCACTATGATATTGCTCAACAGCACCTTCATGGCGATGACATTCTGGCTTTATCATATCACAAGAAAAAAGATATTTCATAACAAAGGTGGATTTTTCCTTCTGATATTATTTTTCTTAGCCTTTGAGAACCTGCATCTTACATGGCAGCTCAACTGGCCTTGGCTCAACATAGGAAACGTATTCTCACATAACCACACCTGGGTTCAATGGTACGAGTTCACCGGAACAGCAGGCGGAACAATCTGGGTCTTGCTTGCTAACATACTAGCGTATAAAGCTATAAAATCTCAGAAACTCAGAAACTCAACAACTTAGCAATCCCTCAAATCCTACTCTTCCTTGCTGTTGTTATCATTCCTATAATTGTAAGTAAGATAATGTATCATTCTTATGAAGAGAAAGGAGAAGCAGTAGAAGTCGTTGTTGCACAACCTAATATAGACCCATGGAAAGAGGAATTCCGTCTTAGAGCATCTGAGATTTTAAATCGTAACTTCGGCGTTGCAGAGCCACTTATAACAGAAAACACACGTTTTGTTGTAAGTCCAGAATCGACCATTCATGAAAGTATCTGGTTGGAAAAGATAAAATTCTATCGTTCTATAAACGAGTCTAAACTTTTTTCAAGGAACAATAACATTACATATATCGTAGGAGCTAGCACTTTAGGAATGGCATACGACAAAGACGACTTCGCAGCGCGTAAGTTCCACGATGCAGACGAATATTACTACTCATATAACACAGCCTTGTCTATCAACGACACCGCTGACATTCAGATACATCAGAAGTCGAGGCTGACACCTGGCGTCGAGATGATGCCATCGTGGTGGTTCCTGCGACCTATTAAAAATCTCGCCATTGACTTAGGCGGAACAGTAGGTACATTAAAGTCAGAAGATACGGTGACAGTGTTTGATTACGGAAGATATAAAGTAGCTCCAATGATATGTTACGAGTCAGTCTTTGGTGGTTATGTCACTGATTTTGTAAGAAATGGAGCTAACATGATATTTGTCATCACCAACGACGGATGGTGGGGCGACACACCAGGTCACAGGCAGCATTTCGAGATGTCGAAGCTTCGTGCCATCGAGAACCGTCGTAGCGTAGCACGTTCTGCCAACACCGGCATCTCAGGCTTCATCAATCAGAGAGGCGACGTTGTTGAATGTAGCAACTACTGGGAGCCAACTGCACTACGCAACACTATAAATGTCAATGACGAGATGACTTTCTATTCGCGTCATGGCGATTATATTTATAGAGCTGCTTCTTTCATAGCAATACTCGTCTTATGTTTCACTTTCGTAATATCAATAAAAAAGAAATGATAACCTTAAGTTTAGCCCCATTTCAAGGCATCACCGATGCGGTATATCGCAACCTTTTCAAGGAATATTTCAGTGGAATAGATAAGTTCTACACTCCATTCTTCACTGGCATCCACAAAGAAAACAGCAGAAGCCTGAGAGGCGAAGAGATTGACATCAACTTCAACGATGTCAACACTTTAACGCCACAGATACTTGGCAACGACGCTGAGGAGATAATACGCTTCGCCAACCAATGTCAGATGATGGGCTACAAGGAAATCAACCTTAACATGGGCTGCCCTTTCCCAAGAGTAGCCAACAAGACAAGAGGCTGCGGTCTCATGGCAGAGCCTCAGAAAGTGAGAGAGATTTTTGATAAGGTATTCAACAATATTGATATAAAATTCAGTCTTAAATGCCGTCTCGGTTATTTCAAAGACACTGAGATTGACGAGCTTATCGACAGCTTCAACGACTATCCTTTCAGCGAGATCATCATTCATCCAAGAATAGGAAAACAGCTTTACACTGGCAACGCCGACGTGGACAGATTCGCTGAGATAGCTCCGCTCATCAAACGCCCTTTGGTTTATAACGGCGACATCTTCTCTGTCGATGACTTCAAACGCATCAGCGAGAAACTACCTTCAGTGTCGATGTTTATGCTCGGCAGAGGCTTGTTAACCAATCCGTTCCTCGCCGATGAGATAAAAGGAAAGACATTCGACGATGAAGAAAGAAAGAAGAAACTGCATCACTTCATAGTATCGCTTTATCTTGAAAGACTACGTCACGCTGGCGGAAGCCCTAAGATCATTGGCTGCATGAAAGAACTCTGGTCGTATCTGATGAACTCCTTTGAAGACCCACAAAATATCTGGAGAAAGGTGAAGAAAATAAACAACTTAGATGTTTATGAAGAAACAGTGGAGTTGATATTCAGAGACGAAAAACTTAAGTCAATTCATAATGCATAATGCATAATTCATAATTAAAATTGGTAGAGACGCGTCAATGTAACCTAAAATATAAACACACATTGACACGTCTAACAGTTCTTAGTTCAACAGTTTTAGTTCTTAGTTAAAACATGAAAATACTCGTAATTCGTTTTAGTTCAATAGGTGACATAGTGCTGACCACACCAGTGATTCGTTGTCTGAAGAATCAGATTGACAAGGTGGAGATTCATGTTCTTACAAAAAAGAAGTTCAGCAGTCTGTACAAGACAAATCCTTATATTAATAAGGTATACGAATACGACAATTCATTAAAGAAAAACATAGAAGAACTAAAACTCGAAAATTACGATTATATAGTTGATTTACAGAAGAACAAAAGAAGCTTAAGAGTCACACGCGCTTTACACAAACCACATAGTTCTTTCCCGAAACTCAATTTCAAGAAGTTCTTGCTCACGACTTTCAAAATAAACCTCATGCCCGACATTCATATCGTCGACAGATATTTCAAAGCCGTTGAGAAATTAGGAGTAAAAAATGACTATCAAGGCCTTGACTTTTTTATATCAGAAAAAAATGATTATCCTTTGAGTGAACTACCAGAAAATTTTCAAGAAGGATATCACGCTTTCGTCATCGGGGGAACTTATAAAACCAAGATACTTCCTGCAGTAAAAATCGTTGAAATAATTCAGAAGTTAAACGAGCCAGTCATACTTCTCGGAGGTCCTGATGACGTGGAGAGAGCGAATGAGATTTTATCTAAAATCTCAAAATCTCAAAATCTCAGAATCTCAGAATCTCAAAATCTCAGAATCTCAGAATCTCAAAATCTCAGAATCTCAGAATCTCAGAATCTCAAAATCTCAAATCCTCAGAATCTCAGAATCTCAAAATCTCAAATCCTCAGAATCTCAGAATCTCAGCAACTCATAAGTTTAGTCGGCAAGATAAATCTGGAGCAGTCTGCTTCTATTGTGAAAAAGGCGAAGTCTGTCTTGACAAACGACACTGGTTTGATGCACATCGCTGCTGCGTTTCATAAAAACATCGTCTCCGTATGGGGCAACACAGTCCCTGAACTTGGCATGTATCCATATCTTCCAAAAGAAAAAGAGAAATGTCATATCGTCGAATGTAAAGACGTTAAATGCCGTCCTTGCAGCAAGTTAGGGTTTAAGGAATGTCCAAGAAAACATTTCAACTGCATGATGAAAATCGATTGCGACACCGTTGTTGAAAGGCTAAAGGCTAAGGGCTAAGGGTTAAAGTCCCTACAATTCCTAATTAATAAGACGCATCAACGACATATTATTTATTTTTAAATGTGTCGATATGTCTCTACTCCTTTATCTTGTTGTCTTAGAGACTCTGTGTCTCAGTGACTTATTTTTGGGCGTTCCGGCAAAGCCGTCGGGCTTTCCGCTATATCTTTTTCCGCTGCGCTCCAAAAGGATGCCGCTCCAATCCCTAACGCTTCCATCCTATTATAAAAATTCAAAATCTCAAAAACTCAGAAACTCAAAAATTTTGAGGTTTTGAAGTTCTGAATTTCTGAGATTCTAAAAAGTCACATAGTGACAACAGACAATAGCTTTAGTTCATATAAAATTTCTCTAAAACATTATCCTTTCATTTCTGTTTTTTTATTACTTTTGCGTTCGTTTTAAAAATAGTAAACATTTTTACTATATATTATTTTACTTAATAAAAACAACAGAATCTATGTCGTCAGACACATTATATAAAGGACATCTTTACGAGAAATTACAGGAAGACTATCGCATCAAGGAAGGCTTGAAAGCCTGCATGAACTGCGGAGTTTGTACTGCCGTTTGTCCTGCAGCAGAGTTTTATAAATATAATCCGAAGAATATCGTCAATATCGTTCAGCGTAAGGACGAGGACGAACTTGAAGCATTATTGAAAAGCGACACTATCTGGTACTGCGGCGAGTGCATGTCGTGCGTCACACGCTGTCCTCGCGGCAACGCCCCTGGTCTCATCATCATGGCATTACGCAAACTAGCGATGCTGACCGGATATTACATGGAATCGGAGAAGGGACGTCAGCAATATATCTTAGTTAAAGACCTATGTGGCAACATCCTCAATCACGGATATTGCATCTATCCTCGTAACTTCAGCTACGACGAGCACAAGGAATTCGGCACTGTCGGCAAATGGATAAATGAAAACCTCGACGACATACATCAACGTATGGGTTCCAACCTCGATGGCGACGGTCCAGGCGGACTGCGTAAGATTCCACAAGAGAGCCTCGACCAACTGAAAAACATCTTCGACGTGACAGGCGCGACAGAGCTGATGAACAAAGTCATCGACGACGCTCATCGTCAAGCAGAGAAAGAAAACCTTAGCGACGAAGAGTATTTCAAAAAGGTTTATACAGTCAACAATAATGAAAAACACCTTAACAACGGATAATCATGATAGTTGAAGGAAAGCAAAAAATTTGGGCAGATTATCAGAAAGATATTCCTGACGATCATTACTTCTACGTAAGAAGCTGCATCCGTCAGTCGTTCTTCCCAGCATCGGAAGTGACATTTTTAGATATCACAAGAAATAAGTTAGGCAAAGACTTTTACGAGAGTGCCTACCACACCACATGCGGCGGCATCGCATATCACAGCGACAGCATCCCACAAGAGACTGCCATGACCATCATAGCACGTCAGTTTGCACTTATGCACGAAAGCGGCTACGAGAACTATGTCTGCTCATGCATCACCTCATTCGGTTGTTATACCGAGACCTTAGAGACATGGCACGAGTTTCCTGAGTTGGAAGCCAAGATTCGTCAATATCTCTGGGACTCATGCAAGAAAGAATTCGCGAAGCCAAAATATCTCGCTCACGCCAGCGACATCATCTATAAATTCCGTCACGAGATTGCGAAGCAAGCCAAATATAAACTCGTCAATGTCAAGACAGGAAGACCTCTTAAAGTAGTTGAACACATCGGCTGTCATTATGCCAAGATGTTCCCTTCCAAAGGCTTCGGCGGCGCGGAATATCCACACGTACTTGCCGGCATGATAGAAGCCTGGGGCGGCGAAGTCGTCGACTACCCAGAACGCCGTCAGTGCTGCGGCTTCGGATTCCGTCAGTATTTCATACAAGCCAACCGCGGATACTCATTATCCAACACATATAAGAAATTCGAGTCTATGGAGCCATACGAACCCGACTTGATAATCACCAACTGTCCTGGCTGCCCTTACTTCCTCGACCGCTGGCAATATGTCATCGCAGAACAGACTGGTAAGACATACGGCAAGAACGGCTACGGAATACCAGCCCTCACCTACGAAGAAGTGGCAGGTCTCGTCATGGGTTATAACCCTTGGGACTTAGGATTACAGATGCACCAAGTGGCAATAGAACCTTTATTGGAAAAAATGGGAATAGAATACGACCCTAAAGCTAAATACAAAGGCGTCAACAATAAAGAACTTGGAACACCAATAAATCCAATAAACATAAAATTACAATAAAGCCTGAAAGGCTTAAATATATATAACGGATGGCATCGCCATACGGCTAACACATGCAACTATGAAAGACCATAAAATACTCATCATCGGCGCAGGTCCTGCAGGACTAGAGACAGCTCATCAGCTGAAAAGCCTCGGACTCACTCCTATCATCATCGAGAGAAGCGACAAGATAGGCGGACATCTTGCACAATGGGATAGACTTTTCCCTTCAAGCGACAATGCCGAAGAGCTTCTCGAAAGATTAAAAGAACAAGTGAAAGACGTCGAGATTAAGTTAAATTCTCGTATCAGTAATATAGAAAAAGAAGGCGATATATTCCATGTAACGCTTTCTAACAACAAGACTTACGACGTATCAGCAGTCGTCGTCTGCACAGGCTTCGACCTTTTCAAAGCAGAGAAGAAACAAGAATACGGCTACGGCATTTACAATAATGTCATCACCAATGCCGAATTAGAAAAATATTTCAAGACACATCAGGACGAACGCATCGACGAGCCAAAACGCATCGGCTTTGTGCATTGCGTAGGTTCGAGAGACGTGAAAGTCAACAACACTTATTGTTCTAAAGTTTGTTGCGCTACAGCTTTGAAGCAAGCCTGCGAGATAAAAGACGAATTCCCTGATGCCGATGTCTATTGTTTCTATATGGACTTACGTATGTTCGGCAAAGGCTACGAAGACCTTTATCTCAAGGCACAGAAAGACTTCGACATCAAATGTGTGAGAGGACGCGTCTGTGAGGTGTCAGAAAACATCGAAGGCAAACTCGTCATCAAGGCTGAAGACACTTTACTAGGAACACCGATGAAAATGACTTTGGATTTATTGGTGCTGATGTGCGGCATGGAGAAATCCGAAGGCGTTGAGAGAATACAGAACATGCTCAACATCAAGAGTAACAGCGACGGTTTCATCGAGAGCCGCGACATCTTCACTGGCTTGAACCTCACCAAAGAAAGAGGCGTCTTCGTGGCAGGAGCTTGCACCTCACCAAAGACATTGCCAGAGACATTGGCAGAAGCACGCTCCGCCGCAGTGGAAGTGTTTCAATATTTAGTTAGGAGTTAGGAGTTAGGAATTAGGAGTTAAAGGTTCAAAGTTAAAAGTTCAGAGTTCAGAGTTCAAAGTTCAAAGTTCAAAGTTCAACCATGATTGATTTCGGTTTCAGCATATCAAAGAGTTCGCACATCATGATGGATGATGTCGACATGAAATTATTTAACAAGTTGGAAACATTAAATCCAGACATAAAGACTTGCATGGCTTGCGGCTTATGCACAGCCACTTGTACAGCTGGCAGGTTCACCGATGTCAGTTTCCGACAGATAATCCTGATGTTACAACGCGGCAAGGAAAAAGAAGCCGTGGAGAAAGTCAAGAAATGTATGATGTGCGGGAAATGCATGTTGGTATGCAGTCGCGGCATCAACACAAGAAACATATTACTTTCAATAACAAGAATTTATAACGAGCAAAATATATGAGACCACTATTCGACCCATTCGTATTGCCTTTCGTTATAAGCATGACATTCGTGCTTCTGTATTGTCTCATAGGCATGATACGCATTGTTTTTCAATTACCAAAGGAAGACCGACGCAAGTTCTTACGCTCACTCATCTATCCTAAGTCGGCATTGAAAAACTTCAGAGACCTCGTCAACGACTGTCTCCTTCACACAAAGATATGGAAACGCAAACCGCTCCTAGGTTATATGCACATGTCCATCGCTTTAGGATGGTTTATGATTATCATCGTCGGACACTTCGAAAGCATAGCATTCTCACCTTTGAGAGGATTGGAAGTTCCTTTCATGCCGAAATTGATGTCTAACTTATACCTCCCGATTTTCTTCCGTTACTTCGCACTTGAAGACTTAAGTCTCAAAGCGCAGATATTCAGCTTCCTGATGGATTTCTTCTTGCTGATGATAATAAGCGGCATCTTCATCGCTGCTGTCAAGAAGAAAAAACCTAGGAAAGTCGGATTGAAACGCGTCACCAAATTTGGTCTTAAAGAAGACTTGGTGCGCCTATCATTATGGACCATTTTCCCATTACGTTTCTTGGCAGAGTCATCAATGGCTAACATAGCAGGAGGTTCGTTCCTGACAAAATATATCGGTTTTGAATTAGTGTTCGGAGGCAATTATAACGAGACATTAAGCATGGTTTTCTGGTGGTTATATTCCATCGACTTAGCCATCTTCATGACATTATTGCCATTCTCACGATATATGCACATACCAGCAGAAGCCTTGTTGATATTGCTTCGCAACGCAGGCTTGAAGACGACAGAACCTCGTAAAGGCTACGCTTTGGCAGAGATATATTCCTGTCCGAGCTGCGGACTCTGCATCGATGTATGCCCTATGAGCGAGGTGAAAGACAACTACAAAAACACAGCAGTCTATTTCATCCGTAACATCAGAAAAGGAAAGAGAAGAAGAGACGTCAAAGCCATGACAGAGAAATGTCTGATGTGCGGCAAATGCATCGAGGTATGTCCTTTAGGAATTGAATCCCTGAATATCAAGATAGCACAACGTAACAAGACTTATTACAAAATAAAATCAGATTTTGAGTATTTAAAAAGTCAACAAGCTTTGGTGTCTGAGCCTGTCGAAGGCAAAAACATCGGCACTTCGACAAGCTCAGTGACCGAAACAACAAAAAACTCAGAATCTCAGCAACTCAACAACTCAGCAACTCTATATTTCGCTGGCTGCATGTCGCATCTCACTCCGACTATCACACGTTCGATGAAGAAGATTTTTGAGATTGCTAAAGAGAATTACGAATTCCTCGATGCGGAAGGAAGCATCTGCTGCGGACGTCCTATGATGCTCACTGGCAAAGTGGAGGAAGCTAAGGCATTGATAGAGAAAAACACCGAGCTGATAAAGAACTCTGGCGCGAAAAGACTAGTACTCTCCTGCCCTATCTGTTATAAGGTCTTCAAAGAAGAATATCAGCTTGAAGGAATTGAGGTCTTACATCATACTCAATACATAAACAAATTGATTGAAAGTGATAAGTTAGAAATCGACAGAGACGACAAGCGTTATGTCTATCACGACCCATGTGAGTTAGGACGCGCCTTTGATATTTACGATGAACCACGTAATATCATCGATAACATTGGTTTGTTGACACCTGGCAAGTCGAACAAAGACATGTCTGTCTGTTGCGGAGGCAGCATCGGAAGCATCACCATGACATTAGAAGAGCGTGACGAAATAACGAAGAACTCTATTAAAGACTTGATGCATAACAATCCTGAGGAAATAGTGACAGCCTGTCCTTTATGCCTGAAGACATTCGCGCGATTGGCACCTGTCAAGGTGAAAGACATTGCGGAGATTGTAGCGAAAAACATTGTGGAATTGAGGGTATGAGGATTTGAGGGTATGAGGGGTTGAGCCCTGAAGGGGCGAGACAAATATAGGATAAGGCAACGCCTTATTAGTTAGGAGTTAGGAGTTAGTAGCTCCCAATGCGTTAGGGATTGGAGCGGCATCCTTTTGGAGCGCAGCGGAAAAAGATATAGCGGAAAGCCCGACGGCGATAGCCGGAACGCCCAAAAAAGACACCAAGACACCGAGACACCAAGTCTCTAAGTCTCCAAGATTATGTTATAATCAAAAGCCAACAAGCAAAAAGACATCGTCAAAAAATGACGATGTCTTTTTTATTTCCATTATTTAAAAAAGTTCAAAAGCCTTAGCTCAGAAACCTTAGTTCTTAACAATTCGGCTTGTTCTAAATCCGTAAACGAATATCACGACGAAGCAGATGAATGGAAGTATGAATGAGAAGTTCACTGCCGGGAGACTTCCCACTGTTCCGAGGTCGATAATCATGCCTTGAAGTGGTGGCATCAACGCGCCGCCGACGATAGCCATGACTAAGAATGCTGCGCCTAATGAGCTGTCTTCTATGCTGACATTTTCCAATGCTATACCGTAAATCGTTGGGAACATAAGCGACATGAAGACTGAAATAGCCATCAAGCAGTAAAGTCCCATAACGCCGTCAATCAAAATTGTTCCTGCAGTAGCAAGCATCGCTCCGATGGCGAAGAACATTAACAACTTACGAGAGTTGACATATTTCATCAAGAAGGTGCTGATGAAACGACCGCATAAGAACATTCCCATCGCGATGATATTATACAATTGAGCAGTAGCTTTGTCGATGCCAAGACGATCAGCATACTGTATGATGAAAGTCCATGTCATGATTTGAGCTGCCACGTAGAACAACTGAGTGATGACGCCTTCTCGATATACCTTATTAGAGAAAAGACGCTTTAATGTGCCTTTGTTATTAGTATTTTCTTTTGTTTCATTATTTTGATTTTTCACAAAAATAGCGATGATGACGAAGACGAACAGCACCACGCAACCTAATGCGACGTACGGATTACGGATGATATCGAGGTCGTGTTCGCGTATTGAGAGTTTTGTCATCTCGTCTAAGTTACTGAAGCCCACCTCGCGCACTGCTGCTGTATCGGATTCAAGTTTAGCGAGTACTATTCTTGAAGCGACGAACATACCCATAAGAGAACCGATTGGGTTGAAAGCCTGAGCGAGGTTGAGGCGACGTGTTGAAGTCTCTTTGCTACCTAACAACAAGATATAAGGGTTAGCTGTTGTTTCGAGGAAAGCAAGTCCGAAGGTGAGGACGTACAACGATACGCAGAAGAATCCGAACTCCTGACGGTTAGCGGCTGGGATAAACATAAACGCGCCGATAGCATAGAGGATGAGTCCGAGCAAGATACCTTTTTTGTAGCTGTAACGTCTAGCGAAGAGAGCTGCAGGTATCGCCATCGTGGCATAGCCGCCATAGAAAGCGAATTGCACGAGAGATGCCTTTGCGGCTGACAGCTCCATGACTGTCTGGAATGCAGCGACCATAGGATTGGTGATGTCGTTAGCGAAGCCCCACAAGGCGAATAATGATGTTATCAAAATGAATGTCAAGAGATATTTCTTCTCGACGAGTTTCGATTGTAGATTTTGTGTCATATTTTTTTTACTTTGAACCTTGAACTATGAATTATGAGTTGTGAGCTACAGCTACTAAATTAATTTCCACAAAGATAGTAAAAGGCTAAAGTCTAATGACAAAAGGCTAAAGATTTTTTAATAAAAAAACAAGTCACCGAATCTCCAAGATTGTATCCTCTTTGGAGACTCGGTGACCTTTAATTCTTAACTGTCAAAAGCCAATAGCCAAAAACCAATAGCCTTAGTTCAACAGCCTTAGTTCTTGACAATTCTCTTCACGACTTCACCTTCGTTTGTAACAAGTTTCACGAAGTAAACACCGCAATTCAAGTTTGTTAAATCAATTACTAAACTACCTTGGAGACTTGGTGTCTCGGTGACTTGGTGTCTTCCATAAGCGTCATAAACGACAACTTTTCCAACTTCAACTTCAGTTTCAATATAAAGTTTATCATTGACAGGATTTGGATAGACATTGAATGAAGCTTCAAATTCTGCAATGCTTTCTGTTGATTCAGGCAATGTATTAACAACTATTGCTTCCGACTTCACTTCTCTTCCATTACGTAATGATGACACCACAAATGTATATTCAGTATCTGCATCCAAATCTTCAACAGTATAGCTTGTTGATGTCACGTTTGCTAGCAACTCTTCACCTTTGTAAACGTTATAGCTCAATGCGTTTTCGACTTCGTCCCATGAGAGAGTTACTGAAGATGTATTTATTGAGTCTGCTTTCAAGTTTGATGGACTCTCTATAGGCATCACTATTTCATAGTAGAACACAAATTCATTTGTGGAGACAAGCAACTGTGGGTCATCGTTAAACACCAAATATTTACGAGGAATTACCAAGGCATACTTACCTTCTTCTGTAATCTCTGTCATTTCATCTTCTTCGATATATAAGCTCAATTGTTTTGCTTGACCATCAACGCTTTCAAGTCTAGCAGCAGCTATTTGTTCCAATGAGTTGTTTTCACCTACCAACGCGATATAAGGTATATTATATGAATATTCATCCACGACGACAGATTCTACATTTTCAAATGTCACGGTAAACTTATCTAGCTTCTCTACCACACCTTCTTCTGGATTCACTGTGGCTGTTACGTCTAACAACTCAACAGCTACTCCACCATAAAGCTCGATATTATCAAGGATTAGATGTTCACAGTTTTCAGAGCGGAGACGGAAAGCGATATAAATATCCTGACCGCTGTACTCACTCAAGCTGATGCCACGAGTCTTAAATTCTGCTGATTCAGAAACGATTTCTTCTTCTGTAAAATAATACCATGAGTCGTCACCATTAGATGAAATCATCACAGAATAACTCTCTAGGAAATTAGGATTGAATGAAGCAGCATCCCATACGAGGAATGACTCTTCTGTAGGAGTAAACGGAGGCAAGATACACCAGCGGTCAGCCTTCTCTGTTCCATCGAGCCATGATGTTCCAGCTAAAAGATGTTCACCGTAAAGTTCATGCTGTTGGATGTTAAATATTCCCCATCCATATTCATTAAACTCCTCTCCTGCCGATGGATTCACAGTACCTTCATCTTCAACACGGAAAGCAAAATCAGCAGGAAGCTGTCCGTCTTCAAAATCCCATGACATAACAGGATTTTCAAGGACTTGGAATTCAAATGTCTTCTTATTGTTTTCTGTATTTACATCAGCATCAAGGAGGACCTCTACAGAGATTTCATGTTTTCCTGCAGCAAGATTATTCAAAGCATTTCCCAATACTACATCTTTAATCTCCTGAGCAACAACATTAATTTCTTCTTCGTAAATGACTTCCTCATCAATCATAACGCGAAGTGTTGATGTCACGTCTATAATACCTAGATTTCTAAGAGCGAAGTTTATATCTTTCTTGCTTCCTTTATGAACATATTGCTGTGGATTGGTAATTGGAAGTACTGCCATATCAACAGATTCTGCATCAATTTTCTCAAAAACAACATCATCAACACAGAGCCAGTTCTCGTCTTTATCGCTGAAGGCGTAGAATCCGATGCATACGGTCTGAGGCTGATCGACGTAGATGATATTGATTGATTCTTCGTACTCACCTCTAGCAAAAGGAGCATACTCCACTATTTTGTTTGTCATGCTTTCTGGTGTAGCTTCATTGCCGTAGTACACTGCAAGTTTTTCTGGATGAGTATCATCACCTGAGTACCAGAACTTCAGCACATAATAACCAGGCTCTTCCACTGTGATAGGCTCAAGTATTGCCCAGTCGTTGGCATTATTGTTTTTATCATAATTATATGCGAGGCAGTAGTCGCCAGTGTGCGCCAATGACCACCATGGATCTGTATATAAATCCCAGTTGCCTTCGTCTTCATTCAAGTTAAACATTGTAATGCCATCGGTATATTCATTAGCTTCGAATCCCATTGAGTATGGCACTGATGCTGGTGCTTTATGAAGTACTGTTACAGAACATGCATCATTAGTTGAGTTAACATCATCAGTATGTGATGTCCATGCTTTCAATGTAAATGTCTTACGAGGCTCCGACAAATCCGCTTTAGCTGTGAAAGTATATTCCATCTCGCCACCGACGGCAAGAGGCTGATTCACTGTCTCTGTAGCGATTACATTGCCATCAACAGAGAATGTGATATCGAATGAATTCACATCCACATTGCCTGTGTTTTTCACTTTAACAATAACCGTTTCTTGGTCAAGGCCGAAATCTGTCACAGGAGATACAAACGCCGCTGCTTGTATATCGACAGGATTGGTTGTAAATTCAACACTCACATCACAGAGGTAGAGACGCCATTTATCGGCATCGCTGCAAGCGTGGAATCCCAGATACAAAGGCTCGTTTGCGTTGACATTAATTAAATAAAGGTGATGTGTAATTTCATTGCCCAATGATATGACATCAGACAGTCTGTTTGTCATTGCTTCTGCAGTCTGTTCATTGCCATAAAACACCTCGATTTTCTCGACATAGTAACTACCTTGTACAGAGAAGCTAACGGCAAGAGTACCAGTTTCTGCCGATGTTATAGCTGGAGAGATAAACCAGTCGTCAGCAGCATTGGTTGAGTGATAGTTGTAGAACGTCTTAGAAGGTTCTGCATAGGGATCGAATTGCCAAGTATTCTCATCGGCATTATTGTCGACGACGAGCCATTGTTGGAATTCTGTTTCAGTTTGAAAATTTGTTTGAAAAATTTCTTGTGCAGAGATGATGAAAGGGCACAAGAATGCGATTAGGAGTAATGATAATTTTTTCATAGTTTTTTTCAGCTGGGCTCAATAGTTAGGGCTAGTATAAGGAGAGAGCCCGTTAATCCTTGTTAGCGCAAAATTAGATAGCAAATTTAAGGATTTCAATTTAAAAAAACAAGAAAAAAAATTGAGATTTTGAGTCTAAAAAGTCACATAGTGACGACAGTTTCCAGGCAGGTATGGAGAGCGAAGCTCGGAATGCCTGCAATAAAGACCAGATATTAATCAGAGTGCCGAAGGTACGACAGAAAGATTTGATTTCACCATCAAAAACAAAAAAAAGACGCGATAAATCGCGTCCCTATAACTCCTAACTCCTAACTCCTAACTGAACTAAGATATTTCCCATCGCTGTGGCTTCCACTTCGCCTCTTATCACCTCACATCCTGTGTGTTCTGCGGTGAGTTTGTTCAGCAGTTGGTTTCTTGAACCGCCGCCAACGATGTAAATCTTGTTTATCTTCTTGTTTGTGCAACGTTCCATCTGTGTCTTCACCTCAGCATATTTCTTAGCTAATGAGATACAGATACATCTCATGAAGTCACCTTTGGTAACAGGGAGTTCTTCATTATTTTCTTTGAGAAATGAAACAATCGCTTCCGACATCTTTTCTGGATTCATGAAACGAGCGTCATCTACATCGAATGATGATGATAATGTTGACTGCTCAGCTTCTTTCACTAATTCTGAATAGTCGCATTTGTAGCCTTCGCTTTCCCACTCTTTGACGAGCTGTTGTATGAGCCAGAGTCCTGTTATGTTTTTGAGGAAACGTATCCTTCCGTCTGTCATGCCTTCATTGGTGAAGTCGGATTCGAGGGCTTCTTTTGATATGATTGGTTCTTTTGTCGGTGTTCCCATGAGCGACCATGTACCGGAGCTGATGAAAGCCCAGTCGTCATTGGTGTCGCTGATGGATGCGACGGCACTCGCGGTGTCGTGCGAGCCGACAGCGACGACATTGAGGTTGCCACCCACTTCTTCGGCGAGCTCATCGCTGAGTCGTCCTATCACAGTGCCAGGATAAATGATTTCCTGCATCAAGTGTTTTGGCAATCCTAATCTTTCAAAGATGACATCGTCCCACTGATGTGTCAGCAAGCTCATCAACTGCGATGTCGATGCAATGGTGAATTCGTTATAACATTTTCCTGTGAGGAAATAGTTGAACAAATCTGGCATGAATAATAGCCTTTTAGCTCGTATGACGTCGTCATCAATGGTGCCTGAGCTTGTCGAAGACTCCTGTGGTTTCGACGAGCTCAACCACCGCATACTCAATAATTGAAACGCTGTGTTTATCTCCATAAACTGATTAGCAGCATGTTGGAAAAATTCTTCCTTTGGCAACTTTTGAAATGCTAATTCTAACATTCCTTTGGTTCTGTCGTCGCGGTAACATATTGGAGTGGAAATTAATTTTCCATCTTTATCCAAAAGGCCATAATCAACGCCCCAGGTGTCGATGCCGATGCTTTCGATTTCGTTGCCGTATTTGGCAAAAGCTTTCTTCAAACCAATTTTAAGTTCATTGAAAAGAGCCTCGAAATCCCAACGCAGATGACCGTCAATCATCTTTTGATTATTCTCGAAACGATGTATTTCTTCTAATTGTATAGACGCAATATTTTGTTGAGACGCAATATTTTGCGTCTCTACGGTTCCAACGATGACACGACCGCTGCCAGCACCGAAGTCTGCTGCTAAAAATCTTTTCATATTATTTTTTCTTTCCTAAAACGTAAACGTCTAAATCTTCAATCTCTTCTTGTGTCAAGGTTGAATAATTGCCGCCTGACTGTACTATTATTCTGCAAGCCATCTCGAAGAATGTAGCGCGTTCGAAGACCTCGTCGAAGCTCTTGCCGCATACCACCTGACCATGGTTTGTCATGAGACATGAGTTGTGGTCTTTCATCGCTTCAAGAACAGCCTTTGCCAATTCTGGAGAACCTGGTCTGTAATAAGGAATCACTGGAATCTCTCTTCCGACATGGATTGGAATCTCAGCTGTGACGTTGAAGTTTGTTGGTTTCTCTTTCATGCAAGCTATCGCTGTGGCGTATTCTGACTGGAAATGGAACACCACATTGACTTCAGGACGCTGACGCATGATTCCGAGGTGGAATGTGCTTTCCATTGAAGGCTTCACGCCATTGAGAAATTCGCCAGTCTCGATATTGCAGAGAGAGATGTTTTCTTCTTTTAAGGTAGGAACCCATGATCCTGTTCCTGAAACGAGAGCGAGGTTGTCATCGATACGCCATGAGAGATTGCCGCTGCTGCATAAAGTCAACTTAGCATCACCATAACGATGAGCCTGTTTCAAGAATTCTGTATAATGTTTTTCGTCTATGATACTCATGATTGTTTTTTTAGTCAACGGACTACAGACAACAGTCAACAGTCCCTAATTATTAAAATGAGACGCATCAATGTGTTTTTATTTTTTTGTTACATTGATACGTCTCTACGATATTGTCAATTATTTATACATTGGTCCGAAGTTAGCGCAAGCTCTGAAGTCTTGACCTTCTTTATCCATGCCGAAGGCGTTCCATACTGAAGGACGGAAGATTTTTTCTTCTGGCACGTTGTGCATTGATACAGGGATGCGTAACATTGAGCATAATGTGATGAGGTCAGCGCCGATGTGACCATAGCTGATAGCTCCGTGGTTTGCGCCCCAGTTGTTCATCACTTCGTAAGCTGTTGTGAAAGCGCCTTTACCTGTTGTGCGTGGTGCGAACCATGTGCAAGGCCATGTGTAGTCAGTGCGTTTCCATAATGTGTCTGACACTTTTTCTGGGAGGTTGACAGTCCAGCCTTCAGCTATTTGGATGCATGGTCCGAGGCCTTTGACGAGGTTGAGACGAATCATTGTGACAGGCATTTCTGCTTTTGTCTCAAAGCGTGATGAGTAACCGCCACCACGGAAGTAACCGTAGTCAGCAGAGCACCATTCTGTGGCGTTCATCATTGCGTCTTGGTCAGCTTCTGTTACATCCCACCATTGTTTCATTACGTTGTTACCGTTTTCATCTTTGCAAACGCCAGAAGCGTCAACGCAGCAAGCACCTGAATTAATAAGGTGAATGATACCGCCTGATTGTTGAGCTACGCCTTCTAAGTCGTAACCTGTTGCGCCTTTCACTGCTTCAGGACTCCAGTAAGTACGAACGTCGGCGAACATCTGTGGACGATTTGTCAACAGTTTCATGAATAACATGCCTATGCCGTTAAGGACGTCGTTTTCTGTTGCGAGGATATAAGGCTCACGTGCGCCGTTCCAGTCGAATGATGAGTTGAGCATTGACTCAGCGAAGTCGCCGTTTGGATAGAAGTCGGTCCATTGACGTTGACCTTGGAAGCCAGCAGCGATGGCGTTGTGACCTACCATTTCTTCTTCGCAGCCTTCAGGGAGGTTAGGGTTGCCGTTCATCATGTCTTTGATGATGACCATCATCTTAACGACGAATTCCCACATCTCTTCTTTCTCAGCAGCTGTCTTCTTAAGATATTCTGGGTTTTTATCGAGACCTTCTATGCATTTAGCTTTAGTCCAAGCGAGAGCTTTTTCGTATTCGTTCTTATCGTATATTCCGTTAGTCATGCGGCGGATGATTTCCACTTCGTCGACAGACTCGACGCGCATTCCGAGATATTCTTCGATGAAGTTAGGGTCGATGATTGAGCCACCGATACCCATACAGATAGAACCAATTTGGAGGTATGACTTTCCACGCATTGAAGCTGCAGCGACGGCAGCGCGAGCGAAGCGTAAGAGTTTCTCTTGTACGTCAGCTGGGATTGTAGTGTCGTCAGCGTTTTGTACGTCATGACCATAGATACCGAAAGCTGGCAAACCTTTTTGAGCATGTGTTGCTAAAACTGATGCGAGATATACAGCACCTGGACGTTCTGTTCCGTTGAAACCCCAGACGCCTTTGATTGTCATTGGATCCATGTCCATTGTCTCAGCGCCGTAGCACCAGCAAGGAGTGACAGTAAGAGTGATGTCGACGCCTTCTTTTCTGAATTTGTCGGCACAAGCAGCGGCTTCTGCAACGCGACCTATTGTAGTGTCAGCTATGACGACTTTAACAGGTTCTCCGTTAGAATATTTCAAGTTATCTGTGAAAAGCTTAGCAGCAGCTTTTGCCATATTCATTGTTTGATCTTCAAGAGATTCGCGTACTTTAAGAGCACCACGACGGCCGTCGATGGTTGGGCGGATTCCGATGACAGGATAATCGCCTATGAGTCTGTTTTTTGCCATGATATTTTAAGTTATTAAGTTTCTAAGTTACTAAGATACTGAGATGATGATATTAAGTCAGCATCTCTTGTCATAAGACATCTACAAAGATATAAAAAGTCAATAGACAACAGACAATGGACAACAGATTTTTTTTAATTAAAATAGAAAAAAAAGAAAACCCCAGCACAATGCCGAGGTTCCCATTATATGGTGGCGACGACCTACTTTCCCACAACTTAATGCAGTATCATCGGCTCTGCGGGACCTAACTTCTCTGTTCGGAATGGGAAGAGGTAGACTCACCATGTGTATCTAAACAAGCAAATTAGTATATCTCTACACCTAATTTTTTACATTGTTTTTCATATTCTTCTTCGTAAGTCAAATAATCTGTATCATTATATTTATTCTCAATAAATGTTTCTAAATCATCTAATTCATCTTCCAATTTAATGATTTGATTTTCTATTTTATCAGCTTTATCATCATCATATTCTTCTTCCCAAAGAATTTCTAAATCTTCAATCTTTTTTAATAATTCAGCCACTTTTTTAGCATCTGCCACTATTTTCTTATAGTTGTCTTCTGGTTCAGGGGTTGTAACAACTGGAGTCGTTTCTGGTTGTACATTTTCTTTGTTAGCATTATTGTTTGAACCACTACCACATGATGTTAACAAAAACATTGAGAAACAAATTAAAGCAAAAAAAACTTTTTTCATAACTACAAATTTTAAATTATTACTTTATTTAGATTTAAGTTAAACATGTCGCAAAAATATACATTAAAGAAATCCAAAAAATTGTCTTTTGTTGTCTTTTTCAATCTGTCCGTTAACCTTCGATTTTCCATTTGTTAGATACTCATCTCCCAATGCGTTAGGGATTGAAGCGGCATCCTTTTGGAAGAGACGCAATATTTTGCGTCTATACATTAGCGGAAAGCCCGACGCAAAGCGGAACGCCCAGATAAAGTTAGAGTGTAGAGTGTAGAGTTGAGAGTGTAGAGTTTATTGAAAATTTATACTATGGAAAGTGAAAAATAATATATATATTGCGGTGTCTAAAAATCTTATGTTATGAAAAAGTATTTACTCATTATTATTGCCATTATGATTGGCAGCAATATCATAAATGCGCAGGTTGAGGTGATTGACAACAAAGGCAACAGAAACCAGACTTATCCTTTGGTAACAGAAGTAAATCCTACTATTGTTGAGATGCTCAGTCAGGTGGACACAATTAATTTGTATAACACCATCGACTGGATGCAGCAATATATTCGCGACGCAAGGAAGCCTGAAGCTCTCATTACACAAAATTATCTCCTCGACAGATTTGAAGAGATAGGATTGGAGACTTACATCCATAATCACACTGCGACTATCGGCGGAACCGACACTCTCGAAGCAGGCAATATCATAGCTGTGCAACTCGGAACAGAGTTTCCAGACGAATATATTATTATATCCTCCCACTACGACCATCCTGACGGCCCTGGCGCAGATGACAACGCTTCTGGAACTGCAGGGGTTTTGGAATGTGCCAGAATCTTAAGCCAGCATGAATTCAAACGCAGCATACTTTACATACCATTCAATGGTGAGGAAAGATGGATGGTCGGAAGCTATCCTTTTGTACAGAAATGCGCTCGTGAGAATATGAATATACTCGGTGTTTTCAACCTTGATATGCTTGGATTTTGGCCTGGTCCTGAATATGGTGCACTCACTATGTATTCTGGATATTCTTATATCTCGAAACAGCTGTTCGATTATTATCAACATGTAGCCAACCTTTATATTCCTGAGATACCGACATATTATTTCACAGAAGTGATAGATTCCTACGGAGGCGACCACATGCCTTTCAACATCTATGAATATCCAGCATTATATATCGGCGACACTGAATACCAAGATGAAAACATACATTACCACAAACCTTCCGATACCATAGGCGCAGGAGTGAACTGCTTCGCATTGGCACAAGGTTTTGTAAAAGCAACAATAGCAACTACTGCAGAACTCGCCGACGGATGGCTCGCACCACAAGACTTCAGTGCCATTATAAAAGATGGTGAAGTGCTCCTTAGTTGGGACGAGGCGGCTGAAACTGAATTTTACAGACTTTTTAAAAATGATGAGCTTTTAGTAGAAACGACAAACAACTCTTTCGTTGACAAAGACTTCATCGACAACGAATGGCATCGTTATTATGTGAAAGGCGTTCATGCCGACAGTAAGGAAAGTCCTGCTTCAAATCCAGATTCTGTATTTACCAGACGAGAACTTAAGCTCCCTGTATTTTACGACTTTGAAGGCGACACAGTAGAAGGTATATTCTTAAACAATAATAACTGGAGTCTTAGCAGTTACGAAGCAGAAAACTGTTTGAAATCTGAGACTTATACTCACGACAACATCCTGCAAATTATAGAATTCCAATGTTTCTCAATCCCTGACAGCATTGAAAACGTCACCCTTGGATTGAAAATAATAAATACAAATTCTGTAACATGGTCACCTTACAACGGCAATGCATATGTAGAAGTCACTACCGACAGAAAGACTTGGCATAAATTAGCGATGATATCCAAAACAGGACAAGAATGGAAAGAGGTTTTAGTTTCATTAAATGATTATATTGGATACGATTACGTCCAGGCTAGAATACGATACGAAAGCAGTGGTGAAGGAGAAATATTATCTTTGAGTAGAGATATTTACATCGATGATTTGTTTATCAACTTCGAGTCTATTGACGATACTCCAGAAACTCCTACACAAGAAAAATTCGATCTGTCGATATCGCCTAATCCATCAAATGGCATAGTCACAATCAAGTCTGGTGTGAAACAAAAATACAGTCTCTCCATTTACAACATACTTGGTGAAAGACTATTCTCAGACGACAGCTTCTCTGATGGAACACTAGATTTGAAATTCCTTCCAAAAGGAACATACTTCATCTCTATAAATAATGGCGTTGAGAGAATCTCAAAAAGAGTTGTGATAAGATAGAACGAAGAACTTTTTTTGATGTCAGGACGGCTTTGCCGAAACGCCCAAAAAAAGACTAAAGTCGAAAGGCTAATGACTAAAGTTCTTAGTTCAACAGCCTTAGTTCTTAGTTTTAAAAAAACTCCTAACTCCTCATTCCTAACTCCTAACTAAAATAAATTTTACTTTATTAATATAAAGCTTCACTAAAAAGTTTATTTTTGCAAAAAGAAAAAATTTTAACATAAAAATATAAAACAATGAGCGAAAATTTAGAAAGAGTACAATGTCTTATCCTCGGCTCAGGTCCTGCAGGATACACAACAGCGATTTATACATGTCGTGCTGACCTCAAAACTGTCATCTACGAAGGTCCTATCACAGGCGGTCAGTTGATGCAGACAACAGAAATTGAGAACTTCCCTGGTTACCCACAAGGCGTACACGGCGGACAAATGATGCAAGACATCCGTCAACAAGCTGAACGTTTCGGCGTTGAGTTCCGCATGGGTTCTATCGTTGAAGTCGACACAACATCACGTCCTTTCAGAGTAAAATCAGAGACAGGCGATGAATTGTTAGCAGACACTATCGTTGTTGCTACAGGCGCATCAGCACGTTGGTTAGGCGTTAAAGGTGAAGAGCAATTCAAAGGCGGCGGCGTTTCAGCATGCGCTACATGCGATGGTTTCTTCTTCAAAGGCAGAGACGTTGCTGTTGTTGGCGGCGGCGACACAGCTTGCGAAGACGCTACATACCTCTCACACCTCTGCAACAAAGTTTATTTGATTGTACGTCGTGACGTTCTCCGCGCTTCTAAAGCTATGCAACACAGAGTTCTCAACACACCTAACATCGAAGTCCTTTGGAACACACAAACAAAAGAATTATTCGGCGAATCAGAAGGCTTCATGGCAACATTACAAGGCGCAGTTGTCGTCAATAGCGTAACAAACGAAGAACGCACTCTCAACATCGACGGTTTCTTCGAAGCAATCGGCAACACACCTAACACAGCTATCTTCAAAGATAAACTCGAAATGGACGAAGCTGGTTACATCATCACAAAACCTAAATCAACAGCAACAAGCGTTCCTGGTATCTTCGCAGCAGGCGACTGCCAAGACAGATTGTTCCGTCAAGCTATCATCGCTGCAGGTTCAGGTGCAACAGCTGGTATGGAAGTTGAAAGATTCCTCATGGAGAATTAAGAATTTACAATGTAGAGACGTATCAATGATTCCTGCAATATAAATACACATTGATGCGTCTTTTTAATTGACAGTTGACAATTAACAATTTACAATTAGAGGTCGGGGAATTTTTTCCGACCTCTTTTTATTTATATGGATTATAAATTGTATACCTTACATCCTTTCCAAGTTCCATGCGGGAACAACCTCTATTTTTAAACCATCATGCTCTGTTGTTCTGTTTTGATTGAATGTAATAATTTTACATTCTTTACATTTGGTAACATTAGACGCAGCAACTAAGCCTTCTATCTCTCGTTTTCCTTCTTATAAGGAAAAGAATCATAACTTTTTTCCTTATAAAAAGGAAATTCATAACCCCATACTCCATCAATTATGCATTATGAATTATGCATTGTTAATTGTGTCTTATTTAGGGACAGTTTTATGGCTTATTTAGGGATAGTGTAAGTTGTTGATAAATAGGAAAAATGGATAATATTGCATATCCACTACTATTGAAGAGATAACAAACGAAAAATTCATAAAATAAATACGTCATGAAGAAAGAATATTTCTACTATCTCCTTATCACATTGGCTTTTGTGATAATGGCAACATTCAACGCCTGCAAGCCAGAACCAGAACCACAAACTCCGGGAAGTGTTAAGGTAACCACAAGTTCCGTTTCTAATATCACAGAGACGAGTGCCAAATGCGGCGGCACGGTGACAGCTTCCGGTTATTCTGTAGGAAATTGCGGACTATGCTATAGCGAGTTACCTAATCCTACTGTAAGTTCGTATATAACATCAGACCAAGTAGGAACTGGAACCTTCACCTCCACTATGAGCGGCTTGGAACCAGGAACAAAATATTACGTGAGAGCATACGCCACCACAAGCTCCGGAACATTATACGGAGAACAAAAAGAATTTACGACTTTAGGAGATGACAACGGTGGTGGAAATGGAGGAGGAAACGGAGATGATGATGACGAGCCGACCACTGGAACAATTAACGGACACGAATGGGTTGACCTCGGTTTGCCATCAGGTTTGAAATGGGCAACATGCAATGTAGGAGCGGATTCTCCAGAAGATTATGGTAACTATTACGCTTGGGGCGAGACAACGACAAAATCGACTTACACAGAAGATAATAGTCTTACCTACGGACTTAATGAGTCGCAGCTGCAATCGCAAGGCTATATAGACGGAAGTGGCAATCTCACTCCATCACATGATGCTGCCACAGCCAATTGGGGCGGAAGCTGGAGGATGCCTACAAAATTAGAAATGGAAGAATTGATTCTTAATTGTTCATGGAAACTTATCAATCAGAATGGTATTTATGGTTGTCTGTTAACAGGATCTAACGGATCATCAATATTCCTTCCAGCTGCTGGACTAATATATAATTCATCGTCAGATCATGTAGGAAAAGTTGGGAGATACTATGGTTCTACACCAAGTGATGACAGTGCATATACAATTAATTTCGGTCAAAATTTGGGTTGTTATGTTGATGATTATATACGTTATTGGGGGAAAAGCATCCGTCCTGTCTCAAATTGATTATAGTCAATTAAATATTAAAATAAACAAATAAAAATCATGAAAAAATTAAAATTCGTTTTGATGGTAGTATTATGTCTCTCACTATCATCTTGTAGTCCCGAGTTTTGGGGAGCCTTGTTGATAGGCTTAACCACTCCGACATACAACAGCTATTCTTCGTATAGCAGCTACTCGACCACCCCATCATATTCCTCATCAAGCAGTTCGTATTCTGGTTCTACATATTCTTCTGGTTCTTCTTCGAGTTCATCATCAAGCAGTAGTAACAAAGGACAAAGAACATGTAGCCAGTGTAATGGTACCGGTCAAGTGATAAAGAGTACAACTGGTTTCGGCAATAGAAAATGGTGCAGCATCTGCGGAAAGGAAGTCGCAGACAGCCACTATCACGGAACATGTCCTGGCTGCAAGGGAACAGGAAAATGGTAATTTAGAATTATAAACAGAATTAAAATAACACATTATGAAAAAGACATTATTAATTTTAGCGATGGTTGTAACTTGCATGACAACTTCTTGCAAGAAGGACAACAATGACAATAACAACTTATCTAACGGTACTGATGAAGAACAATATACCGTTAATCCTACAATTGAAGCTAATTCTTCTTTTCTTTTCGGGACAACTTGGGAACATGATAAAAAGGAAGAATATGACGAAAAAGGAAAATTAGAAAGTACAGGAACTAGTTATATTGATTTCACATTAACATTTACTTCAGAACTACTCAAAGATAATTGTTATGTATTAGATATAAATGAATCTTATGTTCCAGGGATGTACACCTGGTGGCATGTTGATGAAAATGGTTTATTAACATATTTTGCAGATGGATATGCCACTTATCTCGGTTATAGTGGAGTACAAGTCGGTCGATGGCTGGCCTCAGGCGGTTTTGTACATGAAGCAACGATTATAAAAAAAGCAGATAAATTAATTCTAAAAATGAATTATGATAGCGGCGGGTATACACTGCATTACTACACTCAAAAATAATAACAAGCTATGATAGGTTTATAATAGCAATGTTTAATAACAACATAACATCAACAAATTAAATTATGAAAAAGACATTTATCAAATTATTCAGCATTTTTGCTATTGTGGCATTATTGGTTTCTTGTAATAAGGATGATGAAAACTATAATTATCAAACTCCAACAGAACAAGGTGATAACAATGACAATAACAATAATAATGATGAAGAAGATAATATTCATCAAATAGTATCACAAAATGTTCGTGTAAATGTTAACTACCAGGATTATGCATGGAGAATTTCAGGTACAACATCTTTAAGTTCTGTATTGAATGGGCAAGAAATAAAATATAAAATACAATGCGGATATTATATCGATGACAATCTATCTTTTCAAGAATATTATATTGATAATATAACTTATAGTATCGATCATTTAGCACCTGTATTTCAACCTGGAATAGGCGATTTTATAGAACTTGCATTTTATTGGAGGTCATATTTAGCATTGATTGAAGAGCCTGAATTATCCCAATCAGAACAAGATTTGTATGACTCCATAATAGATCTGTTTGAAGATTATGAATACGAAGCCAAGTATAATTACTGGGGACGTTTTGTAGTAGAAATTGATGGTATTGATTATATCGTTAAAAAATTTGGATTAGAATTATAAACAGAATTAAAATAACACATTATGAAAAAGACATTATTGATTTTAACTATGGTTATTAGCTGTATGCTGACTTCTTGCAATAAGGACAATAATAATGAATCAAGCAATCCTTTTGTAGGCATATGGAAGCACTGTGACGACGACAAGATGGAATTCAAGGAAAATGGAGAATTTATTCTAATTTATAATTATTATTCAAATAATCCATCGATGAAAAAAGGAAGTTATGCTTATAATAGTCAAACAAGCACCCTTTCTTTATCATACGACTCTGGATATACCCAATTAGCAATAGTACAATCTTGTAGCTATGATAAAATTGTATATTATGATGCTGACGATCTGTATACATATACATTAATACGAGTTGAGTAATAAATAGACATCTATAATTTTTAATATCAAGTATAATTAAACTCAATTCAAATCATGAAAAAGACATTATTAATTTTGGCAGTGATTGTAACATCAATGATGTTCTCCTGTAATCCTGAAAAAGATGAAAACAATAACGTTTTGGTGACGACTGGTTCCGTGTCTGACATAACAGAGACGAGTGCGAAATGCGGCGGCACGGTGACTGCATCAGGTTATTCTGTAGGAAGTTGCGGATTATGTTATAGCGAAACTCCTAATCCTACTGTAAGTTCTTACATAACATCTGACCAAGTAGGAACTGGAACCTTCACCTCCACTATAAGTGGCTTGGAACCAGGCACAAAATATTACGTTAGAGCATACGCCAATGCAGGATCTGAAATATTCTACGGAGATCAGAAAGAATTTACGACTTTAGGAGATGACAATGACGGTGATGATGACAATGATGATAATGGTGGCGGAAACGGAGGTGACGATAATGGCGGTGGTGATGAACCCACAACTGGAACAATTAACGGCCACGAATGGGTTGACATTGGTTTGCCATCAGGTTTGAAATGGGCGACATATAACGTAGGCGCATCTTCAAAAGAAGATTATGGTGATTATTTTGCATGGGGCGAGACTGAGACAAAGTCTACTTATACAGATAGTAATAGTATTACCTACGAAGTAGAAATGAGTAACATAAGTGGTAATTCACAATACGATGCTGCCACAGCCAACTGGGGCAGTACATGGAGAATGCCGACAGAACAAGAGATGAATGAATTGGTTGACAATTGTAAATGGGAATGGACACAGGTAAATGGAGTTAACGGCTCAAAGATTATAGGACCAAACGGTAACTTTATTTTCCTTCCAGCTGCGGGCAACCGTGACGGTTCATCGCTCTACGAAGACGGAGTGGAAGGTAGCTATTGGAGTTCCACGCCATTCAATGATGAGTCTGCAACTTTTCATCATAGAGTAGCATTCAACCTCGTCTTTGACAATAGTTTTGCGTTTGTGACTATAAATAACATGAGCTGTGCTCGCTACTGTGGTCAGCCTGTTCGTCCTGTCTCAGAATAAGGCAAAGTAGAGTTTTAAAAATAATACATTATAACTTGTATAAATAAACATTAAAATAAATAAGGGGACATCTATAAATTGCTTTGCAAATGATTTGTGAATATTTATTGAGAAGATTTTTATATGTCTTGAGAGAGCATGGCGGGTTATGCGATTAAGAGAAAGACGAAAAGACTCCGATAAAAAATATAAAACATGCAAAAGTTTTTACTATCACGGTCAAAACATATTAAAACGAGGAGTTTATAGAGGTCCCCATCAATAACAATGAAACGATATATATTACTGATATCATTTGTGATAAGCTATCTTATAACTTCAGCTCAATATACAGAGAATAAGAATTCAGAAATAGATCCAGGTTATTTTTCTCACTGAGGATTTGAATATACAGCCTGATTTAAAGCTGCAGGTTATGGAAGTTATTCTTACAATATTCAAGTCATTGGACTGTCAGGTTTTGGTGCGGAATGGGGTATGGGTGCAAACTTTGGATTAATTGACTCAGATTTTTCAGGAGTTTTTTTCAGAGCTGGTGCTGTATATGGATATGCATTCTCGGATTTTGCTATGCTTTCAACATCTTTTGGATTTGATGGTAGCTATCACGGGACTGGAACATATATTAGTTATGAGCAAGCTTCGTCGGGTAATTATTATCCTATTACTCGTAGTGGAAATATGAAATTTGACTGGGGACTTTCCTTAAAATCACAGATAATATTAAAAGCTGGAAAGATATTACCTCATGCAGGTTTGACATTTAGTTGGTCAAAGATTACAAGTAGGATAGGGATAGGCTTTGTTGTTGGAATAGGTTTTACTTTATGAGTTAAGTATAGCCATAGTCAGAAGAGTTCAAAAAAGAAGTTAATTTTACTTTGTCGTACGACAATTGTCATTTTTTCATTAACTTTGCTTCGTTAACATTTAAAAATAATTTTATAGAAAAGAAGTAAGAAAAATAAAAATATAACATATTATAAACATAGCGTTTAAAGCATTTTCTTTGATTACTCGAAATCGCCAAATTTCAAATTTTCCACAAAGAAAGCATGAACGCTTGCGGGTTATATCCGTGAGCTTTCTTGTTTGTGGAAATAGGTTTTGGCGAGCCTTGAGTAATCAACAAGTACTCACGGTTTTTTTATGCAGTCCGAAATTATAGATATACATATAGGAAAACTGATACGTCAGAAACTCAGGGAGCAGGGCAGAACGGTGACATGGTTCGCTGCTCAGATTCCATGTACCCGGAAACATGCATATAGAATCTTCAACAATCCCAATATCAACACGGAGCTTCTGATAAGGATAAATGAAATATTAGGATGTAATTTCTTTGAATATTATATTTGCCTAGATTACAATTAATAATTAGAGGTCGGAAATTTTCAGACCTCTTTTTTATTACTTATAAGTCTAGCCCTAAAATATCGTTACAACAAAAAACTATATCATCATTTTTTTATATAAAACTTTTCATTATATTTTATGTCATCTGACAAAATATATAAAGGTCATTTATACGAAGAACTGGAAAAAGATTATCGTATAAAAGAAGGTTTGAAAGCATGCATGAACTGCGGTGTTTGCACTGCTGAACGTTTCGGCGTTGAGTTCCGCATGGGTTCTATCGTTGAAGTCGACACAACATCACGTCCTTTCAGAGTAAAATCAGAGACAGGCGATGAGTTGTTAGCAGACACTATCGTTGTTGCTACAGGCGCATCAGCACGTTGGTTAGGCATTAAAGGCGAAGACCAATTCAAAGGCGGCGGCGTTTCAGCTTGCGCTACATGCAACGGTTTCTTCGAAGCAATCGGCAACACACCTAACACAGCTATCTTCAAAGATAAACTCGAAATGGACGAAGCTGGTTACATCATCACAAAACCTAAATCAACAGCAACAAGCGTTCCTGGCATCTTCGCAGCAGGCGACTGCCAAGACAGATTGTTCCGTCAAGCTATCATCGCTGCAGGTTCAGGCGCAACAGCTGGTATGGAAGTTGAAAGATTCCTCATGGAGAATGCATGATAAAGTTTTGAGCAATAAGCCTTGAGCTCTGAGCTAAAAATAGAAAAAAACGATGTCTTTATGAAGGCATCGTTTTTTTATTGTCAAAAATATTATTTTTGTCAAAAATTATAATTATGAATAACTGGAATGAAATTGTAGATATTCTTTCTTCAAATATTACACTTGATATAAGTGAAGGTATCTATCAAAGAGAGATTGTTAACTGCTTAAGAATGTTAGGTTGGAGAAGTAAAGAAGGAACTCTGAAAGAACAAGTTACTTTACATATTGGAAATAATAATTCAATTCGTCCAGATATTGTGCTTTATAAAGATAATCAACCAGTACTTCCTATTGAAATTAAGCGACCTACAAACATAAGTTCCTCAAAAGAAGAAAAACAATTAATGTCATATATGCGCCAATTGAAATTAAATGTAGGTCTTTATATTGGTAATAATATTCAATTATATTACGATAATCCGTCTGACCTTGATTTGCCAGTTTGTGTTTTGAAAGCTGAATTTAAAGAAAATGACAATAATGGCATTTATCTTTGTAAAATGTTAACATACGACACATTTTATCTAAATGATATAGAAGAAAATTGTAAAAAATTATATAAAAATATCATAAGCCAGAATTGCTTACAAAATAAATTAAATGATTTTTTATCAATTGAAAATATCGACAATAACATTAAGGAATTGATAAAGAATAAATTTATCGCCGAAGGTTTTGATGAAGAAATATTAGAAAGTGAACTCAATAATTTCTCGATAGAAGTAAAATCAAATAAAACGATTTCCTATCATTCAAACACAAAAACTATTACTGACATAAAACACAATCAAAACTATAACAATAATAGCAAAGAAAAATCACAGTTTTCTATAGACGGAGTAAATTATTGGGGTGTTGGGCCATTTGTTCATCATGTAGTTAAGCAATATGTTACAGATCATCCAAATATAACCTTTGAAGAATTAAAAAATGTATTTCCACCACATCTTAGTCAAGGGAAAAATGGTGTTATCATGACATTGTCATCTTTTGAAAAATTATTATTGAATCAGCCTGATTTGGAAAGGAGATTTTTCTATAAGAAAGATAGAATAATATTATTAAAAGATAACACAGCTGTTGTCGTTTTTTCGCAATGGGGAAATTCGGGTTATATAAAACAATATTTTCAAGGTTTTCTTAAACATATTGAATCATTCTATAAAGTGTATCAAAGATAAAATCTTGTAAAGAATTTTATCCCTATCTAAATATGCAACTTTGAGGAAATTAAATTTCATCAAAGTTGTTTTTTTATAAAATTTCAACAATCGTTATTTCTTAAAATATTTTAACTCAATGCTATTTAATTAGTTGTTATTTTTGCAATTCAGATATGGGATAAGCGCCGAAGGTGCGACAGTTCCCAGGCAGGTGATGAAGCACGCAGTGCGAAATCCCTGCAAACATTAACCAAGTAGAATCAAAGTCCTGAAAGGACGACAGAAAAACCAAAATAAATATGGCAAGCGCATTAGTGAAAATAAACGTGCATATCATATTCCATGTAAAAAGCAATGGGATAAGAATGAGAGAAAATGACCTGAAAAGAATCTTCTCATATATCAGTGGAATCATAAACGGAATTGGTGGTGTTACAATGGATGTTGGAGGCGTTGTTGATCACGTTCATATAGTGGCATCGTTACCTAAAACGAAATCATTATCAGATTTTGTGAAAATCATTAAATCAGACAGCAGCAGATGGATAAAATCCATTGATTCATATTATGACAAATTCGCATGGCAAGAAGGTTATGGCGCGTTCTCTGTTAGTCCGACCTTGCTTGACAAAACAATAAACTATGTCAAAAACCAATCAAATCATCATAAAACAATGTCATTCCGCGAAGAATATGAATCGTTTTTGAAAGCATACGGAATACAATATGATGAGAGATATGCTTTTGATGATTGATATTCTGTCGTACCTTCGGCACTCTGATTAATATTCGGTCTTTATTGCAGGCATTCCGAGCTACGCTCTCCATACCTGCCTGGGGACTGTCGTTCCTTCGGAATTTCTATAGTATCCTATTATTTTTATTGCAGGGGTTCCGTGCTTCGCACTTCACCGCCTGACTATATACTGACGCCCATACTGGGCTTTCTTATAACAAAACAAAAATCGTCTCTGACATTTCAGAGACGATTTTTTGTTTCGTAGTCTAAGTTCAAGGCTCACAGCCCATAGCTCAAGGCTTATTCGATAATAGTCAACTCATCAATAATATTATGTGCTTTACCGACTTTCTCGATGCACCATAAGAGGTAACGAGCATCCATGCAGATTGTGCGTTGTACCTTTTGTTCGAATGAGAGGTCTCCGCTCATAGCTTCCCAGTTGCCGTCGAAAGCGAGGCCGATGAGTTCGCCTTTGCCGTTGATGACAGGACTACCTGAGTTACCGCCAGTGATGTCGTTTGTTGTGATGAAGTTAACGATTAAATCGCCGTTTTCGTCCGCATAACGACCATAATCTCTTGCTTCATATAAATCTCTAACGTCTTGAGGAATATCGAATTCCCAGTTGTTTGGTTTATATTTTGCCATCACGCCGTCCATTGTTGTGACGTAGTTGTAGTTGACAGCGTCAGCGCCTTTGTAAGGTTCAACGCTACCGTAAGTGAGTCGCATTGTGAAGTTAGCGTCTGGGTAGAAGTTACGTTCTGTCTGCATTTCCATCAAACCTTTAATGTAAAGACGTTCAGCTTCGTCACCTGAGTTAGCAGCTTCTAAATACATAGGAATGATGACATTATTATAGACATCGATGATATTCATTGTCAAAGCGAAGATAGGGTCTTTGTCTAATTTCTTAGGTTTAGCAAGCCATTTCTCAACTTTTTCTTGACTTACGAAGATAGATTTTTCGAAAGCCTTTTCAACCCATGCTGTGAAGTCGCCGTTGTTTTTGTCACCGATTTCAGTAATCATTGTAGGAACATATCTGTCGATATCTTTGTAGATGAGGTTTAACAAAGCGATTGTCACGTCTTTATCCAAAGCCATGTCATAATCTTTAAAGAAAGGTTGAACTGTTGCGCTTAAAGCTTCCGCTGTTTTTGCGATATCTTCTTTAGAAGCCTTGTTGTTCAACATATCGTTGATTGACTTAAATCTGCGTGAGAAAGAAATAGCTTCGCCGCCATTCCAGCCAGCTTCACGGAGATAAATCATTGGCTTTTGGATGTCGTCCATAACATCCCATTTAGCGTCAACGTCTTCGAAGATTGTTCCATATTCTGCAATTCGATTTTCGTCAGCCTTAACCCAAGCTCTGAATTCTTCTTCTTGAGCGTAACGTCTGTCATACACGCGGTTACGTTGTAATTGTTTCACCTGACCGATGAAATATTTCCAGTAGTTAGAAACGCTAGCTTGTTTTGAAGCGTATTTGATGAACACTTCTTGGTCAGCGTCCATATGTTTGCGATATTCGTTGAGTTTTGTTGTGCGGCAGTCGATGATAGCTGGACCTTCTTCATTGATGATATTGCTGATAGTGCGGCTTGTTGAATAACGGTCGGTGCTGCCAGGATAACCCATAATCATTGCGTAGTCGCCTTGTTCTACGCCTTTAATATTAATAGGTAAGTAATGTTTAGATTTCATTGGGACGTTTTCTTCACTGTAAGCTGCTGGTTTGCCGTCAGGTGAAGTATAAACTCTGAAGATACAGAAGTCGCCTTTGTGACGAGGCCATGTCCAGTTGTCTGTGTCAGCGCCGTATTTACCGATGCCCCATGGAGGGCAAGCTGTGAGGCGAACATCATGATATACATCATATTCAAACATGATATATTGATTACCGTTATAGAAAGGAACGATTTCGATTCTTACGTCTCTGTCGCCTTTAACTTCTTCTTTTAAAGCTTTGATATTTTCATTGATGATTTCTTCGCGAGTTTCTTTTGTTGTTACGCCTTTAAGAACTGCTACTGTAACGTCTTCAACATTAGCGAGGAAAGAGACATAAAGACCTTCGCAAGAAAGTTCTTCTTTCATATCCAAAGCCCAGAAACCGTCTGTGAGGTAGTCGTGCTCTACAGATGCGAGTGCTTGAACATAACCAAGACCGCAGTGATGGTTCGTGAGAAGCAATCCGTTAGGAGATATAAGTTCGCCAGTACAACCGTTAGCGAATTGAACGATAGCGTCTTTAACACTTGGCTGATTGAGGTCAAAAATCTGTTCTGCTGTGAGTTGGCAACCGAGTTGTTGCATCTCATAAAGACTTTGATTGCTTAAGTTGTAAGGTAACCACATACCTTCGTCAGCTTTTAACTGTGTGCTTAAAACAGCTAAAAACATAAAAATGCTTAAAAAATACTTCTTCATAGAAAATTTTATTGATTATAAATAATTTACGACTTAACCTTATTTTTGCAAATATACGACAAAAAACATAAAATTTCTGTATGTATTTTTTTAAAAAATATATATTTTTGTCATTCATTTAAATCATAATAAAAATTAACAAAATGGGCGGATTTTTCGGAGTAGTATCAAAAAGAACTTGTATCTCAGATCTTTTTTATGGTACTGACTATCATTCACATCTAGGCACAAAACGTGCAGGTTTAGCAACAGTAGATAACAACAAATTCTATCGTTCGATTCACAACATCGAAGGTGCGTATTTCAGAACAAAATTCGATTCTGACCTCGCAAAATTCCATGGTAACATGGGTATTGGTGTCATCAGCGATACTGACGCGCAACCTATTATTGTTAATTCTCACCTCGGTCGTTTTGCTATCGTTACCGTTGCAAGAATCAACAACTTAAAAGAGTTGGAACAAGAATGTCTTAACAACAAACAGCATTTTGCAGAGTTAAGTGGCGGTGATACTAACCCTACTGAGTTGGTAGCACTTCTCATCACACAAGGCAAAGACTTCGTCGATGGCATCCAAAATGTCTTCAACAAAATCAAAGGTTCTTGCTCAATGCTGATTCTCACTCCAGAAGGCATCATCGCAGCCCGTGACCGCTACGGCCGTACTCCTATCGTAATCGGCAAAGACGCTGATGGTTTCGTTCTTGCTACAGAAAGCCATAGCTACGTCAACATGGATTACAAGACAGAAAGATGGATTGGTCCAGGTGAGATTGTAAAAGTCACTCCAGAAGGATATACACAATTATTGGCACCTGGCAAAAAATGCCAGATGTGTTCTTTCATGTGGATTTATTATGGTTATCCAGCAGCAGCTTACGATGACATCTTCGTTGAAAACATGAGATATAACGGCGGTTACGCAATGGGACAAATGGATGACGTTGATGTCGATTACGTAGCTCCTATTCCAGATTCAGGCATCGGAATGGCTATCGGTTATTCTAACGGAAAACAGATTCCTTACGTACGCAGCGTGGTGAAATACACTCCAACATGGTCACGTAGCTTCATGCCTGTAACACAAGAAGAAAGAGAACATGTGGCTAAGATGAAACTCATCACCAACGCCTCATTGTTAAAAGACAAGAAAGTCGTTTTCTGCGACGACTCTATCGTTCGTGGAACACAGCTTCGCGACAATGTCAAGATGTTGTACGAATGCGGTGCTAAAGAAGTACACATCAGAATCAGCTGTCCTCCATTATTATACGGCTGTCCTTTCCTCAACTTCTCTATTTCTAAGACAGACATGGAGTTGATAACACTCCGCTGCATCAAAGAGTTAGAAGGTGACGCTTACAAAAACTTAGAATATTACAGCGACCATACAACAAAGCAATATGCAAATCTCGTTGAGATGTTAAGAAAACATATTGGTGTCGACTCTTTAAAATTTAACACTATCGACATAATCCGCGATGCTATCGGCGTCTCAAAAGACGAAATCTGCATGCACTGCTTCGATGGCAGCAGTTATGGACATTGATAAATTGAAAGTTGAAAACTGAAAATGGAAAATTAACTTTCAAATTTCAGTTTTCAACTTTCAACTTAAATTCGGGGTGTGGTGCAGTCGGCTAGCATTCTTGCATGGGGTGCAAGCGGTCGCCCGTTCGAGTCGGGCCACTCCGACATACATATTAAGGTTGTCTAACAATTGTTGGACAACTTTTTTTTATTTTTCAACAAGTATTTTATAAAAACATTTCATTATTTGAAATAAAATTATAATATTTGCATAAACAATAAAATATCGTACTATGAGATACAAAATCATCACTGCAGAAGAAGCAGCTTCATATATAAACCATAATGATAATGTTGGATTTAGTGGATTTACCGCATCAGGTAGCCCTAAAGTAATTCCAATGGCTATTGCACAAAAAGCAGAAAACGAACACGCAGCAGGTCGTCCATTTCAAATTGGAATGTTCACTGGCGCATCAACAAGCGACAGACTCGACGGTGCTCTTTCCCGTGCTAACGCTATAAAATTTAGAACACCATATCAGTCATGCGGCGATATGCGTTCAGCTATCAATAAAGACACTGTTCATTTCTTCGATTTACATCTTTCAGAGGTAGCTCCAAAGTTACGCAATAACGCATTAGGACACGTAGATACAGCTATCATAGAAGCTTCACACATAACAGATGATGGTAAGATTTATCTCGGTACAGGTGTCGGTATTGCGCCAACAGTATGTAATATGGCTAAAAAAATTATCATTGAGTTGAACCACCATCTTCCTAAAGACTTAATGGGTTTCCATGATATTTATGAGCCATTAGACCCACCTTATAGAAGAGAAGTACCTATCTACAAACCAAACGACCGCATCGGAACACCTTATATCCAAGTCGATCCTGAAAAGATTATCGGCATTGTTGAGACAGACCTTCCTGACGGACTCAAAGACTTCGACACTCTCAACGAAGTTACTATGAAGATTGGTAAGAACGTAAGTGATTTCCTTGCAGAACAACTTAGAACAGGTCGTATTCCTGAAGGTTTCTTACCATTACAATCAGGCGTAGGTAACATCGCAAATGCTGTATTAAGTTGTTTAGGTAGCAATAAAGAAATTCCTAACTTCCAGATGTATACAGAAGTAGTTCAAGACTCAGTCATCAGTCTTATGAGAGAAGGAAGATGTACATTTGCAAGCACATGTTCTTTAAGTATCAGCGACACTCTTGCAGGCGACGTATTCAAAAACCTTGACTTCTTCCGCGATAAACTTGTGTTACGACCATCAGAAATCAGCAACAATCCTGAAATGGTACATCGTTTAGGTCTTGTCACAATGAACACCGCTATCGAAGCCGACATCTACGGCAACGTAAATAGTACACACGTCTGTGGTACAAAATTGATGAATGGTATCGGTGGTTCTGGCGATTTCACACGCAACGCATATCTATCAATATTCACATGTCCTTCCACTGCAAAAGACGGCATGATAAGCTCGATAGTTCCTATGGTATCTCACCAAGACCATAGCGAGCACTCTGTAAAGGTTCTCATCACAGAATGGGGTGTAGCCGACTTAAGAGGCAAGGATCCATTACAAAGAGCTGAACTTATCATAGAAAACTGCGCACATCCTACATATCGTCCATTGTTGAGGAAATACCTCGAAACAAGTGTTAAAGGTCACCTCCATCATAACCTTAGCAAAGCATTCTCCTTCCATGAAGAATTCTTGCGCTCAGGCGATATGAGAAATGTAAATATATAACATAGGAATTAAATACAAAAAAAGGGACACAATTAAGTGTTCCTTTTTTTATTTACAGAAAACAGAAATTCAACACCTCATACCCTCAGTTCCTCAGTTTCTTTCTCTGTGCGTCCCGGCAGAGCCGTAGGGCTTTCCGCTAATGTATAGACGCAAAATATTGCGTCTCTCCAAGGATGCCGCTGCAATCCCTGACGCTAAGGCAGCTGCAGGTC